>CAYOED010000082.1:0-15232 GCA_964402925.1 uncultured Lachnospiraceae bacterium | reverse complement strand
CCTTAGGATTACGAACGATAGCACGACCCATAGCAACACGCTGTCTCTGACCACCGGATAAAGCCTTAGGCTTACGATCAAGAAGAGCTGTCAGGTCAAGAATCTTAGCTGCTTCTTTTACCATTTTGTCAATTTCGTCCTTCGGAACTTTTCTCAATTTAAGACCAAACGCCATGTTGTCATATACTGACATATGAGGATACAAAGCGTAGTTCTGGAATACCATCGCAATATCTCTGTCCTTGGGTTCAACGTCATTGACAACTCTGTCACCGATTTTCAGTTCACCGGAAGAAATGTCTTCCAGACCCGCAACCATACGCAATGTAGTAGACTTACCACATCCTGAAGGTCCTACAAAGATGATGAATTCCTGATCCTTAATCTCAAGGTTGAAGTCTTTTACTGCCTCAAATCCATTAGGATATACCTTGCAGATATTTTTTAAAGATAAACTTGCCATTTTAATTTGCCTCCTTAAATATTTGATTCATAATCAAGTCTGAGATTAGTATACATGAGTTTCCCGCTCTTGCCTATGCCATTATTACACAAAGATTTTTCAGTTCCATAGACACTTTGTACAATTATTCCTTCCGATCCCGGTCATCATAAAACGCCAACTGATTCTTGCCCCTTTTCTTTGCTTTGTATAAAGCCTGGTCTGCTGCTTTATACAAGGATTCAAAATCACTTCCGTGAGCCGGAAAAACAGCCGCGCCAATACTTGCCGTAGCCGAGTATTTTACATATTCGCCAACCTGAAAGTTTTTAAAAAAATGCACTAGTTTCTGGGCTTCCTTCAAAGTATTGGCATCATCCTTCAAATCTTTCAGAAAAATGGTAAACTCATCACCGCCGGTACGTCCTATGATATCTGTAACACGGAAATTGACTCCAATATGCTTGCCCAGTGTGCGGAGAACCTCATCACCAAAGGCATGCCCCTGAGTATCATTGATTTTTTTAAAATTATCAATATCCAGGACAAACATCATCGCCATTGATTGCGGATAATCTTTTATGTACTCCTTAATCTTCCGCTCCGTTGCCAGTTTATTATTAAGACCGGTAAGAAGATCCGTATCTGCTTTTTCCTGCAGCGTCTTGCTTCTATCTGCATTCCGCTTTTTGCCAATCAAATTGGCGATTACAAAAAACAGGAAGCACAAGATCACTACGCAAAGAATCGGGATCACCCTCAGCAAAAAACCACTCCACACTTTGCTCTGGTAAAGCTGCGCGTAACTCTGATCAATTCCTATCACCAGATTCCAGTCATTAATTCCTATCGGCGTAAATGCCACCGTTTTCTCCTCTCTGTTTGCAGCAAGCTCGACACAATCAGTACTGGAATTCTGCATCGCCACCCTCGCCTGGGTACCGGCGTTTTGATACTTCTTGTCAATGTTCGTCCATATATTTCCGCCTTTTAGGAAACTGCTGCCTGCTTCCCCATAAGAGAGAATATTTCCATCCTTATCGGCCATAACAGCAAATGCCGTCCGATCAAATTCTTTATCTATCCTTGTGAGGTTCTTTATCCGTTTGATGGAGTAAAACAAAAGCAGATTACCTTTGTCTTCCGGCACAGGAATCATCATCAATATTGCTGGTATCCCCAGCACACCGTCCTCCGGCAAATAGACATATTCTACGTCCGAAAGAGACTTTATCGCTTCATCATAGACAGTCCCCTCAAAGTTGATAGACTCACCGTTCTGATCAACAAATATTCCTTTTTCATTACAGTACACCGCCTCATATATATGCGTCTGATCTACAAGCGCCTTAATAAGCTGCTGCACAATGTCTGATTTCTTTGATGGCTGTTTGCCGATTACCTGCGCTACAGTCTCACCGGAAGCCTGAATGCTTTGAAGATCATTTGTAATTCTCAAAGCATATTTTTCGGTAATTTCTTTTATGTCCTTTTCAACCGTATTTATCGCATCTTTTCGGATATCAACAGAGAACTTTAATAACATAATTGCAATTACAATTATTGCACAAACCAGCGGTATCAGCCATTGTAAAATTGTTCTGTCCCGTCCCTCTTTCATCCTGTGCTCTCCGTATCCGCATGATCCATTTCTTCTTTGGTTGCCAGTGACCACTCATCTGCATTCTCTTCCGGTTCGAAACGTTTAAACGTTTTGTTGTAAAGAAGAGCACACACAAAAGTCGGTCCAGATATCCCCAATGCAAATACAATCGGAAATACCTGGAAAAAAAATACCAATATGACAATGGGCACCGCCCAACAGATCATCATAAGAATCGTCTTTGGAAGACTAAGTATTCCCATATACAAAGAATTTTTAAATGTCTGCCTAATGGAATTATCAAATCTGGCCAGAACAGGAAATACATGCATCATGGTGAATACTAAAATAAGTGCCACAACTGCCAGCATGGTCCGCATCCATGTCGGAAATGTCAGTGTGGAATAACTGAATATGAATACATCTCCTGCCAAAACCCCCGCAATCAGAAGAAGAATCAGCCAAATCACAGTGGCCTGTTTAAAATTCTGCTTAAAAGACTTAAAAAAGGCTCTGGTTATATAGCCCTCTTCATTCCTGACCATCTTTAAAGCCACATAGTTCAATGCCGTCATGGATGCCCCTATTGTGATAATTGGGATACAACAGATTAATGTCAATATATTTAAATAAATCAAATCTGCCAACTTATTCAGGCCGCTGAACAGAGGACTGTCCAAGTCAAATAATCTTCCCATAACGTTCATCCTCTTCCTGTATCTTTTCGGGTTTTAATGCTCTTTCAATTTTCCGGAAACCTGATTATACTGCTGGTTCAGCTTTTTATATGTACTCATGGTTTCCTCCGCCCTTATTCTCACATATTCCATAATTTCGCCATAGCTGTCGAAAAAGATTTTTGTGATTGCCTTATTATATTTTCCGGCTGCCGCCTCTTTTTTGATCAGTTCCAGTATTTCTGAATCTTTAAATGCCGGTCTGTAAGCCTTGCTTCCCATTAACGCGTTGACTGCATCCGCAAATTGCACAATTTGCTGGCTCTTGTTCATCTGTATTTCCCGAAGTCCTCTGGGATACCCGCTGCCATCGCATCGCTCATGATGGGCGGCAACAATCTCCACAACTTCATCCGCCATACGGTTCTTTAAAACTCTCTCCGCCAGATGGACATGCATTTTTACTTTTTCATATTCGTCCGGCGTCAGACTTCTGGGCGCGCCTGTAATCAGATTCGGAACTGCCAGCATACCAATATCATGAAGAAGAGCTCCATAATAAAGCTGTTCTCTTTCCAAAACATTTAGACCTGCTTTTTCTCCAATCACTTCGGCTATGCACATGCAGACCACCGAGCCTACCACAGCGTCCTCTCTTCTGAATCCTTGGCAATATGTAAGCATCTCCAGAAACTTTTTCTTATCCTCATTGGTAAAAATCATATATCCAATGATATCGTCTAATTCTTCTTTGTATTCGCCGCTTTTCACCTTGCGCAGGACATGAAACTTCCGCTCCGTTTCCTCAAATAAATTCAAGGCTTCCCGGCTGATTACCGTACCTGCCTGTTTTTCAAACATTTTAACATCAAACTTATCACCTAAGGCCAGAGAAAAGATGTCTATCTTTTCAACAAGGCTTAACGCCGCCGCGATATCTTTATACTCATAGCCCATCTCTTCCAACTGGGAATAATCTGTATGATGATAAAGAATGATCGTTGCAAGTTCACTAAGCGGTGAAAGATGTTTGAATACCAGATAACCATAGGCAACATGTGCCATGGGCTCTTTACATTCATAACGAATCATGTCCTTGGGGTCTTCCGTCTTATAGACGCCAATGTCATGAAGAGAAGCCAGAAATACAAAGTCTGCTAATTCAAATTTCTCATAGCCTCCTTTGCACTCCAGCATCTTATATAAATAATACGCTACCCTGGAACCGTGATCCATCACTCTGCGGTCAATCAACTTAAGTGTATCCCGCATCAACAGAAAAATATCCTTGCTGTGAATATATTCCATATGCCTCACCTGTGTTTATAATATAGTTTACTGCTCTCCCTTTCCCTCCGAAAAGATATATTCCATTGGCGTATATCTAATCCCATCCTGCTCTCTTTCCGGACCAAGGTCTTTGAAACCAATTCGATGATAAAAAGCTACTCCGTACGGCGATGCATTAACTGTAATGCGCTGTTTGCTCAATTCATTTTTTACGTAATCCGCCATGCTTTCCATTAATGCTCTGCCGATTCCGTGCCTATGATAATTTTTGTCCACAAACAAAAGGGATATATGCATCTCATTGCGAAGTGTTATCATTCCTACCATTCTGCCGTTGTCGTATGCAGCCATCATCTGGTATTTGCCCATTATGAACAGTCGCTTCAAACCTGAATCTGTAATAAAATCCTCAAAGCTTCTGATTCCTTCCATGGTATAATCATCCGCTTCAAAATCCAGAAATGTCTTCCACGCAAGCCCCATAGCCTCTTCCCAGTCATCCCGGTCTGCAAACCGTACTTCATAAGGTATTTCCTGATCCATTAATTCATCCCTTTCTGCGCTAATACTATCACTATAGCAGATAATGTATCATTTTACAATCAGTAGCCCTTTAATCTTATTATAACGCAATATGTCATTATTTTCCAGTACTATGGTACCATTTCTTTTCCAACCTGATTTATCAGCGGAAGACCGTTTTCAAGCGCATATGCATTTTCCAAAGTGGTAAGTGCAATGGCCTGCATCGCCTCTCTGGTAAAAAATCCCATATGCGAAGTTACAAGTACATTGGGAAAGGTCATGAGACGGGCAAGGTTATCGTCTGTAATGATATCGTTAGAACGATCCTCATAGAAAACGCCCTCTTCTTCCTCGTAAACATCCAGCCCGACGCCTCCAAATTTACCTTCCAGCATGGCATCAATCAAAGCTTCCGTATCAATCAGACTGCCTCTTGATGTATTGACAAGATAGACACCCTTCTTCATCATTGCAATAGTTTCTTTGTTGATAAGGTGCCTGGTGTCGGAAGTAAGCGGACAGTGGAGCGAAATAATGTCCGAACTTTTAAACAATTCTTCCAACGAAACATACTCCGCCTCCAGACCTTCTACCGGATAAGGATCATAGCAGATCACATGCGCCTGAAATCCGCACAGAATCCGTATCATCGCCTGTCCGATCTTACCTGTGCCGATTACTCCTACCGTCTTTTCATAGATATCCATTCCCATAAGTCCATTCAGACTCATGTTAAATTCTCTTGTCCGGTTATAAGCCTTATGCGTCAGCCTGTTCACTGTAAGAAGCAGCGCCATGGAAAACTCAGCTACTGCTTCGGGTGAATAGCTCGGCACCCTCAAAACCACGATTTTATCCTCAGCCGCCTTCACATCCACATTATTGAATCCGGCGCTTCTCAGCAAAATAGCCTTGACCTTCATTTCGTACAGTTCATCTATCATTTCGGCGTTTACATAATCATTGACAAAAATGCAGATTGCATCATAGCCCTTTGCCATAAAGATTGTTTCCTTATTGCACGCCGCCTCAATGAAATGAATTTCAAACCCATACTCTTTTCCCATAGGCTCAAACCATATCTTGTCATATGGTTTTGTTCCGTAAAATGCTATTTTCATAGATTATCCTCCCATAATTTAATCCTTTATATTCTGCCATGCTTTGCAGACTATAAATATTATTTACAGGAACCATATCCTTTTATTCTATAATACTTTCATTTATCTATGAAAATAAATTGGCGAAAAAATCCTTTATAGATTTTTTCAGGTTATCCCAAAAACTGTTCATTGCATTGGTGGCAACATTTTTCACTGCATCCGTCAGCAATTCATCCACGTGTTCTACAAAATCGACACCATACTGCTGATACAGAGTCTCCGCTTTGCCCATCACAAACTCAGCAGAAAATCCTATTTCTTCCAGTTTCTCCATGGCGTCTACCAGTTTTCGGGCATCCTCTTTGCTGATCTCAACTCCAAATTTCTCTTTTCCTTCCTCAATGGCTCTTGAAAGACCTTCATCAGAATTCAGATTCCCTTCTTTTATCTCTTCTTTCAAAAAAGCAAATACTTCTTCCGCCGTTTCCTGGTCCACATTTTCAAACACCGCCGAAAGCTGCTGTTTTACCTGACTTAATATATCTGTTGCTTCCTGATTTTCCGTTCCTGCCTCCGCAGCATAAACGGACACAGGGAAAAGCAAAAACAGTAACATAAACGCAAGCAGCAGGGCCGAACACTTTTTTCTCATTTCACAATCCTCTTTTATATCCTTCAAAATCAGCGCTGATATTCTCTGACTCTATCCATGATCCACGGATAGATATCTTCATACACTTTAAATTTATCTTTTTCATTCAAAAGTTCATGCCGGTCGCCGGCATATAGCTTTAAGGAAATCCGTTCCATACCGACTTTTTGAAAATCCTCATATGCTTTTCTGACACCCTCGCCATAATTACCTACAGGATCCATGTCTCCTGCAATAAAATGCACAGGAAGAGCTTTCGGCATTGCTCTTAAGTTTTCTTCCCGGTTCAGCCGGTCAAGAAGCGTAAACAGGGTCATAAAACCATTTACTGTAAAAGTAAAACCGCACAGTTCATCCTTCACATAAGCGTCCACAATGCCTTCTTCAGTGCACAGCCAGTCCACCGGAGTTTTGGCATCCGGTATTTTCTTATTATAAGAACCAAATGCCAGATTATCAATCATCTTTGCCACATGCTTCTGTCCCAGGAAAACTCCCTGCATCGCTGCTATCATCTTTGAGACCTTTACCAGCGCTTTAGGCTGTGAGCCGGTCCCGCATACAATGGCGCCCTGTATTCCCGTTCCATATCTGAACAGATAATTGCGGAGAATGAAGGAACCCATGCTGTGCCCCAGAATCACATAGGGTATTCCGGGATACTCCTCCTGCGTCATCTTCTTTAATCGGTGAACATCCCGCACCACGACTGTAGCCGGATCCTGCTCGCAGAAATACCCATAAGCGCCATCTTCTCCCACGCTCTTTCCATGTCCCAAATGATCGTCTCCTGTCACCAGTATCCCCTTCTCCCCCAGATACTGTGCCAGTTCTTCATAACGCTCAATGTATTCCGCCATACCGTGGATAATCTGAACAATACAGACTACTTTTCCTTCCGGTACCCACCTGACCGCATGAATCTTCGTTTTTCCATCCCTGGAATCAAAGGTAAATTCTTCTTTTTTTACCATCGTAACCTCCCGTTTCACCTAGCAGATTTCCGCTCCTGCCGGCATATCTTTTTCCGGTGTAAGAAGTGCCAGATTACCCTCGGCATCTTCCGCGCAGAGCAACATCCCCTCTGATAGTACACCCGCTAACGTGGCGGGTTTTAAGTTAACCAACACCATAACCTTTTTGCCTACCATCTCCTGTGCACTGTAATGCTGTTTAATACCGGAAACAATCTGTTTTACCTGACTTCCAATACGTACTTTTGAGCAGAGCAGCTTTTTCGACTTAGGCACCTCCTCACAGGCAATAATCTCTCCTACCTGGAATTGCATTTTATCAAACAGATCATAGGTAATCTCTTCCTTAGAATCAATATCAATCACATCCGCCAATTCTTCCGTATCCTGATTGTCTTTCGCCTCTTGCGCCGCCTTTCTCTCCGCAAACATAGCCTCTGCTTTCTCTACCACTTCCTTCACATCCAGACGCGCAAAAAGAATTTCAGGCTTCTGTGTCACTTTATTTCCGGAAGGATAAAGTCCAAAGCGGTCAAGTTCCTCAAATCCCCGAAGCTGCGTGCACAGCTGATCAGCAATTTTCTTTGCAGTGGACGGCATATAGGGCTCTAACAGGGATGCGCCGATCACAATGCTTTCAATCAGGTTATAAAGCACGGTAGAAAGGCGATCCTTCTTTGCCTCATCCTTGGCAAGCACCCATGGCTCCGTCTCATCAATATATTTGTTGCAGCGTTTAAACAATGCAAAAATCTCTGTAAGGGCATCTGCAACCCGCAGTTCTTCCATCTTCGCTGCCACTTTGGCATAAGCGCCTGTCGCGACTGCCTTAAGTTCTGCATCTACCGCTTCCTCGCAGCCCTTATCAGCCGCCACGCCGTCAAAATATTTATTGCTCATGGAAATAGTTCTGTTTACAAGATTTCCTAAGGTATTGGCAAGATCGGAATTAATCCTTTCAACCAGAAGCTCCCAGGAAACCGTTCCGTCATTCTCAAAAGGCATCTCATGAAGCACAAAATAACGCACCGCATCAACACCAAAGAAGTTTACAAGGTCATCTGCATAAAGCACATTTCCCTTGGACTTACTCATCTTTCCGTCTCCCTGTAAAAGCCATGGATGACCAAATACCTGTTTAGGCAGAGGTTCACCCAGCGCCATCAGGAAAATAGGCCAGTAAATCGTATGGAAACGGATAATATCTTTTCCAATCAGATGCAGATCCGCGGGCCAGAGCTTGTGATATTGCTCCGTACTTTCCCCATCACACTCATACCCAATTCCCGTGATATAATTAGTCAGCGCATCAAGCCACACATAAACCACATGCTTGTCATCAAAATCTACCGGAATTCCCCATTTAAAGGAGGTTCTTGAAACACACAAATCCTGAAGCCCCGGCAAAAGGAAATTGTTCATCATCTCATTCTTGCGGGACACCGGCTGAATAAATTCCGGATGTTTATTGATATGCTCTATCAGTTTATCCGCATATTTGCTCATTTTGAAGAAATAGGCTTCTTCCTTCGCCGGCTTGACCTCTCTTCCACAATCGGGACATTTGCCGTCCACCAGCTGGGATTCCGTCCAGAAAGATTCACAGGGTGTACAATACATTCCCTCGTAGGCGCCTTTGTAAATATCTCCCTGGTCATAAAGCTTTTTAAATATTTTCTGTACCTGCTTTTCATGATAGCCATCCGTGGTGCGGATAAAATGATCATAGGAGGTGTCCATCAGGTTCCACAGATCTTTAATCGTTCCTGCCACCCCGTCTACAAATTCCTTGGGGGTAATGCCTGCGTCTTCCGCCTTTAACTCAATCTTCTGCCCATGCTCATCCGTACCTGTCTGGAAAAACACATCATAACCGTCTTTCCTTTTAAATCTGGCAATGCTGTCAGCCAGTACAATCTCATAGCTGTTGCCGATATGAGGCTTCCCTGATGTATAGGCAATGGCTGTGGTAATATAATACTTTCCCTTGTTCATGTTCCGTCTCCTCCTAAAATAAAAGCCATCTTCTATCTAACGACAGAAGACAGCCTGTTTGTCGTGGTTTTACTTCTCTTCGTTCCCGCTTTTAGCTATCATGCGATATATAGTTAGACTAACATAAACACTTTATATTGTCAATTATTATTGCCAAAACTCACCAACTGCCAGCAATAGGTCAACATTTCCTACTGTCTGCCGATTCCCTGTCCCTGATATTCCGGACGGACAATGACATCGCCCAAGTATGCCGTATATCCAAAGTCAAAGAGCATTCTGCCCATGGCGACAATCTTACCCCTGTCTCTTGCTGCCATTAAAAAAGTAGTGTGTTCAAGTCCTCTCTTGGCCTGTCCTTCCGTAATCGGACGCCAGCCCACACACATTCGAAGTTCATTATATTCCTCACTGGTCATCGTATCCGTATACTGCAAATTTTCTACTTTTTCTCTTGCCATTTTTGTCTTTTCCTTATGCACCAACCATATTTCCAATAGCTTCTTCAACAACAGCATTTAAACTTTTTCCATGCTCGATTGCATAAACAGCAATATTCCGGTGGAGTTCCGGACTAATCCTTACATTAAATGTCCCCTTATATGGCTGCTCAGGTTCCACATTCCGTTCTTTACAGTCCGTTAAGTATTCATCAATCACATTCTGAAAATCTTGCTCAAGTTCCTTAACAGAATCCCCTTCATAAGATAACAAAGACTTTATTCCGATGACTTTTCCAAAAAGGCAACTATCTTCTTTTGAATATTCCACTGTTCCATTATAGTTCTTATATGATAACAAATTGCTCATAACAAACCATCCTTTCTTAATTTCTCTATAACCTGATCCAACACATACCTCTTTAATATTCCGTTTGGATGTGGTTTATGGAAATTTATTACTTCATTAGTCTCATCTTTTATAAATTTTACTCCTGAGCCAGTTCCACCTTTTTCAATTCATATCCCAAGTACGATAACAAAGATTCCATTTCATCAAAAATGTGCAACTATTTTTAGTTGCTATTTGTGTATGTTATAAAAGGCACTAAGTTTCCATTTACTGACAGAAGCGGATAAAACAATAAATACAATATTAATTATGAATATGGGGCTTTGGGTGGAAGTAGAGTATGTAACTGATTTACAGAAAATTATGAAATATGGAAAAGTCCTTGACAAATCGTTCTGAAGTGAACTTTCACCACTGAACACAGGCTGCCCATCACTCAGTTTTTCTCATGGTACCGGGTGCCGCTCTCCACTAGTCTTTCTGATGCCCGTCTGCTTTTGATAAGCTGTATCCCCAAAATGAGAAAATCAATTCAGAAATAAACACTTGACATATATTAAGCACTTGCTTAATATAGTAAATAGATTTGTACTTAAATGTGGAGGAAAGAATGACAAAGAAAGAAGAACAATACGAAATGCGGAAATGGCAGATTTTGGATATTGCGTTAAATCATTTTATCCGTTATGGATTTTATGGAACATCCACTAGAAAAATTGCAGAAAAAGCAGGAATAAGTTCAGGTTTAATGTTTCACTATTTTCCAAATAAGCTGGCACTTTATGAAGCATTAGTCGAGATTGGATGCGAAAAATTGACAATTGATAGTGGTGCGGGCGAGTCACCAATGATGTTCTTTGAAAAGCAGGTTGAATGGTTTCTATCTGTTGCAACACAGAATAATTTTGCATCAAAGATGTTTGTTTTTATGGGATTAGCAGTCATAAATGCAAAAGATGTTTCAGCGCGAGCAGCTCAAATGATAAAAGAGCATGATATTGAAGCACTGAGTGTTCCATACATAGAAAAAGGACAGAAATTAGGTGTAATAAGGCCGGGAGATCCTTTGACACTTTCCGTATTATTTTATAGCAGTATTCAGGGTTTTGCAGAAACATTAGTTGTTAGAGACAGTCTGAAATTACCAGAAAAGGACTGGTTCTTAGCCATATTAAAAAATGAATGAAGGAAGAACATGCTATTAGCGAGAAACAAAAAACATATCAGTTTGTAGAGGTAGAAAAATGATATCAATAATTGGCGCAAGTATATTTTCAATTGTAATTATTTTAAGTGTCCTATTAATTTGCGGGGTGCCATTAGGTGAATTAACAATGGGCGGACAATATAAAGTTTTCCCTAAAAAGTTAAGAATTATATTAGTAATTCAACTTCTTATACAGATATTCTTTATTGTTATTATTTTGCAGATGGGAGGTCTTATACCACTGTGGTTTTCTGATAAGGTCACAAAAACCATATGCATCGTAATGGCAGTATTTCTTTCATTAAATACAGTTATGAATTTCATTTCAAAAAGTAAGAAAGAGAAATATATAATGACACCTCTTTCACTTGTTTCAGCAATTTGTTTTTGGATTACTGCATTATAAGTATCCCGACTTTATCATCCATCTGAGCAATTCCATAAGAAGAAGCAGTAAAAAGATAACAATTCCTGATACAATATGTGAACGATTCTGTTTTTTGTTATCTTGAAAAAGATCCCTGTTCTTTTCCAGCAAATCGCTTTCTGCCGGAATCAGTGCCAGAAGACGTTTTATTAAACTCCATATTAACTTATAATATGGCTTTTTTAAATCCAAAGCTTCCCATCCTGTAAGTCCCATTTCTTTAGTTTTTCCGTTTCGTATCCACGCTTCTATATGTAATGTTCCATTATCATATAGATACTTAAAAAAATATATTTCTCCAACTATTACATGGCTGGCTCCCCAGCATATTTCCCCATTCCATAACGTTTGTTTAAAATTATTTTGTTCTATAAAAGCGTTCACGATTTGCTCTACAATTTCTTCCGGCTGTTCCAAATAAATATCCTTTATATATCTTGTCATATATT
Organism: uncultured Lachnospiraceae bacterium; assembly: GCA_964402925.1. Taxonomy (GTDB): domain Bacteria; phylum Bacillota; class Clostridia; order Lachnospirales; family Lachnospiraceae; genus Suilimivivens. The sequence goes on along the minus strand of CAYOED010000082.1, from coordinate 3,096 downwards.
TCCTTTCATTGAAATTCAGATTTCCAATCTTCATTATCCTTAATATAATCAATACCTGTCATTTCCTGATAAGCATGACAACCTCCTGCTCCCACAGATATAACGTAGGAAAACGATGCACCCCTTACAAAGTTTCATAAATCAATTTTTACCATTATACATGACCAATGCATCAAATTTGCATCATCTGGGAAAGAAATAAGTACCAAGCCAGCACAAAGCACCCCCAAATGATGGAAGCATCTGAGATTCGCAGCCAGTTCGTACAGTAAATTGTAATTGATGTTACCATATTTGCAGATCATGTTTACAAACCTTTTATTTATTTCTTTTTATGCTAAGATACCATATGGAGGGAAGATAATGGAGATAAAGACAAGACAAATAGGCGGCAAACCATTAACTATAATTATTGAATATCCCATATTAGATACCAAAACCAAAAGACTCATTAAGAAAATTGAAAGTCTTGATTTTATGGTCAGTGGTAATAGCAAAGGAAAAATTTTTCAAGTGCATATATCAGATATATACTACATGGAATCGGTGGAAAGAAAAACTTTTTTATACACGAAAGATGAAATCTATGTGACGGATAAAAAATTGTATGAATTGGAGGAAATGTTAAGAGATGCCGGAATCATACGAATCAGTAAATCCTGTTTAATGAACATGGATATGCTTTATAGCATAAGGCAACTGATGAACAGTCAGCTTGAAGCAACATTGCTCAATGGCGAAAAGCTGATTGTTGCAAGGACTTATTTGAAAAATATTAAGAATATTTTAAAGGAGGACATCAGATGTTAAAAGAAATTCTAAAAAAAACATTTATATTCACAGCAATCATAATTTTAGTAGTATTTTTCTTTTCATTTTTGATGATTGGAATGGAACCGGAGATAATGCTTGTGTTTGAAATTTTTATCTTGTCCTTTTTTGTTACTATTATTCAGCATTTAGTAAAGCAAATCATATGTACTTATTTTTTAGTAAATATTATGATTGAATATTTTTCTGTTTCTGTTTTTGTTTTCTTATACGGATATTTTGTTGAATGGTTTTATAAATCAAATTGGTGGATGGCGTTTGTGTATGTGGCAATCGTATATGTTCCGGCTTATTTTCTTGATATGGTAGTTGTTAAAAGGGATATTGACTATATAAATACACAATTAGAAAGGAGACGGGATAACAATGATAAAATCTAGTGACAGAAAACACTTGTTTCTGTTTTTTATCATCACACTTGCATGGACATGGGGATTTGGATTCGCCCCTGTTTTTATGGGAATAGAAGGAACCCCGTTAGGGACATTCTTATTTTATTTCGGTGGTGGTGCGCCGTCCGTTACCGCATTGTTTATCGTATTTTTAACATATTCAAGGGAGCAGCGAAAAGATTATTTTATACGTTGTTATAGTTTCCGGTATATGGGGATAAAATGGCTTGTCTTAACAGTTTTATTCTTCACATTGATTTCGATTGTAGCAATTTGGTTAGGTGTATATTTGTTAGGCTATGAAATGCCCGAAATGAATTATATTCATGCAATTATACATAATCCGTTAAACCTGTTTTTGGTGTTGTTCTTTTCTGTTATTTCTGGTCCCTTAAATGAAGAATTTGGGTGGAGGGGTTATGCATTGGATAGATTGTTTGTTAGATTCGGGTTTACGAGGGCTACTTTACTTTTAGGTTTTGTTTGGGGGATTTGGCATTTGCCGTGGTATCTTACACCGGGACAAGCACAGTACGATTTGCTTCAAAATTCCTTATTTGATGCTATTATGTATATACCAAGTGTTATGCTTCTTAACTTTGCTGTTTCGTATGTTTACATTAAAACGAAAAGAAGTATTTTGGCAGGAGCATTGGTACATATGTTTGCAAATTTACTGGGAAGTCAGCTTCTTTCTCCATATTCCACTGAAATCAGCATGACAATTCGATATACTAAAATGCTCTTTTGCGGTTGCATCGCGTTATATTGTACTATTTCAAAGAGATTTAAAGAAGAGTATAATAAACTGTTTTAAGTGATGTTTAATTTAGCTTTACCTGTTGCAACTTGTCAAGGACGTATTCATCATTTTTCATCACTTTTTCTTGGTTTGCCCTGTTTTCCATGCTCTAAATCATGAAGAATGACACGCTTTAGCTTATCCTCCACGCTTTGGTTACTGGTAGCAGAAAAATGTACCTCAACTAAGTAGGTTGTCTTATCAATCTTCTTTTGCAAACAGGGCGTTAATCGCCCTGTGGTGTTAGTCTGAATATTGTCGCTCATGTGCCTCCTTTTGGACGCAAAAAAAGCGCATGGTTTACAATTTACTGTTCCATACGCTTTTACGCTGTTACTTTAATATCAAATTGTTTTGTTAATTATGCTAACTGCATAATCTCGTCTTCAATTTCCTTTAATTCGTCAAATGACAGAGAAGATACACAATCTGCAATTTCTTCCAGTGTCATTTTTCCTTTTCTGATTAGCTGTTCTGCCATTGCTTTTTCTGTATCATGCCTTTCACTCTTGATAAAAGACTTCATAATCTGCTCATCATCAAATAAACTCATCATAATCGTTACTACCTCCACTTCCTTGCTGCTTAAATACTGTTTTAAGATATTCCTGTCCTTGCAAATACGGATTGTTTCTGTAACTGCCAGCTTCGTCATTCCATGTTCTTTTATCTGCTCATTGAAAACTTTGCAAAAAACAATGTATTCATTGATAATGTTGTCCTTGTCGCTCTCATAGATCACTTTGGCTTTTATCTCAATGTCAATATCCGCACCGTCAAAAAACTCCTGCGATAAAGATATTGTATCGGGCTTTCTGCCTTTGTTGCCTGTGTATATCACATATAATTCGGGTTTTGGCATTTTTACTTTCTTGCTCTTATATAGGCTCTGACTGGTTCGCTCAAAATATTCATGGTAACTCTGTGCTAAATACAACAATATTCTGATTAAGATATTTACCGTCCAGCTTGACTGCGCTTCCAAAAGTAAGAGCAATCTGTTGTTACCCACCATTATGCCCAAATCATTATACAGATTATCTGTCAATACATTATCTATCGTAACAATAT
>CAYOED010000081.1:0-15264 GCA_964402925.1 uncultured Lachnospiraceae bacterium | reverse complement strand
CAGAGGAACACGTAATTCCGGAATTGGCAGAATGCTCTTTCAAAATCGCCTGTGACGTGACGAACACCTTATGCGGGGAGCAGGGCTGCAGTGCAGTGTATGGTCCGCAAAAGGGCGCTGATCCGACCATGATTATGCAGATGGACAAATGGCTGGCATATTACGCGGCACTTGCCAAAGAAAAATATCCGAAAGCCAACATGAAACAGGCTGGCACAGGCGCCGCCGGCGGCTTAGGCTTTGCATTTCTCACCTTTACAAATGCGATTCTCGAATCCGGCATCAAGATTGTCCTCGATGAAACCTGTCTGTCAAAATATATAGAAGACTCTGACATTGTCATCACTGGGGAAGGGCGTCTTGACGGGCAGACCGTAATGGGCAAAGCGCCAATCGGCGTCGCAAGAATCGCAAAGGAATACGGAAAACCGGTCATTGCTTTCTCCGGGTGCGTGACAAAGGATGCCATCGCATGCAATGAATCCGGAATCGACGCATTTTTCCCTATTCTGCGCGGAGTCGTAACATTAGATGAAGCCATGAAAGCTGAAAATGCCGCTGCCAACATGAGCGACACAGTAGAGCAGGCTTTTCGGTTAATCCATACCTTCTCAAAATGATTTCATTAATTATAAAACAACGAATGCCACGCTTCGCGAGACATTCTTATGTTAAATAAATAGACAGGGGGAACAAAGACATGACCTACGAATTTACCACACTTGGTGCCATAATTGGCCTTGCCATCGCCATTATTATGATTATTAAAAAGATTCATCCCGCATACAGCCTGATTGCTGGTGCCCTAATCGGCGGCATCATTGGCGGAGGCGGGCTTACCACAACTGTCAATACAATGATCACAGGAGCACAGGGAATGATGTCCTCTGTTCTTAGAATCCTCACTTCCGGAATACTCGCCGGTATGCTGATCAAAACCGGTTCGGCGGAAAAGATAGCAGATGTCATCGTGCAAAAGCTGGGGCAGAAAAGAGCGATCGCCGCAATCTCAATCGCGACAATGATTATCTGTGCAGTCGGGGTATTCGTTGATATTTCAGTCATCACTGTGGCACCAATCGCCCTTGCAATCGGCAAAAAAGCCGGTTTTAACAAAGCCAGTGTCCTCCTTGCAATGATTGGAGGCGGCAAGGCCGGCAACATCATCTCACCCAACCCAAACACAATCGCTGCATCAGAGGCATTCGGGGTCGACCTCACCGCGCTTATGCTCGAAAACGTGATTCCTGCACTATTCGCCGTAGTGACAGCCATTATACTTGCAACAATCCTCGCAAAAAAGACCGGAAAAACCATGATCTCGGATGCGGATTTGGAAAAACGGGAAAACAGCCATCTTCCTTCGTTCATCGCCGCCATCGCAGGACCGGTTGTCGTCGTATGCCTGCTTGCACTGCGACCGTTGTTTGGAATCAGTGTCGATCCTTTGATTGCATTGCCGCTCGGCGGTATTGTCTGCTCACTTGCAACTCGAAATATAAAAAATACGATTTCTTATGCGGAATTTGGTTTAAGCAAAGTGATCGGTGTCTCCATACTCCTGATTGGAACCGGTACTTTGGCAGGAATTATTAAGGCTTCCGCCTTGCAGTATGACGTAATTAATATCCTTGAAATGCTCAGTATGCCCGCCTTTGTCCTTGCACCTTTATCCGGCATCCTGATGGCAGGCGCCACAGCCTCCACAACAGCCGGCGCTACCGTAGCTTCACAGACATTTTCAAGCGTACTGCTCGAGAAAGGGGTACCTGCGGTTTCCGCTGCCGCCATGATTCATGCCGGTGCCACTGTAATTGACTCACTGCCCCACGGATCATTCTTCCACGCAACAGGCGGTTCTGTCAATATGACCATCAAAGAGAGGCTCGCCCTCATCCCTTACGAGGCATGTGTGGGACTGGCAAGTACCATCGTCTCTGTTATAATCTATCTTATTTAGAAACGATTGCCACAGGACGTGCTGCGCAAATCCGATAACGCGATACTTACCTTTAGGATAGTACTTGTATTTTCTCTGTTACTTGTTACAATAATATGTAAGGACACACGTTCTATCAATCTATGAAAGAAATGAGGTAATCATTATGAGAAAGAAACTCGACCTAACAGAAGGGATTTTCCCGATGCCGGTTTTAATGGTAGCGACTTACAATGAAGATGGCAACGTTAATGTTATGAATGCGGCATGGGGCACTATGCAGGAGAGAGGCAATGTCGCTCTCAATTTAACGAAGACACACAAAACAGTAAAAAATATCGAGGCAACCGGCTCATTTACAGTAAGCATTGCTGATGCTGCCCATGTAATGGAAGCAGACTATTTTGGTGTCGTATCAGGCAACAGTGTTTCAAATAAGTTTGAAAACAGCGGACTTACTGCGAGCAAAGCCGAAATGGTGAATGCACCGATTATCAACGAATTTCCAATCTGCTTAGAATGTGAATTCATCGAATATCAAGATGAAAAATACGGTTGCGGTGTTATTGGCAAAGTAGTAAACGTTACAGCAGATGAGAGCGTTATGGTTGATGGCAAAATTGATATGTCTTTGGTAAACGCTATCGCATTTGACCCTTATACGCATGGCTACTATAAGGTAACAGAAAGAGTCGGCGAAGCATTCAAAGACGGTTTAAAACTCAAAAAATAATATCAAACAACGGTTGCCGCGCTTCGCGGGACATTCTTATGTTAATACAATCGGCACTGGCGGAAATTTTCTGCCAGTGCCGATTCTGTGTTGTTGAGAATAGTTTCATCTTTTCCTCTTGTTTTTAAGTTCTTCATATAAAACAACATAATTATGATAACGCACTTGGCTGATCTTCCCCTCCGCCAGGGCGTCCTTAATGCCGCACACCGGCTCGCTTATATGAGCGCAGCCTCCAAAACGGCAATTTTTTTCATATTCTGCAAATTCCGGATAATACCCCTGCAATTCTTCTTTTTCCATCTCTCCAAGGCTTAAGGAAGTAAATCCGGGTGTATCCATAATGAAGGTATCTTCATCAAGTGCGAACAACTGGGCATGTCTGGTCGTGTGCTTTCCCCGGTCGATCTTCCGGCTGATCTCACCGGTCTCCATGTTAGCTTCGGGGTAGAGAGCATTGATAATCGTCGATTTTCCCACACCGCTCGGTCCCGCTACTACCGTGGTCTTTCCTTTCAGGCACTTTCTGATTTCATCCATCCCCTGTCTGCCTGTGCCGCTTACAAATAACACCTGATATCCGCATCTTCCATATGCCTCCTCTAACTCACGCTGTTCTTCCGGGGCGGCAATATCCTTCTTATTGAAGCAAATGACAGCTTTTAATTTCTGCTTTTCCATGGTAATCAGAAAGCGGTCTAAGAGATTGTAGTTGGGATTAGGTTTTACAATTGCAAAAATCACCAGCGCCTGATTGATATTGGCAGATGCCGGTCGAATCAACGCATTGCGCCTTGGCAGAATCTGGACGATATTCCCCGTCAAAGGTGTTTCGTCTGTCAGTTCGATTTCCACATCATCCCCCACCAGAGGCTTTATCTTATCTTTTCTGAAAATCCCCTTTGCCTTGCACTCCGCCAGTCCTACCGAAGTATGCACATAATAAAAACCCGCAATACCCTTGATGATTTTCCCTTTCATAACATGTGTAATCCTATTCTGTAGCAAACTGGACAGGTCTTCTGACTTCTTTACTCTCAGAAGTTCCCTCTATCGGAACGGTATTTCCTTCTTCATCGGTAACATAGTTAGTTTCAGTGGTATTTACATACTGGAAAAGAACATATCCTGTCCCCACTTTTATTCCTGTGATATTCTGCTGCTGCACCGGAAAGGATGTTGTCTGTGTGCTATAAAGCTGGGTTCCATCATCCGCCATCAATGTAACAGTCACCATTGTACCGGACCTATAACCCGGATCCTCCTCAGGGGTGGGGCCTGCAATACTGTCCGTGAATTTATAGGTCGCCTGGGCAGGTCCCAAGCTGATGCTTATATCCACCTTGGTTCCCTCCTCCACATAAGAACCTACTGAATAACTCTGATAACATACCAATCCCGACAAATCCGGATTTTCATGGTTGACCTCTGTAACGGCACCCATATCAAGCTTTGCTTCCAGCAGCATGATCGTTGCTTCTTCTTCACTCTTTCCCATCAAGTCAGGCACTGCCACCTTCGCATTCTCTTCTCCCATGCTGATTCGAATGGTAATCGCGGTTCCGCTGGGTGCCTTTGATCCCGCCGAAGGCGACTGTGTAATAATATTTCCTTCTTTAATATATGCATCATATCCACTGGTTTTATTGACTGTGAACCCTTCCTTGCTCAAAGTGGCTACCGCTTCCGCCTCGGACATCCCTACCACATCCGGTATCTCCACCCCTTCAGAACCGACGCTTACCGTCAAAACCACATTATCCCCTTCCGTAATCATAGTCCCTGCTGCTACACTCTTACCGTTTACGCTTGCCTTCATGACGATTCCCGATTCGTACTGGGTGCTTTCTTCATATTCAATTTCAGGAGTTAAACCTAAATTTAACAATTGAACTTTGACGTCATCGACATTTTTTCCGACGACTTCAATCATCTCAACCTGCTCTTTTTCTTCTTCCTGCTCCTCTGTCTGCTCTGTGCCTCTTCCAAATAAATCAAATTCAAAAAGTCCAAAGGCATTGCCCACAAGGAAAAGAACAATACATCCGACCAGAATCGCAGCTATGACTGCAAGAGTAGTCGTAAGACGCTCCATCTTAGGATCGTAATCATCGTCCTCCTCGTCGTCTTCCTCCTCGTCATCCTCATCATCCTCATAATACTCATATTCGGACTCGTAATATTCCTCTTCCTCTTCTTCCTCGTCATCCTCTTCTTCAATGATATATCTTTTTTTAGCAGATTTTTTCACATCCGACTCTTTGCGCAGATGCATGGCTTCTTCCATGCTGTCCCTGTGTTTGGACTGCTTTTTGATTCTTTCCATATCATTATCGCTGATCATCTTTGTAGAGCCATCCTCATCCGGATTGATTACCTTGACGAAATCTTCATCCGGCGTCATAAGGGACTGCTTTAAATCTACAATCAATTCTCCCATGGACTGATATCTGCGGTCCGGGCTTTTCTGACAGCATTTAAATACAATCTGCTCCACGCTGACCGGAATTTCCGAAATATACTCTCTGGGTGAAGGCATCTCCTCCTGAATATGTTTAATGGCGATTGCCACCGTTGTCTCTCCATTGAAAGGCACTCTGCCTGTCAGCATCTCGAACATGGTAATGCCAAGGGAATAAATATCGCTCTTTTCATCGGAATATCCGCCCCTTGCCTGCTCTGGGGAGGTGTAATGAACAGACCCCATAACATTTGACGTAATCGTGTTGCTGGTAGCTGCTTTGGCGATTCCGAAATCAGTCACCTTCACCTTTCCTTCTTTAGAAATAATGATGTTCTGCGGTTTGATATCTCTGTGAATAATATGGTTATTGTGAGCCGCTTCAATTCCCATGCTCACCTGAATTGCAATACTGACAGCTTCCTTCACGGAAAGTCTTGCTTTCTTTTCAATATATTTTTTCAGGGTAATCCCCTCTACCAATTCCATTACGATATAGTAGATTCCGTTCTCTTCCCCTACATCATATACATTTACAATATTGGGATGCGCCAGACCTGCCGCCGCCTGGGCCTCAATTCTGAATTTCGATACAAAGTTAGCATTTTCGCTGAATTCCTGTTTTAAGACCTTCACAGCTACCAGGCGATTCAGTTTATGATCCTTTGCCTTATAAACATCAGACATGCCGCCTGTGCCGATCTTTTCCAGTATTTCATATCTATCTCCGATTATCATTCCAATCTTAATCATATCTACCTCTTACATATCATTCTTTTGCGAATACATTTATCAATATGACCGCAATATTATCTTTTCCGCCATTACGATTGGCTGCTTCCACCAGTTTTTCAGCTCTCTCTTCAAGAGAAGTGTATTCCTTTACGATTTCACTGATTTCGTTATCCTCAAGCATATTGGTCAGACCGTCAGAACACAGAAGCACGATGTCTCCCGGCCGCAGTTCCTCATGGAAAAAATCAATTTCCACTGTGTCTAATGCACCGATGGCTCTGGTGATAATATTTTTATCGGGATGGTTCCTCGCCGCAGCACGATCAAGACCGCCCATGCGGATCATCTCTTCTACCAAGGAATGATCTCTGGTAATCTGTCTTATTTCATCATTTATGATGTAAAGCCTGCTGTCTCCCACATTTGCCACCTGCAAGTAATGTCCAAGACAGGTTGCTGCCACCACTGTACTGCCCATTCCGTAAAGCTTGCTATCTTCCTTTGCCTTACGCCGGATCTGGTCATTGGCTGCCATGACTGCCTTTCCCAGAATCCTGACCGGATTCTTTTCAAAGCATCCTCTGATTTCCCTGACCATGGTTTCCACAGTGCATTTAGATGCATAATCCCCTGCATTATGCCCTCCCATACCGTCAGCCACAATAAAAACATTGGGAAGATTACCCAACGAGGTCTCCGATACATATACAAAATCCTGATTTAATTTTCGTTTTTTTCCTATATCCGTCACCGAAAAGGATCGTAACACGGTTTTACCTCCTACTGCAATGCCTTTTGTCTTCTCCGAAGTTGTCCGCATGCACCGTCAATATCTCTTCCCATTTCCCTTCTAATAGTAACATTTATTCCATTTTTTGCAAGTTTATTTTTAAATGCATCGATAAAAGAAGCCTTGGACTGTACGAAATCCCGCTCTTTTATAGGATTTACCGGTATTAAATTCACATGACAATTTAAATTCCTAACCAGCCTCACAAGTTCTTCGGCATCCTCTAAGTTATCATTGACACCGCTCACCAGTGAATATTCAAAGGTAATCCTTCTGCCCGTCTTTTCAAAATAATATGCACATGCCTCCATCAGCTCTGCAATGGAGTATCTGTTCGCCACAGGCATCAGCCTTCTTCTCTTTTCATCTGTAGTCGCGTGAAGCGACAGGGCCAGCGTAATCTGCAACTGTCTATCCGCCAGCTGCCGCATCCTAGGCACCAGTCCACAGGTGGAAACGGTAATGTTTCGCTGGCTGATATGTAATCCATTTTCATCTGTTATAAGTGTAAGAAATTTTAAAAGATTATCAAAATTGTCTAAGGGCTCTCCCGTTCCCATCACTACCACATTGGAAACCCTCTCATCCGTCAGCAGGGTGATAGCATATACCTGATCCAGCATTTCCGAAGGCTCCAAAGAGCGTTCCAGTCCGTCCAGGGTAGATGCACAGAATGCACATCCCATACGGCAGCCCACCTGTGAGGAAATGCATACGCTGTTTCCATGCTTATACCTCATAAAGACGCTCTCCACCATCTTCCCGTCCCCAAGTTCAAAAAGGTACTTTCTTGTTCCGTCTATAGCTGACTCCTGCACACATACTTGCTTTAAAGCCGTAAAAGAATACCTTTCGGAAAGCTTTTCCCTTAGGTAAAGGGGGAGATTCGTCATCTCATCAAAACTGCGGGCAAGCTTTTCGTGCATCCACTGATAAATCTGCTTCGCCCTGAATGGCTTTTCCCCAAGCAGTTCCATTTCTTTCTTAAGTTCTTCTAATGTTAACGATTTAATATCCTGCATTTTCTATCATCTGCTTTCTTTTCATTCCTTGCGGCGCAGCCTTGCCAGGAAGAAACCATCCGTTTCATGTATCCCCGGAAAGAGTTGCAGCATCCCATCTTTGCCTTCCTCCAAAAGAGCCTCTGGCAGAAAAGGTGCAAGACTTTCAAGTTCAAATGGATAATGCTCTAAAATCCATTCTACCATATGGTCATTTTCATCGGGATTGATGGTACAAGTGCTGTATATCAGCACACCGCCCGGCTTTACATACTGCCATACCACATCCAGAATCTGCTGCTGGAGCCTTACAAGTTCCGCCATTCCCTCCTTCGTGATGCGGTACTTGATATCCCGCTTTTTCCCCATAATCCCAAGCCCTGAACAGGGCAGATCCGCTAAAACCACATCCGCCCTGCCAAGCAGAGTTTCATCCATCTTGCAGGCATCATACACCTGCGGCTCTATATTCTGATAACCCATTCTTTCTATATTATCTCTGATCAGCGACACCTTATACTCTGATAAATCTCTTGCAATCACTTTTCCTGATCCAGACAGCTTTTCCGCCATATGCATGGATTTTCCGCCGGGAGCAGCACATACATCCACCACCAGGAAATTATCGATAACATCCGTTTTGCATACTCCTGCCGCCTCAGCAACCAGCATACTGCTCACATCCTGGACCATAAACCATCCCTCTTCATAACCGGGCAGATTTTTGATTCCGCTTACATGTTTTATCAGATACGCATAAGGAAAATACGCATGTTCTTTTATCTCTACGCCTGCCTCTTTCAGATTCCCGATCCATGCATTTTTTTCCGTACTCTTCATCTCTTCCTGCAAGCGCACCGTTACCGGATGCTCCTTTAAGAGATCCTCCAGCATAGCCTCTGTCTTTTCCTTCCCATAGGAGGAAATCCACTTTTCAATCAACCACTCCGGCATGGAATATCTGACGGAAAGATATTGCTTCTCGTTTTCATTTCGATCCGGATAAGGAAGCTTTTCCTTGTTCCTTGCAATATTCCTTAAAACTCCGTTGACAAAACCGGATAACCCCTTAAATCCTCGTTTTCCTGCCAGCTTCACCGCTTCATTACAGACGGCTCCATCCGGAATACTGTCCATAAAGAGCATCTGATAGACACTCATCCGCATCAAATTTCTGATCAGGGGCTTCATCCGAGAAACGGGTACTTTGGAAAACTGATCCAGAATATAATCTATCTGGATCAGCCGCTCCAAGGTACCCTCCGCCATTCTCTTTACAAAGGCTTTATCCCTTGTCTTGCTATAATTATATTTATCAAGCACATCCCTGATTACAAGATGGCTGTAAGTCCCTTTTTCCAGAACCTCCATCAGCACATCGAGAACCAGCTCTCTTGTATTATCCACCGTTAGCAACTTTCCTTTCTGACTAAACTGTTATGCCAGTGTGCCCTCGCTAATCTCTTCTCCGCCTGTTTCCCGAAAGAATCACCAGCCTTAAAAGCTGTAGAATAGAAGAAGCTGCAGCTGCTACATAGGTGAGCGCTGCCGCACCAAGCACGCGTCTGCAGTCCCCCACCTCGTCCTCGCTCATCAATCCATAGCTTCCAAGCATTTTAAGGGCTCTCCCAGAAGCATTGAACTCAACCGGCAAAGTAATAACCTGAAACAGGACAGCAAGAGCAAATACCCATATCCCAATCTCTGCCAATGAAAAATAGCCGCCGCCGGGAAGTTCGAAACCAATCCCCAGAACCAGTCCCAGAATCACTATAGGAAGTCCCAGCTTGGAGCCGATATTTGCAGCCGGCACCAACGCCGAACGAATCCTTAAGGGCAGATACCCTTCCTTATGCTGCAGGGCATGTCCGCACTCATGGGCTGCCACGCCGATAGCTGCCACAGAATTGGAACCATAAACAGTATCAGACAGTCTTAAGACCTTTTGAGAAGGGTCATAATGATCTGTCAGATTTCCCGCCACATGCTGAATCTGCACATCATGAATGCCCGACATCTGCAGAATCCTCTGTGCCGCCTCTGCGCCCGTGATACCTCTCTTTGACCTTATCTTCGCATATTTACTGTATGTGCTGTTCACACGTGAACTTGCCAAAATACATAAAAGCGCGCCAATCAAGACCAGAATATAAGTGGGATCAAAATAATATCCAAACATTCTTTATCGTTCTCCTTCCCCGCCGAGCATCATCCCCGGCGCGATCTCATAGCCGGCAAGAAACTCTCTGACCGTCATACGCCTCTTTCCTTCCAACTGCAAAGACCGGATGCGCAGAATCCCTTTACCGGTGGCTACGTCAAAGTAATCCTTTTCCACACCTGCTACACATCCCGGTTGATTCTTCTCTTTTCCGTCTTCCGGCTCCTCTATCACGTCCGACTCCCAGATTTTCAGGGTTTTCCCGCGATAAAAGGTATACGCGCTGGGCCAGGAATTTAAGCCCCTCACCAGCCGCTCAAGTTCTTTGGCATCCTTCTCCCAGTCGATTCGTCCCATGGACTTTGTCAACTTAGAAGCATAGGAAGACAACTCCTCATCCTGCTTTTGGGGGATCACTTCTCCTTTTTCAATCTTAGAAAGAGCGTCTACCACCAGCCAAGCGCCTGCCTCCATCAATTTATCATGCAGGCTTTCACCTGTTTCTTTTGCGTCAATGGGAACTACCGTCTTTAGGAGCATGTCGCCTGTATCAAGCCCCTTTTCCATCTGCTGGATGGTAACGCCGGTTTCCTTTTCTCCATTTAAAATCACCCACTGAATCGGCGCTGCGCCCCGATAGGCCGGAAGAAGAGAGGCATGAATATTGATACATCCAAACCTGGGCATATTCAAGATTTCCTCCGACAGGATCTGACCAAAAGCTGCAACCACAAAGATATCCGCCGGATAGGACGAAAGCTGCTCCACCGCCTCTTTCTCTTTGATTTTAACCGGCTGGAACACAGATATGCCGTGCCGGAGCGCACACTCCTTCACCGGCGTCATCTGCACTTCCTTCCCTCTTCCCTTTTGCTTATCCGGCTGAGTGACCACAGCGCTCACCTCATGTCCAGCCTTTAGGATTGCCTCTAAAGGCGCTACTGCAAAATCCGGAGTACCCATATATACAATCTTCATGTTTTTCCTCCAATCAAAGCCCCCGCCGCAAGCAGCGGGGCATCAAATTTGAAACGCCCCAAAGGGCGGGGTATTTGACCCTCGCACCTGCTTATTCTTCCTGTTCATACAAATCCGCAGTATTCATCAGTTCCCCTTCCACTCTTTCCACATAGAGATGACCATCCAAGTGCTCCAATTCATGACAGATGGCACGGGCAAGCAGCTCTGTTCCCTCCAGTTCATAGGGCTCAAGATTTTCATCATAGGCTTTCACCTTCACATAATTCGGTCTCGTCACGATACCGGTCTTTCCAGGGACACTTAAACATCCTTCATTCCCGGTCTGTTCTCCGCTGCTTTCTAAAATCACAGGATTGATTAGAAGAAGGGGATCTTCTCCCGTCACATCTATGACAACGATCCTCTTTAGAATTCCCACCTGCGGCGCAGCCAGTCCCACGCCGTCCGCTTCATACATAGTGTCAAACATATCATCGATCAACTCTCTCGTCCGGTCTGTCATCTCCTTTACTTCCTTACATCTCTTATTCAAAACCGGATCACCTATTTCTCTTATGTTTCTGATTGCCATTTTTTCTTTCCTTTCTATTAATTAATATCGATCTATCGGATCAAAATCAAACTGTATGTTCTCATCCTTTCGTTCCAAAAGCACTACTGCCTGCTCAATTCTGTCTTTTATCGCTGTGAGCTTTCTGTAGTCAGAAGATTTGCAGTATAGTACGAAGCGGTAAATATCATTAATCTTACCGATAGAAGCTTTTGACGGTCCAATCACTACCGCCTGCCCAAGTTCATGTTTCTGCGCTTCTTTCGATATCTGTTTATCTCTATCCGCTTCCTCTCTGGCAAGTGATGCAAGCTTATCTGCCAGCGCTTCTCCTCTTTTTTCATCCGGCGTCGTTATGAGCACTGCCAGCATATGTGATACAGGCGGATATGCGCCAAGTTCCCTGTAAAGGACTTCCTCCTCATAAAATGCTTCATAGTCCTGGGCTGCTGCACGGATAACACTGTAATGATCCGGTCTGTAAGTCTGTATCACTACTTCCCCCGGCTTAGACCCTCTTCCGGCTCTTCCTGCCGCCTGGGTAAGCAACTGAAAAGTTCTCTCACCTGCCCGGTAATCACTGTCATTTAAAGATAAATCCGCTGCAAGAACGCCCACCAGTGTTACATTAGGGAAATCATGTCCCTTTACGATCATCTGGGTTCCTACCAGAACATCCGCTTCCCCCGCCGCAAAGGCAGTGAGTATCTTCTCATAACTGTCTTTGGTGCGGGTGGTATCTGCGTCCATCCGAAGCACCCTTATTCCCGGAAACCTGATTTGCAGCTGCTGTTCAATCTGCTGCGTTCCCGCCTTAAATCCTAAAATATAAGGCGAAGAACAGGAGGGACATTTTTTCGGCTCAATTGTCTCATATCCACAGTAGTGGCATACCATCCTGCCTCCCAAATGCTGGGACAAAGATACGTCACAGTGGGGGCATTTCATCACAAAACCGCAGGAACGGCAGGACACAAAGCCGGCATAGCCTCTCCTGTTTAAAAAAAGCATGGTCTGCTCTTTCTTGTTGATTCTATCCTCCATCAGTTCCTGCAGCTTTCTGCTGAAAATAGAACGATTTCCTTCTCGCAGTTCCTGCCTCAAATCAATGATGGAAACCGGTGCAAGCGTTCCTCCTGTCAGTCTCCGATTCAGTGTGAACAACTCATACTTTCCCTGCTTTGCCCTGTTATAAGCCTCCAGAGAAGGAGTTGCCGACCCTAAGACCAAACTGGCATTTTTCAATTCCGCCAGATATTCTGCTGTTTCTCTGGCATGATAGCGGGGCATGGTCTCGCTTTTGTAGCTTGGTTCATGCTCTTCATCTATTACAATCATTCCCAGATTGGGAAATGGAACAAACAAAGCGGAACGGGGACCAATGATTACATCAATCTCGCCTTTTTTTGCCCTTTCGCACTGATCGAATTTTTCTCCTGCAGACAAGGTAGAATTCATTACCGACACCCGGTCTCCAAATCTTTTATAGAAGCGGAGCAAAGTCTGATAGGTCAGGGCAATTTCCGGAATCAGCATGATACACTGCTTTCCTCTTTCTATCATACCCTCTATTAAGGATAAATAGACCTCCGTCTTTCCGCTTCCGGTAATTCCGTGCACCAGATAGGTCTTCCGCTTTTCTTGATCAAAATCTGAAAGAACCTTTTGGCAGATATCCGCCTGCTCCCTGCTTAAGGTTTTTCCCATTTCTCTTGCGCTCTCAACCTTAACCGGATTTCTATAATAACTCTCACTTTCTATGGTAATCACACCCTGGCTTTGAAGGCTCTTTAAGGTTGCAGGCGCCACATTCAGTTTCCCCAGTACCAATTCATAGGGCAGCACCGATTCTTTGCACAATTCCTCCAGCACCCTTGCCTTTGCCCCCTGGTGTTTCCTCATACATTCGCCCAGAATAAAACGGGTTTCCTCTACTGATAAAAGGCGGGTAATCTTTCTTTTTTCCTTATGCTTTACAGCCTGTTTCACCGGAAGTACGGTTTTCAGCGCTGCAATCATGGTAGAACCATAAGTCTCTTTCATCCATGCGGCAAGCCTGACCAAATCGCTTTCCACCGCCATACTGCCATTTGCAATACCGGCTACCTGCTTTTGCTTTTCATCCGGGAACTCTGCCTTATCCGTAATCTCCACCACGTAACCCTGACGCAGGCGGTTTCCCATTCCAAAGGGAATCTGGACACACATTCCCTCTTCCAGCTTACCCTGCAGTTTTTCGGGAATCTTATATTGAAAAGGTTTATCTATTTTTTCATGGGAAATATCCACTATGATATTTGCATATCTGCCCTTGGTCATATAAATCTGTTCATCCTTGTCTTAGACGCCGATACTTTCAGCGCCTCTCCTTAAGTATATCAGCTATCAGCACTCTCTCATCCATGGGATACTTTACTCCCTCGATTTCCTGATAGTCTTCGTGTCCTTTTCCGGCAAGCACTATGATATCTCCCGGCTGTCCATGATCAATGGCATAAGAAATTGCTTCTTTTCTGTCGCAGATCTCAATATAGCTGCCATTGGTCTTGCCAATACCGGTTTTTATGTCCTCAATGATATCCTGGGGTTTCTCAAATCTGGGATTATCAGAAGTGATAATCGTCAAATCTGCGTAATTTCCGCTGACCTCCCCCATTTCAAAGCGGCGTATTTTCGAGCGGTTTCCGCCGCATCCGAAAAGACATACAAGCCTTGTGGGTTCATATTCCCGCAAAGTAGTCAGGAGACTTTTTAAACTCATTGCATTGTGGGCATAATCAATCAACAGCGTAAACTGATCAGATACCGGCACCATCTCGATTCTTCCCTTTACATGGGCGCCTAAAAGCGCTTTCTGTATCTGGGGAATCTCTACTTTGAAATGTCTGCATACTGCAATTGCCGTAAGCGCATTGTAGACACTGAACCGTCCGGGCGCAGGCACTTCCACCTCAAAGCTTTCGCCGTCTGCTGCCTTTACCTTAAAATCTATGCCAAGCTCTCCCGGCTTATGGATCAGCTTTAAATCATCCGCATAAAGATCCGCTGCATGGTCAAAACCATAAGTCTCAATCCGGCAGGTATGCCCCTTAAGAACTGCCTTAACATGAGCGTCATCCTTATTTACGATCCCCAGCCTGCACTGTCTGAACAAAAGTCCCTTGCATGCCTGATATTCTTCAAAATCTGCATGTTCATTGGGTCCGATATGGTCGGGTTCCAAATTGGTAAAAATGCCAATCTCAAAAGTAAATCCCTGAGTTCTGTGAAGCTTAAGCCCCTGGGACGCCACTTCCATCACGACGATTTCACAGCCAGCCTCCTCCATCTCCTTAAAGTACTTCTGAAGAAGGAAGGATTCCGGCGTCGTGTTATGCGCGGGAATATGCTTATCTCCTATAATGGTCTCAATAGTTCCCACAAGCCCCACCTTATAGCCTGCTCTTTCCAGAATGGATTTAATCAGATAGGTAGTAGTGGTCTTCCCCTTGGTTCCGGTGATTCCAATGACCTTCAGCCGGTCCGCCGGATGTCCGAAATAAGCTGCGGCAATAAATGCCATGGCATATCTGGTATCCTCCACCTTGATTACAGTGATATCACTGTCTGCAGGAAGCTGCACGTTTTTCGAAACAACGATGGCTGCTGCTTTCTTTTCTGCCGCTTTCCCTGCAAAGCTGTGTCCATCCACGTTGTAGCCGCAGATACAGATAAATAAACAACCTTCGGATATCTTTCTGGAATCGTACACGACTTCCGTAATCTCTCTATCTTTATTTCCTCTTATGCATTCATAAGAAAGACCTTCTAACAGTTCTTCACATCTCATAATCAGCATTCCGCCTCCGAACGATATATTTTCGTAACTGTTCAGTACCTTCACAGTTACAATGCAAAATCCATCCTAAATTGC
>CAYOED010000080.1:0-15283 GCA_964402925.1 uncultured Lachnospiraceae bacterium | reverse complement strand
ATGTACATGCCTATAAGACCGTATATGCATTAAAGGAAATAGCAGAAGATTTGTTATATTCTCCTGAGGATATTATATCGGATGCAAGTAGTTCAGAAACTATTTTGGAAGAGGGATTTAAGATTCTTCTCCAGGCACAGTGCACGGAGGAGGAGATACGCGATATAATCGGACTGGGGTATGACATCAAAAAGGTAGATGTTTTTGAATGTAAGGCGGAGGAGTTTTTACAAGGATTTGACTTCGGTGATCAGGAAACACAGATTGATTTGGAATCCAGTGTAGAAGACATAGAAGCGCGTGCGCAGGAACAGGAGGAAATCAAAGAGGAGCCTAAAGAAGAAAAGAAGCCGGAGAAGCCGAAAATTGCACCCGGGGACTTTGTCATTAAATCTAAGGAGCCAGGTAAACAGAAGAAACTGGCAAAAGATAAACCAAAGTCAGAGAAGGCTTCCTTTATCAGTGTCAATGTCAGCAAGATGGATCAGCTGATGGAACTGATTGGTGAACTGGTTATTTCAGAATCAGTGGTGCTGCAGAATCAGGATCTGAAAGTTCCGGGCTTAAATCTGAATAGTTTTAACAAGGCTGCGGCCCAGCTGTCCAAGATTTCCACAGATCTTCAGAATGTGATTATGTCCATGCGAATGGTTCCGCTGACAAATACATTCCAGAAGATGAACAGAATCGTATTTGATGTGTCCAGAAAGCTTGGAAAAGACATAGAATTTGAGATGGTGGGAGAGAACACCGAGGTAGATAAGAATATCATTGAGCATATTTCCGATCCTCTGATGCATCTGGTTAGAAATGCTGTTGACCATGGAATCGAGACGAACGCTGAGCGTGCTGAGAGCGGTAAGCCGGATAAAGGTAAAGTTATCCTGTCGGCAAGAACCGAAGCAGGCAAGGTATGGATCAGCGTTGAGGATAATGGAAAGGGTCTTGACAGAGAAAAAATTCTTGCAAAGGCAAGAAAGCAAGGGCTGCTTGATGAAAGCAAACCTGATTCAGCTTATACAGATAAAGAAGTGTATCAGTTCATTACACTTCCGGGATTTTCCACGAATGAACAGGTTACAGAGTACTCCGGCAGAGGAGTAGGAATGGACGTGGTAGTCCAGAACATCCAGCAGATCGGCGGAACACTGGATATTGAAAGTACACCGGGATTCGGCAGTATCATGAGCCTTAAAATTCCGCTGACTCTTGCCATTATAGACGGCATTGTGATGGAAACCGGAAATTCTTCTTTCGTACTTGAAACGGGCATGATCAAAGAGTTCGTACGAGTGAAGGAAGATATGATGATTCATGAACCGGATGGCGATGAATATATTATGATACGCGGGGAATGTTTCCCTGTAATTCGGCTTGGAAAATGGTACGGTATGACGGATTATCGGGAAGCCGTTGAAGACGGAGTAATGCTGATTCTTGAAATGGATGAAAAGAAAATCTGTCTTTTTGTTGATAAGCTGGTTGGCGAACAGGAAATCGTAGTAAAGCCGATTCCTTCCTACATTAAGAAAGTCAAAGGGTTATCCGGATGTACACAACTTGGTGATGGAAGCATTGCTTTGATATTAGATGCCGCTGGACTGATAGAATAAGGAGGCAGAAAGGAAAGGTAAAATATATGGATGAAACAAACGGGAAGATGCAGACACAGGAAACCCGGGCGGATTCCTTAGAGCGTGATGCACAAAAGGGCATGTATATGACCTTTAAGTCTGGTAATGAGTATTTCGGACTGAAAATTCAATATGTCAGTGAGATTATTCAGTTTCAGGCGATTACGGCAATTCCGGAGACAGAGGATTATATTAAGGGGCTGATTAATCTGAGAGGAAAAGTTATTCCTGTCATTGATGTTCGGTTACGGTTTAGACAACAGCCCTTTGAGTATAATGACAGAACATGTATCATTGTTATTAACGTGAAATCTATGTTAGTGGGGTTGATCGTAGAAAAAATTGCAGAGGTGGTAGATATAAATGAAGAAAATATTCTGCCGCCTCCTACCATCGGACGTACCGACAAGGTGCAGAATAAATACGTATATGGTATTGGCAAGGTGGGAAATTCGGTCAAGTTGTTGCTGGATCCTGATAAATTATTGAATGACGAGGATTTATCAGTGGTGGAACAGACTGGTGAAATGAATATTGATGAAGAAAGAGAGGCATAAGTTATGAAAAACGTGAAGATTAAAACAAGATTGATTGGCGGATTTGCAATCCCGGTTTTTTTAACACTTCTAAATGTGATTTTTGGCATTGTGGCAATGGAGGCAGTTGCTAATGTGGAAGCAGAAATGGAAGAGAGATATGCCAACATATCCGCAGGTATTTCCATAGCATTGTTGATTTTATCTGTTTTAATTACAGTGGCTATTGCGATGTCTATTATCAAAGCAATCACTAAATCTATCAGGCAGCTTTCCAATGCGGCAAAGGAAATTGCGCTGGGACGTGTCAATCATATTGAAATGGAGAAATATGCCAATGATGAATTCGGCGAGTTGATTGATGAATATGGAAAAGTAATCAACAACATTAAATATCAGTCAGGCGTCGCAGAGGAAGTGTCAAACGGAAATCTTACCATTGGAGTTAAGCCGGCTTCTTCAGATGACGTTCTTGGCAATGCTTTAAAGAAGATGGTAGATGACAACCTGCATACTCTTTCTAACATCAGCGAGGTTGGATCCCAGGTTACAATCAGTGCTTCTCAGGTGGCAAGTGCAAGCCAGGCATTGGCCCAAGGTTCCACAGAGCAGGCAAGCGCAATTCAGGAGATTACAGCATCTATCGATGAAATTGCACAGAAGACAAAACAGAACGCGGAACAGGCAAATGAGGCATCTAACCTGGTAGGTGTGGCAATCGGCGATGTAAAAGAAGGAAATGAACAGATGAAGAGTATGATGATTGCTATGCAGGATATCAACAAGGCATCCGAAAGCATTTCCAAGATCATCAAGGTTATCGATGATATTGCATTCCAGACCAATATCCTTGCACTGAATGCGGCAGTTGAGGCAGCAAGGGCAGGAGAAGCCGGAAAAGGATTTGCAGTTGTGGCAGAAGAAGTCAGAAGCCTTGCAGCTAAGAGTGCAGCAGCAGCAGCAGAGACAGCTGAACTGATTGAAGCATCAATCAATAAAGTGAATTCAGGAAGCAAGATTGCGGATGATACTGCAAAGGCGATGGATGCAATTGCTAATGTTGTGCATAAGAGTGAAGTGATCATCAATGGTATTGCGGAATCCTCCAACTATCAGGCAACTGCAGTGGCACAGATCGAGCAGGCAATCACCCAGGTATCACAGGTCGTACAGACCAACTCAGCTACCAGTGAAGAGTGTGCGGCAGCCAGCGAGGAACTGTCCAACCAGGCATCCAGAATGAGAGAGATGCTTTCCACCTACAATCTGGGCTCAGGTAGTTCTTCTTCTTTCAAGAGTTCTTATCACAGTTCAAGCTCAAGCATGAATGAACAGGTAATTTCTCTTGGAGATGGTTTTGATAAATATTAATGAAAATGTTTTGCGGCGCAGGAGCGAAAGTTCCTGCGCTTTTTAAATATTAGTAAAAATGAACAATAATTTATTTGTCAAATTGTCAAAAGAGAACAAAGTGCAAAAATAATTGCAAAAAGAGACAAATGTCCTATAATAATAGAGAGACATATGTCATAATTTCTTTATAAACTTGTTTCGAGATAAAGGAGGATATTTATTTATGAGAAAACGACTTATTGCAGTGACACTTGCAGCTGTAATGACATTTTCATTGGCAGCATGTGGATCCGGCGGGGGAAGTAGCAGTACCAGCAGCAGTGGAGGCGATAGTGCAGGGACGGAATCATCGGGGACAGAATCATCAGGTACGGATATGAATATAGCTATGATTACTGATTCCGGCGATATCACGGATCAGAGTTTTAATCAGACGACCTATGAGGCTTGTAAGAAGTGGTCAGAGCAAAACGGTGCGGAGTTTACATATTATAAACCTGACAGCGATTCCGATGAATCTCGGAATGCAAGTGTTGACCAGGCAGTAGCGGGTGGTGCGAATGTAATTGTAATGCCGGGCTATATGTTTGCAGCAGCTATTGTTGAACAGTCAAAAATGTATCCGGATGTAAAATTTGTTGCATTGGATGTAGGCGCAGGCGATATCTGTGAAAAAGGCGTGGGTGAAGGATACGATTATAATCCGGCGAATTGGGATGTAACAGAATACTACAACACCGATAATGTTTACTGCTGTACTTATCAGGAGGAAATATCTGGTTATATGGCAGGATATGCGGCTGTAAAGTTAGGCTATAAGCACCTTGGCTTCCTTGGCGGTATGTCCGTACCTGCGGTTACACGTTTCGGATATGGATATGTGCAGGGAATTGATGCTGCAGCAAAAGAACTTGGAATTGAAAGTGAAGTAGAAGTTGAGTATGTATGCGGCGGTCAGTTCTATGGTGATGCTGATATCACTGCAGCTATGGATACATGGTATGGAACAAAAGGCGTTGAGGTCGTATTCGCATGCGGCGGCGGTATTTTCACATCTGCTGCAGAAGCAGCAGTTAAAGCTGGAGGAAAGGTGATTGGCGTTGACTCTGATCAGGCGCCTGTCATTGATCAGTATGCAGAAGGACTTACAGTAACTTCAGCAATGAAGGGGCTTGCAGCGACAGTTAATACCGTTCTCACAGATATTAATGCAGGAAAATGGAGTGATTACACAGGAAAGATCGATAACCTGGGTATGGTTTCTGAGAATCCGGAGGAGAATTACGTTCAGCTTCCTATTACAAATACACAGTGGAGTGGCGACTTTACAGAAGATGATTATCGTGCGCTTGTAAAGTCTTTGTATAGCGGAGAAATCAGTGTTTCAAATGACATTACAGCGATGCCTGCAACGGCAGTCAAAGTAACTGACTACGGCAGTGTTAAATAAGTAATGAATTTTGGCGGCAAAGGGAGCAGGCGGTGCCTTGCTCCCTTTGAACTTTAATAGAAATAGCCCAATATAAAGAGAGGAGGTATGTAAAGGATGGGGGAGTATGCAATTGAGATGCTGAATATTACGAAAAGATTTCCGGGCATCATAGCAAACGATAATATCACTTTACAGCTGAAAAAAGGTGAAATTCATGCATTGTTGGGGGAAAATGGTGCAGGGAAATCAACATTAATGAGCGTACTTTTTGGATTGTACCAGCCGGAAGAGGGGGAAATCCATAAAGATGGGAAGAAGGTCACTATCAGTGACCCGAATGATGCCAATGACTTGGGAATTGGGATGGTCCATCAGCATTTTAAATTAGTGGAATGCTTTAGTGTTCTGGACAACATTATTTTGGGAGTGGAGACTACAAAAGGGGGCTTCCTTCAAAAAGAAGAGGCAAAGAAAAAGGTTATATCATTGTCTGAAAAATATGGTCTTTCTGTAGACCCGGATGCTTTGATCGAGGATATTACAGTAGGGATGCAGCAGAGAACGGAAATTCTAAAGATGCTGTACCGTGACAATGAAATCCTCATTTTTGATGAGCCAACTGCTGTTCTTACACCGCAGGAGATACAGGAACTTATGGCAATCATGAAGAACTTGGCGGCAGAAGGAAAGAGCATCCTGTTTATTACCCATAAACTGGCGGAGATCATGCAGGTAGCGGATCGTTGCAGTGTGCTTCGAAAAGGCAAGTATATCGGAACGGTAGATGTGAAGGATACAACGCCCGAGAAACTTTCAGCAATGATGGTAGGACGTGATGTAAATTTCGTAGTGGAAAAGAAGCCTGCCAAGCCGAAAGAGGTGATCCTTGATATCCAGGGAATGACAGTTGCATCAAAACGGCATAAAAATAATGCTGTAAACGGGGTGTCTCTTCAGGTACATAGAGGTGAAATTGTCTGTATTGCCGGTATAGACGGTAACGGACAGACAGAGTTTGTGTATGGACTGTCAGGGCTTGAGCCTTTAAAGAGCGGAACAATTACTATGAATGGCATAGATATTACACATATGCAGATTCGTAAACGTCTCACTTCAGGAATGAGCCATATTCCCGAGGACAGGCATAAGCATGGGCTTGTGCTTGATTATTCGCTGGAAGATAATATTGTCCTTCAAAGATATTTTGAGCCGCAGTTTACAAGTAAACTTGGATTTTTGAAACGGAAAGAGATCCGTGAATATGCAAACAGACTGATAGATCAATATGACATCCGGTCAGGACAAGGAGCCGTTACAAAAGCGCGTTCCATGTCCGGTGGTAATCAGCAGAAAGCTATTATCGCGCGTGAGATTGATAAGAATCCGGAACTTTTGATTGCAGTTCAGCCGACCCGCGGATTGGACGTGGGAGCAATCGAATATATTCATAAACAGTTAGTTGCCCAGAGAGATGCCGGAAAGGGAGTTCTGCTTGTCAGCTTGGAGCTTGACGAAGTAATGAATGTGTCAGACCGGATTCTGGTAATGTATGAAGGAGAAATCGTGGGAGAGTTTGACCCGAAGAAAGTTACGGTTGAAGAACTGGGACTCTACATGGCCGGTTCGAAGAGAAAGGGGGCAGGATCAAATGGCTGATAAATCTCAAAAGAAAGAGAGCCTTTTAAGAAATAATGGCTTTCAAACGATTATAGCGTCGCTGCTTTGTATCATTATTGGTCTGATTATTGGCTATATCGTATTGCTGATTATCAACCCGGCAGGCGCCGGCAAAGCAATTTTAGCGATTGTAAAAAACTTCCTTTACTATCCTAGCGCAGTAGCAGCAACCAAGTACTTTGGAACGACACTCGTAAAAGCATCCGCACTACTGATGTGCTCGCTGTCGGTACTGTTTGCATATAAGGTAGGGCTATTTAATATCGGCGCTGCAGGACAGTATGTGGTGGGAGCGGGAGCCTGCCTTTATATGGCGCTTTATTGCGGCGCCCCTTGGTATGTATGTTTAATAGCGGCAATATTGCTGGCAGCCATCGTGGGAGGAATTTCCGGAGCACTTAAGGCATATTTCAATGTGAACGAAGTTATATCGTGTATTATGCTGAACTGGATTGGTCTTTATTGTGTAAATATGCTGCTGACCCAGGTGAAGGAGCAGTCTACTCCTTATACGAAAACATTGTCAAGTACCAATAAAGGTGCGCTTCTGCCTAATCTTGGACTGGATAATCTGTTCTCGGGAAATGAATTTGTCACAATCGGACTTCCCTTAGCAATTGCCATGGCGCTTGTGGTATGGATCGTTCTAGAAAAGACAAAATTCGGTTATGAACTGAAAGCAACAGGTATTAATAAACAGGCTGCAAAATACTGCGGTATGCGTGAAAAGAGGAATATTATTCTCACGATGATGATTGCCGGCGGATTGTCTGGGTTTGGAGCAGGAATCTTCTATCTGACCGGAATCGAACAGTGGATGGTGCAGCAGACCAGCGTTCCGGCTATGGGATTTAACGGAATTGCAGCAGCATTCTTAGGAGGTTTAAATCCCATCGGAACAATTTTCTCTGCCTACTTTATCCAGCACATTACAAGCGGGGGAACATACGTGGATAAGACAATGTATTGTACGCAGATTTCGGATTTGATTTCTGCCTTCATCATTTACCTGTGCGGCTTTGTTCTTTTCTTTAAAATCTGGCTGAATAGATTTCTGGACAAGAGAGAAGAAAAACAGGCTTCAAAAGAGCAGAAAGGAGGAGAAGCATAATGTTGTTATTGATTCAGTATACATTAATTTTTGCTTCTGTTCTGGTGCTTGTTGCACTCGGCGGATGCTTTGCGGAACATAGCGGCGTTATTAATATCGGCTTGGAAGGAATTATGGCGATGGGAGCACTTGGAGGTGCGCTTATGATGAAATACCTTCCGGCGGGAACGGCTGCTCCAATCATTATTTTACTTGTTGTTCTGGCAAGTGTTTTAGTTGGAATGATTTTCTCATTGTTTCTGGGAGTTGCAGCGATAACGTTTAAAGCAGATCAGACGCTGGTCGGAACTGCGCTCAATCTTTTAGGACCGGCGATTGCGGTTGTTCTGGTAAGGGCAATCAATACTGCGGAAAGTATTGATAATGTATCTTCTACAGTTGCATACGGACAGCCCAAAAAGGCGTTTATTGCCTATATCGGAAAATTTGAGTTTAATGGATGCATGCTGATCGCACTGATTGTTCTGCTTGCATCATACATCGTACTATATAAGACAAAATTCGGGTTAAGGCTATGTGCATGCGGTGAGCACCCTCAGGCAGCAGATTCCGTGGGAATCAATGTGTACAAAATGCGTTATGCAGGTGTCCTTATATCAGGAGCGCTTGGCGGATTCGGCGGGCTTGTATATATTACGGCAGGTGTAAGCGAATGGAAGTTTGAAAATGGAGTAGCCGGGTTTGGCTTTCTTGCACTGGCAGTTATGATCTTTGGACAGTGGAAACCCATCAATATTGGTCTTGCAGCGCTCTTGTTCGGACTGTTCAGGGCTTTGTCCAATGTTTATACAGGATTTGATGCGCTGGTAGCGCTTAAAATTCCAAGTACTGTATATAATATGCTTCCCTATATTATTTCACTGATTGTGCTTGTATTTGTTTCCAAGAAATCCAGAGCGCCGAAGGCGGAAGGAATACCATACGATAAGGGGCAGCGTTAAATGAAAGTCAAATATGTCCAAAGAGAGAAAAAGGAGGTCATATATGAAGAATTATTCCGAAGATGCGAGCAGGCAATACCATATTCAGGTAGCAAAGGGCGAGGTGGGGCGCTACGTGATCATGCCGGGCGACCCCAAAAGATGTGTAAAGATTGCACAGTATTTTGACAATCCGGTTTTGATTGCTGATAACAGAGAATATGTAACCTATACCGGAACCTTGGATGGAGTAAAGGTCAGTGTGACCTCCACCGGAATCGGCGGTCCATCGGCATCTATTGCAATGGAAGAACTGTATCGGTGCGGTGCGGACACCTTTATCCGCATCGGAACCTGCGGCGGTATGCGGACAGAGGTAAAAAGCGGTGATATCGTGATTGCCACGGGAGCCATCCGCATGGAAGGAACCAGCAGGGAATATGCGCCCATGGAATTTCCGGCCGTGCCGGATCTTTCTGTGACAAATGCACTGGCAGCTGCGGCAAAGAAAAAGGAATATCCTTTCCACACAGGAGTGGTGCAGTGCAAAGATGCATTTTATGGGCAGCATGAACCGGAAACGAAACCGGTAAGCTATGAATTGCTGAATAAGTGGGAGGCATGGAAACGTCTCGGATGTCTGGCATCTGAAATGGAATCAGCGGCTTTGTTTGTTGTGGCAAGTTATCTGCATGTGAGAGCCGGTTCCTGTTTTCTGGTGGTTGCAAATCAGGAAAGAGAAAAGCTTGGAATGGAAAATCCGGTTGTGCATGACACAGATATGGCAATTCAGGTGGCAGTGGAAGCCATCCGAAGACTGATTCATGAAGATCAGGAAAAAGAAAATAATTAGGAGAGAGAGCAGAAAATGGATGTGAATGAAATTTTAAGACATGTAGATCATACGCTTTTGTTGCAGACAGCTACCTGGGAAGAAATCAAACAGATATGTGATGATGCCATGAAATATCAGACAGCTTCCGTGTGTATTCCGCCAAGTTATGTGAAGCAGGCAAGTGAATATGTGCAGGGCAGGTTGGCAATCTGCACGGTGATTGGATTCCCGAACGGATATATGACAACGAAAACCAAGGAATTTGAGACCAGAGATGCCATTGCGAACGGCGCATCTGAAATTGATATGGTCATCAATATCGGTTGGATGAAGGATAAAAAATATGATTTGATTGAAGAGGAAATCCGTACTTTAAAGGCGGCGTGCGGAGAGAATATCCTGAAGGTCATCATTGAAACTTGTCTTTTGACAGACGAAGAAAAGATTAAGATGTGTGAGATCGTTACAGCGGCAGGAGCAGACTACATTAAGACTTCCACAGGATTCTCAAGCGAGGGAGCGACATTTGATGATGTCCGGCTGTTTGCTGAGAATGTAGGACCAAAAGTGAAGATAAAGGCAGCCGGCGGGATTGCCTCGATGGATGATGCGGAGAAATTCCTTTCATTAGGTGCGGATCGTCTTGGAACGAGCCGGATTATTAAGATTGTGAAAAATGATAATGAGGTGAAAGTGTAATGAATGAATATAAGAGAATCTTTGTGATTGTCCTTGACTCTCTTGGAATCGGAGCAATGCCGGATTCTCCCCGATTTGGAGATGACGGTGTGGACACCTTTGGGCATATTCTGGAGAAAATGGGAACACTGAATATCCCCAATCTGAAAAAACTCGGTATGCTGAACCTTCATAGAGCAGGCGAAATGGAAGGTGTGGAAAAGCCTTTGGGACGATATATGCGCCTTGGAGAGACGAGCAATGGCAAGGATACTATGACCGGACATTGGGAAATGATGGGAATCAAAACGGAGAATCCATTTAAGACCTTTACAGATACAGGGTTCCCACCGGAGCTGATTGCAGAATTGGAGAGGCAGTGCGGAAAGAAAGTGATTGGAAATAAGAGTGCCAGCGGTACCGAGATTATTGAGGAACTTGGCGAGGAAGAGATTACCACGGGGGCAATGATCGTTTATACATCAGCCGATTCTGTACTTCAGATATGCGGAAATGAAGAGACCTTTGACCTTGAGAATTTATACCGCTGCTGTGAAATTGCAAGAGAAATCACCATGAAGGATGAGTGGAGAGTAGGGCGCGTCATCGCAAGACCGTATGTTGGAAAAAGAAAAGGTGAATTCAAACGAACAAGCAACCGTCATGATTATGCACTGAAACCTACCGGACGGACGGTACTGAATGCGCTTAAGGACGCAGGGCGTGATGTGATTGGCGTGGGGAAAATCAATGATATTTTCTGCGGAGAAGGAATCACACAGACCTATCACTCTGACAGCTCTGTCCATGGGATGGAACAGACGATTGAAATCTGTAAGAAGGATTTCCATGGACTGTGTTTTGTTAATCTTGTAGATTTCGATGCACTATGGGGACACCGCAGAAATGTGGAAGGATATGCACAGGAGATTGAAAAGTTTGATAAGAATCTGGGCGTATTGCTTGGTGAATTGAGGGAGGATGATCTTTTGATCCTGACAGCGGATCACGGAAATGACCCGACATACATCGGCACCGATCATACAAGAGAG
Organism: uncultured Lachnospiraceae bacterium; assembly: GCA_964402925.1. Taxonomy (GTDB): domain Bacteria; phylum Bacillota; class Clostridia; order Lachnospirales; family Lachnospiraceae; genus Suilimivivens. Next base: position 4,055 of record CAYOED010000080.1, on the reverse strand, counting down.
TACGTACCGCTTGTGGCATATGCAAAGAGAATGGAAAGCGGCGGAGCGCTGGAAAATGAAGATACTTTTGCTGTGATTGGGGCATCGGTTGCAAAGAATTTCGGCGTCGATATGCCGGAGGGAACAATAGGAAGTTCCATATTAAATAAACTGCTATGAGTCGGAACGGGAGAATCATTCATGGAGCATAAGATTTTGTATGGGGAATTGCCATTTCTGAAGGATATCGACAGGGAGAGACAAGAGCAGTTTGAAGAATATTTTCAAAGTGCACCGCCGTGGCTTGTGGATGCATTTCAGGCGGAAGAACTTGAAAAGGGGACGGTTTTTGTAAGAGAGGGTGAACCGGCGGAGGTTATCTTTTTCGTTGTAAAAGGTATTGTTGAGGCGATAGATTATCGTATTTTTGGCTCATCGTATGCTTATATGCAGTTTGACAGGGTCTATGCGTTTGGCGGAATGGAATTTATCATGGATATTGATACTTACAAGACAACGCTTCGTACAGTGACGGATTGTACGGTTGTAAAGATTTCCAGAGAAAAATTTAAAAAATGGATGTATTCGGATATCCTGGCAATGAAGTATGCGGCAAAGATGGTAGGCGAATGTTTGCTGAAAGAGGGAAGGAACAGCAGGCTTTTCCTTTTCCTGCAGGGATCGGACAGACTGGCGTTGCTTTTTGTTGAGCGCTATGAGCGGTACAGTAAAAATGGTCTTTTACACGTAAAAAGTAACCGACAAAATCTGGCGGATGAGACGGGGCTTTGCATTAAAAGCATAAGCAGAGGTGTGAAGAAATTCCTGGATGAAGGTCTGATTACAAAAGAGGGAAATCAGATTTTGATTGATGAATGTCAGTATGAGAGACTAAAGAAAATTGTTTCTTTAAAGATTGATTTGAATTAGAAGAACGGAAAGACCTAAAAGGAAGAAGGGATTTCAATGGGATATAGATATCTGGACATGGAAACATATAAGCGGAAAAATCATTTTGATTATTTTAGCAGTCTGTCTTATCCATATGTTGGGATAACTGTAAATGTTGATATTACAGATTTGCTGCAAAAAATAAAAGCAGAAAGTCTGCCCTTTTTTCTTACGGTCTGTTATTGTGTTTCCAAAGCGGCAAATAAGATTCCTGAATTCAGGCAAAGAATCGTCGGAGACCGAATCATAGAATTTGATAACTGCAAAACATCTCATACGGTAGCGTTAGAGGATGGGACTTACTGTTATTGTACGCTGGATGGCAATATGCCTTTTCGCGATTATGTTGTTTATGCTGTCCGAGAGCAGGAGGCAGCAAAGAAGATGAACACGATTGACGAAGAAGAGGACGAAGTGTACGACAAGCTTTTCATATCTACGCTGCCTTGGGTTTCTTATACGTCTCTCATTCAGCCGGTTCCGATTCCGGCGGACAGCAATCCGCGGATTACATGGGGAAAATACTTTGCGCAGGGGAACAGGACCTTGCTGCCGGTATCGGTGTTATGTCATCATGCTTTGGTTGACGGGATTCACATTGCCAACTTCTATAAGCAGCTGGATGAGCAGATATTGACTATAGGAAGTGTTTGAGCATCAGGAAGATATGGCAGGTACGAAATCAGAATGCAAGGCATAGATTAAAAATAATAGAAGTGGTGTATAGAACGGAGAGTTTTATGGCAAATCAGAAATTGGAGGCACTTCTTAATCTTGCACTTGAAATAGAGGATGCACAACGGGAGAAGTCGGGACAGCTGGGGGTTGGCTTTTCGGAAAGTACAGGGAAGTGGGAATTGATTGTAAAGTACAATGGAGATATAGGAAGGCTTCAAAGCAATGTAATCCAAGTGGAGGAGTTGATTGCGGGATATGCCATTGTAACTATACCGGAAAATCTGATTGATACCTTTACACAATTGGATGAAGTGGAATATGTAGAAAAGCCCAAGAGGCTTTATTTTTCTACCTTACAGGGAAAGCAGGCTTCCTGCATTTTCCCGGTTACTGTAAGAGATCCTTATTTGACGGGAAAAGGCGTTCTGGTTGCAGTGATAGATTCCGGAATTGATTTTGAAAATCCTGAGTTCCGGGATGCACAGGGGAACTCCAGAATCCAGTTTTTGTGGGATCAGACACTAAATGCGGAGCAGGTTAATGGACAGCTTTTAGAGGACGGGGAAGAGTTTGCGGGAAAAGCGGCTCCGCCGGAAGGTTTTGAAGTCGGGGTCGAGTTTTCAAAATATCGTATTGATGCGGCGCTTAAAAGCCGCTTTCCTAAAAGCATCGTGCCAAGCACAGATAGTTCAGGGCATGGAACAGCGGTGGCGGCTATTGCGGCAGCAGGGGGGAGACTTGCGAATGGACAATATCAGGGAGTCGCACCGGAGAGTGAACTGCTGATTGTAAAAATGGGAAATCCCAGACCGGATTCTTTTCCGAAGACAACAGAACTTATGAGGGCGATGACCTATGCAGTAAAAAAAGCGGTGGAGCTGGGAAAACCCCTTGCCGTAAATTTAAGTTTTGGAAATACTTACGGATCCCATGATGGCACCTCATTGGTGGAACGTTTTCTTGATAATGCCGCCGAAATAGGAAGATGTGTTGTCTGTGTAGGAAGCGGCAATGAGGGAGCGGCAGCAGGTCATGTATCCGGCAGCTTTGGAATGAGTACAGCGCCTTCGGCGGGGCGGAAGATTGAACTCAGCGTTGGAAATTACCAGACAACAGTAAATGTCCAGCTTTGGAAAGAGTATGTAGACCTTCTGGGAATAGAGTTGGTTTCTCCGGGAGGAAGGCAGGTTACTGTCGACATTCAAATGCCGGGAGGGAGAAGTGTCATTCTGGAAGAGACACAAATTCTTATCTATGTGGGGGAGCCCTCTCCCTACTCTGTAAATCAGGAAGTCTATTTTGATTTTTTGCCTGTAAATAGGTATGTGAATCAGGGAATATGGACAATCAATTTATATCCAATTAAAACAGTGACAGGAAATTATGATTTGTATTTGCCGAGCAGTGTGGTTCTAAATACAGCCACACGCTTTTTTGCACCTACCCCCGTGAAAACCCTGACCATTCCTTCCACGGCATCAAAGGTCATCACAGTGGGAGCATATGATGCCGCCTTTGAGGCTTACGCAGATTTTTCGGGAAGGGGATATCCGCTTATGAGCATTCCGGGAGAAAGGGTATCCCAGGGAGATGTAAAGCCTGACCTTGTGGCACCGGGAACCAATATAAGTACCATTGGACCAAATAATACCTTTGTGCAAGTGTCTGGAACCTCTTTTGCAACGCCCTTTGTGACGGGGAGCGCTGCGCTTATGATGGAATGGGGGGAACGTGTTACCATATGGTTAAGTTAGTAAGAACCTAGTAAATATTAGGGGTTCCGCTGATTTAGTCCTACGAAAAAATGCCATTTGGCATGAAGATTTGACGGTAGGACAGGCCTGTTTTATTAAAAAATCTTTTGGAAATGACTGTTTGCAATAACGTAACACAAGGCGGTTCGTTAATGTAAAGGTATTGTTTTCTATGTAAAAGTATTCTATATAGGGCTGAATTAGCTTTAGATTTACCGGCTGATGCAGTCCTATTTCTATGCCCGGAAGATAAGAAGCAGAAGTGGTAACTGAAAGCTAAGCTGCCCTATGTGGAATTTAGACATTCATGGAGGGAGTGTCAATCATGCGCCTTAATAACTGAAAAAAGGAGGAGACATATGGTAAACCGGATCACAAAGGAAAGTATGGAGTTTATTGCAGGGGAAATTATAGATACAGTCCTTGCCTCCGACAGTCTGGAAGATGGCATAAATGCGATACAGGAAATTCTTGAAAGTAATGGAATTGTTGAGATTATTACGGATTAAGGAGGAGATATATGAAGCAGAGAGAGATGACAGTTTACAGAGCAAGGGGAACCAGCGTAGAAGAAAATAAGCCATTGATTATATTGCAGGGGAAATGGCTGCGGGATATGGGATTTTCCACAGGCGACAGGATAGCAGTAACCTGTGTGGACGGAAAGCTTATTGTGGAAAGGACCGGCAGGAT
>CAYOED010000079.1:0-15426 GCA_964402925.1 uncultured Lachnospiraceae bacterium | reverse complement strand
AAAGAGAATCTCAGAAGCCGCATAAAATAAGGCTTCGAGATTCCGAGAGTCTATACAAAAAGAAAGGAGGGATCTTCATATGGTTAGACAATTCATTCTAAATGCGCTTGCTAAAACGGCGTTATGTTTTGCTAGTTTTGGTTCAGGATCGGCATCTACCTTCAATCGCCACCAACCAGAATTACCACTTTCCTTAAGGAAGAAAAAATAAACTTATAAAGCAGAGGTTTAATGAATAATTTTACCTCTGCCTTATGTTTGCTTCCATCTTATACATCACTCATTATTATGCTCACATAAAAGTCATTTTCCAATATCTTATATTCTATAGCTCCATCATATTTATACACCACTTTCTCAATGTTTTTTGTTCCCAACCCATGACGCAATACATCTTTTTTAGTTGTCATCAGCCTTCCCTCTTTTATAATGGGCTTCACCTTATAATCATTTTGAACTTGGATTAATAACATTCTATGAACATATTTAATAGTTACTATAACCTCTTCCTTAGCTGCCTCTATAGCATTTTCCAGTAAATTTGCAAATAAGGAACACATATCTTTCTTTTCCATTGCAATATTCTGCGGAAGAATCTGAACATTTATTTCCAGATGAATTCGACCTGCTTCTGCCATTCTCTTCATTTCATTCAAAATAACATCTACCACATCAATACCTGTCCAACACTTTACCTTCATAGACGTTAATGTTACTCGCAAACTTTCAATATATCGCCGTGCCTGATCATCTTTACCTTCCCTTAGCATATGGTGTAAGGTCTTCAAATGATGATTCATGTCATGAAATAAACTTGCATTTGCTGTATAAAAATCACTAATCTGTTGATAATTCCTTTCGAGCATCTCATTCTGGATATTCAAAAGTCTCATCTGCATTTGTAGGTTTTTACTTTTTACAACATAATACATAGCAAAAATTCCTGTAGAAAGGAGAAACACATAACCATATAGTATTGCCGTAATATAAATATTAAAGCTTGACAGCATCTGCGTTACAATAAATGTCAGCCCCAATAAGCCAATTATGGATGTGAATGCTATATATTTTATATCCGAAGCATTTACCTTTTTTTTCTTTAACCACATTGCAAACAAAGTATTAGCAAAATACCAACTCGTTCCAAATAGGAGTAAATATAATATACGGGCACCTCCATGCTTACCTGTAGTTATATAAATCAGCTTTTCGCCCCCCAACAGACCAGTTAATGATATCTCCACGATTCCAGAAACACTAAGTGCAAGGAAATATCCTCCTGCCAACGCAATTGCATTTAAAATGTCGCATTTCCAAAAGATCTGTATAAATAATATACATTGTAGCAAAATTAAAATCACAGTGTACGGCGATGTCAAAACAAAGCCGTTCAAAAACATTACTGTCAGTAATGAGCATACAATCAATGCTCTAGGAACTAAGAATACGCTATATTTTACGATGCCACCTTTCTTTCTTCGATTATAGAAAATATCAACATAACGATACAAACATACAAATTCCAGAAAAGTGTAAATTATATCTAATCCTTTCGATATTATCTCCAGCATTCCATTTACCCCTTTTCCATCCAATAATCCCTAATCTTGTTTTTTAAATCTGTAAGCCGCTCCTGACCGATTGGCAATTTCGTTCCATTTACCAAAACGACTTCTTTTCCTGTAATTCTCTCTATATGCATACTTCCTACAATGCACCCTCTATCCGCCCACACAAAATCCCCAGCAGGCAATTCCTCAAAAATCTTCTTTAAAGGCTTACGTACTTTTGTATTCTCGCCATTAATCTTTTCAATATATCCATATTTCCCCCGATGCCAGATATATGCAATACTCTTAACCGGAACTTTCTCAAGCATTCTTTTGTTCTCTACAATATAAAACTTTCTTTCCTGTTCTGCTATTAATTGCAATGCATCATCAATAGCTGTTGGAAACACACTCTCTATTTGTGACTTAGGAATAAATCGATATGGCTGTGCTTTAAAAGATTCATACACATATTTCTCATAGAAAGTCACAAAAATAACGATTGCATATGGCAAAAAGGTCCTTAGTTTCGTTGCAAGTTCTATTCCATCTATTTGAGGCATCTCTATATCAAGTAGAAAAATATCAAAATGCGCCCCATTCTTCACCTCATCCAAGAGCTCAATACTTTCTTCAAATATTTCCTTATGAAATATTCTGCCTGCCTTTCGGCAACATTTTTCTACCATAGAGGCTACGTTCTTCCATTCTTCTTGATTATCATCACAAATAGCAATATGTATCATTTTCTATCATCCATCCCCTTTTAACACAATAATTAGAACATACCTTCTTCTTTATTAAATATATAAAATCAACGAGAAAATGCAACCTTGACAGAATGATTAAATCGAGCAGGGGAGATTTTCCCTCTCCGTCGAGTAAGTAAGAGGACTTTCACCTCAAACTTCTCACAGAACCGTATGTGAAGTTCTCCCTCATACGGCTCTTATTGTTCCTTAACGATTATTCGCTCCTTTGCTCCATCTCCATTACAGAGACTTCTTCACTACTTTGAGCTCTGCTGACTTCTCACAGTTCGTTATTCCTCGGCTAATGGAACCACTGTGAGATCTCCACGCTTACAGCGCACGCTCTTTCCCCATATATCCGCCGCATTTACTCAGCTTCTACAAATGAGGTAGTTATTAGGCTTCGTTCCTTTTGCCAACTTATCTCTCGTAGCCTAGCCTGATATGCGATTTCTGTCCGTCGAACCAGAGGGTTTGCCTACAACTTACTTCAGATTCCAGCTCACAATAGACACCCTTGCTGTTCAGCTATACATTTCCCACTATCTTGGCATGTTCTGAACTTTCACACTTTAAAGCACACTCATGGTACGCAAGCAAAAAGCAGGTTCTCCAGAACCTGCTTTTTGTTATGATAAATTATTTCAACTTCCAGATATCTCTGTTATATTCCGCAATTGTTCTGTCGGATGAGAAGAATCCAGCTTTTGCGATATTTACTAACATCATCTTTTTCCACTTCTGGCGGTCTTCGTAGTCTGCAAACGCTCTATCCTTAGCTGCGATATAATCTTCCAGATCAAGCAGTGTCATGAACCAGTCTTTGTTGATCAGTTCATTATAAAGACGCTCCAGATTTTCCTTATGTCCTGCTTTCAGAGCCTGTTCGCTTACGATAAAGTCTACTGCTTCTTTAATCACAGGGCTCTTCTCATAAAAGCTTCTTGAAACATAGTCAGACTTCTCATAGTGTGCAATGACTTCCTCGGACTTCTCACCAAAGATGTAAATGTTATCATCTCCAACAAGTTCATGGATTTCCACATTAGCGCCATCAGAAGTTCCTAAGGTTACAGCGCCGTTCAACATGAACTTCATGTTTCCGGTACCGGATGCTTCTTTGGATGCTAAAGAAATCTGCTCAGAGATATCGCAGGCAGGAATCAGCTTCTCTGCATAGCTTACATTGTAGTTTTCTACCATAAGCACTGTCATATAAGGGCTTACATCAGGATCATTGTTGATGATCTCCTGTAATACCAGTAAGAGATGAATGATATCCTGAGCAATCACATAAGCAGGTGCTGCCTTTGCGCCGAAAATAAATGTAAGAGGTCTTACAGGTTTCTTGCCGTTCTTGATTTCAAGATACTTATGAATAATGTAAAGTGCATTCATCTGCTGACGCTTGTACTCATGGAGTCTCTTAACCTGAATATCGAACACTGCTTCAGGATTTAATGTAACACCTTCTGCTTCCTTCACAAAGTCAGCCAGATCTTTCTTGCGGTTCATTTTGATTTCTGCCAGACGGTCAAGAACTGCCTGATCATCTTTGTACTCAAGAAGCTTTTCAAGCTTATCAGCATCCTTCTTGAAGCCATCTCCGATGGTCTGTGCCAAGAATCCTGCAAGTTCACGGTTACAGCTAAGAAGCCATCTTCTGAATGTGATACCATTGGTCTTATTGTTAAATTTCTCAGGATAAATCTTATAAAAAGCATTTAACTCTGAATCCTTTAAGATTTCTGTGTGGATTGCTGCAACACCGTTAACAGAAAATCCGTAATGGATATCAATATGTGCCATGTGTACTCTGCCGCTCTCATCAATGATCTGTACCTTAGGATCATCATACTTGGCAGCAATTCTCTTATCTAATTCCTTGATATAAGGAACAAGCTGAGGCACTACTTTCTCAAGATATGCAAGAGGCCATTTTTCCAATGCTTCCGCCAAAATTGTATGGTTCGTATAAGCGCAAGTCTTGCTTACCACTTCAATTGCTTCATCCATGGTAAATGCTTTTTCCTCAACCAGAACACGAATCAGTTCAGGAATAACCATGGTAGGATGCGTATCATTAATCTGGATAACAGCATGCTCATACATCTTGCGAAGATCATATTTCTTCTCTTTCATTTCGCGTAAAATAAGCTGGGCTGCATTGCATACCATAAAGTACTGCTGATAAATACGAAGCAGATGACCTGCCTCATCAGAATCGTCCGGATATAAGAACAAAGTAAGGTTCTTTTCAATCTGTTCTTTATCAAAACTGATGCCTTCTTTCACAATGCTCTCATCAATAGATTCAATGTCAAACAATCTCAGCTTATTGACACCGCTGTCATAACCAGCAACATCAATGTCATACAGACGTGATGTCACTTTCCTCTTACCAAAGAACACGTCAAAAGTTACGTCTGTCTTGGTCAACCATGAATCATTTTCAATCCAGTCATTCTTCTCTGCATTCTGCAGTTTGTCCTTAAATACCTGCTTGAACAGTCCGAAGTGATAATTGAGACCAATGCCTTCTCCCGGAAGTCCAAGTGTTGCAATAGAATCCAAGAAGCATGCTGCCAGTCTTCCCAAACCGCCATTACCAAGTGATGGTTCCGGTTCGATTTCTTCAATTACAGAAAGGCTCTTGCCCTTGCTCTTTAAAATCTGATCAATCTTATCATAAATGCCAAGATTAATCAGATTGTTGGATAAAAGCTTTCCGATAAGGAACTCAGCGGAGATGTAATAAATCTTTTTCTCCCCTTCGTTCGTGTCTGAAACAGCCATGATTCTCTTTGCGTATACCAGTACTACATAATAAGTTTCCTGGTCAGAAAGCTCGGCTACTGTCTTTCCGAACATTTCCTGTGCAACCTCCTCAAGCTGCTGCTCCATGTTCAAAACCAATACGTCCCTTTGTAAATTTGATTGTGCTGCCATAATCTCCTCCTGATTTTAAATTATATTAATTTTCAATTATCTTCTCTCTATTATGCCAAAATTTTCCCACTTACATACTGTAGTGTAACATAAGAAAACGTTTTCCGCAAGAGTAAATTTAAAATCCATTTATCTAAAATCGAATTCTTCAACATATAATATCCATATACTTCATTCTCTCAAGTGTATATGGCGTCCTGACATTTCTGCCGGATGCCCCGTTCATTAACTCATGCAGTTCCTCCATTGCCTTCGCCGAAATTCCTGCAAAATCCTGCCGTACAGTATTCATCTGCTTTCCTACATATCCCATCAGTATAATTCCGTCAAAACCGCAGACTGGTCTGAAAATATCCATTTCTGTCAACGCTTTCATAGCTCCAATTGCCATCAGATCCGAAGCGCAAATCACCACATCTTTATTCCTGCCATATTTCAATGTAATGTTACGTGCCTGCAATTCGGAGAACTCTCCTTTTCTGACCATCATGGTTAATCCCTTCTCCTTAACCAAGTCCTCCATTCCCCTCAGTCTTTCCTCCGTGACATAACCATTTTTCTTTCCTAAAATATACAAAATTCGCCGGCAGTTATTCTCCTCCACCGTTTTCTTTGCCACATCATACTGTGCTTTCCGGTTATCAATCCAGATGGAAGACGTATTTTCATTTACAATCGGCGCATCAACTACCACACACTTGAATTTCTGTTCATCAATCAGCCGGTGTAACACCTTGTCCTCTTTTGAGAGACCATAAATAATAATTCCTGTGATGCTCTGGGACTGCAGATATCTGGTCAGTTCTTCGCTGGTACGATCCTTAAACAGGGAAAAAAACAATGTAATCACATCCAAGTTCAACTCCATCGCTTTCGTGATTGCCCCCTGGATATACTGCATATCAATCTCATCAATCGCCTGCGTTTTAACACTCAGATTCACAAATAAAGCAACACGTCCTGCTTTCTTGGAAGATAGCGCTGCTGCTACGGAGTTGGGGACAAAATTCAGTTCTTCCACTGCCTTATTCACTTTTATTTTCGTTTCTTCACTGACATTGGGATAATGATTCAGTACTTTGGAAACTGTAGAGATTGCTACCCCTGCGTGCTTTGCCACATCTTTAATCGATACCATTTGGCGCCTCCGGTGATATAGTGGAAAACGATTTTCTTTTTCCATCATACCTAATCCCCAATTACATTGCAAGAAATTTCTGGGAATTTTCATTTTGTATACAAAAATGCCATAAAAAAGGGCTGCCTCTCTACGTTTTCAATCGTAAAGCGGCACCCCGCATCTAAAATACATAAAGCGCCAGATACCAAAAAATTTATAATTTTAGTACGTTATCAATAGCGATCTTTATATCCTCACTATCATATGGTTTCGCAACAAATTCAGCCGCACCGTATTTGATTGCCTGTATCATCTTTTCCTTCTGACCGGCTGCTGTAATCATAATGACTTTGGCATTTTCATCGCACTTTCTGATAAGCTGAAGCGCCTCCAGTCCATCCAGCTTCGGCATGGTAATATCCAATGTAACAAGATCCGGTTTCAATTCCTTATATCTCAGGTATCCCTCTTCACCGTTTGAGCATTCTTCAATTACCGTATGCCCAGCCTCTTCTACCATTTTCTTTAGGATTTTGCGTGATGTCCTTGAATCATCTACAATCAAAATATTTGCCATCTCTACGCCTCCTGATCCATTTCAATTTTGTTTCCTACTGCAACCGCAAGATAAAACTTTTGCCCCTTAATATGTACAGGCAGCACCAACATTTCATCACTGACAATTCCGCTTATTTCTACAGAATATTCTGGAGGATAAAGTTCCACCAACACTCCGCCCCGGCTCAGGGCACTTGCATAAATTCCGCTGATACAGTTCAACAATTCCCCAATTGCATCTAATGCATCCTCGTTCATTTCTTCAAATTCTTCTTCTCCAAATATAGAAGCTATCGGCAAAAGTGCCTGTCCGCTTCCGACCATGCCGCAGCTAAACCTGCGTTCTCCATCTATGCATTGAATAGCACCGTATTCTGCCTCACATCTTGACGTCACGAACGCTTTTTCAAGGTAAATTTCTGTATCTACACAGCGTCTGATTGTCCGAAGCGCTGTCCCCATCTCATCCAGATACTTCTCGCAGCCCATTGGAATATAAAGCGGCAGAATCCTATCCACGTCACCGCTTTTCAGATCTTCCATATCAGAAAGTGTCATCTCATTTTCAAATTGAAAATCCATCATACATTGTTCCAACTGATCTACCGTCATAAACTGCTGATCCACCAATGTCTGCGCAAACATCAGGTAGGCATTTCCCTGTTTCGTAAGAAGTGCTTCTACCTGCCCTTCTGTCAAGTACCCCTGCTCAATGGCAATATCTCCGAATCTCTTATCCTGAACCGCCTGCATTCTATTTATTTCATCAGCCTCTTCCTGCATCATTAATCCTTCTGCTACGGCAATCAGCCCCAGCTTCACATGAACCCTGCGCTGCTGGGAAAGCAGATGTTCCAGCTGCTCATGGGTAAGAAGTCCCTTTTCCACTAGATATGTACCCACTATAATTGTAACCATAATTTGCCCTCCTCACCTCTTGCCATAGTATTAGAATAATATATTTTAAGGTTTAAGTCAATGGAGAACAAGTATCAGACTCGAATAATGGAAGCCCTATTTGGCGTAAATTGCACAAAGCGGCTGACCACACTGGTCAGCCACTGCAATTTCTTGATTGCTTATTTTCTTACAAGATGACGAGGAAGTCCGTTTACATAGAGCGGAGTCAGTTCGCCCATAATAAGAGGTCTTGCATATTTTACATAACCGTCATTTAAGCCGCATCCATCTTCTGTGATCCACTCTGCCGGAACAGGTCTTTCAACATTGGCAATGGCATGAATGTCATATGCGCTTGTCCCGCACTGGTAAGGATTATCACCGTTTCTATCTAATGTAATCATCATACCGGTCTTGCCTTCTTCTGCTGCTATAACAGCATCATGACCAACTTGGAATGCTTCGTTAATATCTGTAAGGGAAGCAAGGTGGGTAGCTGCACGCTGGAGTGTTGAGAATTCAACAGCTCTGGTCTTTAATCCTGTTTCAGCTGCAACTGCCTGTGCCAGATAAGCTGCTGTACCGGACATCTGCTTATGTCCAAATGCATCTACTGCAACATTTTCATTTGCCAGTTCGCATACATAGCGTCCATCGGCAATGTGGATTCCTTCAGATACAGCGATTACAACAGAAGATTTTGTTGCTGCAAGGTGTTTTACTTTTTCCATGAAAGCATCCATATCAAATACCTTTTCAGGTAAGTAAATCGCATCTGCGCCTGTACAGTCATCGCCCTTTGCAAGAGCTGCTGCTGCTGTAAGCCATCCTGCATTACGTCCCATGATCTCTACGATACAGATAGTAGGCTTCTTTGCACCAAAGGACTCATTGTCGCGGATAATCTCCTTTAAGCTTGCTGCAATATATTTTGCTGCTGAACCATAACCGGGACAATGATCGGTAACAGGAAGATCGTTGTCGATTGTCTTAGGCACGCCCATAAATCTCTGTGTTTTTCCATGTGCTGCTGCATAATCAGACAGCATCTTAACGGTATCCATTGAGTCGTTTCCTCCTGCATAGAACAGACACTCAATGTCATGCTTTTCCATGATCTCAAATACCTTTTCATAAACATCTTCATGCCCTTCAATCTTAGGCATTTTAAAACGGCAGGAACCTAAAAATGCAGAAGGTGTCCTCTTTAACAACTCGATTCCAGTGGGATCATCAAGATAATCTTCAAGTTCGATCATCTTATCCTCCAAAAATCCTTCAATTCCGTGAACCATACCGTATACTTTCTTAACGCCCAGCTCTTTCGCTGCTGCGTACACACCTGCTACAGATGAGTTGATTACGGCTGTGGGGCCGCCGGATTGTCCTACAACAATGTTACCCTTCATTATAATCTCTCCTTTTATTTCTTTATTTTGTTTCTTTTTGATTCATTCCATAAGAAGTATATCAGATTCCATTTTTTCTGACAAGAGTCATTACCATTTTTAGACAAAGGATGCAATACAATACACAGCGTAAATTCCCAAAAGCGCAATCCCCTGTATCCGCGAGGACTTCTTTCTTATCAAAATCGGTACAATCAGGATCGCCATGACAAGGCAGGCTAAAGGCATATCGACCATAACTGCAGAGCGTTCCAGCGGAATTCCTGCAATTGCCGACGGGATTCCTATCACCAAGAGCATATTGAGAAGATTGGCTCCAATCACATTTCCAAGCCCCACATTTCCATATCCCTTAATCAGAGACATAACAGAAGTCATAAGTTCCGGAAGTGATGTTCCAAGAGCAATAAATGTGACTGCAATGACGCGCTCCGGCACCCCAATCGCTTCCGCAATCAGAATTCCGTTATCTACCAGCAGGTTTGCCCCTACAAAAAGACAGGCTGCGCAGACTGCAAGTATGATAATCTGCAGCGGGATTGAAACCTTATCCGCCTTTTCTTGCTCTTCCTCACCGCCGCCCTCTGCGGAAGCACGTATCACATTCAAATAAGCATACACAATAAACAATACTAACAACACGATTCCAACAGGTCTGTCAAAAGCTCCGGTTAAAAAGCCGCATATATCCAGCCCGATCACAACGACAAAAAAGAAGATGCCCCGCCATGACAGCGAAGAGGTCTCCACCTGTTTCGTGGGACGTATGGTCTGCGTCAGCCCTGCAATCAGAGCAGTATTACAGATAATAGAGCCAAATGCATTCCCCGCAGCAATCGCCGCGGACCCGTCAAAGGCTGCTGTGGTGGACACAAGAATCTCCGGCAGCGTAGTACCCAGACTTACAATGGTAGCTCCTACCACGATCTGGGGAATCCCAAGTTTTTTAGCAATCGCCACTGCTGCATCCACCAGCCGGTCTCCGCCTAAACAAATAAGGACAAGACCAATAACAAATAAAATTACTGCTTTTACCATTTTTTCTTTTCCTTTCCTCTTAAGTATTCCACTTTTTATTTTGATATAAACTGTACATTAACAAAAGCCGCAAATACATTGATTTCACTGGACAATCATCGTATTTGCAGCCTTTATTCTTTCGTGCGGGTAACAGGACTTGAACCTGCACGGTCTCCCACCAGAACCTAAATCTGGCGCGTCTGCCAATTCCGCCATACCCGCTTATACAAGTCCAGAAACCCAGACTCGGAACACTTACATAAACCATCTTATCATTCACTAAAGAAGCTGTCAACTTTTTCTTTGTACACCTCAAAGACTGAACTGTTACATCTGCTCAAAGAATCCCCTTCGCATAGGATTCCTTTGTTTTTTCAAATGCCTTCTTAAACCCCTTTGCAGAATCCAGCATATGAAAGTAAATCTTCTCCTTTTTTCCCTGCTCAGTGTGATAATTGACCGTCACGTACTTCTCCCTCACCACTCTTTAAGCCGGAAGCCTGTTCCCATGTTTCAATCTCTATGCCGTCAACTTCTCTCAGCACAAACTCCAAATGAACCTCATAGGTTCCGTCAAAATTATCCTCCAGCACATATAAATGTTAATTTGTCAGCACCAGCATACATACACAGTCCGGATAATTATGATCCGGCGGCATAAGCCTTACCGATAGTCCGGCAATAATTTTTTGTCCTCTGTACTCTTTTATTCCTCCCATAATTCTCCCATCCACACGTTTTATTATCTCAAAAGTTCCTTCAGCACTTCATTCCCCTCCGGATCTGCCTGTGCCCTGCACTTTACATGATTCACTGTCCTTCCATCCGAATCCCGGTAATACACCGTAAATTCCATCTGAAGATTCTTCTCATTGAGCAGATAATCCTCACAAAGTTCCTCGCAGAAAAGCACCTTTGCCAGTTCCTTAACGGACTCCTCATCCGTGATGGTTTTTTCCCACTCCAGCGAATTCACGTTATAAAGAAGTCCCTCTGTCAGCAGGTACTTATCCACTACGATTTTGGTAATCTCATAATCGCCTATTCCCTTTGTCCCCTCAATTCCATATTCTTCTAAGAGCGAAAGCACATTTGTAAATCCGGGATAAATATCCGCCGTCACGTCCCCCTGATTTTTAGTAGAGGCAAATGTGATACGTCCAATGGGCATCTGCCATCTTATATCAAAAAACGTCAGCCTGCCCGCATCCTCTCTGTACGCTTCCCAGAACTTCTGCCTCTCTTCCTCCTTAAGATCCAGCGTGTAACTTTCAATACCGTTAGACCAACAGATTTCATAGTACTTCATGGAATCCAGACGAAGCCCCTGATAGGTCCCTTCTTTATATTCCCGTCCTGCAAAAACCGTTTCAAAGCCATCCAATGCATACCAGGGAAGCCTGTACTTACAATACTTCTCATTTCCGTTTTTCTCTTCATACTTCACCACAAACTCATAGTCTGACGTTTTTTCTCCATAATCTTCATTGATCCACTCATAAGCAGCAAGCATTTCTCCGTCAATGAGCTGCATATTCTCAAGTATCTCCTCAATATCGTCCCCGCTTCTAAGCGCAGGCAGCGCAACTGCCATGGAGGCTACATCCTCTTTGGCAGGAACTGTCTCTTCCCACCTCCCCCACAGGGAAAATGCACCAATCAGAAGAAAAATCATCACCGTTTCCGCCAGCAAATGCCGCTTGCCGGATAAAAACTTTTTTGCATCACAGGCAATGACGATATTTATAAGCCCATGCACAAGGGGTACGACAATCAGCACTCCTGCAATCACAGGCGCCCACGAAAAGATTCCAAAGGAAAAAATCTGCAATAGATCCACAAACCAGAGAACTGCAAGAATCACACAGACATAACGTACAAACCACTGTGCAATGCGGAAGGTGAATGCTCCGCTTTTCCGCTCCGTGGGACGAACTTTAAAAAAGAACAGATTGACAAGCAATAGAAGAAGAACCATGACTGTCAGATATCCCAGATAAGGCAGGTGTTCATCCAGCATCCAATAAGAACCGTCAGCATATTCTTCTATCCCTGTCACATTCTTAAGCAGCGAAAGAGGCGAAAGATACCCTTTTAACATTTCCAGAGTTTCTGAACGGTAAAAGGAGGGCACAAACATCTCCAGCATTTTTTCTGTCAGATTAAGCCCTGCACCGGCTCCAAACAGGAACAGCACCAGCAGACCGCCCATATATCCCACCCTCCGTGCCCAAAGAGATGCCAGCATGGACAAGCCCATCACAAACAGAAATCCAACGATCAGGACAAGGCACCCCATCCATACGCAAAAAGCGCTGTCCTCATACCGGCTGTATCCCATGGAAAGGGAAATACGGAAAAATAAGAGCCGGCATATCACTGCCGGAATAGAAAAAATAAGGAAATTGTTTAAATATCCCACAGCAAACAACTGGTTTCGTGTAAAAGGCAGGCTAAGATACAAATCTGACTGCTGCTCTGTGCGCAAATAAGGAAATGCGTCTGCTCCCATCAAAATCCCCAGCACGATCATAGCCGCAAAAAACGAAGTATTCGCAGGTCCCACATAAAGGCTCCGCGCTTCCCCCGTGGGAATCGTAATCTTTGCAGAAAACAGCAGGCAGAACATTCCCAGCAAATACCAGACCGCCACAATCATCCACAATTTATTTTTTAAATCTTCCTTCCAAAGACCCAATAGCCTTTTAATCCTTTTCATGTTCACCCCTGCCCTTTAAAGCCAATCCGTCCCATTCCTCTTTTCCAAGAATCCTGCCGCGATGCAGAAATCCTTGCATATTGCAGATTTTTTCAAGTTCCTCTAAATAATGGGATACAATCAGAATCGTCATATTCCTGCCCGCTGCCGTATGCTTTAAAAGATCGTTTACTGTGCTTCTGATCTGAGGATCCAGTCCGTCAAAAACCTCATCACACAACAGATACCCAGTATTGGCACAAATTGCTGCTCCAATGAACATCTGCTTTTTCATCCCTTTGGAAAAGGTATCTACCAAAGCCCCCTCGTCCAAGCCAAACTGCTCTAACAGATAACGATATTCCTCCATGGCAAATTCCGGATAAAAGGTCCTGTAAAAATTCCCTATGGTCAGCGGTGTGGCATTCTTCTCATAATATTGACTATCCGACATATAAAAAATCTTGCTTTTTGCCGACACACTTGGAATTCTTTCTCCATCCACTCTGATTTCTCCTTCATCGGCTCTGTAAATGCCTGCGATCAGGCGAAGCAGCGTGCTCTTTCCTGCTCCGTTTTCTCCAACCAGACCGTAAATCGTGCCGCTGGGAATGGTCATGGACACATGGTCAAGACAGGTAAAATGTTCAAATTTTTTTGTAATATTACAAATTTCAATCATGCTTTTCACCAATATGCTTTATAACCTTATTATATATGCACACCAAGAAGAACACAGAAACTCCAAGGGACACCAGCTCTGCAATGGGAAATGCAAACCAGACGTAAGTCACATCTCCTGTCAGAGACAAGAGATATGCCGCCGGCAGTAACACCACAAGCTGTCTTGCAATGGAAACAATCATACTGTATACGCCATTTCCAAGGGCCTGAAACATAGTGCCGCAGATGATGCAAAATCCTGCCAGAAGGAAACTGCAACTGATAATGCGCAGCGCCGGAATACCGATTGAAAGCATGGTATCAGATGCATCAAATAAAAGAAGAAGCTGTGACGGAAAAATCTGAAAAACCGCAAATCCAATAAACATCAGCGCAACTGCATAAAGAATACTGAGCTTTACCGTTTTAATCAACCTATCCTTTTTACCTGCACCATAATTATAAGCAACGATAGGTACCATTCCGTTGTTGAGACCGAACACTGGCATATAAATGAAACTTTGAAGTTTAAAATAGGCGCCGAATACTGCTGCCGCAGTGTTCGTAAATCCCAGCAGAATCTTATTCATTCCATAAGTCATGACAGATCCGATTGCCTGCATGATAATAGAGGGAATACCCACCTGATAAATCTGCTTGATAATCGTAAGGTCAGGACGAAATCCCCGTAACTGTACCCTGATTTCCGTATTCTTCTTCTCATTAGTAATAAGTGCAATAATACCTGCAATAATCTGTCCGATCACAGTGGCAACCGCTGCACCGGCAACTCCCATACGCGGGATGCCAAAATATCCAAAAATAAAAATGGGGTCTAAGATAATATTGATGATCGCACCTACCCCTTGGGTAAGCATGGTATAGAAGGTCTTTCCTGTTGACTGCAAGAGTCGTTCAAAGACAAACTGCGTATACACACCAAATGAACAGCAACAGACAATTGTTAGATACTGTTTACCATATTCCAGAATCTGTGCGTCATTCGTCTGACTTAAGTAAAAGGGACCTGTCACAAATATGCCTACCAGCAGAAATATAACATAATTAACTGCTGCAAGGAACACCCCGTTAGCAGCCGACTTATTTGCCTTTTCATAATCCTTTTCTCCAAGGGACTTGGACAGCAATGCATTGATTCCCACACCGGTACCGGCGCCGAGCGCGATCATCAGCGTCTGCAGCGGAAACGCAAGGGATACCGCTGTCAGGGCATTCTCATTGATTCTCGACACGAATATACTGTCAACAATGTTATACAAAGCCTGCACAAGCATTGAAATCATCATCGGAAGAGACATGCTTACGAGCAATTTGTTTACAGGCATGACCCCCATTTTGTTCTCTTTTGTCATTTCTACAGCTTCCATATTTATATAAACTCCTTTCTTCCATTCTTCATTGGACCAAACGCCACCCACTTCGCCAGGCGGCTTTATTGGACCAAACGCTGCCCCGCTCCGCGAGGCAGCTTATTGGACAAAAAAAGAAAATCATGAATCTGATTTTCTTTCAAATGAGCCACCGGGGACTCGAACCCCGGACAACTTGATTAAAAGTCAAGTGCTCTACCACCTGAGCTAGTGGCCCATATTTATATGTAGCTGGGCTAGCTGGATTCGAACCAGCGAATGCAGGAGTCAAAGTCCTGTGCCTTACCGCTTGGCGATAGCCCATTAAAACACCAAGCTTGTGCTTTGGACAATAGCCTGTCTTATCAACAAGCCTTGGCAAAGGGTGGATAGAGGGACTCGAACCCTCGGCCTCCAGAGCCACAATCTGGCGCGCT
>CAYOED010000078.1:0-15809 GCA_964402925.1 uncultured Lachnospiraceae bacterium | reverse complement strand
TCCCGCCACGGATGGCGGGACTAGGAGCCACAAGGCAGGATGCCGCCCGGCTCCGCCCCGTCCGGTTTGTAACACCTACATCCATTCCGTTAGTGAAATCCGATTTGAAGACCAGCCCTGAAACCATAAGCAAACCTCTGCGCCCTTATTTCATGCTGCCTTCTGCCGCGCCCTATACCCTGAGTCAAGGCTGGACTGTTACTTCCAAACCACATCCGCTTTGTCGTTTGAATTATTATACACATTTTATGCATAATATTCAATACCTTTTATTTTTTATGCATAAAACTGAAAATTCATTTTGATTTTATGCATAAATAGGTATTGCATTTCTAATCAATCTGTTGTATATTGTCAAAGGAAAGCCGCGAAGCGTGGCAGTGTTTGTTTGGCACTAAATATAAAAACAATTATGGAGGCATTTAATTATGAAAGAAAAAGTCATTTTAGCGTATTCAGGCGGACTTGACACCACAGCCATCATCCCCTGGCTAAAGGAAAATTTTAATTATGAAGTGGTTTGCGTCTGCATCGACTGCGGACAGGCGGAAGAATTAGACGGGCTTGAAGAGAGAGCCAAATTCTGCGGCGCTGAAAAATTATACATACTGGATGTAACAGACGAATTCTGTGACGAATATATTGTTCCCTGTGTACAGGCTCATGCCGTGTACGAGAACAAATATCTCCTTGGAACCTCTATGGCAAGACCGCTTATTGCAAAGAAGCTGGTGGAAATCGCCCGCAAAGAAGGCGCAACTGCCATTTGCCACGGCGCTACCGGCAAGGGAAATGACCAGATTCGTTTCGAACTCGGCATCAAAGCGCTTGCACCTGATATCAAGATCATTGCTGCTTGGAGAAATGACAAGTGGACCTTAGATTCCCGTGAGTCAGAAATCGAATACTGTAAAGCCCACGGCATCGATCTTCCTTTCTCTGCTGATTCAAGCTACAGCCGTGACCGTAATTTGTGGCATATCAGCCATGAGGGACTGGAACTGGAAGATCCTGCAAATGAGCCGAATTTTGAACATCTTCTTGTGCTCGGCACCACTCCTGAAAAGGCTCCCGAAGAGGGCGAATATGTTACAATGACTTTTGAAAAAGGGGTTCCTACCTCTGTAAATGGGAAAAAGATGAAAGTTTCCGACATCATCCGCGAACTGAATGCACTGGGCGGCAAACATGGCATCGGTATTGTTGACATTGTAGAGAACCGCGTTGTCGGCATGAAGTCCAGAGGCGTATATGAAACCCCCGGCGGAACCATTCTTTATGAAGCACACCAGCAGTTGGAGGAACTGATTCTTGACCGCGATACCTACGCAGCCAAGATGGATATGGGAAATAAACTGGCACAGATCGTATACGAGGGCAAATGGTTCTCACCTCTTCGCGAAGCTGTTCAGGCTTTCATTGAATCAACACAGCAGTATGTAACAGGCGAAGTGAAGTTCAAGCTTTACAAGGGCAATATTATCAAAGCAGGCACTACTTCTCCCTACTCTCTGTACAATGAAAGCATCGCTTCCTTTACCACCGGTGACCTCTATGACCACCATGATGCTGAAGGCTTTATCAATCTGTTTGGTCTTTCCACCAAAGTTCGTGCCCTTAAGATGCAGGAACGCGGAGATCTTAAATAAAGGACTTGTTTTTATGGATGTGATTACACTTTTATCATCCTATTTTATAGGAATCAATTTAATTGGTTTTGCCCTGATGGGCATCGACAAATATAAAGCAAAAAAAAGGGCCTTCCGGATTCCGGAAGCAACCCTTTTTATCATTGCGATTATCGGCGGAAGCATAGGTTCCATTATTGGAATGTATGCTTTTCGTCATAAGACAAGGCACCGCTCTTTTGTGTACGGAATGCCTTTTATTCTTATTTTGCAGATAGCCCTTATTGCGGCAATCTTAAATGCACCGATTGAAATATCTCTACTATAATGTGACGATTACCCCGCCATCATTGGCATACATGCTGCTGACACCTCTGGTATCCATAATGAGGGTACCCTTTACCTTTATCTTGGAAAGAATCATCTGCCGTACACTCTCTGCACGTTCCAGACAATTACAGTGGGTAATCATCAAGGTTCTTTCCTCTGGATGAACTGCCTGCGCAGCGACAGTATCCGCCATCTTAGCAAGCGCTTTCTTAATTCCGATTGCCTGACCGAGCTGAATAATCTCCCCTTTATCGGAACCCATCACAGGCTTGATGCTCAATGTGGATGCCACCAATGCCTTTACTTTGCTAAGCCGTCCATTCTTTCGCAGCGTCTCAAGATTATCTAGCACAAAATAGGTTTTCATTTTATCTCTATACTCATTCAGCTTCCTACAGATTTCTTCAAAAGGAAGCCCTGCCTCAGACCATTCTACAGCCTTCTGCACCAGCTGGGTTTCCCCGCAGCTTGCAGATTCCGAATCACATACAAAGATATTTTTCTCCCCATGCTCCTCATGATAAAGCTTTTTGCCAAGTTCCGCACTATTATAGCTTCCGCTTAATTTTGATGAAAGAGTAAAGACAAACACATTCTCAGCATCTGTCTGATAGGATTCTTTATACTTTTCCGGAGAAGGACAGGAAGACTTAGGACATTTGGGGGAAGCTGCCACCTTCTTAAGAAATTGTGCCTGATCAAAGCTGTCATCATCCATAATCAATTCATTTTCCACTTCCAACCCTAAAGGAACACGCTCATATCTGGAATCATTTTCATATTCCTTAGGAAATTCACAACAACTATCCGCCACAATTTTATAACTCATAACAACCTCCAGAACCATTTCACATAATCATCAATAACTACCGTATGTAGTTTTCATTACTACTTATAATAACATAGAGTTCGGATCATGTAAAGTTTAATTCATAGAATCTCCATTTTTTCCGCAAATCATTCGTCTCTCCTTTTCTTCCTTGCACCGGAAAAAAAAATATTATATGATAGATGCAGATGTCAAAAAACACATGATCAAATAAAAAGTGAGGTATCATTATGACTACAAACGAAAAAGCACTGATGCTCCATGAAAAGTGGAACGGCAAGCTTGAAACCATATCCAAGACCCCTGTTAAATCCAGAGAAGATTTATCCCTCGCCTACACCCCCGGCGTTGCAGAGCCTTGCAAAGTAATTGCGCAGGATAAGGAAGCCGCTTACAAATACACCATGAAAGCCAACACAGTTGCCGTTGTTTCTGACGGCAGCGCTGTTCTGGGACTGGGAAACATCGGTCCTTATGCTGCAATGCCCGTTATGGAAGGCAAGGCTGTACTTTTCAAAGAATTTGGAGGTGTCAATGCGGTACCTATCTGTCTGGATACCCAGGATACGGAAGAAATCATTAAGGCAGTCACCTATCTCGCTCCCGGATTTGGCGGAATCAATCTGGAAGATATCAGCGCGCCCCGCTGTTTTGAGATTGAAGAACGATTAAAAGAAATCCTTGACATCCCTGTTTTCCACGATGACCAGCACGGAACTGCCATCGTGGTTTTAGCAGGTATTATCAATGCTCTTAAGGTTGTGGGCAAAAAGAAAGAGAATTGCAAGGTCGTGATAAACGGTGCCGGAAGCGCCGGCGTTGCCATCACAAAGCTGCTCTTAACCTATGGATTCCCCAATATCGTAATGTGTGACAAGGTAGGTATCGTCTCAAAAGCTACAGAAGGTCTTAACTGGATGCAACAGAAAATGACCCAGGTCACTAATCCCAATAATGAAACTGGTTCCTTAGCTGACGCCTTAAAGGGTGCAGATATTTTTGTGGGTGTTTCCGCCCCCAATATCGTCACCCCGGAAATGGTATCTTCCATGAATCCAGATGCCATCCTTTTTGCCATGGCAAATCCTGTGCCTGAAATCATGCCCGATATCGCCAAAGCTGCCGGTGCCAGAGTGGTTGGAACCGGACGGAGCGATTTCCCCAATCAGGTCAACAATGTGGTTGCTTTCCCTGGCATTTTCAAAGGCGCACTGGAGGGACGTGCCACCCAGATTACAGAAGAAATGAAGCTGGCTGCCGCTAACGCAATCGCTTCTCTGGTTCCCGAAGACGAGTTAAATGAAGACAACATCATGCCCGAAGCTTTCAACCCTAAGGTTGCCGAACTTGTTGCCGAGGCTGTAAAATCCCATATTAAATAATCAGCTATGGGAAATCATTCCGCGCAGCCTCCTAACCATATATATAAAAGCTGGCATGGAAAACCCTACTATTCCCTGGATGCTTACTGCAAGAACACTTACGGTGAAAAGCTATACAAAATATCCTTGGATGCAGGCTTGACCTGCCCTAACAGAGACGGCACTTTAGGCGAGCGGGGATGTATCTTCTGCAGTGCCGGCGGCAGTGGTGATTTTGCCGCCGCCATAGGGAAATCTGGGGATGCTCTAGATGCATCTCTTCCGGCAGATGATCTTGCCAGAAGATTTGATGCAGCCTGTCAAAAGGGTCTTTCTTCTTTATCAGGGAAAAAGACCGGACAGCGTTTTATCGTATATTTCCAGGCATACACCAACACCTATGGACCTATCGCATATCTGGAAAAGATATACCGCCTTGCCCTCGAAATGCCCTCGGCGGCAGGCATTTCCATTGCCACAAGACCGGACTGTCTTTCCCTGCCAGTCATCGAACTTCTGATGCAGTTGAAGAAAGAATATGCTTCCAAGTTCATCTGGATAGAGCTGGGTCTCCAAACTATTCACGAAGATACCGCTGCCTTTATCAGGCGGGGCTATTTCCTATCATGCTTTGAGGAAAGTATAAAAAGACTGGAAGAAACCGGAATCCCAGTGATCGTACACGTTATTTTGGGATTGCCGGGAGAATGCCGGGAGGATATGCTATCTACCATTCATTACCTAAATGAACAGCCCGTCTGGGGAATCAAGCTCCAGCTTCTTCATATATTAAAGGGAACCGATTTAGGACTACTGTGGGAAAAAGACCCGGAATCCTGCGGTTCTTTTCCCACTCTGGAACTTTATCTCGAAACTCTGACAACTGCTCTGGAGCACCTTCGCCCCGACATGGTCATTCACCGCCTCACAGGAGATGCCCCCAAGGCTTTACTGTTGTTTCCCCTCTGGAGCGCCAATAAACGCCTTGTGCTCAATACCCTGCACAGACGATTGAAAGAACGCGGTTCTTATCAGGGCAGAAATTTTGAAAAAAGGAGGGATGAAAATGCATGACCCTTTTATGCTATACAAATTAATCGTACTTTATATGCTGAAACGAGTTGACTTTCCCCTAACCAAAGCACAAATCAGCGACTTCATATTGGGAAAGGAATATACGAATTTCCTCACCCTCCAACAGGTCATCGGAGAGCTCATCGAAGCCGGCCTTCTTACGGCACAATCCATCCGGAACCGCACACACTTGAGCATTACCAAAGAAGGGCAGGAAACACTGAAATTCTTTGAAAATCAGATTGGAGACAGCATTAAGTCTGATATTGATGATTTTTTCAGGGAAAATGAAATTGACCTTAGAAATGAAGTGTCTATTCTCTCAGACTACTATAAATCCACCTCCGGTGAATATGAAGCGCATCTGATTGCAAAAGAGAAAGGTGTCAATTTGGTTGACATAACAATCTCTGTGCCCTCGGAGGAAACAGCTTCCTCTATCTGTGACAACTGGCAGCGAAAAAACCAGGATATCTATCAATATTTGATTGCCCAGCTGTTCTGACATCAAAAGCAAGCGCTGCCACGCTTTGTGAACCATCCTTACATTGCATTTCAAAACGCCGACACTGTTCGTGTCGGCGCCTTTGACTCAAACAAGACATTTACCTGCCTGCTATCTGATAATCTCGCTCCAATTAGAAATTCCTATAATATCCTTTGCAAACTCCGTATAAGAAGCATGTTCCGGGGTATCAATGTATTTAAATACATTATAAATCTGCTTGTGTCCGCCTCCTGCCGTAGTCAGTCCAAATGCCAATCCCTGCGCTACTTCTTCTCCTGCATCTGTTTCACGGTTTAATAGGAAGCCGTCAATCTCATCATATGCCGCTATTTTGTAATATGCGTAGGCGTATGCCGCCGCCTGATATGCCTCTCCCCCATGAGAAGTATATCCCAGTTCACTGATCAGAATACTCCGCACCTGCCCATCATCTGTAAGGAACTGTTCCTGCTTTAAATAATTGACCAGTACTTCTATATTCGCCATGGTAATCATAGAAGTCCCCGCATTATGTTCCACATATTTGGATGCCTTCCAGACCCTCGCTTCTGTCAGCGGCACATTATATGGATGCTGAGCCACTCCCCAATCAATATTTCCCTTGGCGGTCATATTCCGGTTGAACACATCCAGAATATCCCTTCCATCATAATTGGTATTATTTTTAATGTCTCTATCCCACTGCTGATCCAGCGAAATATAGACTCTTGCGCTGCCGCTCACGCTCTTGATCGCTGTGTAGAACACCCTGAACGCCTTGGCATATTCTTCCACATAGGTTTCAATGTCAGTGTATTCCATGTAATTCCACTCTTTACGCGCATTGATTTCGTTGGCTATAATCCAGTTGGAAATCTTACCGTGCCCGTTATCCGAATAACGCTCCGCAAGAAAAGAACCAATGGCCGCCATATATTCCACTCCCGACTCTTCTGCTCCGTTGAACATGTAGTAAGGCGCCGAACCGCCGCCCCGCGCTCTGGGATGGATCAGCTGCGTGTAAGAGGATGAATAATTATTTAAAATAATGGCTGTGGTCGTAATTCCTTTTGCGGTAAGCGTACTGAAAACAAGATCGTATTCCGCCACTACTTGTCCGTTAAAAGCATAGGTTTTACCATTATAGGTATAATGAATGGTGGGATATGCCGCACTCGTAGTAGGTCCCAGCAGTCTGGCAACCGGTATATTATAAGCTGCCTGCTTTACTCCCAGGTCGTCCAGTTCATTCCCCCGCAGTCTGTTCGGATCCACCAGAAGCCCTTTCTTTGATGACGGCTGCTGATACACCGAAGTATATCTGGCAATTACCTCTGGATTGGTGATATATTTAGGACCGCTTACCTGTATATATTTTCCGTCCTTCTTTACCGCAATCACAAATTTCTTAAAGAGGCGGCTACTGGAAAGATTGTAATTCAGCGCTGCACTGAAACTGGTCACATTATCTTTGTAATCTCTGGCAATGTAGTCACTTCCTTCCGAAATTCCGTTGTCGTATGTATTCAGTGCAAAAAGATAATAGTATTTATCATCACTTTTAGGAACCCCATCCCCTTCTACCGTTACAGATATTCTCTTCGTATCCGGATCGATGATGCACTGTGTAATAGAAGCAAAATCCGCTGCTTCCTCTGCTTTTAGTTCATGACTCTTTGGACGCCTGTGAAAGGATTCCCATACGGCACTCCCTGCCGTTATGATATGATCAACCACATCCTCTCCTATATCTTCCTTCGTCATTTCCACTGCAATATTCTCTGTCATTTCAGACAGATTGATATGCGGGGCACTCTCCCCGTCATCCCCTCCGGATGCCAGGAAAAAAATCATTGCTGCCGTAGCCGCCGCCAGCATTACTACAAGAAGGACGATAAGTCCTATGAGCATTTTCTTCATGCCGGCCTTTTGCGCTTTTCCTATGGTTCTTTTTTTGACTCTTCTGCTTTTAACAGACTTATTTCCTGCCGGTTTCTTATTTCTTCCGGTTTTCAAGTTCATTCTTTTTTCGTTTCCTTTTGATTTTTAATTCTCTTCATATGCTCTTTTACTTTTACTTCATATCCATTGCCTGACGGATGATAAAATTCTTTTCCGCTCAGTTCGTAGGGCAAATACTGTTGCTCGACATAATGATTTGGGTAATCATGGGCATACAAATATCCTGTGCCATGCCCCAGCTTTGCAGCGCCTTTATAATGGGCATCCTGCAAATGCGTGGGGATTGGCAGATTTCCTGTCTCTTCCACTGTTTTCATCGCCTCGCTTATCGCCCTTACGCAGGCATTACTCTTAGGTGCACAGGCAACATACATGGCAGCCTGTGCAAGAATAATCTGCGCTTCAGGCATTCCTACCCTTTCTACTGCCAATGAAGCATTTGCCGCCACCACGATTGCCTGGGGATCCGCAATTCCCACATCCTCTGCCGCACAAATCATGATTCTTCTTGCGATAAATGTGACGCTTTCCCCTGCATAGAGCATCCGCGCCAGATAGTAGACTGCCGCATCCGGATCTGACCCTCTCATACTCTTGATAAACGCTGAAATAGTGTCATAATGATTATCCCCTGTCTTATCATAGCGTACCGCACGTTTCTGAATACATTCCTGTGCCACTTCCAAGGTAATATGTATCTTTCCGTCTTCGGCACGGTTAGTAGTCATAATTCCAAGCTCGATGGCATTTAACGCATGCCTTGCATCTCCGCCAGAAACATCCGCCAGAAACTCCATGGCATTCTCATCTATCACCGCATCATAAGAACCCATTCCCTTTTCCGCATCATATACCGCTCTGTGAAGAAGCTCTTTAATGTCTTCCCTCGAAAGAGGCTTTAATTCAAAAATAATAGAACGGGATATAAGCGCGCTGTTTACCTCAAAATATGGGTTTTCGGTAGTAGCGCCTATGAGAACAAGAGTTCCATCCTCCACGAACGGCAGCAGATAATCCTGCTGCCCTTTATTAAAACGGTGTATTTCATCAATAAAAAGAATCGTTTTCCTGCCGTACATGCCTAGAGTATCTTTTGCCGCCTTTACGACCTCTTCCATATCCTTTTTCCCGGCAGATGTGGCATTAATCTGGGTAAACTCTGCGCTGGTGGTATTGGCAATCACCTTTGCAAGAGTAGTCTTCCCTGTACCGGGAGGTCCGTAAAAAATAATTGAACTGATCTTGTCCGCCTTTATGGCGCGGTATAATAACTTGTCCTTTCCAATGATATGCTGCTGTCCAACCACTTCATCCAGCGTGGAAGGGCGGATTCTTGCCGCCAGGGGGGATTCTTTTTCCAGATTGGCCGACCGCATATATGTAAATAAATCCATGATTTTCTCCATTCCGAAGTTCTTCCATTACATTTTATCTTTCCGCCGACAAGATAGATCCATATCAACTTCCGGAAAGTTCCTCTTCTCCCAAGAACAGCTTGTAAAGATTTGCATGATCCGAAAGACATCTCCACTGACTGTTCGCATCAGCGCTCACACAGATATAATGTTTACCACTGTGATCTACAGCATAGCTTGCCGCACAGCTTCCGGACTGCACCACATAACCGGTCTTTCCGCAAATCACCTCTCCGCCGCAGTCTTTATCCTCAATACGGCGCAAAAACCAGTTGGAAAGATTTATCCCCTCCGGATGCTGTTCCGTCTTAGATGTGGTGTAGGTGTGGGCAGACATAACTTCCCTGCAAAGTTCATTATCCATGGCAGCTTCCATAATCATTGCCATATCATACACCGTACAGTAATGATTCTCGTCATAAACCCCCACGCAATTGGTAAAATGCGCTGTCTGTGACAGTCCCAGTTGATCCAGCTTTTCATTCATCAACTCCACAAACGCATCCTGACTCCCCGATACGTAAGTTGCCAGCCCCACTGCCGCATCCGCACCGGAGGGCAGCACCGTTCCGTAAAACAAATCCTTTATACTGACTACCTCATCTCTTAAAAAGCCCGCACTGCTGCAGTCATGGGTATAAGCATAGTCTGTAATCTCAAGTGTCATTGTAAAAGTATCGTCCAGATTTTCAATATGTTCTGCAGCAACCAGTACTGTAAGGACCTTCGTCATAGATGCCGGATTGATCCTTGTCCTGGCATACTTTTCTGCAAGGATACTGTCCTCATCCATATCTATCAAAATCGCATAATTGCTGTAAAACTCCTTCTCGGAGGGCAACATACTTCCCAATTGCATCGTATTGGCTGTGCTCTCTGCCGTATATACTTTCGGACGCTTGTCCTCCTGTAGCCGCTCCGCCACCGTACAAATATCCAATGCCTTAACGAGATCCTCGCTGTACATTAAGGTACCTGCCATCTGCCTGTTAAGTGAATCATCCGTTTCTGCCGTTACACTGCTATCTATCTCTGTCTTATTTTCATCAGAAGATTTATGAAAAATCCCCATTCCTGCCAGAATCAGAAGAAAGATAATCATCCCCCCTGCTGCCAGAGGTGCGTATTTCCTAAAATAGCCGCGGTACAACATCTGCTTTTCTTTCTCCCGCCGCATATTTTCTATCCGCTGCCTGTGCCGTGCCCTAATTGTCTCCTCGTCGTTTAACTGCTCAATCACTTACCAATACTCCTCTAAATCTCTCATTCCCGCTGCTGCCTCTCGAATCTGGGTAGCCAGAAAAATATTATACCATGTCTGGCTATTGTATTCCATCGAATTTTGCTGGAAATATTAAAAAGAAAATATTAAAACACTTTTCAGTCAAACAACAGCTCGTCTACCGTGACAAATTCATACCCTTCCTTTTGAAGCTGGTCTACAATTTCAAGCGACGCTGTCACAGTGGTTTTGTACTGATCATGCATGAGAATGATTGCATTTTCCTCCGCCTTACTGCAGACCGTATTTACAATGCAGGAAACATTGCTGCTGCACCAGTCCAGAGGATCAATAGTCCAGAATACCGGAAACATGTTCAGTTCCTTTTCAAACTCTTTGTTCCAACTGCCATAGGGAGGACGGATATAAATCGTGTCCTCCCCGGTTATCTCTTTAATCACTTCATTGGTCTTTATGATCTCCTCTTTAAATTTTTCCCTGTTTCTGCTGCTGAGCTGTGTATGATTGTAAGTGTGGTTTCCAATCAGATGTCCATCCTCATAGATTTCCCTTACAACTTCAGGATAAGCCTCCGCGCTTTTCCCTGTGATAAAAAAAGTCACCTTGACATTCCGTTCCTTTAATCCCTTCAGCAACTGTTCTGTATAGTAGGGATGGGGACCATCGTCAAACGTTAATGCAATCTTTTTACTGTCCTTACTTTCAAACACCCTTCCCATAACCGTAACTTTATCCTGTTGCAGCAAACCGATAAGGCATATGATTGCCAATAGAACAAGCACGATAATGCAGGACAAGATTCTTTTTTTCAGATTCATACAAAGAACTTTCTTTTCTCTGATTCTTATTCTATTTATATGCCTTAAAATCACTGTCATGCATGCACGCTATGAATTCCGTGTGCTTCAGCAAAATTAAGAATTACTAGTCGAATTGACTTTTATTCATTTTGTGGTAAAATTTAAAAATGTCTATGATAAATGATCGTCCGTTTTACGAATGGTCTTATTAGACTTAGTAATGCATATTTTATGAAAGGACGCACATATTTTGCTATCAATTATGCCCTTATCATCAACAGCAGAAAGGAGAGTCTTATGATCCAACAAAAACACAAACATAAGAAATCCTTTTCCGTTCTTGTGATTTCCAATACGGGACAGAGCAACAAGCAGTTTCATCTTTCACTTTTTTCTATTCGTCTGCTCGTCATTTTACTGCTCCTTATCTGTGCCGCTTTTGGATGGTACACCTATTGGTTTTTGGCTGCTAACAGAAATGAAGCTGCGTTGCATGAGCAGATAGATTCTCAGGCACAATTAATACAGCAGTTAGAATTGGAAAAGGAATCTTTGAATAATGAAAATCTTGCACTGGCAACAGAAAATGAATCTCTGCGCCATGCAGCGAATGAAAATGCAGAAGAAGCTGAAATGAAACTTGCAGCAGAATCTGAACCCGAGTCAGATTCCTCATTTCCCAGCCGTTACCCCTATTCAGAGTCAGTAATTCTAATCGCCGCATACTCTGATGAGCATCCCTACCTCTCTATCAGCACACAGGAAGAGGGTAGCATTATTGCGGCAGGCGACGGAACTATAACCGCTGTTACTTCCGATGACACCTACCCGCTCATCATTGAGATCAATCATGGAAACGGCTACATAACCCGTTACATGTGCCAGCAGGATACAGAGCCGCTGCTGGAAGAGGGTTCACAAGTTCAAATTGGCGATAATTTAGTTGCCCTCAGCATAGATACACAATTGGATTATCAGGTTACTTATGAGGAACAGCCGATAGATCCACTGATAGTACTGGAAGCAAAAGGATAAAAGGAGGATAAAATCATGTTATCAAAAAACAAAAATATGACCCATACGGATGATGCACACACTAAAATCACCACTTTTATCGGAGAAGGAACTGTCTTTGACGGCGATCTGACCTCTCCCGAAGCAATTAGTATAGATGGCACTATAAACGGGAACTGCTCATCTGAAATGAAGTTGATTCTCGGTCCCAAAGGACACATTAAAGGAAACATCTCCGCCCAAAGTGTCGTTATCTCCGGGAAAGTAGACGGTGACATTACGACCCGCTCCAAATTAGTTCTGTTATCCACGGCTAACATTTGCGGCAATATCACAGCCGGTTCTCTTGTGATAGATGAGGGGGCATGCTTTGATGGCAGATGTACCATGACGAATTCTGTTTCGGAAAGTTCTCTGACTTCTGCATCAAATAAACAGAAAGTAGAAACTTCATCTTCATCCATTTGATCATACAAAAAATAATACTGTACATTCAAATATCCCATGCAGACACCAAGCATGGGATATTGAATGTTTTGCCTCTATTGAGTCATAGAAACTGATTCCGTTGACTGTCATAGTTATATCCTATCTTCTGAAGTTTCCCCTCTATCTCCGCTTTGCTGACATCCATGTCATCACACATGTCATCCAGACTTGCATAAAAATCACGAAGTTTTAAGTTTACATAACTCAAAAGCATATTGGGATCGTTTGGTATCTGCATTACTTTCTCCTCCTTCTTTTGCGCACTGTTTCCGGGAATTTATTATTGCTTTACCGTCGCTGTAAGTTCGCCATTCTCTATTGTAATAAAGATGGTATCCCCCTGCTCCACCTGATCTGCAAGAATCAATTTGGCGGAAAGGGTCTCCACATGTTTCTGAATGTAACGTTTTAAAGGTCTGGCTCCGTATACCGGATCATATGCGCTCTCCACAATAAAGCTTTCTGCCTCCAAGGACAATTCTACTGTAAGCTCTTTATCCGAAAGCCTCCTGTTCAAATCTGCAATAATCAGATTTATGATACCACCGATGTTATCTTTGGACAATGGTTTAAACAAAATGGTCTCGTCCAAGCGGTTCAAAAATTCCGGTCTGAAATGAGCGCGCAGGTCATTCATGACCATCTTTTCCGTATCTTCATTTATAGTACCATTCTGGTCAATACCTTCCAAAAGGTAGGAAGCTCCGATATTGGAAGTCATGATCAATATGGTGTTCTTAAAATCAACGGTGCGTCCTTGAGAATCTGTGATCCGGCCATCATCCAGTACCTGCAACAATACATTGAACACGTCGGGATGCGCTTTCTCAATCTCGTCAAACAATACTACCGAGTATGGCTTTCTTCTGACTGCTTCGGTCAGCTGTCCCCCTTCCTCATATCCTACATATCCTGGAGGCGCTCCAATCAATCTCGATACGGAATACCTCTCCATGTACTCACTCATGTCAATGCGGACCATATTATTCTCGTCATCAAATAACGCCGCTGCAAGAGATTTGGCAAGTTCCGTCTTTCCTACCCCCGTAGGTCCTAAAAACAGGAAAGAACCGATTGGCTTGGTAGGATCTTTAATCCCTGCCTTGGAACGGATAATTGCCTCCGTCACTTTCGTGACACCTTCGTCCTGCCCCACCACACGTTTATGCAGTTCTTCATCCAGATGCAAGGTCTTATTACGCTCGCTCTCCGCCAGCTTGACCACGGGGATTCCCGTCCATCTGGATATGATCCTGGCAATTTCTTCCTCCGAAACACTTTCGTGCACTAAGGATAAATCTTTATTCTTAACCTGCTCCTCTTCGATTTCCAACTGCTTTTTCAGTGACGGAAGCTTGCTGTAGCTTAGTTCAGCTGCTTTTTCGTAATCTCCCTCTCTCTGGGCGATTTCAATCTGACCACCGATTGCATCAATTTCTTCCCGTAACTTGGAAAGCTTCTCTACGGACGCTTTTTCATTTTCCCATTGTGCTTTACGGTTATTCAGTTCCTCTTTTAACTCAGCCAGTTCTCTCTGTAAGTCTCCCAGACGTTCTTGACTAATTCGGTCATCTTCCTTTTTCAGGGCAGTTTCTTCTATTTCCATCTGCATGACCTTACGCTGTAATTCATCCAACTCTGTAGGCATGGAATCCAATTCTGTTTTTATAAGCGCGCAGGCTTCATCCACTAGGTCAATGGCCTTGTCTGGCAGGAATCGGTCTGAAATATATCGATTGGAAAGAACCGCCGCGCTTACCAGCGCATTGTCCATAATCTTTACACCGTGATAGACCTCATAACGTTCCTTTAGTCCCCTTAAAATGGAAATGGTATCTTCCACCGTGGGCTCTTCCACCATAACCGGCTGGAATCTCCTCTCCAGCGCCGCATCCTTTTCAATGTACTGTCTGTATTCGTCCAGCGTAGTCGCCCCAATACAGTGCAATTCTCCTCTTGCCAACATCGGTTTTAACATATTTCCTGCATCCAGCGCTCCGTCTGTCTTACCTGCGCCTACAATGGTATGAAGTTCATCTATAAAAAGAATGATCTGCCCATCGCTGTTCTTCACATCCTCCAGAACAGCTTTGAGACGCTCTTCAAATTCGCCCCGGTATTTGGCTCCTGCAATCAACGCTCCCATATCCAGCGCAAATATCTTTTTATCTTTCAGTCCCTGGGGTACATCTCCCCTTACGATACGCTGTGCAAGTCCTTCTACAACTGCTGTCTTACCTACCCCAGGCTCTCCAATCAAAACCGGGTTATTCTTTGTTTTCCGGGAAAGAATACGGATGACATTTCTGATTTCGTTGTCCCTGCCGATTACGGGATCAAGTTTCTGGTCTCTAGCCTTCTCTACCAGATCCTGCCCATACTTGGTAAGGGTATCATAGGTAGCCTCAGGATTATCCGAAGTGACACGCTGATTTCCCCTTACCGTGGACAGCACCTGCAGGAACCGCTCTCTGGTAATACCAAATTCTTTAAACAGTTCTTTAATGGCTCTGTTAGGTTGCTTGATCATGGCAAGGAACAGATGCTCCACAGAAACATATTCGTCAGAGAGTGCCTTTGCCTCTTCCTCCGCCGATATCAGAACTTTGTTCAAATCCTGCCCCACATGAATCTGTCCGCCCTGTACTTTTACTCTTTTGTTTAAGGCTTCTTCTACCTTATTCACAAAGTACTGGGGATTGATCTCCATCTTTTCAATTAATTTTAAAATCAGGCTGTCATCCAGGGTCAGCAGGCTATACAGCAGATGCTCCTGCTCGATTTCCTGATTTCCATACTCATATGCAAGCTTCTCACAGCCTTCCACCGCCTGCATGGACTTTTGTGTGAATTTTGATATGTTCATAAAGTACTCCTCTCTGCCATTGCTGTAAACAACCCCTGTCTGGCATAAATCCATTTATTCCCGCGAGCAACGAGCCAAGTGGCTGCTTGCAGACATTTGGCGACTGCCGCGCGGGTCAAATCCCCCGCCCTTGGGGCATTTCAAGTTTGATACCCTGTTGCATACGGCGGGGTCTTTGACTTACAGTATGTCCGGCTAAGCAATCACTTATTATGCTCTTTTCTTGTTCTAGTTGGAGTATAACACTAATTGTTAGCACTGTAAAGAGGTGAGTGCTAAAAAATTATAAACCATTTCTTAAAAGCTGATAA
>CAYOED010000077.1:0-16152 GCA_964402925.1 uncultured Lachnospiraceae bacterium | reverse complement strand
ATCATATTCTTACGGTCTCAGCAGTAAATGCTTCGACCTGTACTGAATAGTTACTAATTTTAAATCAGTTTACACTGACTTCACCGGCAAGTACTTTTTTATAGTCTTCCAGATTTTTTGCAAGAAGCGCCGGCGTATCAAGCCCATAAGGGCATTTGCTCTTACACTGATTGCAGTGCAGACAATTTTCTATTTTCTTCATCTTCTCCTGCACTCCCTCTGTCAGTTGAAGGGCGGAAGGGGATCTGCGAAGAAGAAGCGACATTCTGGCACAATTATTAATTTCAATCCCTGCCGGACAAGGCATGCAGTAACCGCATCCTCTGCAGAAATCTCCTGCCAATTCTGCTCTGTCTTTTTCAATGATTTCTTTGATTTCTTCCGTCATAACCGGAGGATTTTCAATGTAGGATAAAAACTCATCCAGTTCCTTCTCCCTCTGTATTCCCCAAATTGGAAGTACATTGTCAAACAAAGCTGCATGAGCATAGGCTGCCGCTGAGTTCGTAATCAGACCGCCAGAGAGTGCTTTCATGGCAATAAATCCCATATCTGCTTTTTTGCAGCCTTCTACGATTTCCTCATCCTTCCGCGTTGCCAGATAACAGAATGGAAATTGAAGGGTTTCATAAAGACCGCTTGCGATGGCTTCCTTCGCAACCCCTAATCTATGATTTGTGATACCGATATGGCGGATTTTTCCGGCTGCTTTTGCCTCCATTGCCGCCTCATACAGTCCGCTCCCGTCTCCCGGCTTGGGACAGAAGGCGGGATTATGGAACTGATAAATATCAATGTAATCCGTGCGGAGCATTT
Source organism: uncultured Lachnospiraceae bacterium (assembly GCA_964402925.1). Taxonomy (GTDB): domain Bacteria; phylum Bacillota; class Clostridia; order Lachnospirales; family Lachnospiraceae; genus Suilimivivens. The sequence goes on along the minus strand of CAYOED010000077.1, from coordinate 15,336 downwards.
CAAGGCTTACTGCTAAATCCTTCTGCATATCTTCTCCCGTCTGGGCGCCTGTTTTGGTTGCTATGTAAAGATTTTCACGAATACCTTCAAAAGCAAGTCCCAGCTTATGCTCACTGTCACTATAAGCCCTTGCCGTATCAAAGAAACGCATCCCTCCGTCATATGCCTTTCTAAGCAGCGCTACTGCCTCTTCATCACTAACCCGCTGAACAGGCAGCGCTCCAAAACCATTTTTATCTACGATGATTCCTGTGCTTCCCAGTCTTACCTGCACACCACCCTTTTTCATTTCCGTTTATCTCCTTTTCACTATTGCAGAATAAATAGCACCTGTTTTTAATGTGTGACAATCGATTTCCTCGGACATTTTTCTATGCATATCCCACAGCCTACACACTTTTCATAATCAATCTCTGCATTAAAGTCAGCTACGTTAACTGCCTGTGCTTCACAGTTCTTTTTGCAAAGCTGGCAGCCGATACACCCAACGGTACAGTCTTTCATTGTAACCGGTCCTTTGTCCTTTGAGCTGCATGCCACCGCATACTTTGCATCGTAGGGAATCAAGGCTATCAAATGCTTGGGACAGACTTCCACGCATTTCCCGCAAGCCTTACATTTTTCTTTATCTACCACAGCTACTCCATTTTCCACATGAATTGCATCAAAGGGGCATACCTGCACACAGCTTCCATATCCAAGACATCCGTAATTGCAACTCTTCGCGCCGCCATTCGGTACGAAAGAGAGCATCCTGCAGTCCTCAATACCGTGATACTCATAGTCCAGTGTCACTTTGTCACAGTCTCCCTGACATTGCACAAAAGCCGTCATCCTTGTGGTTTCCTCGGCCTCCACTCCCATGATGCCAGCTATAACCTTTCCTACTGCTTCTCCGCCAACGGGACAGGCATTTACCGGCGCCTCCCCCTTGGCAATCGCTGCCGCAAGCCCGCTGCATCCCGGAAAACCGCACCCTCCGCAGTTATTTCCGGGAAGAGATGCAAGAACAGCCTCTTCTTTTTCATCTACTTCAACCTTAAATTGTATGGCCGCAATTCCAAGAAAAAGACCTATGAACAGCCCCACACCGCCAACTACAACTACTGCTGTCAAAACACCTGTTATACTCATTTTACACCTCCTACAGCAATCCTGAAAATCCGCAGAAGGCAATTGCCATCAATCCTGCAGTAACAAGCACGATAGGCATTCCCTTAAAGGATTCCGGAATATCGTTATATTCCATTTTTTCTCTGATGCCGGCAAGAATAATAATGGAAATGGTAAAACCAACCGCAGTGGCAAATCCATTTACAATCCCGGTAAGAATTCCATAATTTTTCTGTACATTGGTGAGCGCAACGCCAAGCACTGCACAGTTGGTCGTAATAAGCGGCAGATAGACACCCAGCGCCTGATAAAGAGATTTCATGAATTTCTTAAGGAACATCTCTACAAACTGCACCAGTGCAGCAATCACCAATATAAAAACGATCGTCTGCAGATAAGTCAAATCAAAAGGCATTAGAATATATTTATAAATTGCACCTGCTACTGCAGACGCCAGGGTAATAACAAAGATAACAGCTGTTCCCATTCCGGCAGCTGTGCTGGTCTTCTTGGAAACACCAAGGAAGGGGCATAATCCTAAGAACTGACTTAAAACCACATTGCTTACCAGCGAAGATGAAATTAAAATAATAAGCAGATCTTTAATCATCGTTCTCTTCCTCCTTCTTTTTTGTATTCGCATCCGGCAGATCATTTTCTTCCGTGATTTCTATGACTTCTAAATCATCAGCTGCCCCTTTAGCAGATTCATCAAAAAACCGTTTGCTGCATCCGGATTCCTGACAGTTCATACAATCTGAATTACATCCGGACTGTATTTTGGACATATCTTTTCCTTTCTTTTCCCCTGCCAGTTTGACTTTATTCTGAATCGCTGTAAGTACAGCAAGGACAAAGAATGCTCCCGGCGCCAGAACAAAAATACTACACGGTACATAACTTGCCGGCATCACATTCGCTCCAAATATCTGTCCGGCTCCCAAGAGTTCCCTGATTGCCCCTATAATCGTAAGCGCACAAGTAAATCCGAGTCCCATTCCAATTCCGTCAAACAGGGAAGAAATTACATCATTTTTGGAAGCATAGGCCTCTGCGCGTCCCAGGATAATGCAATTTACCACAATAAGCGGAATGTAAAGTCCAAGAGCATCATACAAAAAGGGAATAAACGCTTTTAAAAGCAATTCGACCACCGTAACAAAGGATGCAATGATTACAATAAATGCAGGGATCCTTACCTTATCCGGAATCACCTTCCTGAGCAAAGATATGAACATGTTGCTAAGCGCCAATACCACCATGGTCGTAAGCCCCATGCCCAGACCGTTTATCGCCGAAGTAGTAACTGCCAATGTGGGACACATTCCCAGCATCAGTACAAAAGTAGGGTTTTCCTTGATCAATCCGTTAATCAGACGTTCTGATATACTATTTTGCTTCATCGCTGCTACCTCCTAACTGTGACTGGAAATAGTAAAGTCCGCCATTTACTGCTGTTGTCACGGCATTTGTGGTAATCGTCGCCCCACTGATTGCATCAATCTGGCTGTCAGATGTGGATCCTGTCTTGGTATACGTGAAGCTTGGGACCTTTTTGCCTGCAAACTGGGGCTTCAGCACTGCTTCCGCTTTCATTCCAAGTCCTGCTGTTTCAGAAATACTTAAGATGGAAATTCCATTTAAGGTTCCGTCATTGCAGATTCCCATAGTAAAAGTGATATCTCCGCCATAGCCCTCGTGACTTGTCACCGTAAGTACATATCCTAAAAGATTTCCCAGATCGTCCTTTGCTTCCAGCACATTTACGATATCAACCCCCTCAAATCCTGCATCCTTCCACTGCAAGTCAAAGGCGTCATCCTCCGCTATTCTATCTTCTAACATATCAAATTCAACATCTCCCGGAAAAACCTCCGCATAAGCCTCCTTAGCCGCCTTTTCTTCGGCTCTGGCAATGGGATCTTTGGTAATCTGATATACTAGACCAAGAATTAGTCCCGCGAACAACGTAATTATCAAAAGGACGGCAGCATCTTTCATCATATTTTTCATGCTTTTTCCCCTCCTTTTCCAAAAGCTTTCGGCATGGTGATCTTCTCAATCAAAGGTACCATCAGATTTCCCAGAATAATCGCATAGGAAACGCCCTCCGCCGAAGGTCCGAAAGTCCTGAAAATCCCTGTAAGAAGTCCAAGTATCACACCATATAAATATTGTCCCTTCTTAGTAACAGGTCTCGTCACATAATCGGTTGCCATAAAGAAAGCGCCCAGCATCAGACCGCCTCCTGCCAGATGTGCTGTGATAAAGGCGGGGTCAAAGCCGTGCCCTCCGAACAGGACAATAAACACAACAAAAGTCACTATGTAGCTTCCGGGTATTTTAAGGTCGATGATTCCCAGCAAAATCAACAAGCAAGCGCCGATTACAATAGCAATCATGGAAGTCTCTCCAATGGTTCCTCCCGTCTTCCCAATTACCATATCAAGGAGATTAACGCTCTCTCCTGCTTTCAGACTGGCAAGGGGCGTCGCTCCGGTATAAGCATCACATTCAAAATTACACATAATAGAAGTGTAGGAAATCAGCAAGAAGCATCTTGCCCCCAGGGCCGGATTCATAAAATTCTGTCCCAGTCCGCCAAAAAGCATCTTTACCACTAAAATTGCAAATATACCGCCGATTACGCCGATCCACCATGGCGCTGAGGATGGCAGGTTCAGTGCCAGAAGCAGACCTGTCACCACTGCTGAAAAATCTCCAATCGTAACCTTTTTGTGCATTGCCTTTTCGTAGACTAATTCTGTGAGCACACAAGTTGCCACAGTGATAAAAATTAAAATCAGTGCATCCAGTCCAAAATTGTATATGCCAAAGCCTGCCGCAGGAAGCAATGCGATTACCACTGCAAGCATGATGTTACTGGTAGTAACCCTTGACCTTATATGGGGATTGGATGAAACCTTCATCAAATCGCTCATTTTGTTCTTTTCCTCCTACTTTTTCTTCTTCGCAAGCTGCATCTTGCGCATAGATTTTATGACCTGCGTAAGCGGACGCTTTGCAGGACAGACGTAACTGCAGCAGCCGCATTCACAGCACTCCATACCATTGTTCTTAACGAATGCTTCTTCATCATAATGCTCCGCATAATCTGCCAGCTTCCGCGGAACCACTCTGCCAGGACATACCTCCACACATTTACCGCAGTTGATGCACGCTGACGGCTCCATAGCCGACACCTCATCCCTTGTCAGACACAGAAGCGCTGATGAAGCCTTCGTTGCCGGCACGTCCAAATCAAAAATGCCAAATCCCATCATCGGACCGCCTGAAACAATCTTAACCGGAGGCTGTTTAAACCCGCCCGCTTCTTCTACCAGTTCATGATAATTGGTTCCTATCCTCACACGGAAATTCTGCGGCTCTGCAATGGCATCCCCGGTCACCGTCACAATCCTGTACATCAGCGGCTTTCCATTTATCACCGCATCGTAAATCGCAATCACTGTATCTACATTGTTTACCACACATCCTGCATCTGCCGGAAGCATAGCAGAATTGATGGCACGTCCCGTAGCCGCATAAATCAGCTGACGTTCAGCCCCTTGGGGATATTTGGTCTTAAGCGCCTTCACCATAATCTTGTTTTCGTCTCTGGTCAGCCTTTTCAGCTTTTCGATACAATCCGGCTTATTGTCTTCCACTGCCAAAATTCCTCTTGCATTTTCAAACAGACTTAAGGAGACTTTAAGACCCCCAATCAGTTTTTCCGGCTCCTCCAACATCTTGCGGTAGTCCGATGTCAGATACGGCTCACATTCCGCACAATTTACTATAACATATTCTATTTTTTCAGGTTCCTTGGGTGAAAGCTTTACTGCGGTAGGGAAACCAGCTCCTCCCATGCCGACGATACCAGCTTCTCTTATCCTGCTTATCTTATCTTCTCTTGTAAGCGCTTCAAGATCTGCAGTTTCCGGCCATTCGACCTCTTCATACATGCCATCATTTTCAATCACAATGCTCATCACATTGTCCCCTGTGACCACTCTTCTTGGCTCGATTGCTTTTACTGTTCCGGAAACAGTTGCGTAGATAGGCGCAGACACAAAACCGCCGGCTTCTGCGATTTTCTGCCCCGTCAGAACTTTATCGCCTTTTTTCACGATTGGCTGCGCCGGTGCTCCAATGTGCTGTGACAGGGGATACACCAGATCTCCTTTCGGTAAAATGTCTCTGATTGGTTTGTCTTTGGACAAATCCTTACCTTCATAAGGATGAATTCCACCCGAAAATGTTAATTTCGCCACTCCATACCCTTCTTTCCATACATATTGACAATCCGTATATAAATAAATACTTTTCATCCTTTTAAATATACTATTTTTTTGTCGAAAATACTACAGTATTTTTGAAAAATATGCTACACTAGACAAGTAATGTTAAATAGGAGGTTATTATGAAAACAGAAGAAATCATTCTTGGTAATTTTCAGCTCCAATACCCCTTGGAACGCCTTGCTCCTTTAAACCAGATTCTATTTTTAGATATAGAAACCACCGGTTTTTTATCATCCGGTTCCATGATTTACCTTATTGGCTGTGCTTATTATTCAGAAGGGAACTGGGTCATCCGGCAGCTGTTCGCCCAGTCTCCTGATGAGGAGGCTGAACTGATCAAATCCTTTTTATCTTTTGCCCAAAAATATACTTATCTGATTCATTATAACGGAAATTCTTTTGATCTTCCTTTCATAAAACATAAGGCTGATCAATATGGACTTTCCTGTGATTTCAGCAAGACAGAAGGACTTGATATCTATCGCCGCATTATCCCGTATAAGAATTTTTTAAAACTTTCTGACTGCAAACTAAAAACAGTAGAACGTTTCCTTGGAATCAAGCGCGAAGATTCCTACAGCGGGGGCGAACTGATTCGCATTTACAGGGATTTCATTACTTCCCACGATTATAGTTTATATCACACCCTGCTACTGCACAATTCTGATGATATGAAAGGCATGTTGGAAATTCTTCCAATTCTTTCCTACTATGATCTGTTTAACAGCAGCCTGAAAGCACGAAAGGTACAAGCCAATTATTACAATGATATTCACGGCATACCGCGAAAAGAACTTGTGTTGCAACTGGTTACGGCCTCTCCTCTTCCCGTTCCTGTCACTTTTATGGGCAGAGGCTGCCACTTTAAGGGCGAAGGCTATGAATGCACTTTAATTGTTCCAATTTATGAAGAAGAACTGAAATATTACTACGCAAACTTCAAAGATTATTACTATCTGCCCACGGAGGATATTGCCCTGCACAAGTCGATTGCTTCTTTCGTTGACAAGGAGTACCGCCAACAGGCAGTCGCTTCTAATTGCTATACCCGAAAGTTTTCCTGTTATCTTCCGCAGTGGACCATACTGGTAGAACCGTTTTTTAAAAGGGAGTACAAGAGCAAAGATCTGTTCTTTGAGCTGACTGATGAAATAAAGAAAAACAGACAGTTATTCTCTGACTATGCAAGCCATGTGCTAAACGCCATGGCGGCACAGGATTAATTGATACCAGCTTATTATAATAAAAGAGGCATCCTAGCGGATGCCTCTTTTATTATACATTTATCGTTTTGGACGTTCATAATAGAATGAACTCTTACGCTCATATCCAATTTCTCTGTGATTAATGATCTGCTCCGTACTTCCGATAAAAAGAACTCCTCCGGGAGCAAGTGTCTGGTAAAACTTCCTGAACACCTCATCCTTGGCTTCCTCGGTAAAATAAATCAGCACATTACGGCAGACAATCATATGATAGTCCTTAGGGTAACTGCTTTCCAAAAGATTATGTTCCTTAAAATCAACCCTCGACTTTATCTCATCCGAAATCTGATAAGAAAGACCAACTTTGGTAAAATACTTTTTCTTTAAATCATCCGGCACGGCTGCAATACTCTTCTCACTATATAATCCCACTTTAGCCTTTGCGATGACCTGTTTGTCCAAATCTGTCGCTGTTATTCGAATCATATTAAGCGGAATATGCCTGGATAATGCCATCACAAGCGAATACGGTTCATCTCCGGTGGAGCAAGCCGCACTCCAGATTTTTAAATTTTTACCAAACTTTCCAATCAATTCAGGGATGATATCCCTTTCCATAACCTTCCACTGGTCAGGATTCCGATAAAATTCCGAAACGTTAATTGTAAGATAATTTACAAACTCTTCAAACCTGGTCTTATCAGTCTTTAAGACCTGCACATAATTCTCATAGCCCTTTATACCATGCTTCGTAATCAGAGCATCTATCCTGCGTTTCATTTGCCGCTCTTTATAACAGTTTAAGTCTATCTTTGTCAGTCCAAGCACGGCATCCTTAAATTTTTCATAATCATATGCCATAATCAATCCGCCCTGAATCATTTATTTTTGTGAACAGTAAGTCAAATTCATGCAAGCCATTAGCGGCTTCTATGAATTTTCGACTCCTATTCGTCCGCCTCTGCCTCAGCTGCAATTACGGCATCAATATCAACTGATACCACATCAGCATCGTCCTTGGTTCCTTCTGCTTCTTCCGATACTGCCTCTTCTTTCGGTTCCGGAGCCAAAAGTGCCTTGACACTAAGGCTGATTTTCTTATCCTCACTGTTGAAATCAACTACCTTAGCAGTGATCTCGTCACCGACTTTAAGCACATCTGAAGGCTTTTCAATATGTTCTTTAGATATCTGTGATACATGAAGCAGTGCATCCACACCAGCCTCTAATTCAATAAAAGCACCAAAATCCGTCATTCGTGCAACCTTACCGGTTACTTCATTTCCAATTGCGTACTTTTCATCTGCATCCTTCCAAGGATTGGCATCTTCAAACTTAAGACTGAGCGCTATCTTCGTACCCGAGATATCTTTAATGAAAGATTTAACCTTGTCGCCTACCTTAAATACTTTCTTGGGATTCTCGACACGTCCCCAAGACATTTCAGAAATGTGAAGAAGTCCGTCAGCGCCGCCGATATCAATAAATGCGCCGAACTCTGTGACATTCTTAACTGTACCGTCCACAACATCTCCAATCTGGATGCTCTCAAGCAGTTTCTTCTGCATTTCTGCCTTTTCTGCAACCAACAATTGTCTGCGATCACCGATATATCTTCTTCTCTTTGGATTATACTCACTGATAACAAACTGAATCTCCTGACCAGCATATTTGCTAAGATCCTTTTCGTATGCATCAGATACAAGGCTTGCAGGAATGAAAATCCTCACTTCATCGATAATGACACTTAAGCCGCCGTCAAGCACCTGTGCCACTTTAGCCGTAAGCACCTCTGCATTGTTGAAGGCTTCTTCGATTCTCTTATTGCCGCGGTCAGCAGCAAGCCGCTTGTAGGTAAGGATAACCTGTCCCTCACCGTCGTTCACCTTAAGGACTTTCACTTCCATGGTGTCGCCCGGTTTCACTACAGCCGTCAAGTCTACATTGGGTTCGTTGGTATATTCGTTTCTTGTCAAAATACCATCAGATTTATAGCCAATGTTAAGAACAATTTCTTCAGGCTTAACATCTATGACTGTACCTTCAACTACCTCTCCTGTATGTATTGTCTTCAATGATTCTTCCAGCATTTGTTCAAAAGTTAATTCTGACATAATTTTGAACCTCCTCAATAATATTGTTAGGGGTGGAAGCCCCTGCAGTAATACCCACCAGAGCAGCAGTTTTAGGCAGTTCTAAATGCAAATCTTCCAGTGTCTGTATAAAATATGTGGCTTCGCATTTCTCACGGCATATTTCATATAACTTCTGCGTGTTGGAACTGTGTCTGCCACCTATTACTATCATTGCATCAACCTTGGCCGCAATTTCACGTGCCTTAGTCTGTCGTTCTTCCGTTGCATTACAAATAGTATTTACAACATTAACATTGTAACCTCTTTTATGAAAAATTTCAACTAATTCTTGAAATTTGTTGTAGTTAAATGTCGTCTGAGATACAATACAGATGTTTTTTTCTTTGCCCATGCTGAAATTCTCTGCTTCTGCCACAGATTCAATAACGATTGCCGGCGAAGATGACCATCCCATGATTCCCTCCACCTCCGGATGTCCGGCATTTCCTATGATTACAATCTGTCTGCCTTCAAGACTTTCTTTTTCCACAATATTATGGATTCTTTTTACAAAAGGACAGGTAGCGTCAATGCATTCCAGTCCATTTTGCCCAATCAGCTCATAGATTCTCTTGGGAACACCGTGGGAACGAATCACCACCGCACCTTCTTTCAGCTGCGATAAGGCGTCCTCTCCTTCAATCACCATAACGCCCCTGCTTTCTAAATCCCTGACCACTTCCTCATTATGAATGATGGGACCGTATGTATAGATTTTCTTGTGCGCATCAATTTGTTCATAAACTTTCTCCACGGCTTTCTTTACACCAAAGCAGAAACCGGCGCTTTCGGCACGTATTACTTCCATCCTTATACCTCCATACATGATTCTTGCCTATCTGCATTTATTTATCGGCACAAGGCTAGAATCTCTTTTACGACCTCTTCAATCGTCATATAAGAGGAATCGATCAAGACTGCGTCCTCCGCCTGCTTTAGCGGCGCTATTTCCCGATTCATATCCTGCTCATCACGCTTTATGATATCTTCCTCTATTTTCTGGAGATCACACGCTTCCCCCTTTGCCGAAAGTTCATCAAATCTTCTCTTTGCCCTTACCTGTGCGCTGGCGGTGAGATATACCTTTACATCCGCTCCGGGTAAGACGCAAGTCCCGATATCCCTTCCGTCCATGACCACGTTATTTTTTGACGCAAGTTCCTTTTGGAGGGCAGTGAGCCTTTCCCTGACTTTGGGATTCTTGCTGGTAAAAGACGCCATGTTTCCTACTTCTTCCGTCCGAAGATAAGCATTTACATTTTCACCATTTAGAAGAACAACCTGTTCTCCTCCTTCATATTGAATGGTAATATCTGCCTCCTGACACTTTTCCCCCACCAGAACATCATCCTCTGGATTTACATGCTTTGAAAACAGATAATATGCCATGGCGCGGTACATAGCTCCCGTATCTACATAAATAAACTCTTTTTTCTTTGCAACTTTTTTGGCGATTGTGCTTTTGCCCGCTCCGGCAGGTCCGTCTATAGCTATCTGATAACTCATTTTTCATCCTCATTTCTTTTATTCTTGATTTTTATCATATCATGAACTCTTTCTTTTGCCAAGTTTGCAGAAATTTCTATAATTTTTATATACTATTTGTGCAAAAAATATATTTCTTTGGGAACCAATACGGTCATTCAACCGTCTAAATATTAAGTCGACTTTATTACGCAGGAAGGAGGTTGCCATGAATGGCAAAGGACAAAATCTGACCAGTCTCTTCATAGAGACGGTGGATCGAAACAGAACTGCCATGTTCCGTCTGGCATATTCCATTGTTTTAAACAGGGAAGATGCCGAGGATGTTGTCAGTGAAAGTATTTTAAAAGCATACAGCCATTTGGCAGAGTTAAAGGATGCCAAAAAAATAAAAGCATGGCTGTTCCAGATTATAGCAAATGAAAGCAAGACCTGTTTAAGGAAAAGAAAGCGAATTGAATTAACGGAGGATCCTTCTTTGTTTTCTGCTAAAGAGAACAAGGCAGAAACACCCTATGATTTATTGGAATGCGTGTACCAGTTAGGTGAAAGTTTTCGTGAGGTCATCCTCCTGTACTACTTTGAAGAATTTCGCGTAAAGGAAATTGCCAGAATTCTCGCTATATCTGAGGGAACTGTAAAATCCAGACTTTCAAGAGCCCGTGAAGCATTGAAAGAGGCCTTGGAACAAGACAATCAGAAAGGGTGAACTTATGAATCAATTTGATAAAAAAATCAGGCAAATTGCCAAAAAAACCAGCTGCCCCACCAGCAAAGAATATAATGAAAAAATCGACCATATTTTGGAGACGATAAAGGACCGCGAGCCGAACACTGCATTGCATAAATCAGCTTCCTTTTCTTTTAAAAAAGCCGGGATTGCTGCCTGTGCTCTTGCCGCAGCAGCGTTGGTCTGTATACCCGTATCCGCCAAAATCAGCGACTATGTAAAAGAACGTATGGAACAAATGGAGCCTGAAGAACAGACTCAATATGTGGAAGCAAATAACTCCCAGAAAATGACAAAGGAACATGACACAGAAGCACTTCTGTATTCAAGAGATCTTTCAGCAGATGAAAATAACCGTCATGCTGCCTTATGGAACAAATACAGAAATGAAGGACTGTTTCCCGAGGGAGCGCTGGAGATTGTTGAGAAGCTGGAGGACGGCGTGCAGATTACTTCTCCCATTTACGAAACTTACAACAGGGAAATATTCCTTCCTGAGAGAGAGTTGACCGATGAAGAGCTGCTGCAGATGATTGATTTCAGCGAAAAGTCAGCTTACGCTGTCAGCCACACCCCGGAAGCCCTGGAAATCATACAGGCACAGCAAGAATTTAATAAAAATCCCTATCCCGATGAAACAGATTTGTCCGAGGAAGCTGCAATAACAAGAGCTACCACTTATCTTAAGGAAATGTATGGGGTAGATTGCTCCGAAATGGATGCAACTGCCGAGTACTGGATAGGATATGGATTTGGTGATTACGGCGATTACGAGGTTACTTTCACAGAAAGCGGCAATACGTCCTACAGCGTAGACCTTAATGGAAAGACTGGAAGTCTATCTTTGCTGAAAATTGTCAAAGACGGAGTAGACTATGGCGCATACTCGCTCTCTCCCACCACAGCAGATGAATCCTTCCTGAGATCAAATTACGAAAATGCCAAAAAACTTTTGACCAGCGCGTTTAATTCTGACGTTACGGTCACAAAAGCCACCTGCGGTTACAACACAACCTCTGAAGGCAAAATAGAAAATGGATCCGTATATTATTTCATCGGATTATCAAATAATGCCGTCTATGGTGTCCAATACAGTATAGAATCTGATTTCTTTGGTTTAATATATCAGCTGTCCGCTGAGGGATGGCCTCAGTATGATGCTCCAGCTGCACCCGGATTTGTCGAACTGCAGTTAGAGCCCTGATACATGGGATATACAGAAATTTTCTGCCATCACCATGGAATAATCATGTAATATATTTCATGAGAAGCGTACGCCGCCTGGCACACTTTATAAAAGGTACAGAATTGAAAAAATTCTGTACCTTTTATCATAAAAAAATGATCACATGGTTTTCTCTGCCGCACTCACCCCCGCCAGATATCCCGTAGACCAGGCAATCTGAAGATTAAACCCTCCAGTAACGGCATCTAGGTCAAGTACTTCCCCCGCAATATACAGCCCGCTTACCAGCTTTGATTCCATTGTAGATGGATTGATTTCCTTAACATGAATACCTCCCTGGGTTATAATCGCCTCCTGAAACCCTCTTGTTCCCGTAACTGTCAGTGTAAGATTTTTAAGGCACTCAATCAAATCGGATCTCTCTTCTCTGGTAATTTCGTTCACTCTTTTTTCCTGAGAAATGCCGGACAGCCGGATGATGACAGAAATCATTTTGGTCGGAAGCAGGCCATCCAGCGCATTTTTAAACTGTCGGTTCTTGTTCTCCTCAAAATCACGAAGCAGTCTCTTATCTAACTGTTCTCTAGTCAAAGCCGGCTTTAAGTCTATCGTAAGAAGAACCGACGTCCCTGCATATTTTCTAACATAATAACTGCTGGCGCTCAAAATCAAAGGTCCGCTTACCCCAAAATGGGTAAACAACATCTCTCCGAACCCTTCATATATTTTTTTCTTATCCTTTTTCAGTTGAACGGAAACATTTTTGAGGGCAAGCCCTTGCATTTCCATGCACCAGCCCTCTTTGACCGTAAAAGGGACCAGAGCCGGTTTTATCTCCTTCACTGTATGCCCCAAGGCTCCGGCAAAAGAATAGCCGTCACCTGTAGAGCCTGTAGCGTCATAGGACTTTCCTCCCGTTGCCAGAATGACAGCATCAGCTTCCATCCTTCTGCCATCCGAAAGCCTTACTCCCTTTACCCTACCTCTATATTGGTTTTTCTCCTTGCCATCTTCCGCTAAATCGCTTTCTGTCAAAATTTCTTCCACACAGGTATTTAGGCACACCTTCACCCGCTCTTTTGCCATTTGCCTGTTCAAGGCGGAAATGACATCAGAAGAATGGTCAGATATTGGGAACACCCTTTCTCCCCGTTCTACCTTCAGCCGACATCCGGCATTTTCAAAAAAATCCATCACCGCTCTGTTATCCATCCGATAAAAAGCACTGTAGAGAAATTTCCCGTTGCTGATGACATTCTCAAAAAAATCTTCCTGAGCACAGGCGTTGGTCAAATTACATCTTCCCTTCCCTGTGATAAAAATCTTTTTTCCTGTCTTCTCATTTTTCTCAAGCAGCGTGACATCCGCCCCCGACCTGGCAGCGCTTATCGCTGCCATCATACCGGCCGCCCCGCCGCCCACTACGATAATATGTCCCATATTCTTCATCTACCCAATCACAATTGATATGCTGCTACTCATCCAGTTTCATTAACGGATAATTCAGCATGGGTTCCTCATCGATAAAATTGATCTCATCGTTCAGATAAACCTGATAATTGTTCCAAACCTCTTCAAGTGTCTCTAAATTGTGCTTCACCGCATCAGGCTGCTTCAAACATAAAGCAACCACCAGCGCATTGATCACGCTTAAGGGCGCCACGAGAGAATCCACGATAGACACCATATCGCTTTTTGCGAGAAGATTACACGAAGAATAGAGATTCATAGGCGAATGAATACTATCTGTTATTGTAATCACCTTGGCATTCCTATCATTGGCAAACTCTATTGCTTTCAGGGTTCTCATGGAATATCTTGGGAAACTGATTCCAATAATTGCATCCTCTTCATTAATCCTTATCATCTGCTCAAATAGCTCAGTAACACTTGTTGTTTTTACAAGAATGACGCCTCCACGAATCATATTTAGATAGAAATGCAGGAAATCCGCCAAAGGTTCACAGCTTCTGACTCCCACAAGATAGATGTTTTTTGCCTCCAAAATGATATCAACTGCCGCTTCAAAGGCAATTGCATCCAGATTGACAATCGTATCCTGTATCTTTTCTATATCCGAATTCAGAACCGAATGCAGAATTTCCGACTGTGTACTCTTTCCATACTTAGCACCTATCTTCTGTACCGAGTTAAGCTTGCTCTTTACCCAACCTTGCAAGGCATCCTGAAATTCGGGATACCCCTCGTATCCAAGTCCAGCTGCAAATCTCACCACTGTAGACTCACTGACACCCACTGTCTCCCCCAGTTTTGCTGCCGTCATAAATACGGCCTGCTCATAATGGTCTGATATATATGCTGCAATTGCCTTATGCCCCTTGCTCATCTTCATATATTGATCATTCATCCGGGTAATAATATCATGTTCCTGTTGTTCCATACCTTTTTCCTTCCAAATTATGTAAATATTTCACCTGTTATATAAATACCACTATCTAAATGAATGATATGTCTCCTTCAACATCTGCATGGTCTCATCTTCAGACAAATCATAATCTCCCGTAAGCGACATGCAGGCTGCACCGTGAATGAATATCCACATCTTCATGAACAGTTCGCTGGCATTTGAACATCCCTGTGAGGTAGCTGCATGTATTTCTCTACTGACATAGCCGCCGTTACCGTTTACAAGATCATACATACTCCTTCCAAATCTCTCAGAGGACAGAAACACAAATTCAAATATCTTCTTATGCTCTCCTGCAAATTTGATATATGCCTGCCCCAGATTAACAAATGGGGTTACAGTCTGCCTTGGAAAATTCTCATAATAATCATGAAAGAAATCACTTGCTTTTCCAAATAGTTCTTCTATAAGTTCTTCCATATTCTTATAAATTCGGAAAATTGGCTGAGTGGAGCAGTTTGCTTTTGCCGCTAATTTTCTGGCTGTGACCTGCTCTATTCCATCTTCCTGTAAGATTGCAAAAGCTGCCTGAACCAGATCAGCTTTTGTAATTGTCTCTTTTCTTGCCATCCTTCTCTTACCTCCCTAGTATAACATATGTTATTAGTCTACAACGAATTCCATATTATGTCAACATGAAATGACATTTTTCGTCGGTGTAATAAATGGCGCTTGTTACTGTAAGGGTAAAGACCGCACTGCCGCAGAGGGGAGATATGCAATCCGGTAGCCGGGATAAAAAGCTGCGCC
>CAYOED010000076.1:0-16463 GCA_964402925.1 uncultured Lachnospiraceae bacterium | reverse complement strand
CCATCCTGACTGATACCCTAATGCCATTATTTCAATATGGGATTTAAATATACTGCCGTTACCCCAAGCTCCTTCAAATAAGGAATTTTCTCCTGAATGCCCTGCAAATCCCCACCATAAAAGTCCAGGCAAAATCCTTCCTTATATGTAAGCGCTTTGTCCTCCCAGTTTTTCATATGAATCGAAGGATGACCGTCAATGCTGTATTCTCCGTCTTTCACATCATTGTCCGGATTCCCATTACAGAAACGTTCGGGAAAAATCTGATAAAAAACTGCCTCTTTTACCCATGCGGGCTGTACATAATCCGCCAGCAGAACAAAATCATATGTATGATCAGGTAAATAGGTTGTAATCCCTTTTTGATTGTAAAAATACACAATATCATCACAGACGATATAAAAATGATACTGCATCCGACTTTCCGTAATTTCCAGCTCTGCCGCATAATAGGCAAGTCCATGCTCTGTTTTCCTTTTTTCTGCCTCTATCAGCTTTTCTGCACCATTAGGCACTGTTCTTAAAAACACATGACGCATCGGGGCATCTTCATACATTCTGATCCAAACCGTAACGGTATCAAAGAGTTTGGGTTCCGGTTTACTGACAAAGTATACTGTCCCGTCACTATATACACTTTCCAACCATTGTTCCATACTTATCTTCCTTTCAAGCTTTTCTTTTCATTACTTTCAAATTAATTGTTATATTATGATTTCTCTAACCGACTGTCTCTCCACGATTTCTACATCAACTTTTTGGTTGATCACCACTTTCTCCTTATTGCGTATCATCTCAAATAAACATTCCCCTGTAAGCAAAGCTTTTCTCTCCAGATTCTGGGATACAGTAGTAAGTTTCGGATTAGAATACCTGCACTCCGGAAGGTTATCAAATCCCACCACGGAAATATTTCCCGGCACATTCAACCCGCACAGCCGTAAGCCCTCCATAATGCCGAAAGCAAGAATATCCGACATAGCCGCCACTGCGGTAAATCCCTCATCCGAAAATGCGATTTTTTTCCCAACCTCTACTCCGGATTCATAAAGAGTCAATGCTTCAAAGATACATGCCTGACTCACCTCTATACCCCGTTCTTTACAGGCATCACAAAATCCACGGTATCTTTCCTTTACGACTCCCGGACTGTTTATATTTGGACCTGCAAAAGCAATTTTTCTGTGTCCTTTCCCAATCAGATATCTGGCAGCCAAAAGCCCCCCTTTATAATCATCAATTCCCACATTCGCAATTTCTAATTCTTCTACATAGCTATCAATATACACAGCTGGTATTTCCAGACGGCTCTGGATATCCTCTACCTCATTCTTAAATGCCCCCATGATAATCATCCCGTCTACATACCATGTAGAAAAAAGAGGAATAATTTCCTTGCATTCCTTTACGCTGCGAATCATCAGGTAATAGCCCTGCTTGCGTATGTAATTTTCCAACAATGCCAATATCTGTGTATTATAAGGGCTTACCGAAAAAGCTTCTTCCACTCCGAGGTTCGGCATAACCACTCCGATAATTTTGCTTTCTTTCCGTGCAAGACTTCTTGCTGTTGTACTCGGTTTATAATCGTTCTCTTCAATAATCTTCTGCACCTTGTCAATAGTTTCCCGAGACACCTTATGGAAATTACCGTTAATAACATTTGAAACGGTAGCTGTGCTTACTCCTGCCTCTTTTGCAATATCCTTTAAATTCATCTGTCTGCCTACCTTCCTGAAGACCGAATTATTTTTCCTATCCGCCTTTGATACCTACGCAACCTCTCCAGATCTGTAAGCCTCCATTCCCAGTTAGGACTTCCCACTGTTCCCGGGGTATTCAGCCTTGCGGCATCATCCAACTCAAGAATATCCATCAGGGGAACAATTGCCATACATGCTTTACTCTGGTACACGAATCGGACCATTTTCGCAGAAATGCTTTCCCATGGCATTCCAAACGTCATCAGTTCTCTTCTGACATTCTTCTTTTCCTGTTCATCCAGATTCTGATACCAACCTGCAATGGTCTGGTTATCATGGGTTCCTGTATAAATCAGCTGATGATCCCTCACGCTTTCCTCCGAAAACAGGGAAAACTGAGCTATATTCATTCCTATGAAATGATAATGGTCCCTCAGCTTCAGTACCTCGTCCCGCAAGTCTCCCAAATCTTCCGCTACAATCTGTATATCAGGCAGTTCTTCAAATACCCTGTCAAAAAGCTTATATCCCGGAGCTTCCACCCATTCCCCGTCCACTGCTGTTTCACAGGAAGATGGTATTTTCCAGTAAGTATCAAATGCCCGGAAGTGATCAATTCGGATAATATCATATAGTTTACAGCTATATTTTAACCGCTTTACCCAAAAATTGAAATTATTTTTTTCCAGGTTATCCCAATCATAAATAGGATTTCCCCAACGCTGACCGGTCTCACTAAAATAATCAGGCGGCACTCCCGCTATAAACCGCGGTCTTCCATCCTTATCCAACAGGAAGTCTTCCCTGCACTGCCAAACATCCAGTGAGTCAATTCCCACATAAAATGGAATATCCCCCATGATTTGTACTCCGTTTTTATTTGCATATTTTTTCAAACGGCTCCATTGACGCAAAAACATATACTGTAAAAATATCTGGTACTGTATTTCTTCTTTCAGATGACTGATATCATATTTCCGGTCTAAAATCCAGTCCTGCTGCTCCTTAGGCCATTCATTCCAGCAGCGTAGATCGTTCTGTTTTTTTAAAGCGGCAAACACGGCATAAGGATAGACCCAGTCCATTTTCCGGAACTTAAGGAATTCTTTCTGCTCACTTTCCTTTTCCCAAAAGCTAAGGTATGCTTCCCTTAAATACGGCTCCTTATAAGCTCTGACCTTGCCATACGCAATACGCCCAGGAATCACCTCATCCTTAAAAGGCATTCTCTTGCGCTGCAGATATCCTTCCTCCTCCAAAAGCCCAATATCTATGTACAATTCATCTCCTGCAAAAGAAGAGTAGGGCTGATAAGGGGAATTTCCAAACCCAAGCGGATTCAGCGGAAGTATCTGCCAGATTTTAACGCCCGTCTGCGCCAGTATCTTAATGAACCTATATGCCTCCTTCCCAAAACTGCCGGCCCCGTCTTCAGACGGCAGGGCGGAAACCGGCATCAGCACTCCTGCCATTCGTTCTTTTCCAATACATTTCTTCATTGCCATACCCATTCCATCAACCTTCCTTTCCTGATATAATCCAAAATTCCCATGGCTGTAATGTCACTTTCCCTTCCAGCCTATCTTCACTTATCGGATACTCCTCCATTCTGATTTCATCTCCCCCTTGTCCATGCAACAAGACCGTTTCCGTTCCGTCAAATATTTCAGATACATCTATAGACTGTTCCCGCTTTGATAAGTTGTAAATACATTTAATACAGTTTCCGCCGTTCTGACGGTAAAAAGCAAAAATATTTTTATTATCTGTCTCGTAGTAATTTATGCCGCCACCATAATTACCGCAATAAAGTGCCGGATTCCCGCTTCGAATTTCTCCCAGTTTCGCCAGCAGCTCCCTGTAAGAGTAATCTGAACTTTCCCAATCCACTGTGTCCTTCTCCATAAACTCAATCTTATGGTCCAATCCAATTTCATCGCCGGTATAAACAAGCGGCGCACCAGGAATTGTATAAATAAAGGAAAACATTGCCGGCAGACTGTCTGCCCCAAACCCTTCCATAATCGTTCTTTCATAAGAATTTTTATCATGATTATCCAAAAAATTCAAAGTGTAGGTTCCGTCCGGAAAATTATCTGGAATATAAATTCTTAATAGATTTGCTTTTTTATTATCCTTCGCAACACCTAACAGTGCATCATAAAGCCCCCAATTATAGTTAAAATCAAATGCTGAATTCAAAAGTTCTTTTGCCAGATCATCCTCCGCCAACATATATAAGGGCTTTATCTCATCCAGCTGCGCTCTTGCATCTTCCCAAAAATCTAATGGAACTCCGCCTGCAAAATCACATCGGAAGCCGTCAATATCATATTCTTCCACCCAGTATTTCATGCAGTCAATCATCTCTGCTCTCATGTCACTGTTATCATAATTAAGATCTGCCACATCCGGCCAGCCCATCCCTTCCGGTGAAGTAATGTTGCCCTGTTCATCCTGTGTGTACCAATCCGGATGTTCCGTTATCCACGCACAGTCCCATCCGGTATGGTTTGCCACCCAGTCCAACATCACGTGAAAGTCCATATCATGTGCCTCTGTTACTAATGCGGCAAAGTCTTCATCTGTCCCAAACTCAGGATTTACTGCACAGTAATCCGTTATAGAATAATAAGAGCCAAGCACCCCCGAACGCTTTGTTTCCGATATAGGGTAAATTGGCATAAACCACAATGTCGTAATCCCCATATCTTTTAACTCTTGCAAATGTTCGGAAAATGCCTGAAAAGTTCCTTCCTCTGTATATTGTCTGACATTCACCTCATATATGACAGCATCTTGGGTCCATTCCGGCTGATATCTGATGCCAGTTTCTTCAGACTCCTCTTTAGCAACTTTCTCATCCACTTTATTATCTGTGTCGTCTGTTTCCGTTTCTGTTTCAGTTTCCATTTCTGTTACTGTGCTTTCTATGTTTCTGTCCTCTCCGGCTTCTTCATTCAGAATATCGGAACCGGAGCATGCGGTCATAAGCAACATCGCTGCAGCCAGAATTGTCGGCATGATTTTCCTCATTTTTCTTCTCATTCTTACTTTACCTCCTGCCTTCATTCTATTTAATATTTTAATTTATATTTGCGCTTTAGTAAACCGCTTAACTTATATTTAAGAATAGCAAATCACATATTACTTGTCAAGATTTTAGTTGGCTGTTAACAGCTTGCTGAACACACGACTTTCACCCATTAGAGCGCGCCATGGCGCGCAAACCGCAAAAAAGCACCTTCCTTTGCCTGAATTTAGTTTCGCAAAACTAATTTCATCACAAAGAGGTGCTTTTTTTATCTAATTCAGTTTACATAACTCAATACGACTGTTTACCCCAAATTAAATCTGCACTGCAA
This sequence comes from uncultured Lachnospiraceae bacterium, assembly GCA_964402925.1. GTDB lineage: Bacteria > Bacillota > Clostridia > Lachnospirales > Lachnospiraceae > Suilimivivens. The sequence goes on along the minus strand of CAYOED010000076.1, from coordinate 11,395 downwards.
TTTAATTACTTTTCCTTAGAAGAGATAATCATTCATGCCGCAACGCTTCAATCGGGCTTAACCTTGCTGCCTTCCTTGCCGGATAAATTCCAAAGAAAATGCCAACTCCGCAGGAAAAGAGAGAAGCAAGAATGATTGTTCCTGCGCTGACCTGAGGGGCAATATTGGCAATGGAACCAACTCCCATTGCTCCCAGAATTCCAAGTATGATACCAATGATACCTCCAAGTAAGGTAATGATGCCTGCTTCCGCCAGGAACTGTAACAACACAGAACCAGTCCTTGCACCAAGGGCTTTGCGGATGCCAATCTCCCTGGTTCTCTCCGTTACGGACACCAGCATGATATTCATAACACCGATACCGCCTACCAAAAGGGAAATTGCTGCAACAAAGGAAATAAATATAGTGATGAATCCTAAAATCGTATCATACTGTGCTGCCACATCTGTGAAGCTCTGCATCATAATCTGGTTTTCACCTCTGCAATTATGTCTGCCTTCCAACAATGCCAATGCTTTGGAAGCAACCTCTGTACAGTATGCAGAGGACTCTGCAACTACATAGAATTCACTAAATTCATCAATATAGTAGCCCAGTTTATTTGCCATGAAAGTAAGCGGGACCTCCGCTTCTATGGTGGTGACTCCATAACTCCCAGTAATCAGGGAAGATGCACTGTCCTGTCTGATTCCAACTATACGCAGTTCCTGGGTGATTCCCCAAAAAGTTGCATCAAAGCTCATGCCGATTACATCTGTGGTTCCAAAAAGCGCCACTGCACTGCTCTCCGTAATAACGCAGGCATTGCTTGCACCGTCATAATCATTCTGCGAAAAGTATTTTCCTCTGACAATGGGTTCGCTTGCAGTATATTGCAGCCCAACCGTACCGCCAACCATTCTGATGTCGTAATCACCTTTAGATCCTTCTGCTGTTCCCCATGTTCCAAATTGAGGTGTCACTCCTTTGACATGATCTATCAGATCATTGATTGCATCAAAATCCTCCTGCGTGAAGGTGACAGTTGTGTCTTTCCGCGTACTATCCACATAAAATGCAATCTGTCCGCCCGCAAGTCCCTCCAGCTCAGAATTGACTTGTCCCCGAACACCGTTGCCGATTGAGATAACCATGATGACGGAGGAAATGCCAATAATGATTCCCAGCATGGTAAGGATGGAGCGCCCCTTATTGCTTCTGATGTTCATCAGCGCAATCTTGATATATTCCCATATCTGTGCCATTTCTACCTCTTTCCACTGCTGCAGGGCAATCCCCTAAGAGATGGCTCTGCAGCAGTACTTCTCACTTATGCCGTTCATATGTTACTGTGGCATCGCCATTACCGTCATACCTTCCATAAGGCCGGTGGTTACATCCGTAACGATTTGCTCTCCTTCTGTAAGTCCCTCAGTTACTTGAACCATTGTATCGGAGGAAATGCCAGTCGCGATTCGTTTCTTTACAAGGATATTCTCTTCCACCACATAAACAAATTCGCCGTCCATATCTACATTGACAGCAGTTACCGGAATCAGGACTGCATTTTTTTCCTGTGCTGTGCTGATGATTACCTTTGCCTCTACTCCTAAAATGACATCACTGTCGGGATTTGTGATTTTTATCTCAGTACCTACCACAGAAGCGCCGCTGTTATTCTGTTCTGCCATTTTATTTATCTTAGTCACCTTACCTTCGTATTCCTTACTGCCAATCGTCACTTTGGCACTCTGCCCCACTGCAATTTTATCCAGATCATACTTGGTAACTGAAATTCTGACCATCACATCCTGCGTGCTTTCCAACTTCAAAAGCTGTGAGCCTGTGGCTACTGTACCGCCCTCCACTGCATTTACCTCTGTAACAACACCGTCAAATTCTGCCACGATTCCTCCTGATACTGCCTCCAGACTTTCCAATGAATCATTGGTCTCTATCTGCCTCGTCTGATTTTCCGCTTCCAATTCCTGGCGGGCGCCGGAGGTCATTCTGCCTGCTTCCGCTGAACTTTTCTGTGACTTCATCTCTGAACGGTATTCTTTGTAATCTGAGAGCATCTTGTTGTATACAGCAAGTTCATCCTCCCATTCTTTGACTTGCGCATTATTCTGCTGTTCATAACTGTTTAACTGCACCAGCTTCTGAAGGTTCATATATTCGTCAGAGTCAGGGTGATCCTGCCAGTCTAAAAGCGATATCTGGAGAAGTGCTCCTTCATATGCCAGATCGCTCTTTTTCTGTTCTATCTTATTTTCCAGATTGGTTATGTAAGCCTCCGTGTCCGCAATCTGCTGATCCAAAACGCTCAGGTTGACATTTGCTTCGTTCAGGTCTCCCCATTTCTCATTGTTGCTCTGGACAGAATTATTGTAATTTCCCTGATTTGACTGCTGCTTAAGCTGTGCCAGCTCTATTTCCTTTGCCAGAGAATCAGCATCATAGGAAATCAGTACATCGCCTTCTTTTACTGCGTCTCCTGCTTTCACTGCCACATCTCCGATTTTTACATTCACATCCGAGAAATAGCTTTTCGTCATTTCGGTTGTTACAGTTCCGCTGGTATTGATTGTCTGTTCAATCTCACCGGCAACCGCCCCCGTGGTCATTACAACTGCCTGTGGGCCATTCCCGCCAAGGACTTTGCTTAAGATAAACAACAGCACAACCACACCTATAACAATAAAAGTTATGATTTTTCTGCGTTTTTTCTTTGCTGCTCTGTCGAGAGGCTTCTTCTCTTTCTTTTCTTTCTTCTTCTTTTCCTTTTTCTCCGGTAATTTCTTCGGTTCTTCGCTTTTTGGTTCTAAATCTTTTGCTTCGGAAACTTCCGATTCTATAGTTTCCGATTTTGAGACTTCCGAATCCGTGTTTTCTAATGCCACTTCTTCCAGAATGTCAACCATATCCTCCTGGTTTGTCACATTATTTTTCTTTTTCTTCTTATCAGACATTTTCCTTTCCTCCCACGTGCTATCTTAAATTTCCTGCTGATTGATAATGTCATCCACGATCTTGCCATCCATGATCCGTATGATCCGTCTCGCTCTGGCGGCAATATCGTTATCGTGCGTGATCAGAATCACGGTCCTTCCCTCTGCATGCAGTTCCTTCAATATCTCCATGATCTCCTTCGTTGAACCCGAGTCCAGATTTCCGGTAGGTTCATCTGCAAGGATAACTGGGGGTGCCTGCGCTATCGCTCTTGCTATGGCGACTCTCTGCTGCTGACCGCCGCTCATCTCGGAAGGCTTGTGATCCATTCTTTTGCTCAGCCCCACCTTTTCAAGCGCTGTCTTTGAAAGCTGCAGCCTTTCTTTCTTGCCGACGCCCCGGTAAATCAGCGGAAGTTCCACATTTTCAAGAGCCGTCAATCCCGCAATCAAATTAAAACCTTGAAAAATAAATCCTATTTCCCTGTTTCTGATATCTGACAGGTCGTCATCTGTAAGACCTGATACATCCTGCCCGTTTAATATGTAAGTGCCGCTGGAGGGCACATCCAGACATCCCAGCATGTTCATCAGTGTAGATTTGCCGGAGCCTGACTGTCCAATAATGGCAACAAACTCATTTTTGTCAATCTTTAAACTTACATGGTCCAATGCCCGAACCTCGTTCTCTCCCGGATTGTATATCTTGCACATATCCCGGATTTCGATCAATTCATTCATCTGTCTAAGTGCTCCTTATTTTGTTTGTACTATTGTATTATATAACTAGAACATTATTTGTCAATACCTAAATCATAAAACGACATTTTTTTGTTTTGAAAATATCCGTCAAACATTATTACGAATTATATGGGGAAAAAGCTACAAAATACTATAAAAAAATCTTAAATTAATCTAAAAATTTTTCAACGCTATACTCTCGCCACACAAATTATGTAAATTATATTTTATAAGGATAAAAAAAGAAAATACTACTCTCAGGCTAAAAAGTAGTATTTTCTATAATATTAAGGATATATCTTTCTAAAATATAACTCTTAAATCTTATTTTGCTGCAAAAGAAATGCTGCATTTTCATATTCTTTTTTCGAAACGAAGATATGGTAAATAAATCTGCTTGATGTGTCCATTCCGATGCTTCCGGTAAATCTTCTCTCAGAATATAATCCTCCGCCAAAATTGTCTTTTGTTTTTAAAGAGTACTTGATATTATATTGACTCAATATATCATGTACCTTTGATTTCTGCTCCATTGAAGTTGTTGCGAACAATTCCTTTTTAAAAATCATAGATGCTCTCCTTAAAAGTTATTTGAAATTTCACAATTCCATGTGCTTGTTCCTCTTTTGAGAGTTATTACATATTATAAATTATTCTCCAAATATAGCTGTTCCCGATAGTGCTGGTCAGAAATAGCACGGCTTAAGTCATCACTTCTTTCCGCTTTCATAAGAATCTGCAGGAGTTCTGAAAAACGCTTTTCACCTTCCTCGCGTCCCAAGGCGATTCCCTTCTCAATCCCAGCATCCTCGCCATTTTTATATGCAAGCTCTCTTTCACTCTTAAGATGTTTTTCTTCATCATACTCAAATATACTCACAGCTATCGCCTCCGCCCGATTCTTTGACAAGAAATCCGCCAGTATCCCGTTCCTGATGCAGTAATCCACTGCCTGCTCTACGGCTTCCGGAAAAAATGTTTTCCTCGCAAATTTCCTGACTTGTTCTACATACTGTGCATATTCCTTTAATAAACGACATGCCTCCATCAGTTCCACATTGTATCCCGAATTTATGTTGTACACACTCACCGTCAGTTCCAGTTCCGGCTTTTCCATCTTCTTTTCGAATGCATCTGACAGCCGTAGGACCTGCCTTCCGGGCTGGGGATCCGTCCCGTTATAAAAAACCACAAATCTTGGCGCAGGCAGTCTGATAATCACTGTGCTGTACAGGGTTTCATTTCTTGTGATATTCTGCAGTACCTTTGTGACATAGATCAGATTTCTTAAAGGCATGTTGGGGTTTACAGTAGACTGGTGCTCATAGAGCATCAGCTCAAAGTCAAACACGAAGGAGATGTCATTTTTATAATTCATGTAGACCGCATTTTCCAGTGTCGTGATCTCCAGATCCCCCACATCCGTATAGGATGTTTTGTTGACCGCATTGTAAAGGCTCAGGAGATTTTCCTTTTCCTTAAACAGCATGCGGAACATGGTGTCCTTATAGTTGCGCTGTACGTGTGTCTCGTTCATTCCTTTTCCTCCTTTGATGAACCGGTTTCTAAAAAGAAATGGTTAATGCTACAGGAGGTTTATTTCAGATCCTCCTGCTTATTGAAATGTTGATAGGGATAAAAGCATGGATTTTCTGAAATCTTTAATTGACTGTTTATAGAATGTATCGGATTTGCCTTAAAGAAAATATGTTTTTTCATATTTTAACACAAAAAGGACACAACGTACAATAAAAACTTTTTTTACTTATCTCGCTTCAATCACCAATTCTTCGAACTCCGCCTTATATTCATCCGCTAAATCCATTCCCCTTAAAACAGAACGCACATGACTTACAGAGGCATTCTCTGGATAATCACTGTGGGATGCAAGCAGTCCGAACTCCGCTACCGCAGCCGCAAACCGGAAATCTTCTCCTGGTTCATAAGTATAGCTGTCAAAGCTGACAGGGTATGGCAAGAGATTGCTGGTATCCTCCGCCGGTTTTTTATACCGGATACTGATGGTCAGCCACTCCTCTTCCATTGCTTTGCCCGCGGAAGCAGATGCGCCCAGTTCTTCTTTGTAATTATCCCCGTATTTCAAATCCTCTATCTCTTCCTCACCCATTGGCATGAGAGGGTCTTTTAAAATCAGTTCGTACATCGCAGTGACGCTGTGTCCTGCACCAATTTCACCTGCATCTTTTGTATCATCATCGAAGTCCTTCCGGTCCAATGCCCTGTTTTCATAACCAATCAGCCTATACTCCGCCACGACTGCCGGATTGAACTCCACCTGCAGCTTTACATCCTTGCAGATGGTAAGAAGCGTAGCTGTCATTTCCTTTTCAAGAACCTTTTTTGCCTCGCGCATGCTGTCAATATAGGCATAGTTTCCGTTGCCTTTGTCAGCCAATGTTTCCATCTTGTTGTCCTTGATGTTGCCCGTCCCGAATCCCAGCACCGACAGGAAAATACCCGATTCGCGTTTCTCAGTAATCAGCTCTTCCAACTCTTCTTCGGTGGTCATACCGATATTCAGGTCTCCATCCGTTGCAAGAATAACCCGGTTGTTGCCTCCCTCGATAAAGTTTTCCTCCGCAATTCTGTAGGCGGTTTCAATTCCCTTGCTTCCATAGGTGGCGCCGCCTGCTTTCAAGGAATTAATAGCTCTCTTGAGCTTACTTGTCCTGTCCCCGCTTACGCCTTCCAGTACCACCTTATCCTCCGAGGCATAAGTGACAATGGATATCCTGTCTTTCTCTGTAAGGTTTTCCGCCAAGATTCCAAATGCTTCCTGCAAAAGAGGAAGTTTGTCATAGTCTCCCATGGAGCCGGATACATCCAGAAGGAATACCAGATTGGAGGGAGGCGCCTCAGAATAATCAATATCCTGGGTCTTTAACCCGATCATCAAAAGCTGTGCCTCTTCATTCCACGGGCACTGACTGATGACCGTCGTCACTCCAAAGGGTTCACTGCCCTTCGGTTCTTTATAGTCATATGTAAAATAGTTGAGCATTTCTTCTATTCTGACAGCGCCCTCCGGAATCGCATCCAGTAAATAGCCATCCGTTATCATCCTGCGCAGATTGCTGTAGGAAGCAGTGTCCACATCCGCCGAAAAGGTAGACAAAGGCTGATTTAGTACAGAAGAAAAGCCCTTTTCGCTCCACTTGCTGTATTCTTCTGTGTTTTCTATAGGCTCGGCAATCCGATAGCAGGACTCAGCATAGCTTTCACCTTCGGTTCCCGGCTTTGCCACATCTCCCTCGCCTGCTGCTTCTTCATAGTATCCCGCCTCTGCTTCCTCGTCTGAATCGCGCCACTGCTTAGGCTCATCCGCCGGTGCCTCCGCCGTTTGCCCCATGTCCCCACTATCTGCGGGACTGCCGGAATCCTTGCCGGCACCGCATCCAGACAAAACTCCTGCCACAAGCGCTGCACTTAAAACTGCTGCCATAAATCTTTTTTTCATAATAACGCCTCCCTTGTATCTTTGCCTGCTTACCTTAAATACTTTTCATTACGAAAAAAGGTTGCATTTTACTTTAATGTACTAAAGATACGTGGAAGGCAATCATATTTTATGGAGAAAATACATTTTCTTAATGATTAAATTGCATCAGTTCCCTGCACTTTCATATACATGTGTCCCACGATTGAACACCGCATAAGCAATGCACCAGAAGACCACCGCAATCCCGCACTCGATTCCGATGACCACACCGGAAGTATCACTTTTTAAAAAAAAGCTTGCAGGCAGGTACGCCACAAAGGCGAACGGGACAACCCAGGTAATCAAAAAGCGTATCCCTTTTGCATAAATCTCCGTAGGGTACTTTGCGAAATCTGACATTTCGTATGCTACCTGCAAAAACGGACCGCTACGTTTAATCCAGAATGCCAATGACGCAAAAAATAACTTTATAGAAGTATAGATAAGAGCTCCTGCAAAAATGGACACAAAGAACAGCACAAAGTGCAGCGGGTCTGTAATGACGATTCCCTTTGACAGTGAACGCACCACCAGAATCATGCCCACCAGAAGCTCTCCCAGTGCATCCGGCTGAAGCTTTTCTGCTATAACCTGAAAAAAAATATTCATGGGGCGCAACATATAGCGGTCAAATTCTCCATTAATAACGCTCCACCATGCCACCAGCCATATATTGTCCGTAAACAGATGATCGATTCCCCTTGGAATCTGGGCAAATCCATAGATAAAAATCAACTGGTCCAAAGTCCAGCCCTGAAGGGAGGGAATCTGTTCAAATACCAGATACAAAAAGGCAATGCCCATAATCTGGGTAAAGAAAAACCCAAACAGTCCCATCAGGAAATCCACCTTCGACTGCATAATCGTTTTTAAAAACTGCGTAATCAAAACCCGGTAAAGACGCAGATATCGTTTACATGTATTCATCATCAACCTCCCAGAACTACCAGACGCTTGGTCACCTTTTTCCAGATAAGACTCCCCAGCACATACAGAATCACTACCCACACTGCCTGCCTAAGGAGCGCAAAGCCAAGCATCTGCCCGCTGTACTTTCCTAAATAAATCATGACCGGCGTGTATATCATAGAAGAAAAGGGCAGGAACTCAAATATGTTCTGCACCGCTCCGGGGAAAAAGCTGATAGGTATAAGCTGCCCCGTCAAAAAGCTAAGAAGCGCTCCCTGTACCATAATCAGTCCAAAAATGTACGTAGTAAAAAATGCAATCATACCAAAACAGAAATCAAACAACACATAAATCAGAAAACTCATCATGCAACTGGTCAGATATAAAACAATTCTGCCTACCGTCACCGGCGCAAGCCCCAGCACCATTACTTTATAAATTTCCACCCCAATCCAGATAATGACACTGGGCGTCAAAAAGTTGTATATCATATTCCCTACGCCCCGGAATATAAGGCTGCACCGATAATCAATGGGTTTGATCAGATTCATGGCAACTGTTCCCTTTATCACATCATCACTAACCACGTCCGAAATAGAAACCATCACAAATGAGGTGACATACACCATAAACACATAGACTACCATCTCACTCTGCGACAGTCCTCCCAGCACTGCCTTATCGGAGCTTCCATAAACCGCCCTCCACAGGTAATAGCTGATAAAAGACCTAAGCAGGCTGATCAGAATAAACAGATAGAACGCACCTTTATATGCCAGCCTCCGCTTCAGCTCATTGGAAGCAAAGGGCAGATAGATTTTAAGACTCTTTACCATTTTCTATTCCTCCACTGTTCCGTGATTATATATTTCCTTTACAATCTGAGCGAGCTCTGTTTCCTGTATCTGCACATCTTTAATTTCAAGCACTTCCATGACCGCCGAAAGAATCTGGGGAACCTGTATCTTATGTTTGTCAAAGGTTACACAAAGAGTATTGTTTTCTTTATCATATTCCGTGATACATTCCGCATCCGAAACTCCCAGGCTCTCTGCAAGGCGAAGCTCTTTTATCTTATGAGGCTGCCTGATTTCCATAGTCACCTTTCTCTTGGTTCCATAGGTGTCTTTTAAGTTCGCAAGAGAACCATCATAGATTTTTTTACCCTCGTCAATGATAATGATTCTGCTGCAAAGCTCTTCGATATCGCCGATATCATGAGTGGTCAGAATGACCGTGGTCTGATATTTTTCATTGATTTCTTTGATTGCTTCACGGATATTGTCTTTTACCATCAAATCAAGACCTATCGTCGGTTCATCCAGATAAAGGACTTTGGGATTATGTAATAGTGCTGCACCTAAATCCGCCCGCATACGCTGACCTAAGGAAAGGGTGCGGACCGGTCTGTCAAAAAACTCCTGTAATTCCAGAACTCTGTTGAGAAATTCCATCTGTTCTTTATATGTTTCATCGGACACATTGTATATTTCTTTCAGGATGGTAAAGGACTCGCTTAAGGGAAGGTCCCACCAAAGCTGGGTTCTTTGTCCAAAAACAACGCCGATATTCTGGGCGTTCTCCCGCCGCTTCCTGCTGGGGTCTATTCCAGCTACCTTGCAGGTTCCCTTTGTGGGATTTAAAATTCCTGTCATCATTTTGATGGTGGTGGATTTGCCTGCGCCGTTGCTGCCGATATATCCTACGATTTCACCTTTTCCTATTGTAAAGGAGATATCGTCTACAGCTGTTTTTACAACTTTCTCGTTGGAAAATAAGCCTTTGATGGCTCCGCTAAGCCCCGGGTACTTCTTGGGGGATACGAAGTCTTTGGAGATATGGTTTACTTCAATCATAAATTTGGTCCCTCTCATGTCGTTTTTGTTGCACTGGATGCTATTTTAGCATAAAAAAAGAAGACTTACTTGATAAAATGCGTCATGTTTTTTGAATAACAGGAAATGCAGAACTATGAAAAATTCATGGCATCTTCTTCTTTTCAATCATATTATCACAAAAAATATGACACCTGTATGTCATATATATATTGCATCTACCATTTATAAAGTTCATCCCACTGAAAAGTTTTTACATTATATTACGGCAGGAGGCTGAGCCTGTACGCATCTACCTGCAATGGTTTCCGGCAATACCGCGGACAAAACAATGTTGGCATTCTCCATCACAATAATGGCTCTGGTACGCCTTCCCTGAGTGGCATCTATCACAGTCCCCTGGTCCTTACCGTTTTGTATCATGCGTTTTGCAGGCGCCGAATCCGGGCTGATAACTGCAATTATCTTATAACGATTCACAAAATTTCCAAATCCAATGTTGATCAATTGTTCCATTTGCGCTGCCTTTCCTTGCGATTTATTTTTTATTCATCATAATATAAAGGAATTGTTTCGTCAAACAAGGCTGTACAGGGAATGCTATAGAAAATTTGATTGACACTTAATTTGGCATCGCGCTTCCAGATATATGGTTGCGCATCCCATTAACTTTTGTCATCCAGACCGCATAAAATATAAAAAACCTTTTACAGAGGTATTTATGTATTATGTTACATCATGCGACGGGACTAAAATTGCCGTTTACGACTATCATCCAGAGTGTAAAAATACCGTTTTTCTTATTCACGGCTGGCCGCTGTCCCACAAGATTTTTGAATATCAAATAAACCTGCTTACTGATTGCGGATACCGCGTCGTCGCAGTGGATTTAAGGGGATTCGGAAAGTCAGATACGCCTGCGTGCGGATATACTTATGATCAAATGTCCGCTGATCTATTCCAGGTTGTCCAAAAACTTTATCTTAAAAAATTCATTTTAGTTGGTTTTTCGATGGGAGGAGCGATTGCTCTAAGATATATGAATCGTTACGATGGATTCGGTGTATCAAAACTGATACTGCTTTCTGCCGCTGCTCCATGTTTTGCCCAGCGTCCCGACTGTCCATACGGGAAATCTATGCAGGAAGTAAATGCTTTGATAAGCCTTGCCGAAACTGACAGGCCAAAGCTGTGCCAAAACTTCAGCAAGCAGCTGTTTGCCTGCCCGCATTCGGACGCAGTCATTGACTGGTTCAGAAGTATCGCCTTGTCTGCGTCGGGAATCGGAACCATAAAAAGCTGTATTGCCCTGCGTGACGAAAACGTTCAAAGGGATTTCCGTTATGTTCATGTTCCCACATACATTATTCACGGTGATAAAGATGTGATTGTTTCCAAGGAACTTGCCGAAATACAGCACGACAGTATCTGCGGTTCCAAACTCATAACCTTATCTGACAGCGGTCACGGAATCATCTA
>CAYOED010000075.1:0-16689 GCA_964402925.1 uncultured Lachnospiraceae bacterium | reverse complement strand
AATTAGCAAATGCAGAATAAGTACTCCATAAAGACCCCGGCAAGCCGCCTTTCGCATCTGTTCCTGGAGTTCCTGCCAGTATGCACTGTCTCCATATCCATAGCAGTCCGGTTTCCATGTGACAATGGCAATTTTAATTCCTACCTCCTGCTTTTCCCTGAGTAAATGAATCATCTCATACACTTTCTTGCCGCTGATTGCCGGACTGGAAATGATAATTTCTTTCTCAGCCGTAAGCAAATCATTCCGATACACGTCTGCATAATTATCTATATCAAAAATGGCATTCGCCGTTTGCTTTTGCGTGCCGGTTGCTGAAAAAATATCATATCCGATCTGTTTGTACGCCTTAAGTCTTTTATGGTACATCCTGTCAAACATGGATATATGGCTATCCACATAATCGTAAATAATCACGCTTTTCTTTCCGTCATAATCCCTGTTTAACCGTCCGGCATACTGCTCCACTATTCCTTTCCATGCCACGGGTGTTGCCATGATCAGTGTATCCAACCTCGGATAGTCAAATCCTTCCCCTATCAGCTTTCCTGTTGCAACAAGAATCATACTTTCCTCCGGCGTAACCTGATTCATCTGTTTTAAAATTTCTTTATGTTCTTTCTTAGAATTACCGCCGGACAATAAAAAGACTTTGTCTGCATAATTTATCAACCGCTGATACAATCGCTGTGAATGATCCACATACTTGGAAAGAACAACTGGCGTTCTTCCATCATCCACACATTTTTTAACATCTCTTATGATCAATTCGTCCCTGTCTTCATTATTGCGGATGATTTCATATGCCTCATTTGGATGCATTTTATCCTGTGAAAATCTTGGAGCAACTGCCCTTGTAAACCGTGGATAAACAAGATGCTCTATCCCCTGCTCCTTTGCCCTGTCTTTTGAGGTGTATTTGTAACGGATTGGTCCAAGGAGCATATAATTTATTTTTTCCAAACCGTCACCCCTAAATGGTGTAGCCGTTACTCCATATACATATTTTGCATTTGCTTCCTGTAAAATATCCACGATTGTATCTGAAGCGGCATGGTGGCACTCATCCACCAGTATGAGTCCATACTCCTTTAACCGCCTGTGGTATTCACCATTCTTACAGACCGAACCGACCATCGCGATATCAATAATTCCCGTAGTCGAATCGTGAGCTCCCTGTAACTTTCCAATAATACTTCTTCGTTTCTTTTTACGGCCTGTAGGTGTTTCGTACTCCGGCAGTTCTTCATCAATATGTAAGAACTTTTCAAGCGCTTCCTGCCATTGTCCCATCAGTGCTAATGACTGGAGGAGAATCAGTGTGCTTACCTGTCTTTGCGCTATGACATTACAGCACACTACTGTCTTCCCAAATGCTGTGGCAGCATTCAGGATTCCGTTGTCATATTGAAGGAGTTTTTCTACAGCAGGTATCTGTGATTCTTTCAGTTTTCCAATAAACTCCACATGAATCGGATGCCCTTTACTTCGCTTGTCTTCTATTTCATATTCAATACCGGCTTTCTCACACGCTTCGGTTATATTCTCCAAAATACCTCTTGGAACTTTGATAAATCCACCTTCATCACTTCCAAGATAAATATATCTGTAATTTTCAAAATTAGATAACCCCATAGCCTGTTTTTTATAAAATACAGGATTAGAAAACGCAGCCATCCTCCTGAGCTGATTCTGTATTCTTGGCTGTAAATTTACCGTATTCACATATACGCCATCTGACAGTGTAACCTGCATTATTCCTTCAACATCTTCCTTATGAAAATGCTTTGTTTTGTCCCACGGCTTTTCGTTATCATTTTCAAAAATATCTTCGCAGCCTGCAGCAATATCAAAACTTCCCTCCGTCCATTCTTTTATCTTATTTTCGATAAACTCTTTTGAAAGTTTTCTCTTGTTCAGCAGCACTTCCCACTGGTCGGGATATGCATTCCAGTGTTCATCTACAAATGCACTGTTCCCCTCTTTTAATGCCTGTCCCTGTAATGGCAGTGCAATCAGATTGCCCACTCCACCTTCCGGAAGATGATCCTGCATTGGCAGCATACGGTCATAAAAACGAAACGATTTTAAGTTTACAGATTCTGCACCCTTATTTAACAGAGTATTTCCAAATTTTCTTGCAAGACCAGCTTCTATCGGTTTTTGAAAAAATATCCACAAATGTGCGCCTCTCCCCGAACGTGAACGCTCTACCAGTGCATCTATTCCATTGATATCACATATTCTTCTCAGACTGTTTACTTCATCTCTCCACAGATCATCAGCATTGGCAAAATCATTTCTTTCCGCACCTTTTTCATGATTATCAAAGTCAAAGACGATAAATCTGCAGGTATCATCTGTCAAAAGCGGGAAAACACCTATGACGTCTGTAGCATCCTCAGCACTTCCTCTTAAATGGTCAACAATCTGCTCTTTCTTTAACTCTTTATATGCCTGTCTCTGGCAATCCCGACATTTTATCTTGCTTCCTGTAATCCTTGGGCAGCCATTTTTCCAAAAATTATGACATTGTGTATAATAATTTACTTCCCCAGTAGATTTCTTTATGGTACGCTTGCTATATACATCTGTACGTCCCCAAAACATGCTAAAGAACACTTTTGCATCGGTTTCCGTAATGTCTCTTGGTATAATTCTTGATCCTTGATCTGGATCATATTCATTACCATCACTATCTATCTCTTTTTCAGAATAAGAAATCCCTGCATCTGCAAGCAACTTTTTCAGGCGCTGGTTTTCCAGTTCCAGACATTGTATTCTTTTTTCCAGTTCTGCTATGCTTTTCATCAGGAACTCCTTATTAATCTACGATAGCCTGCCCTCAATTCTCAATTTTCCGCACATGTTTCGTTACAGTTCAGTTTCTTGCTGAATCGCAACACTAATACACACAGAATGATGCCCCTATTTTCTCTTAGTATCTATCCAGCCATAACATCTCATTTCTTCCCGAAATGCACTCCTTCGTGGATACTTATCCCTATACGATGTCATAAGTCTCTGTTTCGCGCCCACCTCTCCCATGGATTCCCGCACCTCGCCCAAAGCAGCTATATACGCTGCACATTCCCCATAATAGTTTCTTCGGTTTGCACCCATAATTCCTTCTGTCCGCTTTTCAAGCAGCGCTGTGATTCTTTTTACTGCACGGTCTCTAATATCAGATTCCATTTTCACCATAGACTTCCATTTTAAATATATTTGACAAAACAGATCGTTTTCACTTATCCCTCCAAGCCCACAGGTGCCTTTTCGATATTCTTCTGCTGAAAATTGCATTGCACTTTTCGCTATCTCTACCATTGCTGCAATTCCCTTACCATTCCACTGACCTTCATACATATACAACAGATATAACGCAATTCCCTGTTTCATAAAAGTTCCTGTCCAGCCTAACGCTTCCGATTTGCTCAATCCTTTGTCTAATACATCCTCAAACTGCCCGTCTAAAAATCTGAGCAATAAAACTATATTGCTGTCCAGTCTGTTTTCTTCCCTCTCAGAGCATGAATAGCTTCTTTCATACATACCAAAAGAATCGTGACTCTTATGTACAGATAATTTCATAAATATTTTTTGAAGTTCTTCCCTTTTATTTTCGTTTTCGCAACCGTTTAGAAGTACTCGAAGAAAATTCAGGGCAGATGTATCAGATTCAAACGCGGCAAAATAGCACTTTTCCAGCAAAGATCCTTCCCCATCGGCTGCAATAACATACTCAGCTGTTTTCAATGCTGCTCTACTACGCATAATATATTTCTTTGGTATCGTCTTCATCGCTTTTATTCCTATGGATACCATATCATTTGCCGTCACAGATTTCCCGTTTCCCAATATATTCAAATATAATCCCGGATGAACAGCAGCATATTTTTCCGCATACTGTACCTCCAAAGAAACATCATTTAGCAAACCAACAGCTTCCATAATAAGACGATCAGCATCATGCCCTATCTTATCGCCAAGATATGTAATCCAAAGCAGCAGAAAATCTTCAAGCGCAGGTAATTCTTCATCTCCATGCTGCATAATTGCTTCTAATGTGATTTCGTCTTTTCTTGCATTTACAATAACTCCATACAATGTCTCCGGGCGTTTGGCTGGCGGCACTGCATGATATGCACAATATATTGTATCAAGAATAACCTGTGTCAGGTCGCAATTCAAAAGTTCATGATACACCATATCCCCAAGTGAAAGTTCTTCATCGCCATACTCATTATCGCATAGAATCTCCATTGCTAACATTTGATTTCCAACTTCAAAACCTTCCTTATATCTCTCCATGTCTATACAGATATGCACAAAATCACAGGCCTCCTCAAGCATCTCTGAAATACCGCTGTTGTCCTCATAATAAAATTCTTCGCTACTGTCGTCATACCAGTCATCATATTCTTCATTCAATACTCCGGAAATACTAACTTCCTGAGAATCAATACTCCTTAAATTATCTCTGATATGACTATACATTTCACCAAAATCAATATCTTTTGCCACATTCTTGTTTGAA
Organism: uncultured Lachnospiraceae bacterium; assembly: GCA_964402925.1. Classification (GTDB taxonomy): domain Bacteria; phylum Bacillota; class Clostridia; order Lachnospirales; family Lachnospiraceae; genus Suilimivivens. The sequence continues at coordinate 12,152 of CAYOED010000075.1, read as the reverse complement.
GCTTGTCCCGCTTTATTCCCGACAGATTTCAGCATTTCCAGAAAATCTTCCCTGCGATGCTCTGGGAAACCTCTCCCGATATCATGAATAAAAGCGCTGAGCTGTTCTGCTGAATATTGCGCCGTAAGGGCATCTGTCTGTTTTAAAAAGTTTGTCAGGTTCATATCGCTTCTCCATTCCTTTTGGTTTCACTTTTTAATTTCCGAAACACCGTTTCGGATTTTTTACTCTATAACTTCCCAGTATCCGTTTTTATTTGCCCCATGTCGTATTATTTTTCCCTCCGCCTTTAATTTAGCCAAAATACGTTGTGCCTGTCTTCCGGTAACTCCCACAGATACAGACAACATATTAGCTGACATGCTACCATCCTGCCTTAGAAGGGCTATTATTTTTTCCTCATTTGTTACGACATTTACACCGACATTTATTGCGACATTTGTTTTGTTATGTGTTTCACTGATCTCCTTTAAGGCATTGCGAATCATCCCAAGCATAAACTCTACAAATTCCGTAGAATCCCCGACATTATCAGACCGCTGCAGTACCTTATAATATTCCTCCTGATTTTCATACACAAGCGTTTCTACCGGAATCCATGCAAAAACTTCTTTCCATTTCTGCAAAATCAACGACTGCCACAACCTACCTGTCCGACCATTGCCATCATGCAATACCACATTGAGACCCCGCAAGAAAACGATAATTAATTTCCACTCTCTGTTTACGTTCCTTCCCGATTCCTTCTGCCTGATACACATAAATGCTGTCTATCAGTTCCACCAGCATGGAACGGTTCAACTCTGTTACTGTTTCGTACTTACGGATAGTTTCCAAAAACTGGTTCGTGTTCTGTGTTTTCTTTTCCTCAGACTTTATCTTTGCCTTTAAATCATTCCGCTTCTGGTCAAGCTCCCTCTGCTCATTCTCATAAGCTGATGACAATTTTTCAAAACGTTCATCCGAAATCTTTCCTAAAGCGTTCTGCTCAAAGAGCTTCATAATCATAGTGTCTATTTCCGCAATCCGTTTTTCTGTTGCTTCTAAACTCTGCCCGAACTGCTGGATTTTCTGGTCGCCGCCCTTTTCGCTCAGCTCATGCATTTCTTCAATGAACTGCTCTCCCAACTCTTCCATATTCCTTATGTGTTTCTGGATATCACCCATGACTATCTGCTGTAATGCATCATATGAAATCGCATGTGTCGTACAGAGATTGCTGTTTCTCGCATATGTCCTGCAACGGAAACGAGGACTCTTACCGTTTGGATTTGAGAATGCCATGTTGCGCCCACAGTCAGGGCATTTCACAAGCCCTACAAACATATTGGGATGCTTTGTCTTATTAGGCTGCTTCTTTACGCTGATGAATTTCTGCACCAGTTCAAAGGTTTCTTCATCAATGATCGGCTCATGGGTATTCCGGACTATGATCCATTCTTCTTCGGAAACCGGTACGAGCTTTTTGTTCTTGAATGATTTTGTCTGCGTCTTGTGGGATACCATATGCCCTAAATACACCTGATTCTCCAAAATCATCTTTACATTTTTCCCTACCCAGTCCGTTGGGAATTTAAACCCTGTGCTTGTTTCCAGTGTGCCATTCTTCATTGCCCTGTATGCCCTCGGGATCAGGATTCCATCCTCACATAATATCCTTGCAATCTGGTGGACGCTGTTAGCCTGCTTCGACAATTCAAAAATACGCTTGACTACGGGCGCTGTTTCCGGGTCAACTAACAATTTCCGCTTATTCTTCGGGTCAACCATATAGCCATATGGGGCGAAAGAACCACAGAAACCGCCATTTAAAGCCATTGTCTTCTTGACACTGCGGATTTTCTTTGATGTGTCACGTGCATAATACTCATTCATAATGGATTTAAAAGGCATCATCTCGTTTTCATCAAACCTTGTGTCAACATCATCATTCAGGGCGATAAACAGGATGTCATTGTTGGGGAAGATTTCTTCCACATAATACATGAACATGGCATTGTTACGCCCAAAACGAGACATATCCTTGACCATAATGCCGCTTGGTACTGTGTCATTCATGGCATCTTCAATCATACGGTTTAAACCGGGCCGGTTAAAAGTTGTTCCCGAAATGCCATCATCCACGTATTCGCCTATTACTTCAAATCCCTTTTCCTTGGCGTGATACCTTAACATCTGCAACTGGTTGGTAATGCTGTTGCTTTCCTTATCAGCATCCCCGTCATCCTTGGATAAACGTGCATATAATCTGACTCTTAGTTTTGTCTGCTGTTTTAACATTCCTGCTCCTTTCCAACAGCAAACAAACCACTTTGTATAAGATGATTATATCACATTTCCACAAATTTTTCATCTATTTGTTGTGCTGTTTTCCCAATTAATAGGCAGTATTTTCCTGTTCAATCTCTTTTCGGATCAGTCTTTTTATTAAGTGCTGCAACTGGACTGTACCGGAAAAGACTGCTGTCACATAAAACGTTGTATTCCCGATCTGGATTTTTTCCGACTGTTCTTCCTTTTCCAAGTGTCCACCTCATTTCCGGGTATCAAAAAAACACCATTGCTGGTGCTTTCCTGTTATTTTACATTTACAATTTTTCTCAAATATTCCTGCTTTTGTAGATCAAGCTCCGCATAGACCAGATCTTTATCATCAAATTCCGTCTGCCCCGTCTGGATGCAGACTGTATGATGTATCTGGTTGATCCATTTCCCTTTTTCTGTGTCAGGGGCTTCGTGTATATGCCCATGCAGGGAGAGAAGCGGCTGTTTATCTTTCAGGAACTCGTAAATATCCACAGAACCTATATCTAAATCCTGATACCGGAGCTGCCCCAGCTTCAGCCCGGCAGGAGGCATGTGCATCACATAGACTGTGTGCTCTGGTTTTTCCGGCTCAGGCAGATTTTTCAGGATATCGCACATGTGTGGAAGCTCCGTCCTTGAATACTCCATCCAGTTATATATCCTGTCATAACCGTATTCATTGGAAATACCTGCAACAGGGCTTAACTGCCTCTGCGGGACATAATGAGCCTCCATAACAACCCTGTCTTTACAGCCGAAAGGATGGTCTAATATGTGGTTCATCCCAACAAATTCATAACCGCCGACACAAACCTTTTTCCCTGCTATATTATGGACATTTCCAAACTCACTGCATACCTTATCAAACAGGTCATCCACCCACAGCAGATCATCATTCCCCAACATAGCAAGGTATGTAATATTATGCTCCCTAAGTTTTGAAAAATAATCTCTTAAAAATTCCTTGATGAATATGGGCTGTTCCAAATGCCTTTCCCCAAGTTTGGGAAGCATATCCCCACCATTTATAATGACGCTGATACCTTCTTCTATTGCAATATCCAGTGATTTCCTGTATTTATTTTCATCCCCATGTAAATCTGTAACATATAGTGCTTTCATGCTGTATACCGCCTGTCCTGTTTTCAAAATCCACTTCCCTGATTATATCATATCGGAGGACAGTTTTCAGTATATTATTTTTCTTTTTTATGCAAATCTGTTATTATCCTGTTACCTTCCCTGCTATGACAAGGAATCTTCCGTTTTTCCCAAAAACACGCCTGTCACAGGTAGCAAGTGTTATAATGCTGGTGGGAGCATGGTCGGGCTCTTCATAATACAATGCCCTTCCCTGTAACTGCTCCATCCATGCATTGTAGCTTTCCATATCAGCATGGTTTCTTATACGGAAATCCCATTCTTCCAGATCGTCTATGCTGTATTTGACAACCGCCATTACCTGATAAGCTGTAGCACTTCCATAAACATCTGTGAAATAAATGGTCTGGTTTTCCTTAAAATAATCTTCCTTCTCATAATCTAACAATGTTGAAAACATGGCATCCGAACCAGTACCCATGTTGTGTCCATAGATGACGCGGTTAAAATCCCATATCTGCGTGTCCTTATCCATGAAAGGGCATCCTGCGCTGCTCTTATCCCCTATGAAATTATGGGAGAGATAAAAGGCATTGTCATCCGTTCCTACTACAGGGAAATTAATTAAGGTATCAGGAATGCAGAGCCAGCCTTTGATATCCTCATTTTCACTGCATAAGGCATCCCAGTCATAGGCTTCCAGTCCCTTCTCCCTCATTTCTGCCTCGTACTCCTGCCTGTACCGTTCTGCATCCGCTTCCATTTCCGCAAAAAAATCCTGCAGCTCTTCCGCTGCTTCCTGCTGAGATTTTTCCCTTTCCTCTTCTAAAATAGTGTCAAGCTGTGCATAGGCATCCGCTATTGCCTGATACTTTTCAAGCTGCTTCACTGCCTTATAACGGAAGATTCCCATACCCACCATACAGATGAACGCAAGGGAAATACCCACTATGATCTGCACTGTAATCCGCTGCCTTTTCTTTTCCGGCAGGTCAGGGAAAAGTTTCTCCCCAAGCCAGCTAATAAATTTTTTCATTTTTTCCATGCTGCGCCTTTCTTTGAAATCGTTTTATCATTTCTTTCATTATTCAGGGGATGCAGCTATTTTCCCAGCCGCATCCCCTTTCAGTCAGGACAGGATAATCCCAGATTTCCTGTCCTCCTTTTCATCCTCAGCCACTTCGGGACACTTTATCCCAAAGTCAGGGAGCGTACTTGCAACTTCATTTCCCCACACATCCCAGCCGGGCGGTGTCTGCCTTGCGAACAACTCCACACGGGGCAGGTCGCCCATGAGGGCAATAATCTTTTCCCGGGCCTCGTCCGGCTTTTTGCTGTGGGCCTCTATAGGGGAAATAATAAACTGATGGATATTTGCCGCCTGCCGTTTGGGGTGACCCCTGGTAGCCAGCAGGCAGATTTCTGCATTTCCCCTTGTCCAGAAGCCCAGCCCTTGAAACCAGCTGTCCGCTTTTTTGTTCTTTTTCAGCCAGACAAAAGCCACGCTTCTATAAGTAAAGCCCCACGCTTTCACAAGCTGCAGAGCCTCGGGGAGCTTGGGGAAAGTAGCCCACAAAAAAAGTGCGCTGTCCCGGTCGGCAAGGTCTGCCACCGGGAGCGCACATAACTCATCCATCGTCATTGTAGGGTAGTGCCGATCCGCCGCACCCTGCATGACTTTTTGGTCATACCGCCAAGGGGGATCAGCGTAAATGATAGAATAGTTTCCGATAGTTACACTCCTTTCTACCCGTCCTTTACCGTACAGCAGGATGTACCATCATAATACACACCCACTACAGGCAGCTTTTCCCTTCTTTCTTCCCTTCAAAGACAGATGCAGCAGCAAGCATAACGCCGCACAGCCCAAGGGCAGCCAGAAGAGTAAAGGGTGACGCGTGACCAGTCTGGATAACCGGCTCCGTTCCTTTTCCTGCATTTCCATTTCCTCCTTCCGTTTTAGTCGCTGTATCTTTATCTGAAGGACTGCCTGCTGTGTTGCCGGAGACAGTGCCGCTTGTATTCTGATTTTTGTCCGAAGTATTTTTATTGTCCTTATCGTTGGTGTTTTCTGTATGATTGTCCTGATCTTCCTTTTCCCATCTTGCATAGAGGCTGATGCTCCTGCTTGGCTTATAGGTTTCTCCTTCTGTTCCAATAAATACCTGTCTGTCAGTGTACCAGCCTTTGAAAATATAACCCTCACGCTCTGCGCCGGGTAGTTTCACGCTGCCGCCTATTACTACTTTGACGGATGCATTCTTGGTCTTGCCGCCATTGGCATCATATTTAATGGTGTAGGTATTTAAAGTTTCACCGAAATTATCATTATCCTCTGAATCTCCATTATTGCCACTGTTATCTTTTGACTTTTCCCACTTTGCGTAGAAATCTGTATCTCTTGTAATGCGGTATGTATCATGGTATGCCCCTGCAAACTGTGTCAGGTTATCATCCAGATACCAGCCTGTGAAATCATATCCTTCACGTTCCGGCATGGGAAGGTAAAGGCTTCCGTCCTTGATAATGGTAAGCTCTTTTACCTTGATCGTTCCCTGCCCTGCGTGGAAAGTCACCTTACAGGTTTCGGAATCAGCGTCATTATCAGTATCTTTATCCGCTTCTTTTTCCCAGAGTGCATAAGCTGTCATATCCTTAACTGCTTTCATTTCACTGCCGGGGATTCCAAGAAGGATTCCACCGTCTTTTTCTGTGTACCAGCCAAGGAAGCTGTAACCGTCCTTCTCTGCCTTAGGTAAGCGGATAATATCCCCTTTTGCTGCTTTGATGGATTTAACTTCTTTACCACCGTCAACATCAAAAGTGATGGTGACTTTCACTGCTTCCTTTTTCTCAAAATGTGCCTTTAAAGTTATATCTCCCTGTACGGTAAATTCCTCGCCTGCCTGTCCGATACAGATATTATCGTTGGAAGCTAAGAACCATCCAAGGAACTCATAGCCTGTCTTATTGCAGGCAGGAAGAATGATCGTGCTGCCTTTCTCTGCATCAATACTCTTTCTTACGGTATCGCCACCGTCTGCATCGAAAGTAACAGTACAGATCACCGCCTGATCTTCCTTCTTTTCATAACGTGCTTTCAATGTGGCATCAGCAGAAACTGTGTATTTCTCCCCTGCTTTCCCTACACGGGTATTGCCATCATACCAGCCGATAAATTCATATCCATCCTTGGTACAGTTCGGAAGGGTAACGGTATCTCCTGCCTTTGCAATAATTGTACCGCCCTCCATCTTTCCGCCATCCGCATCAAAAGTGATCGTGCAGGTGTCAGCCTCTTTCTTCTCATAATGTGCTTTCAGCGTCACATCATCAGAGACAGTGTATTCTTCCCCTGCCTGTCCGACACAGGTATCCCCATCATACCAGCCTGTAAATTCGTAACCATCCTTGGTACAATTAGGAAGCGTGATTGTATCTCCAACTTTGGCAGTAACATCTCCACCTTCCATTTTCCCACCTTCTGCGTCAAATGTGATTGTCGCTTCTGCCTTTTCCCATGCGGCATAATAAGAAGTATCTTTCTGAGGTGCATAATGCTTCTCCCCTGCATTCCCTGCAAATACTGTCAGTGCTTCATCCTCATACCAGCCTTTAAAGCTGTAGCCTTTTCTGGAAGCATCAGGGAATGCGATATTTGCACCGGGAATGACCTGTGCGCTGTCTGTTCTCCCTTCCCCGTCATTATAGATATAAGTGAGGGTGACAGGCTCTTTTGCTTCCCACTTCGCATAAAGGTAAAGGTTGTCTGTCAGGTTTATCTCCTGTAACGGTGCGTAATCAGTTCCCGTCCCGTCCGGCTCTGTGTTCCAGCCGACAAAGTTATAACCGAACCTTACAATATTCCCCAGAAGCGGGAAAAGGGCTTCCTGATCCATAATAGTCACTGTGTCCTCACTGGTATATTTATTCGGATCAGAACACATATCACTCGCTCCATCAGGATTATTATTGACATCATAGGTAATAAAATAGGTCTTGGGCACTTCTGCAAGATAGAGGTTTTCCCCTCTTTTTTCTGTGCAGTAATTCGGGCAGTGCCAAGGGAACTGCTCCGGGCTTGCGTCCTTGTGGTATAATGTACCGTCAATCAATACCCTGCCGGGCTTTATCACATCAGTAAATCCTCCAAGCATAAAGGTGGAATCGCTTTCAAAATCTTCATCCAGAAGGATGGATGCGCCTGTGTTATAAAAGAACAGGATATCACAGGGTTCAACTCCCAATGTAAGGTTATCTTCCATAACGGTCTTCCCTGACAGGATAATGCCAGTCTCATTCATGTAACAGATCGTGCCTCCTGCATAGCTTTTTTCCGCTGAAAGGTTTTCTGTAAAAGTACAGTTACGGATAATAAGCGGCAGTGTTCCTTCTCCCTTGGAAGTCTGGACTGCGCTGCCCCTTCCTGCCACATTCCCGGTAAAGGTACATCCGGATATCTCCGCCTTATGTCCGGTTGCAGTACAGATACCACCGCCATCATATGCAGAATAATTCCCTTCAATCAGGCTGTCTTTGACTGTCAGAGAGGCTGCGCTGGAAATACCGCCGCCCGTTGAACTGGCTGCATTCCCTGTAATGGTCATGCCGGATATTTCTGCCTCTCCCCAAAAGTCCATGCCGCCGCCCCACGCTGCATGGCAGTTTGTGACCGTGCCGGATGTGGCTGACACATGGGAATCTGCTTCTGACTGGATGCCGCCACCGCCGCCAGACGTATAACAGTTCCGGATCAGGCCGCCATCCATGGTAAAGCTGGCATTTTTCTTGATATGCACCGCCCCGGCTGTATGGAGCGTCCTGCCGCTGCCATTGCTTTCATACCCGTCAGTGTTGTAATTGTTCTGAAGGGCAGTCCCGCTTTCCATGGCATAAGAGCCATCAACATAGATAAGGGGGCTGTTCCAGACTTTGCCGGAATTATTGAAATCATCATCTAACACTGCGCCGCCATCAAAAATGATATCCTGCGTGGTAAGGCTGCCGCCTTTTACTGCAAGCAGGACGGTATCAGTATTCATGCCATATTTTTTCCCGGCAAAATCTTCTTCCCTGCTGATTGTTACCGGACTGCCTGCATCCTCACTTTTTATGGTGATGTTATCAGCAGTGACTTCAAGTGTAGATGATACCCTGCAATCCTTAAGGACAGTGATTGTATCGCCTGCCTGTGCATTTGCAAAGGCTTCTTCCAGTTCCTCATAGCTGGTGTCTCCAATCCTTGCCTCATAAGTAGTGGTAATATCCTGTTCCTGATTAGGTTTCCAATGTGCGTGTAACCGCAAGCTCCTTTCCGGTGTGTACTCACTCCCGGCTACGCCTATCGTCATTTCTATAGTCCTTCCATCTTCTTCAAAAATATCCACCCATCCATGAAGATAATGTCCTTCATACACTGCATCCGGCAGGATGATACTTTCCCCCTTGGGTACGGTGACGCTCTCTGTCTCACAGGTTCCCTCATAGGCTTCAAACCTGACAGTGTAGGTTTCTTCTTCCTCTGCCGCCTTTACAGGCAGGGGAACGCTCCCCAATACTCCTGCGCCAATGGTTGATACCATGACCGCGAACAGGAGAAGTTTTGAAAATATTCGTTTTTTTCCCATACTTTTTCCTTTCTTTTTATTTTGATTTCTACAGGGGGAGCAGTCTGCTTCTTATCAGCAAGACTGCTCCCCCACATGGTTTTAAGGGCAAAGCCCCTGTGTTTAAAAATGATTTTTCCTACCACCTCCTTCCCAACCAGCCCATGAAAGTGCATAAACCAATTTCCCTTTATGCATTTTCATGGAATGGCTGCTTTATTGTGCAGTTTATAAACATCTTCTTTTCAAAACTCTTACTTAATAAAAATGCCAGTACCCATACAGGATTTTCATTTACCCAGCCCCCTACTGGCAGGGAGTATGCAGGGCGGGATGGCTAGACCTCTCCATAGTCCGCAATGTGGAACGCTTCCTTCTCCGCATCCGTCCTCCGGCGTGCTGTTCCGGCTGCCCTCACCAGGCAGAAGTATCATTATGGCTCCCCTTAGAACTTCCTGCCATGGGAAGCCCCGCGCCGGATGCCGCTCCCTGCCTTCCTTCTTCTATTGCGATCCTTCGGTTTACCCCATAGGGCAGGCATATCATGGCGAAGCTGGTTGTCCGGTGCAACTTATTCAAGGGAAAACCTCTTAAAGCCGCTGCATACTGGTATTCAGTTGTCAAGTTTCCTACATTCAGGCGGAAAGCCTGTATTTATGATAAAATATTACTTAAGATTTTTTTACTCATAAAAGTGGGTATTTTCGCCAATCCTTACCCATCTTTGTGGGTATCAAGCTGTCTGTCTCCAAATCCTGCAATGTTATGACAAAAATCTGCATAATAAAAGACACCCAAAGATTTCATTATTCTTTGGATGTCCCTCACAATTTAATATTTTTTTCGCCTGTACCCATCAGCCAGATATACTGCTATAAATACAAAACCATCTTCTGTACTATGTAAGCCGCCATCACTTCAATTCAGGAACTCATCCCTATACCTGAATATGGACTCAACCACCGCTATTGCAAACTTAACCTCACCTACTGTTTTATCTTTGACCAGAAAGTATGCCGCTTCCTGCCAATCCCCGTACTGTTCATCCCTCTCTTTCATATCCATAAGGACATCAAGGGAAACTCCAAGGACAGATGCTATCCTGATCAGCGTTTCAAGCCTCGACCCGCTCTGCCCTGTCTCTACTTTCTGGATCACCGTCAGGGACAGCTCCGTTTTTTCTGCAAGCTTCTCCTGCGTCAATCCCTTTTCCATCCGTATCCTCCTGACATTTCCTCCGATCCTGTCATAGTATTTCCCGCATGAAAAACGTTCCATTTATTTCCCTACTCTTCCAAGACAAGTTGACAGTTCCTTCCCGAAATTTTCACCTCCCCTTTGCCCACATATATGTTCCCATACACCTTTTCCATAAAACAGGATTTATCCACTATAAAAAGCAGCAGTCACGCCCAGACCTGCCGCTTATCATAAACATAATCTTTTACTGGCCACACTTGCCTGTCACCCGCATTCAGGCGGTAACTTCCGCTGCTTCCTTAATTCCGATATGTACTACCACATCCTCAACCGAACAGGAAAACACATCGCAGATGTAATCAATAGATGACAGGTTCATGTTCTTGTTATGCTTCAAACGGTGGATGAACGCTTTATTAAATCCATAATCTACCTCAAGGCTGTATGTTGATATCCTTCTTTCGTCCATCATCCGCCAAAATGGATCATATGTCATCATAGGCATTTACACCTGCTAATTTATAGTATACCGGATGTGGAACCTATCCGCTATCCTGCATATCTGTAGGATAAACAGCACAGATTTACCAAGGTTCCAATAAAAAAGAATTCCATTCCCATAAAAATCACCGCTATATTTCCATCACTTTTATCGCAATATTTTCTTATCCTGTATTCCCTATTTTCCTTTCGTTAAATATAATTTTCTTACCCCACAACTGCCTTATTTTTCTTTGTCTTATACAATCTATCCAACGACATTTCATGCCTGTTCCCATATCGTTGCCGACACAAACGTCTTATGAAAAGGGAGCATAAGTACAGATGCACAGGCAAAGCAATGACCGCCACATATGGCATGAATCCATAGTGGCGGTTTACATGACACGTAATGCTCTTTACGGACACCTGTATTTTCTGCACATCCAGAATGACCTTCTTTTCTGGATTGAAGCCCCAGCCCTCCATCCCTACTGTTTCAGGCAGGGAAAGTCTGGTAAAATGCCCTGGCAGTATATCTGATTATATGCTTCACTGTCCGTACTTCACGACTACTCTCTGTTTTTCACGTAAAAACAGAAATTCCTGCGCTTTGTTCTGTCCAACCATTTCTTCCGTCTTTGTATCTTCCATTGATGTTATGTATTTCCAATATTATGCCCATCTGTCAGTCAGTGCCGCCATGCTCCGTATGGTATAGCTTACTTCTCCAAAAATCCTAAAAACTTCTTCCACTCCATGTACCCCTTCAAATCTCCGTAGCTATATAATGACTGCATAATATCTTTGGCAATATCCACCCAATTCATCTTTGTTGAAAAACTAAATGAGCCGATATTATCTGACTTTCCATATTTTGCAACTCCCGCTTTCAGCACAGTATCTTCAAAGCTGCCTTTTCCGCTGTCTTTCAGATAAGCAGCATACGCATACATATCAATCGTATCAGAATTTTTCGGATCAACCTTTGACACATCCACCATATGCTCTGTTATATTTCCGTCCTTATCCCATATTTTCACTTTATAAACCGGATTGTCCGGATCAAAATCTTGCGTTTTATATACAGTAATAGATGAATTATTTACTAAACAAACGGAAGAAAAAACTGCCTTATCCCCCGTTTCTTCATCAGAGCCATGCAAAATGGCTGGTGAGGACTGTGCTGTTGCCTGTGCCGCTTCAGCCGCCTGCTTTGCAAAGTCTCCTCCTGCCACATTTCTTTCTGTCTTTTTTGTTTCATACCTTGCTGCCGGGTAGCCTGCTGCTCCTATTCCACTAATGCTCATTTCTTTTAATCCTCCATTTTCATCAAATATTTTACTGGCGGCACTTCTGTCGGTCAGAGCCGCCTTTGCCCTCTTATGATAAGTCCGGGCATATTTCACTCTTTCAAAATACCTGCCGCTTTCATTATGTTGTTTCTTCAAATTTAAG
>CAYOED010000074.1:0-17072 GCA_964402925.1 uncultured Lachnospiraceae bacterium | reverse complement strand
TGATGCCTCTGGCAAAGCAGACTGCTGAAATGGGGCTTGCCAACTGGTTCGGTGTTATCATTCTGTATGTGGTATTTTATATGCCGATGAATATCCTCTTATATTCAGGATATCTTGTTAATATTCCAATGGCGCTGGAGGAAGCTGCAAAAGTTGATGGAGCGTCTACCTGGACGACTTACTGGAAAATTATTTTTCCGATTATGAAGCCGATGCATGCAACTGTTGCAGTTCTTACGGCACTGGCAGTGTGGAATGATGTGATGACACCTCTTGTCATTCTGGCAGGTTCCGGTCAGAACACATTGCCTCTGGCTCAGTTGAACTTCCAGACACAGTTTGGAACGAACTATAATCTGGCATTTGCATCTTATCTGCTGTCATTGATACCGATTCTGATCTTCTATATTGTTTGTCAGAAACAAATTCTGAACGGTGTTGTGAACGGAGCAGTTAAATAAAAAATAAAAAAGAAGTTACTCTAAGGCGGCATGGCGCCGCCTTAGAGTAACTAAAAAGGTATAAAGGCGGTGTAAAGGCATGGCAATTTGTTTTCAGGAGAAAAAGCATATATTTACTTTGCAGACGGCCCATAGCACCTATCAGATGAAAGTAGATGACTTTGGGTTCCTTGTGCATTTATACTATGGAGGAAAGACGGCAGGTGACATGGATTATCTGCTGACTTATTACGACCGGGGATTTTCGGGAAACCCTTCCGAAGTGAAAAATGACCGTACTTATTCAATGGATGCTCTGCCCCAGGAATATCCTGCTTTGGGGATGGGGGATTATCGCAGCAGTGCGCTTATCATTCATAATGTAGATGGCACTGACTGTTGTAATCTCCGGTATGTCAGCCATGAAATAAAAAAGGGCAAATACCACCTTAAAGGGCTTCCGGCAGTATATGCAAAAGAGGAAGAGGCAGACACGCTTAAGATTCTTTTGGAAGATGCTGTGAGCAAGGTTCAGGTAGTATTGTTGTACGGTGTTCTGGAAAAAGAGGATATTATCACGCGGAGCGCCAAAATCATCAATCAGGGAGATAAAAGAATTTCTGTTAAAAAGGCAGCATCCGCTTGTCTGGATTTTGTGGACGGGAGCTATGAAATGCTCAGCTTTTATGGGCGACATGCCATGGAGCGTAATTTCCAGCGTACAGAGATTGCCCATGGAAATTATGTCATTGGAAGCCGCAGAGGGACTTCTAGTCATCAATACAACCCGGCGGTCATGATTGCGGAGAAAGGCGCCACAGAAGATACCGGAAAATGTTACGGGATGGTCTTTGTGTATAGCGGGAATTTTATGTTTGAAGTTGAAAACGACCAATATGGTCAAACCAGAGCAGTGATGGGGCTGCACAGTGATCTGTTCCATTATCCGCTGGAACAGGGACAGGAACTGGTTATTCCTGAAACGATTCTCAGTTATTCAGGAGAAGGGTTCGGAAAATTATCCAGACAGTATCACCAATGCATCAGAGAGCATATCTGCAGAGGCAGATATCGGGATCAGATACGTCCGATTCTTCTCAACAGCTGGGAAGCAGCATACTTTGATTTTGATGGAGAGATGATTGTAGAACTTGCCAAAGAAGCCGCAGAACTTGGAATTGACATGGTTGTCATGGATGACGGTTGGTTTGGAAAGCGGGATGATGATAACAGCGGATTAGGAGACTGGCAGGTCAATGAGAAAAAACTGGGATGTACACTAAAGGAATTGACTGATAAAGTTAATTCTTATGGAGTGAAATTCGGCATCTGGATTGAGCCGGAAATGATATCGGAAGACAGCGACCTTTACAGAGAGCACCCTGACTATGCGATTCAGATTCCGGGTAGAAAGCCAATACGGGGCAGAAATCAGCTAGTACTTGATTTTTCCAGAGAAGAAGTTCGCAGCCATGTCTTTGAACAGATTTGTACAGTGCTCGATCAGGCAAATATAGAGTATATCAAGTGGGATATGAACAGAAGTCTTGCAGATTTTTATTCCATGAAAAAGGAACAGGGGCAAGGACAGGTTACTTATGATTATGTACTCGGCGTTTATGATTTTCTGGACAAGCTGATCGAAAGATATCCTGATATGCTGATAGAAGGATGCAGTGGAGGCGGCGGAAGATTTGATGCAGGAATGTTGTATTATACCCCTCAGATCTGGTGCAGCGACAACACGGATGCTGTAGACCGGGTACGCATTCAGTATGGAACGTCTTTCTTTTATCCTGCATCCGCAGTGGGAGCGCATGTGTCGGCAGTGCCAAATCATCAGACAGGGCGCAGTGTGAGTCTTCACACGAGAGGAGTCGTGGCAATGGCAGGGACCTTTGGCTATGAGCTTGATCCCGGAAAACTTACGAAAGAAGAGAAAGAAGAGTTAAAAGAACAAATCAGGCACTATAAGGAATATGCACAGCTCATTCATAGCGGGAAGTATTATCGGCTGTCCAATCCATTTAGTGATTCCTGCGGAGCATGGATGTTCGTGTCCGAGGATGGGGAATGCGCGTTGGTAAATGTGGTGATGCTTGAAATTCACGGAAATATGACCGTCAATTATGTGCGTATGAAGGGATTGATTCCTGATGCAGTATATGAGGATTCAGATACCGGAAGATGTTATTATGGTTCAGCGCTGATGGAAGCGGGAATTCCAATGCCGGTGGAACTGGGAGAGTATCTGGCATATCAGATAGTCCTTAAAAGAAAGCCGGATGAAATATGAAAATAAAAAGAAACCGCGGGGAAGAATATTCCCTGCGGTTTTTACTTACAATAAGCTGGCTCGCGAAGCGCGGCAGCGTTTGTTTGCATCTTTTTTTAGGAACCATTACATACGGAATTGATTGTTTCCACGATTTTGCTTTTCGTCAGCTCTGCAATTTCCTTTGAGTTCAATTCTTTGTAATCTTCGTAATGAATGGGAGGCAGAAAATAAACTTGTGTGGTGACTGGCCTTAGCGAGTTGATTTCAAAGGGTTTATAGGAATCAATCAGTGCTACCGGAACAATAGGGCTTTGCGCTTTGATAGCGCACTTAAAGGCACCGGGCAGAAAGTCCTGTACCTCATTTCGATTGTGGTAATAACCGCCCTCCGGGAAAATGATGATTCTGCGTCCGGCTTTTACCTCCCCGATGACTTTCATGATTGTTTTCAGCTGTTCTTTCATATTAGTTTTATCCAGCCGGGTTCCCTTGAGCAGGGTGATAAACTGCGTAGTGACCAGTTTGTGGGAACGCTTGTCATCAATCATCACGGTGCAGGGAGCTTCATGACCCGATATGATGCCAAGGGCATCATACTTCCCCTGATGATTGGCATACATAACATATCCGCCTTCGTTGGGGAGATTTTCTGTTCCGAACACGTCTGTATGTATAAAGCCGTTGCGCTGCAAAATTGCAACGGCACGTTTGGCAATTACATAGCGGTCCGCTTCTGTGTATTTGTCATCATGTCTTTCAATATAAAAGGCTTTCCCCAGATAATAAAGTATAAAGGGTAATGAAATTATGATTACATAACAAAATCTCAACATAAAATTAACCTCACATCCTAACATAAAAAATATACCATATTAAGACATTCTTTTCAAACTGTAAATCTTTTATGTTTTTAGTATTTTGCAAAGGGTTGACAAATGTAACACTGATTGATATTATGAACAAAAGGGTTACAAATGTAAACCAAGGATTATAGTCTGTTTCATATGAGGAAAGACTCATATGGGAAAGGGATAGGTATGAATATGGATGGAAATATCAGTTTGAATAATTCGGAATGGTGCATCATGGAGGCATTATGGCATGAGCAGCCGAAGACATTAATGCAGCTGGTACATGAAATGAAGGAAAAGCAGGGATGGAGCAAGAGCACTACCAGCACCATGCTCCGCAGAATGCAGGAGAAGGGATATATCCGTTATGAGGAGGGGGAAAAGGCAAGACTTTACTATACAGAACTAAAGAGAGAAGAGGTGGTTTTAAAAGAAACGAAATCCTTTTTAAAACGCACCTATGGCGGAAGCATTGGAATGCTTGTAAATACTTTTGCAGAAAACAATCAGTTGTCAGAAGAGGATATGGAACAGTTGTGGGAAATCTTACATAAAGCAGAAGAAAATAAGGATCTTTTGGCAGATAAGAAAAGCGGAAGGCGGTGAAGGCTGAGATGACAAAAATAATAGTATCATCGTTGTTAATTATTGGGATTCTGATTATAAGGGCAGTTTTCCAGAAGAAAATCAGTCCAATCTTCATTTATGCAATCTGGCTGCTGGCGGCGTTCCGGTTACTTTTGCCGGGAATGCTCTTTTTCAGTCCAATCAGTGTGATGAACACAAGGTTGTGGAACATGGGAAGCACCCTGATTACAGAAGAAGAAAACAGGCAGGATATGGAATACAAAAGGCAGATGTATCAGGAATATTATGAGAAGAAGCTGGCAGATGCATATGAAAAGGAAGCGGAACTGGATGATACCGGAGAGAAAGGGGAATGGAGTATTGCCAGGCCAGAGGAAGAAGTGGCGACGACGGCAGGCATTGTCAAGGAACTGAGTACAGATATCGGAATGAGGACAGAAGAAACAGTCCGGGAAACTGAGGACTATGCCATATCGCAATTGCTGTGGTCTCGCACTTTTTTTGGAAGAATCAGACAAGCAGCCCGGATGATATGGGTGATGGGAATGCTGGTGATCGCCTCATCTTTTCTTTGGCAAAATCTTTCTTTTTACCGTTACCTTCGGTCTACAAGAAGAAAAATTGCTGAATCCGCCGTGGGAGGCAGAAAACTCCCTGTTTTCCAGGCAGGAGACAAATTGACATCTCCCTGTCTGTTCGGACTTTATCCGGCAATCTATATTCCGGAGGGAAGTATTGATGTAAAGGATACGGAGCAGCTTGGTTTTGCTTTGGAGCATGAGCTGACCCATTACAGACATGGGGACCATATATGGGCGCTAATAAGAATCCTGTGTCTGGTTATTAACTGGTACAACCCTTTGGCATGGATTGCTGCAAAATTATCCTTGCGCGACGGCGAGCTTGCCTGTGATGCCGGCTGCATCCGCAGGCTTGGAGAGGAAAAACGCTGCGCTTATGGGGAGGCGCTTCTTACGGCAATTGGGCAGTCAAGAGAGAGGGAACGAGTATTGAAGACGGCTACTATGATGACTTCCGGAGGGAAGTTTATGAAAAGGCGAATGGAAAGTATTGCGATAAAAAGAAAGAACAGCGTGATTGCCTTGGCTCTTATGATGGTTTCCTTGCTGCTTGTAGTAGGATGTACTTATACCGGAGGGACGAAACTGGAAGAAAACAGGAGTGACACAGCAGAAACAACAAGTATGAATACAAATCCCGTGCAGGAAGAGGAGGGCGGAGAAAAAGAATCTGAAACTGCAAATGAAGCATTTTACGACGGAAGAGCAGTGGTGCTGAGAGGAGAGGGAGAAGGGCTTAACGGTAACCTGCAGGGAATGGTTTTTCTTCTGCTGCCGGGTCCGGTGAAAGAGCGAAGCGAGGAAAAGTATGTGGTATTGCTTCCCGATGATTTATGGCTCTTTGACCTTGAAGGAAACGGAAGAAAGTTGGAAACAATCTTTCAGGAATATACGGATAAAGAAATTCTTGAGGTCATAAATCGCAATCTGGATCTTGATTTAGACGAAATAGAGGTCTGGGGATATGAAACTCTGATTGAAAAAATAGAGGATGTGGGGGGAATTTCGATAGATGTGAAGGAAGGAGAGATTGAACATATAAATAACTATCAGTTGATGATGACCGGCAAGGGAGAACTTGCAGAAAATCAAGTGACAGAAAGCGGAGAACAGCTGCTTAATGGGATACAGACAGCCAGCTATCTGCAGATTAGATATTTTGACTTCTTTTGGATGATGGACAGATGGGAGCAGGTCACCTGCACACTTCTTAAAAAGGAAGGTCAGGAGATTATAGACTGTGATTACGGCTATTTTGCAGGGCTAGACAAGTCCGTTTACGTAGAGGATGATTTGAATTATCTGCTGTGTCTGTGCTTTGAGGAAGAATTAGAGCGTTTTCATGAAAGTTACTACCCGGATAGAACCTATCAGGCTTCTGCCCATGTAAAAGAAGCAGATCAGATGATGAAAGAGCAGGCAGCAAAAGTCATTGAGGCGGGAAGAGATGAAGCATATAAGATAGCATGGCTCTTTGACCAGTATATGGGATTTAGTCCTTTTATGATTTCTCTTCTTTCAGACACTTCCTTAAATCAGGAGGTGGAAGATGCGTGGCAGACGGTGATGGTATACAGATCGGGAAGTGAGCTTGTGGTGAATGAAGAGGCAGGGAAAGCCGTTTTTCTAGTAAATCTTGTGTTTGAAGATAGCGGTGTTTTAAGTTTGCCGGAGAAAACGAATGAAAATCCGATATCAGTAGAGAGATTTCTTTATCTGACGAAAAAGGAAGACGGCTGGTATGTAGATGGACTGCTGCATAATAATCTCCCGCCAAAGGAATGGTGGGACGGCGCGCAGATGCAATGGGAAGTATATGACTTTGGATTTAGCGATGAAGATGCAGTGGGAAGAACAACAAGTTCCCAGACAGAATATGATGCATTTGCGAAGGAGGTGCAGGAAGCAGCCGAAAACAGAGAACAGCTTGACATTCGGTAAAGCTCATGGTATTTTTTATATTAGACAAATGTAGAATATAAAGCAGAAGGGCTGAACAGACAGCGGCAGCAAGGAGAAACCATTGAAAAAATTACCGGAAGCAGAATTAGAACTGATGATGATTATCTGGAATGCAGGAAAACCCATTACCAGGACAGAGATAGAAGAGAGGATGGATGGCAGCAGGAAGGTGATGCCCAGCACGATTTTGACGCTTTTATCCAGATTAGAGGAGCGGGGATATGTATCCAGAGAAAAAAGAGGAAAGATCAATTATTATACACCCCTTAAAGAAAAGGACTCCTATTTGCAGGAAACAGGCAGAAAGGTCTTAAAGAATTTATTTGGGAATTCTCTGTCTGTTTTTGCAGCGGCGCTTTATAGCGGGGAGCCTATGAGCGATGCAGAAATAGAAAAATTGCAGGAGTTTCTGGATTCTCAGAAGAAAGGTAAGGATGGAATAAAATGAGCGGCAGGTGGAAAAAGACAATCTGGGCGCTTCTGATAATTCAAATGTGTCTGCTTCACGTGTATTTTCTCTATTTTCTTTATGACAAGGGATTCTGTTTGGCGGCGCTTGGGGTGTCAGTGGTCAGTGTGCTCATGGTACTGATTTTTTATATCCACTATCGGAGGTTCAGGGTACAGTGTATCAGCGGAATCTATCCCCTTGAGGAGGAAGGAATCAGGCATCAATACGAAGAAGCCCGTATTCGGGCAGGAATCACACGCTCAGGCAGAAAATTGATTTATGCCAGCCCCAAGGTGGCAACCCCTTTTGTACTTGGATTTTATAAGCCGGTAATTTTACTGCCGGAATGGGCAAAGGAGGAAGAAATGCTTGCCATGCTCCTTACCCATGAATGTGTGCATATCCGTCACAAAGATACCTGGTACAAGCTTTTTCTTTTTTTATGTAATGCCCTCTGCTGGTATAATCCCCTGGTGTATCTGATTCGCAGTATCAGCTTTAGGGACATTGAGATTGATTGTGATGAGGCAGTAGTCTCAGGATACAGCAGGGAAGAAAGGGAAGTTTACGGGCAGTTTTTAATTGACAGTCTTAAAAGAGTACAGAGCAGAGAGTTTGTTTACTCTGCTTTTTTCAGCGCGGGCGGAAGAATGATGAAGGCGCGGATTGCCGCGGTAATGGAAAACAAAAGACCTTATAATGTGCTTGCCGTAGGTGTTGTGGCCTTGCTTGTTCTGGAAACAGTGTTGGCGCTGAGCATTGGCAGCAGGAAATTTATGGAGAACAGCAGGATGGAGGAAGTGCCGGAAAATATTTATGAGGGATATGAAAAGCCGGAATGTTTTACGGCAGAAACGCTTGACCGCATGCTGACATTGGCGCCGGCAGAGGAAGATAGCTATAGGCAGGATGTAGGAAGCATGCCTTACAGAGATATTGAAGATTACAGTGAGTTGCCCTGCCAGGCGGAGGGTCCCTGGCAGGTAAGGCTGAAGGATAATCATTATGTGTATTGTATAGATAAGCTGGTGTACCGCTATTTGAATTACGACAGGGATCAGGCGGCAGATAGTGCAGTTTCCATGGAAGATCCAGGCTTTTATAATCCTTTGGAGATGGTTCGTTTCAGGATACTTGCAGGAGACCATAAAGAATTTGTGTTTGCTGTAGTGCTGAGAGAATACTGGTCAGACACAAATGAGATGAAGGAAGTGCCGCCTTTTGGACAGATAGAGAAGGTTGATGGCTATTACTATGCCTATTATCCATTAGCGGTGCATGTGAAAATGGTAAAGGATTCGGTATTTGAGTTACAGGGAATTACGGAAATGAATCAGGCAGTGGAGGCATTTAAAGAGACTTATCCGGATACAGATTACAGTGATATCCCTTATTTTACTGGGAAACCGAAGGCAGAGACAGAATCGGAATATGAAGCACGCACAAGCGGAGGCATCCTGGAAATGCGGAAAAAAGGACAGGAGGAGTGGGAGACGGTTCCTGTGTCTCTGGAAGAGCTTTTTACAAGAGGCGATGGAATGGATGGCGAACTTACCCGTCTTCAGGATGGAAGTTATCAGTGCGACGGAATCAAACAGATTTTTGCTTATGGAGGATGCGGAAGTTACGGAAGGATGCAGGGACTGCCTGTTTATGTGGTATATTATGATAGGGAGGCGGGAGCCTTTCGGAGCAGCGTTGTGACGAAAGATTATGGTTCAGTGAGAAGACTGTTTGTATCTTTCCCGGAAAATGACAGGAAGGGGTATCTTGTGCTCACAAGTGACAGAACGATGTGGCATGAATGCACCGCATGCTTTGTGACGGAGGATGGGGGCAAGAGCTGGATGGAATGTAAAATAGAAGAGGGAGGGGAACTGATGGAGCATTCCTTGACCATGGATATGAAATTTATCACAAATGATATTGGATTTATTACCATAAGAAGTTCGGGAAGCCCGGATGTGATACGGACGGAGGACGGCGGCGCTACATGGGAAACGGTAACCTTTGATACACCGAAAGAATATTATTCCATAGCCTATGCTCCCTTTATTGAAAACGGGAAATGGACAATGGATGTGGGGGAGGAGGAATACAGCAAAAACGGTGGTATCAAGGCGCGGTATGTGACAGAGGATATGGGTAAGACCTGGCAGTTTACAGGTTTTGTTGTGAAGCAATAAAGGCAGGGAAAGAGGATAAGAGGTGAAGGAAAAAAGAAATACCCGGTTAGAAGGGGAAAAGGCATGGAGAAGGAAGCTTCGCAGAGAAATGTTTTATCGATATTTCTGCAGGATTTATGTACTGATTCTGGGCAGTACCGCATGGGTTTATCTGTATAGGCTCTGCCGTTTTGGCGGAATCAGAAAAAACATGCCGCCCCTTGCAAGCTGCGGAGTGGTGTTCTTGATGCTTTTTCTATGGTTTTGGATTGCATACAGAAAGCTTCGAAAAAACAGTCTGCCCTTTACCTATCAGGAGGTTTTTATAGAGGATGAGGGCTTGAGGCTGCAGGTCAATGATACTTCGGCAGGCTTTTCCATCAAGGACATTGTGTATTATCGTTTTGATAAGAAATACTGTTATATTGCAGTAAAGCAAGGACTTTTCTTTCTGCTTTCCTGCCAGGGGGAAAAAAGGGAATTTTTGAGGCTGAAGTTATCGAGTGTTGCTTTGAGACGGCGCTGCCTTTTGAGAATACCAATTATGGTTATCGGGACAATGATCTGTCTGATTGGAGCCGGTTCTGTGGCAAGGAGCGCCATGCCCTACCAAGGGAAATTATCCTGGTACTTGAGAGAAATACGATATACCAGAAGGATGGAGCTTTTGCATGACAATCTTTATGAAGATAAGCTCCAAGGCATTATGGAGGATGTAGAACAAAAAATAGAGCTGCCGGAAAAGCTTTGCCTTGCCACCAGCTTCTCTCTTCATTTCAAGCCGGACGGAACGATTGTGCGCTTTGATGTGATGCTGAAAGGATTTGACGCAGAGGGAAATTACGTAGACAGCTACCTGATTTCTTATGACAGAAATAAGTCCGAGAAAATCCGGGTGGATTTGCATGGGATGACAGATGGTGTTTATGAGGAAGAAAAAGACTTTTCCATGCTGGTTTTGGGACTGGAAAGCGCACCGGTGGAGCAGACTGTCAGCCATTTTGAAGAAAGGGAGTACGGTATCTTATATTATGGGTGGCGGGAGTTTGGCTCTTATGAGGAAAACATCATTTATTTAAGTAACCAGAAGGAAATTGTGGATGCTCAGGATACCATTGACGGATATGGGGTCTTTGGCGGCTACAGTATTTCTGTTTACTGCCCGGATAACGAGGAGATGATGCCTTATCGCTATCTATATCTTCCGGATGAGCAGTTCCATGCGGTGAAGATGCAGGCAGAAACTATGAAAGCAATGAAATCAACGGAATCAACGGAATCAATGGAATCAATGGAGCCATGGAACAATGGAATTGAATATGTGGTACAGCCGGGAGATACCCTTTGGGGAATTTCAAGTAAATTTTACGGATCCGGAATTTATTATGAAAGGATTGTTAAGGAAAATGAAGAGGTTCTTTCCAACGGTCTTTATCTTATGCCGGAAACAGTTATCAGGATTCCTGAATATTTAGGGCAATAATAAGCTTGTTCCCAAACAGAATATGATGCATTTGCAAAGAAGGTGCAAAAAGCGGCTGAAATCAAGGAACAAATTGACTTGTAAGGCAGAAGATGATAAAATAAAACAAATGTTCGATTTGAGGAGCGGAGTATGGAACAGTTATCGCTTTTTACACAGGAAGTAAACTTAAGTGCACCTTTAGCCAGCCGTCTTAGACCGCAGACACTTGATGACTATATTGGTCAAGAACATCTGGTAGGGAAAGGGAAGGTGCTGCGTCAGATGCTTGAGAAGGACATGATATCTTCTATGGTATTCTGGGGACCTCCAGGGGTGGGAAAGACCACGCTGGCACGGATTATTGCACATACGACACGCTCGTCATTTATTGATTTCAGTGCTGTCACAAGCGGTATCAAAGAAATCAAGGAAGTGATGAAGCAGGCAGAGAATGACCGCATGATGGGTCTTAGGACGATTGTCTTTGTGGATGAAATCCACCGCTTCAACAAGGCACAGCAGGATGCCTTTCTCCCTTATGTCGAAAAAGGCAGCATTATTTTAATCGGCGCAACCACAGAGAATCCCTCTTTTGAGATCAATTCCGCTCTTTTGTCAAGATGTAAGGTCTTCGTACTACAGGCGTTGACCGAACAGGACATGCTAAAACTTCTCCACAACGCGCTAAGTGATAAGCGTGGGCATGGAAATAGTACTATACACATAGAAGAAAGATTGTTAAAAGCAATTGCGGTTTTTGCAAACGGAGATGCGAGGACTGCACTCAATACATTAGATATGGCGGTATTAAACGGCAGGATAGAACCGAACGGATCCATTACGGTGCAGGAGGAAATTCTGGAGCAGTGTACCGGCAAAAAGATGCTCTTGTATGACCGGAACGGTGAGGAACACTATAATCTGATATCTGCGCTGCATAAGTCAATGCGAAACAGTGACCCGGACGCTGCCATTTACTGGCTGGCAAGAATGTTGGAAGCGGGGGAAGACCCGCTTTACGTGGCGAGACGCCTGATACGGTTTGCCAGTGAAGATATAGGAATGGCGGATTCACAGGCACTGCAGGTGGCGGTAGCCGCCTATCAGGCATGCCATTTCAACGGAATGCCGGAATGCAATGTGAACCTGACCCACGCAGTGGTCTATCTGTCCATGGCGCCCAAGTCCAATGCACTGTATCTGGGATATGGCAGAGCCAAAAAGGATGCTGAGAAAATGTTGACCGAACCAGTACCACTTCAAATCCGAAACGGTGTAACCAGCCTGATGCAGGAACTTCACTATGGTGAAGGATACCAATATGCCCACGATACCAAGGAAAAATTAACCGACATGAAATGCCTGCCGGATTCCCTGGAAGGACGGGAATACTACACACCTACCGATCAGGGAAAAGAAGCAAAAGTCAAAGGACAGCTTCAAAAAATCAAGGAGTTCAAGAACTCAAAATAGTTATTTATTATGCAATTTCCTTTTCCGAGAAATAATCAATACAGAAATTAATGATAAAACATTTGATAAAGTTATCCTGATTATCATCATTTCATCTGCCCCTGTTTCTGTCACAGTATGCAAGGAATTGCTTATAAAATTATTAAATAAATGTTCTGATGCACCTGTCCAAAGCGTTCCTGTCAACGCTGCACACATGCCCCATTCATAGGCTAAAATTCCGGATAATAGTACATATCCTATGCCCATGAATACAGCCATAACGATATTCATAGAACCGTCAAGCACCGGAATTATTATATTAGTAATATGCCATATTCCAAAAAGCAGAGCTTGTATTATATTAGCTGTTTTTTGGGAATAACATTGTATACCTATTATCTGAAATAGTCCTCTGAAAAGTCCTTCTTCTGCATAGACATTTACTACATTACCAATAATGCACACTGCTACTGCTAACAAAGAACTTCCATTTGTATGTGTCTGAGAAAGTGAAAAATTTGTGATATAGAATTGCAAAGATGGGTGTTTCTCCATTACAGACAGTACAATAAATTCTGCAACATAAGAAAGAAAAAAGGTGCTTATACCGAGAGCAAGACCGTATTTCAAACCACTACCGAGCCCTTTTTTTGAAAATCCTAAATCACTCCAACGAAGCTTGAGCATATCGAGTGCAATCCATATCAGCAGAATGCAGCAGATTTTGTGTATAATATTTTCGCTGATCCATGTTTGATCGGTCTTTACAAAAACAATTTCCATCACTCTGATAATCATCAACAGAATAAACATCATGCTGATAACATTTATTGCTTTTCTTTTTTTCATTTTACCTTTTCCTCCAAGGAATTTTGTTTACTGACTGTCTTAGTCTTGATGTTTATTTCGTCTCTTAATCAGTAAATTGATTTCTTTTGCCTCTTGCTTCATTTGGAGCAGATTCAAAAAAAGCGATATGATATATATCATAACACCCATAATAACAAGCAGTCCGATTGATATACTTGTAAACCAATTAAACAGTCGTCCAAAAACAAAAAGCTCGCCTATTATAAATATAATTTCTAGTATCATTTCAATATAAATATTTTTGAACTCAATTTTATGAGTGAAAATTATTCCCAAATGACAAATGGCATTTACAATAAAAACCTGAAAAACTGTTTCTAAGTAAATACATTTTGCATGAAAAGACAACGCAACGAATGAAAGCAGTAGCAAGGAAATTCCTGTTGTAGCCAAAATGTTTACAATATTTTTCTTCATGTTTTTTCATTTCCTCCCAATGCTTTTTTTACTCCATTTAAATAGCTGCGATTGACATTAACTTTTTCGCCATTCTTCAATGTTGCTTCCATTCTGCTATTGAAAAGAGGTTTTATACTTTCCAAAGCATTGATATTTAAGATACATGACTTGCTGATTTGAACAAAACCATATTCCTGCAATTTGTCTTTTAACTGGTATAATCGAAAGTTTGTGTGATATACTATATTTTCAAGATATACATAAGTCTTTTTATCAACGCTCTCTATGTAGTAAATATCCAAAACATTTATCATTTGTTCTGCACCGTCGCTATCACATTTTATTTGCATATCAAATGACTGCAAAAAATCAATAATACGGCTAACTTTCTTGTCCTTTTTGGGATATTTAATTATCACTTCTATTTCGTTACAGGACAAATCCTGTTCTGTTTTTATTTTCATTGTGTCACCCTCTTAAAAGTTATATCACAGTCTTTCATTAAAGGAAATATCCTTATGACTAAGATACATGTTCCCCTTACCGAGATACAAATTACATTTTTACTACCCATTATCCACACATTTGTAATGCTCAACTTTTATATAGGAAATACTGATTATAAACGTCACCCCTTCCGTCACTGGTGCCGCCATCCATACCCCCGTCATTCCCAGATAAGCAGGAAGCACAAAAATACAAACGAGAAGCACTAAAAGCCCCCTTGACAGGGAAATTACTGCGGAGGGAAGAGCCCTTCCGATAGACGTAAAGTAAAAAGAAGTAATAGCATTGATTCCCGAAAAGAAAAAGGAAACCATAAAGATTACCATACCAGAGCGAACCATCGCAGAAACCGCAGCATCTTTCACGAACAGATGACTGTACCAGCCGGAGAGTGCGGTCAGCAGTAAAAATATCATCACGCCGATTGCAAATACGAGTCCGTTTGTCCTTTGCCGTATCTTTCTGGCAAGCATAACCTCCTTTGCGCCAAAGCAAAAGCTGATAAGAGGACTTGCACCCTGTCCGAATCCCACCACAATCATACTGAACACGTAGGACACATAACCCACAATCGTAAAGGCAGTCACGCCGTCAACCCCAATCCGTTTCATGATTACAAAATTGTATGCGAACATAGCGATACCTATTGACATCTCACCGATAAATTCGGAGCTGCCGTTTGCCAGAGTTTCTTTTAAAATTTGCGGGCTGAAAGTGAATGAGCCCAGGTGATAAATGCAAGCTTTTTTTAAGAAAAAATGCAGAATCAATAAGAGAGAGACCAGTGCAGAAAGCAAAGAAGCAATTGCAATTCCTGCAATTCCAAAGTGCAGGATGCCTGCAAAAACATAGTCCAGAATAAGATTCATTGCAACACTTATGATATTGATTTTCATGTAAAACGCCGGACTGCCTTCTCCTCTGATGAACATGCCGAAAGAAGAATTGACCACCATGATAATCAGTTCCGGCAGTAAAATGCCATAATATGTTTTGAAGTATTCCCGCACCTGCCCTTCTGCGCCCAGAATATCCAGCATTGGCGTAAAAAATGTCAGTACCAGCAGACCGGTCAATACGGACAATACAATGGTGGTTGCAAGTGTCTGCCGAAAGACCAGATTGCACTCTGACAGATTTCCCCCGCCAAAAGAGATTCCTGCAATTGCGGCGCCACCCACCGATATCATCAGTCCGATGGACAAGAACAAATAGATAATCGGAAGACCTAAATTGACTGCAGCAATACCATCTGCCCCAATATAATTTCCGATAAAGAATCCATCAACGACGGTAATCAAAGAAGTCAGCACCATTGCAATAATGGAAGGAATCGAAAACCGCAGAATAGTTCCAAGTGTGTTTTCTCTAATTTTTTCTAAGTTCATGTATAACTCCTCCTATGATAAAAATTCTTTTCGCGTTCATCATAGCAGGAGCAAAAAATATAAACTTCTGAATTCGTGCTTTATTCTATTTTAGAGGAAGGCAGATATCTAATTCCATATAGCCGGAATCACTGTCTACTTTGCGGTAAATATCAAATCCGCTGCGGTTGTCCAGGCATAGACCTGTCTGGGGGAGCCATACGGTAAAGAGGGTCTGGTAGGCAGCATAGATGTGTTTGCCCAGTCCCTTATAGGGGTAAACCGCACATTTCCCGCCTTCTATGACACAGGTATTCGTAAGCGGGCAGTCTGGATTTATGCTCATGCAGATATCATACAGGCAGCCGTCTATATCTGTTATAGCCGGATCATCGAAGGTGCGCTCAAAAAACAGGGTTTCTTTTGTCACATATTCCTGATACCGTCCGATGAAATCACTCCATTGTCTGCTTAAGCTGCGGTAGCTTCCGATTCTGCGTTCATATAATACAAAATAGTCAGGCAGTGTCTTTATTGCAACTTTCTGATTGCACGTCTCAAAAGTCTCCATAAAAACTTGGGTGTCATGATAAAAAGGATGCTGAACGGATGCCTGATGGATCTTCTTTCTGAAATGAACCGGGCTGGTCTGATATTGCTGTCTGAAAACCCAGCTATAGTTTGAGGGACTATATCCGAAATCATAACCGATATCTGTAACAGTCCTGCCGGGCTCAATTTTTAGCCGGAAGGCACTCTGCTCCAGCTTCAGCCTCTTGATGAATGCATAAACGCTTTCGCCGGTTTCCTCCTTGAACATTCGATTAAAATAATATTTGGAAAAGTGGCACTCGGCTGCAACGTCATCCACCGACAGTTCTTCGCCAAGGTGTTGTAAAATGTAGTCGATAGCATGATTGATAACTTCATTTGTAATCATAAAAGACGCTCCCTTAAGTGATTGCCATGTTCAGCGCAATGCCTTTGTTGGGCATTCATTGGTACATTCATAACACAAAATGCACTCAGTTGCATTTTCACGCGTTCTGGACGCATTATTAACTTCAACGTTCATTGGACAGATTTTTAAGCATTTCCCGCAATTGATGCATTTGCTCTCATCACAATGAATCCGCAGGATGGAAAAATAGCTCATTGGTTTTAAGAAAACGGTTATAGGACAGATATATTTACAGAACGCACGGTTATCCATATAAGCAAAGGCAAGTATGATCCCAACCATATAATAGAACAGGTTGCCGCCAATGAAAAGCCAAAACATAATTTTTTCCAGATTTGCCGCTTTCATCCCAAAAAGCCCGGTAACGATGGCAAGCGCCAGCGAAAAAGTGATATATCGGATAAAGCCAAGCTTCTTTCGAGGCGTTTGGGGATGCTTATAGGGCAGCAGATCAAAAATCATTGCGCTCCAGCAGGCATATCCGCACCAACCTCTGCCGAAGAGTATGGGACCAAAGATTTTGGCTACGGCATAATGTATCGTTGCGTCAAACGTGACGCTCTGAGAGGATAAATAATCCAACGTCGCCGCGTTCCCGCTCCGTAAAAAGCGTAGCAGGCACTAGGCTCGTGAGGGACCTCGCCAAGTGCTGACGCTTTTTTTGGGGCTCCTTATGGATTATTTATCCTCTCAGAGCTGTGTTTCGGCTATCCGGTAAAAAATAGTGAACAT
>CAYOED010000073.1:0-17279 GCA_964402925.1 uncultured Lachnospiraceae bacterium | reverse complement strand
AAATTCGTAAAGCTGTATATTACGCCTCTGATCAGTGGAATTGTATTAAAGCAGACAAACAGTGCAAGTATCGGAATCGTGATCAGTAAAAATGTTCTTTTTCTCTCATTTTTCATAGTCTCTTCTCTCCTTTACTCTTTCACATTTCCATGCTCTTTTTCATACTCCTGTACCATGCGGATGATATCTCTGTTATACCGCTGCCAGTCCGTATCAAATTTGCTTAAGAAAGCATCTACGTCCTGCCCGATCAGGAAGGTCTGGAGCTGTGCATCCACTGCCATCTCTGAGGGGTAATAGTGATCCTGATAATCCGTCATATTTCCGGACCTGATAAATTCAAGCATCCCATCCAACATAGGAGAAAGCGTAAATTCTCCTGATTTACACGGAACCGCATTCTGCGCATCAATGTATTTCTGCAGGTTTTCATCTGCAAGGAGAAAATCCAGAACCTCGTAAGCCGCTTCTTTGTTTTTACAGTCTGCTGTCACGCAAAAGCCAAGGTCAATTCCTGAATTCAGCGTCCTTCCATCCTTATCATCACTTGCCGGCATGACAAATGAGTCAATATTCAAATCCGGATTAACAGACAGAATCTGCGGTGTTGCGTAACTTCCGATTGGATACATTGCAGACTCTCCTCTTGCAAAAGCGGTACATGCATCATTGTAGCCATAAGCAAAGGGATCATCCGGTCCATACGGCAGAAGCTTTAAATATTTCTCCGATAACTCCCTATACTCCTTGGTAAATGTGGTATTGCCGGCATTCACCTGCTTTGCCGTGTCCGAAGGTGACAGTTCTACTGCCATAGCGTTCCATGGTGCCAGGCAGGTCCATGTGTCCTTGAATCCAAAGTAGAACGGCAGAATGCCTTCGGCTTTGATTTCTTCACATAACGACATCATTTCTTCCCATGTTTCAGGGATCTGCCAGCCATGCTCATTGAACATGTCTCTGTTATAAAGAATACCTGCTGCATTTGCTACATATGGTACGATATAGGTTCCCTGCGTAGGAACCAGTTCCAATGACTCTGCAATGTCCAGATAACCCTGATTGATATCCTTAAGTCCTTCATACTCTGAAACATCTGCAAGAATCTGAGCGTCCACAAAATAGGAATAATTGATGTCTCCGCCGATTCCTATAATGTCCGGATAATCTTCCCTAATAAATCTGGTTCTAAGTATTGTCATTGCATCATTAGGAGAACTGATTGTTAATTGAATATTGTCATGGGTGGCATTGAACTCTTCTTCCACCGCAGCAAAGTAGGCTGCCGCTTCCGGCTTGTACTGAACAATTTCAATTTCAACCTTATCATCTCCAGATGATGTGCCGCATCCCCAGACAGATAACGCTGCCAACATACAGCATAATGCTGTCCCCAGATACTTAATCCTCTTCCCTTTCATAGCATTATCTCCTTCTTTTTTTGATAGTTAGATTATAACATACCTTTATGCTACCAATAAATACCACCATTTTAGATATTTTATGCCATTATGCAACTTTTATGACATATGCTTGAAGTCATCTAGCATTTTGATATATACTTATAAAAACATTTCATTTTGAGGTGGCGTATGAGTGAAGTGATCTTCTCCGTTTTTCCAAGTGAAAATTTTGTTGACCTTGGCTTATATCAATTTGGCTGGGAACAATGCGACCCTTCTCATTCCTTCGGACCTGCTGCCAGGAACCATTATCTGTTTCACCTATGTCTCTCCGGAACAGGCACATTAATCGCCAACAATACCAAAGGTGAATCCATCACTTATCAGATTAAGAGCGGACAGGGGTTCATGCTTTTTCCCCATCAGATATGTACCTATATTGCGGACCATGATATTCCCTGGGAATATGCCTGGGTTGAATTTGACGGACTGCGTGCAAAAGAAACCATTGAAATGGCAGGCTTTAGCTTGGATCAGCCCATCTATCGGGCAAACCGCAAAGACATCGCAGAAGTCATGAAAGAAGAGCTCCTCTACATCGTCACACACAAGGAGGAATCCCCTTTTCATTTAATCGGTCACCTCTACCTGTTCATCGATGGGCTTGTCCGTTCTTCCGCTTCTACACAGGTCAACAAAGGAAACAGCTTACGCGATTTTTATATTAAAGAGGCTTTCTCCTTTATTGAGCAGAACTTTCAGAACGATATTACGGTAGAAGATATCGCCGCCTCCTGCGGACTGAACCGAAGTTATTTTGGGAAGATTTTTCATGAGAACACAGGAAAATCTCCTCAGGAATTTCTGATTTCCTATCGAATGTCTAAGGCGAGGGAACTTTTGAAACTCACAGGGCTCTCCATTGCCGATATTGGAAATGCAGTCGGTTATCCAAACCAACTGCACTTTTCCAGAGCATTTAAGAACGTATATGGGATTTCGCCAAGACAGTGGCGCAATGAAAATGGTGGTGGGAAAAGAATTGCAGACTAAACTGTTACTGTGATTACCATTGCTTATCCAGGTCTTTCCTCTTAAGTCCGTTTTTCTTTGCCGACAGGCGCCAGCCGTATTCTCCCTGCCATTTGTATGCCCATGCGGGGTAATTTAATTCAAATACTCTAATCCTGTCACTAACGGTATTATCATTGGTATCATTCGTTTTCATCTGTGCTATGTCTTCTGCTATCTCCTTTAAGCCGCGGGTGAGATTTTTCTTAGGTCCGTGACCTTCCGGCACCGTTTTGATATAATTGATCATTCCGCCTCCGCCGACTCCCAATGCTTTACCGAAAGAAAATCCGCATCTATCCGCCCAGTGCTTCATGACTTCTATGGCGGGGAGAGTTTGCTTTCCTTGAAAAAAGCCGTTATTTATGATGACATATGTCTTTATCTCTTTCTTCAGTCCATGCAGATGGACATATTCCTCCACCTGCACAAGACACCGCAGCAAATGGGAAGGAACAGAATCAATATAGAGCGGAAACGCGATGACAATCGCATCACATTTTAACAGCTCTGCTATTTCCTGCTCTTTCATCTGTGTTTTGTTTAGGCTGATTTCCATCACTTCCTGGTTGCAATATTCCTTCAACATGGAAAGAATCGCTCCTGACGCACTGTCCTTTGCCTTTGGGCTGCCATTGACCATTGCAATTTTCATTTCTGCCGCCGTGCCCTTTTTATTTCCTTTAGCCTTGATTTGCTCTCTACTCTCTGAAAAGGAAATGTGTTCCAGAATACCATTGAAATTCAGCACGTTTGCTTTTACCGTCCTTAATGCAGTTTTCTTTTCCTCTTCCGTACAATCGCCGTAGAAGTACACGCTGGTCCGCAGTCGGTTGAAATATCTTGCCTTGTGATGAATCTCCTTTTCACGCTTTGTAAAATATGGATGTATATAGGGCAGGCACCTGTCCAGAATATTCCTTACAAAAGGAGAATAGGTTCCATAGACACATCTGCTGATGATGATCAGTTCCTCTGCATGTGCCATCTTCTCCCCCATCCTGTTATAATCATCTTTAAGCACGCAGCGTCCCGGTGTCTTTACCCAGCATCCAAAGCATCCAATACAATTTTTAATCGTACCGTTGTCTGTAACAATTTCTGCCTTTTCTCCCTGCTCTAGAAAATTTTCCCGTATCCAGGCTTCATATTCCTGATTTCCATCATGTATGATCAATTTCATTTCTGCTCCTCCTTCATACCACAGACCGCATCTGCGGTGCTGCATTCGTGCGCATTACTTTCGGCTATCCAATAATTCTGTTTACCATTTCCATCCAGTCTCCCTCATAGCTGAATCCCTGCATCGCATAGATTCCCGCCAATCCGGTTACCAACGACCAAAACTCAAGGATTTTCTGCGGGATCATCTCCCTCGGCACTCCCCCCATAAGAAGCACCGGCTCTGACTGTTCTACAAACAGTTGGAAAGGGGCATAATTGCTCTTTTGAATCTCTTTTTCGGACAAATGGATTCTGATATCCTTTTGATTCGTAATTAGTGCAAAAGCCTGGGGATAGTCCCTGAAAAATCTTACAAATGCACGTCCCATATCGCGGATGATTTCATTTTTATTTGTATTTTTTTCAATGACATCCTGCAAATACCGTGTAAATTCTTCTGTAACATAATCTTTGATTGCCTCTTCAAATTCTTCCTTACTCTGGAAATGGCTTTTAGGCGCTGCATGACTGACCCCGCACATGGCTGCCGCCTTGCGCAGTGATAAATGACCGATTCCATCCTCTTCAATCATCTTTATGCCTGCTAAAATTAATTCCTGCTTTAGGTTTCCATGATGATAAGATGTTTTTTCCATACGCTGCAAATCTCCTTTTCGTAACTTGACGCTGTCTAGATTTTATCATCAAATCTAGACAGTGTCAAGTTTTATGTATATTTTATGTATAATTTGTTTAATACATAGTTTGTATTATTCATATGAAATATGCTATAATTCATCTTGCTAAAATGATATCGATTTTTTCATGACTTCATCTAAAAATCCAAGGAGTATGTAAATGAAAAAGAATGTTTCTATTATTGGCGGTGCCGATGGTCCTACCTCCATATTTGTTGTAGGCCGCAAAGAAAAGAATATTTTAAAGCGCATTAAAATAGCATTTTTAAACAGGCAATACAAAAGAAAGCGTGCACTCGCTGCAAAATCCATTGTTCCAGATGCGCATACAATAGAAGAAGTCATACAATATATACAGCAACGTTACAATGCTGTTGAAGCAGACTGCTCCTACCCGTACTATCAAAGCAGAAAACGAAGTATGAAATATAATCTGATTAGACGCCATAATCCAGAACTGCTGGGAGAAGAAAAGAAGTTCCTTCCTCCTGCGGACTTAAATGATAAGCAGGCTGTTTTGGAATGGCAACAGCAGCTTGATGCATGGTTCAAAGAATGTCAAGAAAAGACAGATGCGGTGCCCTACGAAGTATTTCCTACAGATTATCATTTATTTATCATCAATAAGGGGAAACTGGGCTCACTGGAAATCGAGATGGACACGCTTTGCCCTCATCTGTCTGTTTCCTATTCCGGAGATAAAAAAATCATGGCGCCCATTTTAAAAGATATTTATTTATACTTTGGTGTTTCCCAGGAGGATATTGACCACCAAACGGAACGATACATGTATCTGCTAATTGCATTAACTTCCGAATAAAGTCCGCCCGGTTCTTTGATAAAATTGCTTGTCGTTACACAGATAATTCCTGATATAGCTGCTCCCGATATGCCTGGTCATCTATAACCCTAATTAATTCATTGACTCTTCCTGTATCTATAAGGAATTTTTGCAAACGCAACAATCTTCGCCCTTCTTCACGACCTTCTTCAAAGCCATTTTTATAAGCATCTTCCCTCTCGCTTGCTATATATTTCTCTTCATCAAATTCAAAAATACACACCTCTATTGCCTCCGCCCGGTTCTTTGATAAAAATTCCTTCAGTATTCCACCTTTAATGCATTCATCCACTGCCCTTTCTACCGCCTCCCGGAAGGGCTGTCCTTTTGTATATTTCCGTACCAATTCCACATATTGCGCATATTCCTTTAGAAGCTGACACGCTTCCATCAATTCTCTGTTATTTCCCAGATTAATATTGTATACCGTTACCTTAAGTTCCAGTTCCGGTTCCTCCTGCTTTTCCTCAAAAGCATCTGACAATCGCAGTTCCTGCTTTTCCGGCTGAAAGTCAATCCCATTATAAAAGACAACGAACCTAGGAACCGGCAGCCTGACAAGGGTCTTCCCGTACAGTTTCTCATCCTTCACTCTGCCCTGCAGCACCTTTGCCACATAAATCAGATTCCTAAGGGGCATGTTGGAGTTCATCGTGGACTGATGTTCATAAAGCATCAGCTCGTACCCGAATACAAAGGAAACATCATTCTTATAATTCATATAAACTGCATTTTCCAGTGTGGTAATCTCCAGTTCCTCTGTGTCCGTGTATGCTGTCCCATTAAGAGCATTATAAAGACTCAAAAGATTTTCCTTTTCTTTGAACAGCATACGGAATAAAGTATCCTTATAATTGCGTTGTACATAGGTTTCTTTCATCTGGTGTCCTCCCGGTTGACAGACCACTCTCTGAACAGAAATGGTCCATAGATACAGGAGAACCGTTTCAGACCCTCCTGCTTATTTAGAATGTTGATTGGAATTAAAAGCATGGATTTTCTGAAACTTTAAAATATAGATGCATTGTAGATAATATCTGATTTGGGCAAATGAATGTATTCTTTTTGAGAAAAACCATTTGCGCCAAAGAAAATATGCTTTTGTTTATCATAACGTATATTGTCGAAATTGTAAATATAATTTTTCTTTTTTATTTTATTTTGCAGACTACCAATAACGTAGCACAGGACAGGTAAATATACCAAAAGGAGTCCCTTTAAAAACGTCAGCGCTTGACCACGCGCTTAAAAGCGCGGGTTCTTTCGAGTCTAGCGTCTGTTACGTTTTTATGGAGCGAGAGCGTGACGACGTTGGTATATTTACCTGCCCTGTGCGGACTACTGGCTACTCTATGGAAAGTAACTTTAGACACCTTTTCAATAAAAACGCACAAAAATACGGAAAAGTATAAATCTGATTTTCATATCCGATATTACCGCCGGTTAATTTGATTCCGTAATGAATATCTTCATATTTGTCGCTGTTTATCAGAGTTCTCAATGATTTTGCCCTTCCGTTTGCAGCCTTTACCTCAAGCGGAATGAGATCCTTTGCTGTACGTACAAAAAAGTCCTCCTCCAATGTAGAATTCTCCCGCTTATAATAATATAGTCCATAGCCACTCTTCACCAGTGCTTCTCCTACTATATTTTCATATAAAGCGCCTTTATAGACGCCCAGATTTCTGTTTGCACGCAGATCTTCCTGCGCTTCCTCATCCAGCATTGCTACAAGCAGACCGCTGTCCGCAAAATAAATTTTATACTTTGTTTCGTCAAAATTTCCTTTCAAGGGGAGTTCTGGATGATTCATGCAATAACAGACATGAATCATTCCCGCATCTGACAGCCATTCAATGCAGCCTCTGTAATCCTTGAATCTCGCTCCCGGCGCCACCTTGGAAATCTGAAATTTCTTGTTATCCTTTGCAAGCTGCAGCGGTATCTGACGAAAGACATTCAAGATTCTTGTCTGATCCATGCCGTCGGCATATTTTCGCACATCTTCTTCATAATCGGCGAGAAGCTGCCTCTGTATCGAAAGGGAGCCTTCAAATGTGCCCTTGACAATATACTCTCTGACCACTGCAGGCATCCCCCCTAAGATACAAAAATCCAGAAATAATCCACTACATACAGACAACTCAACCTCATTAAATGGCACCAGATGAACCATATGATCAAGCATGTCTTTCACAAAGGAAGCATCATATCCTTTTGCCCATAAGAATTCCTCAAAATCAAGGGAATACATTTCATAATCTATCTTATATCCCACGCTGTTGCTTTCTATCCGATTATAATGAATTCCCAACATAGATCCGCTGCATATTACATCAAATCTTCCATCCTGATAAAAAAATTTTAACGCAGTTGCTATTTCCGGGAATTCCTGTAATTCATCAAAAAAGATGAGAGTTTTCCCCTCTTCAAATTGTTTTGACGGGTCTATACGGGAAATGTTTTTAATCAAATCAGCCGTTTTATATCCGTCTGCGGCTATCATCTTATATTTAGGCTCTTCTACAAAATTAATCTCAATCACATGTTCATAATATTCAGAGCCAAACTTTCTGATTGATTCTGTCTTTCCAACCTGCCTCGGTCCTCTTACCACGAGAGGCTTTCTGTCAGTGCTGCATCTCCATTCTTTTAGGAAATCATCTATTTTTCGATTCAAATAAATCATACCGCCGCCTCCTGCCGTATTCTATCATTAGTATATGCCAAAATCCCAACAAATACAACCTGTTCACAAAAAATGAGGGAATTTTGCATTTTAATTACAGAAAAATGAGGGAATTTTATTTATTATCATCAAAAAAATGAGCGAAAAGCAAAAAACCTCATGATTGCCGAAACAATCACAAGGTTTCATCCGCTTTCTCTTATTGTGTCACCAGATTGGTATACCCCATCAGGCTTTCGTCCACAGCTCTCGCTGCTTCTCTCCCTTCCCTAATAGCCCATACCACAAGGGACTGTCCTCTATGCATGTCGCCTGCGGTGAAGACATTTTTAACGGAAGTTTCATACTGTCCCGGCGCTGTATTTACATTGGTGCGCTGGTTCAATTCTACCTTAAAAGCGTCTGTTACATATTTCTGGCTTCCAAGGAATCCTGCCGCAATGAGCACGATTTCAGCCGGAAGGGTCTGTTCGGATCCGGGAACCTCTTTCATATCCATACGTCCCGTTTCGGGATTCTTTTCCCATGAAAGCTTCACGATTTTTACTGCCTTCAGATTTCCGTTTTTATCTTTCACAAATTCTTTTACCGTAGATTCGTAAATTCTTGGGTCATGACCAAAAACGGCAATTGCTTCTTCCTGACCATAATCTGTCTTGCAGATTTTAGGCCACTCCGGCCAGGGATTATTCTCCGCTCTTGTATCCGGCGCCTTCGGCATCATCTCAATCTGAGTCACTGATTTGCAGCCATGGCGGATGCTGGTTCCGACACAGTCATTTCCGGTGTCTCCTCCTCCGATGATCACTACATTTTTATCCTTGGTATTGATAAAGTTTCCATCCTCAAAATTAGAATCAAGGAGACTCTTGGTGTTTGCTTTTAAGAAATCTACTGCAAAGTAGATTCCCTTTGCATCCCTTCCCGGTGCATTGATGTCACGGGGATTGGAAGCGCCGCAGGCAAGCACGACTTTGTCAAAATCCTTCAGCAGTTTTTCCGCCTTCATATCTTTGCCCACATCCACTCCTGTCACGAAGGTGACGCCTTCTGCCTCCATCACCTTTACTTTGCGGTCTACGATATGTTTTTCCAATTTCATATTTGGAATGCCGTACATAAGTAATCCGCCGATTCTGTCGGAACGCTCAAACACAGTGACGCTGTGCCCTCTCTTGTTGAGCTGGTCAGCCACTGCAAGACCGGAAGGTCCGCTTCCTACCACTGCCACTGTTTTTCCGGTCCTCACCTTGGGCGGTTTGGGGTCGGCATAGCCTTCCGCGTAGGCGTTTTCTATAATGGCATATTCATTTTCTTTCGTAGACACCGGCTCTCCGTTCAATCCGCAGGTACATGCCGCCTCGCACAGGGCGGGGCATACCCGGGACGTAAATTCCGGAAAGCTGTTGGTCTTCTTAAGGCGGTTATATGCCTGTTTCCAGTTCCCTGTATAAACCAAATCGTTCCACTCCGGCACCAGATTGTGCAGGGGACAGCCGCTGGTCATACCACACAGATTCATTCCTGCCTGGCAGAAGGGAACACCGCATTCCATGCAGCGCGCCCCTTGAAGCTGTTGCCTTTCCTTCGGAAGATGTTCGTGGAATTCATTGAAATTCTTGATTCTTTCCTTCGGCTTTACATCCCTCGATACTTCTCTTTTATAATCCATAAATCCTGTTGGTTTTCCCATTGTTACCTCTCATTCCGCCACCTATATGGCTGTCACACAAATTTCTTTACCCATGTTTGACTGCATAAAAAGCTTCAATCTGCGCCTGCTCTGCACTTAATCCTTTTTCTTCCATCTGCACGATTGCCGCCTGCATCTTCTCATAGTCATGAGGGATGATCTTTTTGAACTTCGGCAGATAATCTTTGAAGTTGTCTAACACCATTTTTCCTTTTTCGGAATTGGTCAGTGCCACATGCTCTTTGATCATTTCTTTCAGTTCTATGACGTCATATTTAGATGTCACCTCATAAGAGGAAACCATTTCTTTGTTCAATCGAATGTAAAGATCATTGTCTTCATCCAGCACATAGGCAATACCGCCGCTCATACCTGCCGCAAAGTTCTTGCCCGTCCTGCCAAGCACTACCACACGTCCGCCGGTCATATATTCACAGCCGTGGTCGCCTACGCCTTCCACAACAGTGATTGCACCGGAATTACGGACACAGAAACGTTCTCCTGCCACACCGTTGATAAATGCCTTGCCGCTGGTAGCGCCATATAGCGCAACATTACCGATAATGATATTGTCTTCCGCCTTGAACCGGCTTCCTTTGGGCGGATAGACAATCAACTTACCGCCGGAAAGTCCTTTTCCAAAGTAATCGTTGCTGTCTCCTATCAGCTCTAAGGTAAGTCCCTTCGGGATAAAAGCGCCAAAACTCTGTCCGCCTGCACCGCTGCACAGTACCCGGTAGGTATCATCCTCGAGGTCGTCTCCCAACCGTCTGGTAATCTCAGAGCCCAAGATTGTACCGAATGCCCTGTCTGTATTCTTGACATCCACCTCT
Source organism: uncultured Lachnospiraceae bacterium (assembly GCA_964402925.1). Taxonomy (GTDB): domain Bacteria; phylum Bacillota; class Clostridia; order Lachnospirales; family Lachnospiraceae; genus Suilimivivens. The sequence continues at coordinate 6,887 of CAYOED010000073.1, read as the reverse complement.
ATGCTGCGTTTGCTTTTCTCCTTGATGGACTTATCAAGCTGTTTTAAAAGCACCTTTTCATCCACTGTGTTTTCCAGCTTAAAGTCATAAACCTTTTTGGGATCAAAAGTTACCCTTTCTTTTTCGCCCATGTAAGGGTTCGTAAGGATCAGACTTAAATCAATCTGTTTCTGGCTTTCGCTCAAGTTATCTTTTATTTTCAGAAATTCCGTGTGACCCACCAGTTCATCTACCGTGCGGACACCTAATTTTGCCATATATTCCCGCAGTTCCTCTGCAATGAAATGCATGAAATTCACCACATATTCCGGTTTTCCTTTAAAGTTCTTGCGCAGTTCGGGATTCTGAGTTGCAACCCCCACCGGGCAGGTATCTAAATTGCAGACCCGCATCATGACGCAGCCCATGGTAACCAAAGGCGCTGTGGCAAATCCAAATTCCTCTGCTCCCAAAATTGCTGCAATGGCAACGTCCCTGCCGCTCATCAGCTTACCATCCGTCTCGATTCTTACTTTATTTCTAAGCCCGTTCATAATCAATGTCTGGTGAGTTTCTGCAAGTCCAAGTTCCCATGGAAGACCGGCATTGTGAATGGAATTCCTGGGGGCTGCTCCTGTTCCGCCGTCATAGCCGGACACTAAGATGACTTGTGCTCCTGCCTTTGCAACGCCGGCAGCAACCGTTCCCACACCAGCTTCGGAAACCAGTTTGACACTGATTCTCGCCTGCTTATTCGCATTCTTCAAATCATAGATCAGTTCCGCCAAATCCTCTATAGAATAAATATCATGATGGGGCGGAGGGGAAATCAAGCCCACACCAGGCGTAGAGTGCCTTGTCTTTGCGATCCAAGGGTAGACCTTTCCGCCGGGCAGATGACCCCCCTCGCCCGGCTTTGCACCCTGTGCCATTTTAATCTGGATTTCATTAGCGCTTACCAAATATCTGCTGGTAACACCGAAACGCCCTGAAGCTACCTGCTTGATGGCAGAGCATCTGTTCACGCCATCAGGTCCGGGAATAAGTCTGTCTAAATCTTCTCCTCCTTCACCGGAATTGGATTTTCCATGAATCCGGTTCATGGCGATTGCCATAGTCTCATGTGCTTCCTTGGAAATGGAACCATAGGACATAGCTCCTGTCTTAAATCTGGTCACAATGGAGTCCACACTTTCCACTTCTTCAATAGGCACACCCTTTTTAGGGTAATTAAAGTCCATCAGTCCGCGCAGATTCTTCACGGATTCTTCATCATTTACCAGTGCCGTATACTCCTTGAACATCTGATAATCCCCACGTCTGGTAGACTCCTGAAGCAGATGGATGGTTGCCGGATTGTAAAGATGTTCGTCGGCTCCGCTGCGCATCTTGTGATGTCCAAGACTGTCTAGGGTCAAGTCGTTTGCAAGCCCCAAGGGATCAAATGCCTGAGAATGGAGTTTGTCTACCTGTTCTTCAATGTCTTTTATGGTGATACCGCCCACACGGCAGACCGTATGAGGGAAATATTTATTGATTACTTCTTTATCAATACCGATTGCCTCGAAAATCTGGGAACCTTCATAAGACTGGATGGTGCTGATTCCCATCTTGGACGCAATCTTCACAATTCCATGCAAAATGGCATTGTTGTAATCCTCTACTGCTGCATAATAGTCTTTATCCAGCATATGATTGTCAATCAACTCCTTGATGGATTCCTGTGCCAGATAAGGATTGATGGCACAAGCGCCATATCCCAGCAATGTTGCAAAGTGGTGTACTTCCCTGGGTTCCCCGGATTCCAGAATCAGCGCAACACTGGTCTTTTTCTTAGTTACGACCAGATGCTGATTCAGTGCGGATACTGCAAGCAGGGAAGGAATCGCCACGTGATTTTCGTCCACGCCCCTGTCTGAAAGGATGATAATATTAGCGCCATCCCTGTAAGCTCTGTCCACTTCCACGAACAGTCTGGCAATAGCACGTTCAAGGCTGGTGTTCTTATAATAAGTAATGGGAATCACCTCTACCTTGAAGCCGTCCTTTTTCATGCTCTTGATCTTCATCAAATCTGTATTAGTTAAAATGGGATTATTTACTCTGAGCACATTACAGTTCTTTGGAATCTCTTCCAGAATATTCCCGTCTGTGCCAATATAAACGGTAGTGGATGTGACCACTTCCTCCCTGATGGCATCAATGGGCGGGTTCGTCACCTGTGCAAACAACTGTTTAAAATAGTGAAACAGCGGATGATGAGTCTTGCTGAGCACCGGCAGCGGTGTGTCCACGCCCATAGCTGCAATCGCCTCTCCCCCATTCTTTGCCATCGGCAGAATGCTGTTTTTTAACTCCTCATACGCATATCCAAAGGCTTTCTGCATGCGCTGCCTCTCTTCATAGGCAAATTCCGGCACTCTCTCATTAGGAATCTTCAAATCATGCAGCTGAACCAGATTGCTGTCAAGCCATTCTCCGTAAGGCGCTCTGGAAGCATAGGTTTCTTTCAGTTCATCATCATCTATCACTCTGCCCTTAACCGTATCCACTAAAAGCATTTTACCGGGTCTTAATCTTTCCTTTACAAGAATCTTCCCCGGATCAATGTCCAGCACACCTACCTCGGAGGAAAGAATCAACTGGTCATCATCTGTAATCATATAGCGGGAAGGACGAAGACCGTTTCTATCCAGCACTGCTCCCATCATATCGCCGTCACTGAACAAAATAGAGGCAGGACCGTCCCAAGGCTCCATCATCGTCGCATAATACTGATAAAAGTCTCTCTTTTTCTGGGACATCGTCTTATTATTTGCCCACGGCTCCGGAATGGTAATCATCACTGCAAGAGGCAGATCCATGCCGCTCATTACAAGAAATTCCAGTGTGTTATCCAGCATGGCAGAATCGGATCCGGATACATTCACTACAGGAAGCACTTTATGCAAGAGCCCATGCAGATGCTCGGATTCCATGTTTTCCTCCCGCGCCAGCATCTTATCTGCATTGCCTCTGATGGTATTAATCTCACCGTTATGTACAATGAATCGGTTAGGATGCGCACGCTCCCAGCTGGGATTTGTATTGGTGGAAAAACGGGAATGCACCATGGCTATGGCTGATTCATAGTCCTTATCCTGCAGGTCAGAAAAGAACGTCCGAAGCTGTCCCACAAGGAACATTCCTTTATATACAATGGTTCTGCTGGACAAAGATACCACATAAGTATTGTCTGAGGACTGCTCAAATACACGTCTTGCTACATACAAAAGACGGTCGAAAGCTGCGCCTTTTGCCACTCCTGCGGGCTTTTTCACAAATGCCTGCATAATATGAGGCATACACTCTACTGCCTTGTGCCCCAATACAGAAGGATTGTTGGGAACCTCCCTCCAGCCTAAAAAGGTCAGACCTTCCTTTTCTACAATAATCTCAAACATCTTCTTTGCCTGATTCTTCTGCAGCTCGTCCTGGGGAAAGAAGAACATGCCGACTCCATATTCTCTTTCTTCTCCTATTGTAATACCCAGAGGCTTTGTCACCTTCTTGAAAAATCTGTGGGGAATCTGCGTCAGGATTCCTACTCCGTCACCAGTTTTTCCTTCTGCATCCTTACCTGCCCTGTGTTCCAGATTTTCAACAATCTTCAGCGCATTTTCCACTGTCTCACGGCTCTTTATACCTTTTATGTTGACACAGGCTCCGATACCGCAGTTATCGTGTTCAAATTCCGGGCGATATAAAGGCGCTTCCGGCTGAGTCTTTTTTACATCAAACATGATCGTTCTCCTTTTCCACAAGTTAAAATTCGCAAAACACCTAACACGCTTCGCGGGCCAACTTATTGTAACAAACGCCGCCACGCTTCGCGAGCCGGCTTATTGTAATAAAAAAGGTCGCAAAGAGCCTTAAACCCGCTCCTTTGCGACCTGTAGGTCTAATATACAACAGTTTTTTTCATTTGTAAATAACGAATATTTTCACAATTGTCAGATTATTCGTCAATTCGTCTCTTTCTCCTAGATCTGCGCGAGATTTGTCCGAATTGCGTTTGCTATTCGTTTATTCTCATGCAATTTCATTCTCTTATAACGTCATCCAAACACTTCTTTTTTATGAAAAAAAACATTGCAACTGCAACTGTTATGAAAATTGCACCCGCCAGCAATGCTTTATTCCTGTCCATTTCGTCAAACCGGTATTGATAGTTCATTACATACATACTTACATTTGCCACCCCATGGAAAAGGACCGGTGCCGCAAAGCTTTTATACTGATCATAGAAATAAGCAATCATCAGCCCCAATATACTGCCATATACCGCCTGCACCAGATTCCCATGATAAACTCCAAATAAAAGCGAAGAAACCAAAAGTGCAATCCTATAGTCAAAGCAACGCTTCATTCTATTATAAAGAACTCCTCGAAAGACTGCCTCTTCCGCCAACGGGGAAATAACTCCATATAGGACAAGCCCCACTGCAAACTGTACGCCATACTGCATCTCGTGCACTTTATTGTAAGCTTCCGAACTGCCCGTAAGACCTGCCAGCCAAAAGAAAATATTAATGCCTGTGGCTATGCAGAAGGCAAAACCAGCCAGCAACACAAAGGCTTTCACTTTCTTTTCATCTATCTGCCGTTTCTTTGCATTACGTTTTTCATGTACAGCCGGTACTACTATTTCTCCTTTTGCTATCGGCAGGATTGCCGCCACACCAATCAAGGACGCTGCCCCATATACAACTCCCCTTATGGTATACTCGTACTGCCGGAAAAACTGGAACACCTTCGCACCTCCGGCTGTAAAAAGCATATTTAAGGGAAAGTACAAAAGAACTTCCGCAATATCATGCACCGCAAAATAGATCAGGAGCGGCAGTAAAAGATACGCCGTTTTTTTAAGGGAAGACCATTTCTGTAATTCTTCTTTTTCCCACCTTAAGCCAATCGTCTTCCATAAACTCATTTTCATAAGACATCTTTCCTCTGAATTCTATTCCTGTGTCAAAAGAAGCCCAAGCTCCTCCACCGTATTTACAATGTAATCTGCTCCTGCTGCCTCAAGTTCCCCTTCACCGGCATATCCGAAAGATACTCCGATTCCGGTCAGTCCATAAGCCTTTGCTCCCTGAACGTCAAATTTTCTATCCCCAATCATAGCACAGACGCGCTTTCTATCTTCCTGTGGACGGGAAAGCAAACCAAGCTGTAAAAGAGCTTCCTCCACCACTTCCTCTTTGGTTGCTCTGCTGCCATCCATTTCACTTCCTACAATCACTTCAAAGTATTTTTCGATTTCAAAGTGACTAAGAATCTGATGGACAAATTCTGTAGGCTTACTGGATGCTACCGCCAGATGTACCTTTTTGTTGTAAAGATTCTCAAGCATCTGTGCCATTCCCGGAAAAATCTGGTTTTCAAGCACACCTATGGGCGCAAACCGCTCCCTGTAAAAGGCAATTGCCTTTATTGCATTTTCCTGCGTAAATCCGTAAAATTCTATAAAGCTGTCTTTAAGCGGCGGTCCTATAAAGGGCTCCAGCCTGTCTAAATCAGGCTCCTCAATCCCAAACTTCTTTAGGGCATACTGTACTGATTTTGTGATTCCTTCCTTAGGATCAGTCAGTGTGCCATCCAGATCAAACAGACAATATTGGAACATGATAAATCTCTCCTATTACTTCTATTTACTATTTCAATCCCAGCTTCGCAAATAAATCTCCAAGGCTCGTCCCTACGCTCTCCCCAGAATCAAACTGCTTTGCGTCAAAGCTTTCCACTTCCTCTGCCTGCTGCTCTTCCGCTGCCGCCTTTATGCTAAGGGAAATTTTACCGTCATTAGTATTTAAGACTTTCACCTTGACCTTATCTCCAACCTTAAGCACTTCAGAAGGCTTTTTGATCCTTTTCTGACTGATCTGCGAAATGTGTACCAGACCGCTGAGCCCATCCTTTAAGTCTACAAACGCACCATAGGGCTGCAGGCTTTCCACAGTACCTTCCAATACAGTTCCGGGTACGATCATTGCCACCTTATGATCGTGTTCTTCCTTTTGCTGCTCCTTCAAGATCTCTTTTGCCGAAAGCACCAGCTTCTCTTTTTCCTGATCAACTGTTATGACTCTTACGGTCAAAGTTCTGCCTTTGTATTCTTCCAGATTTTCCACGTAAGAAATGTCAAGCTGTGAAGCCGGGATAAATCCCCTAATACCTTCCAGATAGGCAACCGCGCCTGCATTTACGACCTCGCTGACTTTTACGGTCAAGTTTTTCTTTTCTTCCATATATCCGGCAAGTACGTCCCAGGCAAGCACCTCGTTGGCTTCCTTTTTTGAAAGAAGAATGTTTCCCTGCCCGTCGTCCATCTTCACGACGGTGGCTTCAATCACATCTCCCGCATGCACATCTGTCAATATCGAAAAGCCGGGATCACTGCTCATATCAGCTGCCTTGATAATTCCCTGCGTGTAATACTTAAGATCTAAGGTTACTTCCTCCTCGTTCACATCAATTACCGTACCCTGAATCACATCCCCTTCCTGAATCTTGCGGAAGGATGCCTCCAATTCTTTCTCGTAATCCTTCATTGTTTCTTCCATAATCCCACTCCCATCTGCCATCTTTTCTGTTCTATGACCATTCTTTAAAAGTATTCATGCTAATAAGCAGCCATACTATCAACATACACGCTATTAGTATAACATACTTTACCACACTTTAAGAATATAAAATATACTTTTTGGAAACCTATTGTATAGATAACTTTTCAAAGAACAGCTAATAGTCCGCACAGGGCAGGTAAATATACCAACGTCGCCGCGCTCCCGCTCCATAAAAACGTAGCAGACGCTTGACGAGGTTTTTTCGAGTCTAGCGTCTGCTACGCTTTTTGCGGAGCGGGA
>CAYOED010000072.1:0-17612 GCA_964402925.1 uncultured Lachnospiraceae bacterium | reverse complement strand
CCATTGCCGTAGGCAATTTAGGATGGATTTTGCATTGTAACTGTGAAGGTACTGAGCAGTTACCATCAGACTATGAAAAAAGGTATGAAGGAGGTAAGAAGATGGCTGATTTAAAATGTTCCGTAGATAACTGTGCATATAATAAGAGTGAGTGCTGCTGTAAAGGAGATATCATGGTGGGCGGAAAGCATGCCTGCTGTGATGATGATACATGCTGTGAAAGCTTTTCGGAGTCAAGCAGGGATCGGTTTACCAGTGCTTTAGAGCATCCAAGCAAGACCATCAGCATTGATTGTGAGGCTACAAACTGTGTGCATAACAGCAACTATAAATGCATTGCCGACCATGTGGATATCAGGGGCTGCGGCGCTGATAATTGCAGAGAAACAGCCTGTTCAACTTTCCAGGAAAAGTAAAAAATCGATAGAGTGCCTGTTTTTTACAGACTATGAAAAAACAGGCACTTGTTTTATGAAAAGATTTGTGTTTTAATGGGTAATAACTGGCAGAAATGCCGGAAAGAAACAGTATAAAAGGAACCATCGTGATATGAAAAGAAAATGGATATGGATAGCCTGTGCAGCATTTCTATTAACGGGATGCGCAAAAGAGGCTGTCACTGTTGCCGGAATCCAGTCAGAGGATGGAGGCGGGACACAATACATAGAAATGCAGGAATTTGAGTTAAAAGAACAAGAGGAAGAAAGAGCGGGAGAGAAAGTGCGGTACTGCGCGGTGCTCATTCCAGCAGGTTATCAAGAGTCTCCGGAAATACAAGGCATGTATGTGCATGAAAGGAATCCACTTGATTCTTCCAATATCTATTATACGGTTTCGGAGGGGAGCGGAGAGGGAATGGTCTCAAAGACGCTCACAGAGGAAATCTATAAAGAGACTATGAACGAAGCATACAAAAAGGCAGGCATGGAAGTCGCGCTTGAGATTGAATCCTTTGAAAAAATCGACATGGAAGGAATTCCCGGTTATAAAATACGGAGTTTCTATGCAGTGGGGGATGGAGAAGAGATAGAACAGCTTGCCTATTTGATTCTGGCGGAAGACACATATACAATTACCTATAGTCAGATGTCAGATGATGATTTGATGGCGGATTTTGAAATTTCGGACGGAGAGATTCGCTTAGTCAGGGAAGAGAAAGTCAATCTTGCAAAAGATGAATAAAAGCAAATGAATAAAATAAAGTTACAAAAAGGTGTTGACATTCTAATAGATTAATGATATAGTAACTAAGCATGCGGAAAACGCATAAACATGAAAGCAGAGTATCCACTCTCACCCTGTGGCGATTGGGCTTACAGGCGTTCATAATCCAATCAATCTGTTGATTCTGTATACGGATGTTGGTCTTGTGAGATTTTGTGGATAGTTATGCTATCCACTTTTTTGTTATGTAGGGAGGACACAGTCATTAGCGAATTATTCATTAACGAACAGATCAGAGACAAGGAAGTACGTGTCGTTGGAGAAAACGGCGAACAGTTAGGAATCATGTCTTCAAGAGAAGCATTGCAGATGGCGGAGGAAGCAGGAGTAGACCTGGTGAAGATTGCCCCCACTGCAAAGCCGCCTGTGTGTAAGCTTGTTGATTACGGGAAGTATAAATATGAGCAGACCCGTAAAGAGAAGGAAGCAAAGAAAAAGCAGAGAGTTATTGAAATAAAAGAAATCCGCTTATCTCCGAATATTGATACCAATGATCTCAATACCAAGATGAATGCGGCAAGAAAATTTATTTCCAAGGGAGACAGAGTAAAGATTACACTCAGGTTCCGCGGACGTGAAATGGCACATATGGCAAACAGCAAGCACATTCTGGATGATTTTGCTCAGGCACTATCTGATATTTGTGTGGTTGAAAAGGCTCCCAAGGTGGAAGGCAGAAGTATGACTATGTTTTTAACTGAAAAGCGATAGCCTGCCAGTTAAAATAGATGACAGGGACATGCCCTGTCGGCAGAAATTAATATGAAAGATACAGGAGGAAACAGTTATGCCCAAAATGAAAACAAGCAGAGCTGCTGCAAAGCGCTTTAAAGCTACAGGAACAGGTAAATTAAAAAGAAGCAAAGCTTACAAGAGCCATATCTTAACCAAGAAGACTACTAAGAGAAAAAGAAACTTAAGACAGTCTGCAATTACAGATAAGACCAACGTTAAAAACATGAAGAAGATTTTACCTTATTTATAAGATAAGCTGTAAGATGTATTTAAAAGTCGTAAGGAGGATTATAAGAAATGGCAAGAATAAAAGGCGGTGTAAACGCCAAGAAAAAACACAATAGAGTATTGAAACTTGCAAAAGGTTACAGAGGAGCCAGAAGCAAACAGTATAGAGTTGCAAAGCAGTCCGTAATGAGAGCTTTGACTTCTGCATATGCAGGACGTAAGGAAAGAAAGCGTCAGTTCAGACAGCTTTGGATTGCACGTATCAATGCAGCTGCAAGAATGAATGGTTTATCCTACAGCAAGTTCATGCATGGACTTAAGCTGGCAGAGGTTGACATCAACAGAAAGATGTTGGCAGAACTTGCAGTAAATGATGCAGAAGGTTTCAAGACCTTAGCAGAACTTGCAAAGAGCAAAATCGCATAAGTGCATATTGACATTTGTGCAATTACAGAAAATAGATAGCAGAACAAACGAAAGACCTTATTAAAATGGATAAGGTCTTTTTTGCATCAATAAGCTGCTTGCGCAGCGTTTGATAAGAATGTCTTGTGGAGCGGGACAGCAGAAAGGAGCAATATGAGAACGCTTGACAATCTTGAACCCAAAGATGTGTTTTACTTTTTCGAGGAGATATGCAGGATACCCCATGGCTCAGGAAATACCAAGATGATAAGTGATTACCTGGTACGTTTTGCAAAGGAAAGAAACTTGGAGCATTATCAGGATGAGGTGGGAAATGTCATTATCATCAAGGAGGCTTCAGAAGGGTATTCCAATCATGAAGCGGTCATGCTTCAGGGACATATGGACATGGTAGCGGTAAAGAAGCCGGAATGCCGGATCGATATGAAGAAGGATGGACTTAAGCTGATCGTTGACGGAGACAGACTGATGGCGGACGGAACCAGTCTGGGCGGTGATGATGGGATTGCAATAGCTTATGGACTGGCGCTTCTTGACGGGGCATATGCCCATCCAAGAATAGAACTGGTCATCACAGTTGACGAGGAAGTGGGAATGGACGGTGCCAGGGCCCTTGATGTTTCACCTCTTAAATCCAGACGGCTGATCAATTTGGATTCGGAGGAGGAGGGAATTTTCCTTTCCGGATGTGCAGGAGGAGCCAGGGTGAATTTCCACCTTTCCCATGAAAAAAAGCAAAGACAGGGGATTGCCTGTGAAATCAGTATAGAAGGACTTAAAGGCGGCCATTCCGGTGAGGAAATACACAAAGAACGGGGAAATGCCATCTGCCTTTTGGGACGGGCGCTTGCAAAGCTTTCCGACAAGCTGGATATCTGTATTGAGCATCTGGAAGGAGGCGTTGCGGATAACGCTATTCCGGTTTTTGCGAAAGCGAGCATCCTTCTTACCGGATATGAAAATGGCAACAGCAGGCAGAGAGTCATGCAGGGAGAGTTTTCCCAGCAGGAGTGCCTGACCCTTTTCAAGCATCTGTGTGAAAAGCTTGATAGAGAATTAAAGCAGGAATTGGCAGAGAAAGACCGTGGAGTCTGTATTTACGCCAATACCATGGATCCTTCCGGAAGTATGAAAGAAGAAAAAGTGATAGAGGAGCAGGAAAGCAAAAGAATTGTCAGCCTTTTAAATATTCTTCCCCATGGCGTGCTTTCCATGAGCGCTGCTATGCCTGGGCTGGTGGAAACCTCTTTAAATCCGGGACTTCTCCGGATGGATGAAAGGAAAGTGAGCATAGGGATATCGGTGAGAAGTTCTATAGACAGTGCAAAAAAAGCACTGATCGGACAGCTTCAGAGCATGGCACGCCTGGCAGGAGCGAAAGCGGAAGTGACCGGCGATTACCCTGGGTGGACTTACCGGAAGGACTCTCCGCTGCGGGATAAAATGATAGAAACTTATATCAGTCTATACCATAGGGAACCGGAGGTGAAAGCAATCCATGCAGGCGTGGAATGCGGTCTGCTTGTATGCAAGATACCGGAGCTTGATTGCGTGTCCATCGGACCGGATATGAAGAATATCCATACAACGGAGGAAGAACTGAGTATCTCATCTACCCAGAGAGTTTGGAACTATCTTTTAGAACTTTTGAAGACTCTATAGAATATAGGTACGTCTGATGGGAATTTTAAAAGAACCGAAAAATGAGAAAAAGTAGAATTACAAGAAAAGAGGCAATAAACACTGATTTCATCAGTACTTATTGCCTTTTTTTAATCGGAGTGACAAGACTTGAACTTGCGGCCTCTACTTCCCTAAAGTAGCGCTCTACCACCTGAGCCACACCCCGAAACGCAAGATATATTATATATGCTATGGAAGATAAAATCAAGTGTTTTTTTTTAAAAAGTTTTAATAAGTGGTAATAGTTCACCCCTCAATGTCCTTTAGAGAAACTCATAACTATATCTACGACACAGCCTTGGCTTTAGGAACAGGACGGCAGGGCAGGACAGGCGGCAGGGCACAAGCTAGGGTTTCAAGGCTCTGGCGGAAAATCGGCAATTTCACTTACAGAATGGTACGATACCAGGGTAAAACCGCCAGGAGGGCGGTTTTAGGAGCCATGCGGCATGGATGCCGCCCGGCTCCGACCCGTTCGGCAAGAAACACCTCCATCCATTCTGTTAGTGAAATCCGATTTGAAGACGAGACTTGAAACCCTAGCTTGTGCCCTGCCGCCTGTCCTGCCCTGCCGTCCTGTTCCTAAAGCCAAGGCGGCACTATAGCGCCAAATTCCATTTTTTTCAAAAAAGTTTAAAATAGTAGTTGACATTTTTTTACAGCTGCTATATACTTTGACCGTCAAATAGTTTGATAATCAAAATATTTGATAATCAAAATGTTTGACTATCAAATAAACTAAATGGAAAGATGAAGGAGAAAGAATATGTTTGAAAAAGTAGTAGAAATCATCAAAGAACAACTTAACATGGAAAACACAGAAATTAAGATGGAAACCTCATTTAAGGAAGACCTTGACGTGGACTCACTGGATCTTTTTGAACTGGTGATGGCGTTAGAGGAAGAATATGATATTGAGATTCCTTCTGAAGATCTTGAGAAGCTTACCACAGTAGGTGCAGTGGTTGAATATTTGAAAAACAAAGGGGCAGAGTAATGAAAACCAGAATAACAGAGCTTTTGGGGATTGAATATCCAATCATACAAGGCGGTATGGCATGGGTGGCAGAGCATCATCTTGCAGCAGCGGTTTCCGAGGCAGGCGGTCTTGGCATCATAGGAGCAGCCAGTGCACCGGCAGAGGTTGTAAGAGAAGAAATTAGAAAAGCGAGACAACTTACAGATAAGCCAATCGGCGTCAATATCATGCTGATGAATCCCAATGCGCCGGAAGTTGCGAAAGTGGTTCTGGAAGAAGGGGTCAAGGTGGTAACCACCGGTGCCGGCAATCCGGCAAAGTTCATGAAGGATTTTAAAGAAGCCGGCGTAAAGGTCATTCCAGTGGTAGCCAGCGTAGCTATGGCGAAGATGATGGAACGGTGCGGCGCGGATGCGGTTGTAGCGGAAGGAACAGAGTCCGGAGGACATATCGGTTCTGCGACTACCATGTGTCTGGTTCCCCAGGTTGTGGACGCAGTTCAGATTCCGGTCATTGCAGCAGGCGGCATAGGGGATGGCAGAGGCTTTGCAGCAGCTTTTATGCTGGGAGCGGAAGCAGTGCAGATGGGCACCAGATTTGTGGTTGCCAGAGAATCTATTGTGCACCAGAACTATAAAGAAAAGGTAATCAAGGCGAAAGACATCGATTCGGAAGTTACCGGGATGAGCACAGGGCATCCGGTTCGTCAGATTCGGAACCAGATGTCAAGAGAATATCTTCGTCTGGAAAAAGAAGGTGCAGGACTTGAGGAACTGGAACATCTCACGCTCGGGTCTTTACGCAAAGCGGTAATAGATGGGGACACAGTAAATGGAACACTGATGGCAGGTCAGATTGCAGGACTTGTGAAGAAGGAACAGACCTGCAAGGAAATGATAGATGAGATCATGCAGGAAGCAGCAGTTCTTTTAAAGTGAAAGGAATAGGGAAGGATATGAGTAAGACAGCGTTTATGTTTCCGGGACAGGGAGCACAGTACATAGGAATGGGAAAAGATTTTTATGAAAAGGAAGAGGTTGCCAGGGAGATATTTGATAAGGCAAGCAGTATAACCGGTCTGGATATACCTGCCATCTGCTTTGAAGAAAATGACAAGCTTTCTATTACAGAATATACCCAGATTGCCATGCTAACGGTAGAAACAGCAATTTTAAAGGTATTGGAAGAGCGGGGAATCCATCCGGATGTGACGGCAGGGCTGAGCCTGGGAGAATATGGGGCAATTGTAGCATGCGGAGCAATGAGGGCAGATGAGGCATTTGCAATTGTCAGAAGAAGAGGCGTTTATATGCAGGAAGCGGTACCGGAAGGCGGCGCCATGGCAGCTGTGCTCGGTCTTTCCAGTGAAGTGATAGAGGAAGTCTGCTCAAGTACCCAGGGAATCGTTTCCATTGCAAATTATAACTGTCCGGGACAGATTGTCATTACCGGAGAAGCTGATGCCGTTAACAGAGCCGGAGAGACATTGAAGGAAAAAGGAGCAAAGCGCGTCGTTCCCTTAAATGTCAGCGGACCTTTCCACTCACAGATGCTTGTGGGAGCAGGGGAAAGACTGAGGAAGGATCTGGATAAAGTGCAGATTAATGACTTTTCCATTCCCTATGTGGCAAATCTGACAGCAGACTATGTATCTTCACCTGAAAACATCAGGGAGTTTTTAGAGAAGCAGATTTCATCCTCTGTAAGGTGGCAGCAGTCAGTGGAGAGAATGCTGGCGGATGGTGTTGACACCTTTGTGGAAATCGGACCCGGAAAAACGCTGAGCAGTTTTGTAAAAAAGATAAACAGAGAAGTTACGGTTCTTAATGTTGACAAATATGAGGACCTTGCAAAGTGCCTGGAGGTATTGACAAATGCTTAATGAAAAAGTAGCGCTGGTGACCGGTGCAGGGAGAGGAATCGGAAGAGCGATTGCAATCAAACTTGCAAAAGAAGGTGCTTTTGTGGTGGTAAATTACAATGGCTCTAAAGAGAAGGCACTGGAAACTGTGGAAGAAATCAAAAAAGCAGGAGGAGACGCTGTCATTTATGGATGTAATGTAGCGGATTTTGATGCCTGCGGTGAAATGATAACGGCACTGGTAAAAGAATATGGTCACATTGATATTCTTGTGAACAATGCCGGCATCACCAAAGATAACCTGCTGATGAAAATGAGCGAGGAAGACTTTGACCGTGTGATTGATGTGAATCTTAAAGGATGCTTTAATACCATGCGGCATGTATCAAGACAATTGTTGAAGCAAAAGGGCGGTAAGATCATTAACATTTCCTCTGTTACCGGTGTGATGGGAAATCCGGGGCAGGCAAATTATTGTGCTTCCAAGGCGGGAGTCATCGGTCTTACCAAAAGTGCGGCAAGGGAATTGGGAAGCCGCGGAATCACCGTGAATGCAGTGGCGCCCGGTTTTATAGAGACGGAAATGACAAAGGATCTTTCTGATGCTATAAGGGAGACCATGAAAGAACAGATTCTATTAAAGAGAACAGGAACAGCTGATGAAGTGGCAGGTGTAGTTGCGTTTTTGGCATCGGAAGCAGCAAATTATATCACTGGACAGGTTATTTCAGTTGACGGCGGAATGGCAGTATAGATGAAAGTGGCAGTGTGGTCAGAATGGAGGAAAAATGAGCAGACGTGTAGTAGTAACCGGAATGGGGGCGATTACTCCCATTGGACTGAATGTGAACGATTTTTTTCAGTCCATTAAAGAAGGAAAACATGGTTTTGGTCCTATTACCAAATTTGACAGTGAAGGATATAAATGTCATGTTGCAGCAGAGGTAAAAGGATTTGAAGCAAAGGATTATATGGATTTCAAAGCGGCAAAGCGTATGGAGCTCTTTTGCCAGTATGCAGTGGCAGCTGCAAAAGAGGCTTTGACAGATGCAGGAATTGATATGGAACAGGAAGATCCCTATCGTGTAGGCTGTGCTGTGGGATCCGGAATCGGAAGTCTTCAGACAATAGAAAGGGAATATGACAGGCTGATCAACAAGGGACCGTCAAAGGTAAGCCCTCTTATGGTGCCGCTCATGATTTCAAATATGGCGGCAGGAAACGTGTCGATTCAGTTTGGTCTTAAGGGAAAGAGCATCAATGTGGTTACGGCATGTGCTACTGGAACCAATTCTATCGGGGAGGCATTCCGCAGTATTTCCTATGGAGAAGCAGAGGTGATGGTTGCGGGAGGAACGGAAAGTTCCATTACGCCTATTGGAATATCCGGGTTCTGTGCACTTACGGCACTGTCCTGCGTAGATGATCCTGACAAATGTTCTCTTCCCTTTGATAAGAACCGCAGCGGGTTTGTTATGGGAGAAGGAGCCGGCATTGTTGTCCTGGAAGAACTGGAACATGCAAAGAAAAGAGGCGCCCATATTTATGCAGAAGTGCTTGGATATGGATGTACCAGCGACGCTTATCATATTACGTCTCCAGTGGAGGATGGCATGGGCGCTGCAAAGGCAATGCTTGCTGCCATAGAGGACGGAGGCATTTCGCCGGAAGATATCACTTATATCAATGCCCACGGAACAGCTACCCATCACAATGATCTTTTTGAGACCAGGGCGATTAAGGCAGCATTCGGTGAGCATGCGCAAAAGATACATATTAATTCAACCAAATCCATGGTAGGGCACCTTCTTGGAGCAGCTGGAGCAGTGGAATTCGTAACCTGTGTAAAAGAGATGGAAGCCGGATTTATCCATAAGACAGTAGGGTATGAGACGCCTGATGAGGAGATTGATCTTGACTACTGCAAGGAACCCTATGAGGAAGAGATACCTTATGCGCTAAGTAATTCACTTGGATTCGGCGGACATAATGCAAGTATATTGATTGGTAAATACCGGGATTAACGGACCCTTTTGGAGGATATTATGGCTTTATTAACAGCAAAAGAAATTATGGAAATCATACCCCACAGACAGCCTTTTATGCTGCTTGATACGATAGAAGAGATGACCCCTGGGGTGAAGGCAGTGGCAAAGAAGTGTGTTTCTTATAATGAACCCTTTTTCCAGGGACATTTTCCCGGGGAGCCGGTCATGCCCGGAGTGCTGATTATAGAAGCACTGGCGCAGACAGGTGCGGTGGCAATTTTAAGTTTGGAAGAAAATAAAGGAAAGACGGCTTATTTTGCAGCCATCGGATCGGCTAAATTCAAGAAAAAAGTGGTGCCCGGCGATGTTTTGATGCTGGAGACAGAAATCATTAAACAGAAAGGCTCTATCGGTATAGGAAAGGCGACAGCAACGGTAGACGGCAAAGTGGCAGTACAGGCAGAGCTTACTTTTGCAATTTCATAGGCAGAGTGAGAAAGTTTAATATAAGGATATTTTGGAGGCAGAATATGTCAGGACTATTTCGCAGAGACAGATACATACATGTAAAGGGTACCAGTGAAGAAGAAAAAACACCAGAGAAGTTTAAACTAATAAGCAGGCTGGCGGAGAAAAGAGAAAAAAGCAAAGAAGAGCAGCAGGAAGTTAAGCAGGTTTTCGTTTGCCCGGATTGCGGAAAAGAATTAAACAAGTCGGACGTTGTCGTTAATCACTATATTTGTACAGCCTGCGGAAGCTATTTCCGCATAAGAACCAAGAACCGAATCCGTATGGTATGTGATAAAGATACGTTTACGCCATGGTTTGAAGAGATGGAAATCAGCAATCCCCTTAATTTCCCGGGATATGAAGAAAAGCTTCAAAGTGTAAAGGAAAAGACAGGACTCCATGAAGGGGTAAGCGTAGGTGTAGGGGAAATCTCCGGAGAAAGAGTATGCCTTGGTGTGTGTGATGCCAGATTCCTCATGGGCAGCATGGGGCATGTGGTAGGCGAAAAAATTGCCCTTGCGGTTGAGCGGGCAACGAAGGAGAAGCTTCCGGTGATTCTTTTCTGCTGTTCCGGCGGAGCAAGGATGCAGGAGGGAATCATCTCCCTGATGCAGATGGCGAAAACCTCAGCAGCGCTTAAGAAACATGCAGATGCCGGACTTTTGTATGTGAGTGTATTGACGGATCCAACCACCGGAGGCGTGACTGCAAGCTTTGCCATGCTGGGCGATATCATACTTGCCGAACCTGGCGCCCTCATTGGGTTTGCAGGACCAAGGGTAATCGAGCAGACCATCGGTCAAAAATTGCCCAAGGGATTTCAGCGCGCAGAATTTCAAGTGGAACACGGTTTTGCTGACAGTGTGATAGAGAGAGACGATTTGAAGAAGGTTTTACATCAAATATTGAAATCCCACAGAATTTCTGCGGAAAACAAGGACTTTAGCCAGTTTACAGAAGAAATAGAAAAATTCAATCCAACCGAAATGGATAAAGAAAAGCTGGCAAAGACACCGTTAAAATCAGCATGGGAAAAAGTGAAAGAAGCAAGAAGCATAGACAGACCTTCCGCACTTACTTATATTGATCTGATTTTTGATGATTTCCTGGAATTCCACGGTGACAGAAGCAGCGGTGATGACAAAGCCGTTGTAGGAGGAATTGCATGGCTCTATGGTCAGCCGGTCACGGTAATTGGCATTCAAAAAGGAAACGATGTGAACGAATGTGCCATGAGAAATTATGGAATGGCATCACCGGAAGGTTATCGTAAGGCACTGCGTCTGATGAAGCAGGCGGAAAAGTTTCACCGTCCTATAATCTGCTTTATCAATACATCCGGCGCTTATCCGGGAATGGAGGCAGAGGAAAAAGGACAGGGCGAGGCTATCGCCAAAAATCTTTTTGAAATGGCAGGACTTAGGGTCCCGGTTCTTTCCATAGTGATTGGAGAAGGAGGAAGCGGAGGCGCTCTGGGGCTCGCAGTCGGCAACGAAGTGTGGATGCTGGAAAATTCCACTTATTCCGTTCTCTCGCCGGAAGGATTTGCATCTATCCTCTGGAAAGACGGAAAACGGGCGGAGGAAGCTGCAGGAGTAATGGGAATTACGGCGGAGGATTTAAAACGTCTTTCGGTAATAGAAACCATTGTTCCGGAATATGGAAGAGCAGATGCATCTACAGTTGAAGATATTGCCGGCTTCATGAAAGAGCATATGGTCGCCTTTTTAAGAAGATTTGACGGTATGGATGGGGCAGAGATTGCGGAAGACAGATACAGGCGGTTTAGGAAATATTGACTTGTATAAGCAGGCTATGAAAGGGCATAGGTACTGAAATGAATGATAAAAAAGGATTGCGGATTGGAGAGATGACTGCCAAAGTTCCTCTGATTCAGGGAGGAATGGGAGTAGGAATCAGCCTTTCATCATTGGCGGGCAATGTTGCATTAAACGGCGGAATAGGCATAATCTCATCAGCCCAGATTGGCTTTCGTGACGCTATGTGGGATGAGCATCCTATAGAAACGAATCTGAGAGTGTTAAAGGAAGAAATCAGAAAAGCAAAGGAAATTGCAAAGGGCGGCATCATAGGAGTCAATATTATGGTGGCATCCAGATTTTATGAGAAGTATGTGAGGGCGGCAGTGGAAGCAGGCGCAGATCTGATTATTTCGGGAGCGGGACTTCCGGTGAATCTTCCGCAGTTCGTAAAGAACGCTAAAACGAAGATTGCCCCTATTGTTTCTTCTTTGAAATCGTTTGAAGTCATAGCAAAGTACTGGAAGAAAAAATACGACAGACAGCCGGATATGGTAGTGATTGAAGGTCCCCTTGCCGGAGGGCATCTGGGCTTTCGGAAGGAAGAACTGGAAAATATAGAAAACCTCCATTATAATGAGGAGGTAAAGAGAATCATAGACCGAGTTCATGAGATGGATGCTTCTATACCGGTGGTGGCAGCAGGCGGTATCTATGATGGAGCGGATGCAGTTCCATACATGGAAATGGGCGCAGACGGCGTACAGGTGGCTACCCGATTCGTGACCACCTATGAATGTGACGCAGATATTCATTATAAAGAAGCCTATCTTCGGGCTAAGGAAGAGGATATCGTGATCGTGAAAAGTCCGGTAGGGATGCCGGGAAGAGCAATCAGGAATTCCTTTCTGGAACAAGCTAAAGAAGGCAGCATTGGCAAAGGAAAATGTCACCAATGCCTGGAAAAATGTAATCCGGCGGAAATACCATATTGCATTACAGATGCACTTATTTCGGCAGCAAAAGGCGATACAGAGAATGGTCTTATTTTCTGCGGTGCAAATGCTTACAAAGCAAAGAAGCTGGAGTATGTGGCGGATATTATGAGAGAATTTGAGGAGGAACTGTCATGCCGGCAAGAATAATAGGGACGGGAAGCGCGCTTCCCGAAAAGGTGGTCGCAAATCAGGATCTGGAAAAGCTGATGGAGACTACAGATGAATGGATCAGAAGCCGTACCGGCATAGAAAAAAGACATATTGCTGTTACGGAAACTACCACTTCCATGGCGGTGGAGGCAGCAAAACGTGCTATAGACAGTGCGGGCATTTCGGCAGATGAAATCGATCTGATTATAGTGGGAACTGTGTCAGGCGACATGTGCTTTCCTTCCACTGCCTGTCAGATACAGGACGCCATTTTGGCAAAAAACGCTACAGCATTTGACATAAATGCGGCATGTGCAGGATTTTTATTTGGTCTGACCATTGCAGATGCCTATATGAAATCAGGTATGGCAAAGACGGCGCTGGTGGTGGGTGCAGAGACCCTTTCCAAGATGATGGACTGGAATGACAGAAGCACCTGTGTGCTGTTCGGTGACGGCGCAGGAGCTGCAGTGGTGAGAAATGATGATGCAGGTATTATAAGTATCGTGCAGGGATCGGATGGCACAAGGGGGAATGCCCTCACCTGCCGCAACAGAGAGGTAAACAATCCTTTTGTAAAAAACAGCTGTGAACCCGATTACACCGGCATGGACGGTCAGGCAGTCTATAAATTTGCGGTAAAAACAGTTCCGGCGGCAATAACGGAAGCGCTGGATAAGGCAGGGATATCCCCCGATCAGGTGAAATATTTCCTGCTGCACCAAGCCAATATCCGTATCATCGAAGCGGTTGCAAAAAAAATGAAGCAACCTATCGAAAAATTTCCCACAAACCTTCAGGAATGTGGTAATATTTCAGCGGGAAGTGTTCCCATTTTGTTGGATTTTGTAAATCAAGAGGGAAAACTTGTAAAGGGAGACAAAATCGTACTTGCAGGATTTGGAGCAGGACTTACCTGGGGAGCGGCTGTCCTCACATGGTAGTCAAACTACTTATTGAGGCAGTATTGCAGACGCAGTATGCAGGAGTGTAAATATGGAACTTAATAAGGTATTAAATACATTGCTGGTCAAATTATTCAAGGATATAATGAATATTGAAGAAGAAGTGCTGATTACAGGAGAATTTACAGATATCACGATCAACGATATGCATGTAATCGAAGCAATCGGGACGGGCGGACCAAAGCCGAGCTCTGTTGTGGCGAAAAAGCTTTCTGTCACCATGGGAACTTTGACAAAATCTATTGACAGATTGACCAGAAATCAATATGTACTGCGGGAGAGGAGCGAAGAGGATAAGCGCTTAGTTCTTCTTTCTCTGACAGAAAAAGGGATAAGAGCTGATGCCCACCACCAGAAATTTCACAAAGAAATGATTGAGGCGGCGATGGCACAGTTCGACGAACAGGAATCGAAAATTCTTCTGGAATCTCTGGGCGGACTGGCGAATTACTTTTCAGAGCAAAAGAAAAATGTAATTGCTGATGGGAGAAACAGCGGAGCAGGAGCATAAAAATGATAGATCAAGAAAAGTTTCATGTTCTCAATTATGTAAAAAAGGAAGAATACAGCGCAAGCATGGACGGCATGCGGTATATGCTGAAAAAGAAAGACGTGGAGGAAGGCTCCAGGCTGGAGGTTATTATCTGGCCGGAGCCTTACTGTTATGCCAAGACACCGGAGGAGAAAAAACAGCGGATAGAATTTCCCTTTACGCCGGAAGGAGTCTCACAGGCAGCACAGTGGCTGAATGAACAATATGTCGGGCAGAAGCCCCTATGGGATTTGTCAAAGAAGATGCATTAATTTCATAAAAAAATTGCAGAAAAGTTTAAATATTTTTATTTTTTTGTTGAAATAACTATAGCATATGACTTATAATATATGTAGTTGACATAATATAAGAAACGAGGAGAACGTGTTATGACGCCATTGGTTTTTGATGATCAGAGATTTAACAGAGAGGTATCGTTTTGCAGAGTGTACAGCATGACCAGCAAAGAAAAGCTGGAAAAGCTTTTTTTGAAGAACCGGATATCTTATTTTATAGAGTGGCAGGATCGGTCTTTCGTTTCAAGGCTGTTTGGCGGTGAAAAAAATAAAGAAAAAACCACATTTACGATTCGTATCAATGAAGCTGACGTAGAGCGGGCGACTGAGCTTGTTAGTGGAATGGAATCGGTCAAGCTCAAAAAGATAAAGGAAGATTCATAACGGAAAATAAGCAGGGAACCCTGGGTACTGATACCTGGGGTTTTTGTAATATCAAGACCTAAACCGGGAGGTAAATGAAAATGAGTCAGAAATCAGAAAAAGTGGATATCATATGTCCTGTTTACAAAAAATGCGGAGGCTGCCAGCTTTTACATATGGAGTATAAGAAACAGCTAAGCTTTAAGAGAGAACAGCTTACCACACTCCTAAAGCCTTATGGAAAATTAGAGGGTATTATCGGTATGGAAACACCGGAACATTACCGCCATAAAGTGCATGCCGTGTTCGGAAGAGATAACAGGGGAAAGACCATCTGCGGCGTTTACAAAGAGGGGACGCACATAATCATCCCGGTGGAAAAGTGCCTTCTGGAAAATGAAAAGGCGGATGAAATCATACAGACCATCAAAGGATTGCTGAAATCCTTTAAAATCAAAACCTATGACGAAGACACGGGTTATGGTCTTTTAAGACATGTGCTTGTCAGGGTTGGCTGCAGCACAGGTCAGATCATGGTAGTGCTGGTTTTAGGATCACCCATTCTGCCATCAAAAAACAATTTTGTCAAGGCGCTTAGAAAAGTGCATCCCGAGATTACAACAGTGGTGATTAATGTAAATGATAAAAAGACCAGCATGGTGTTAGGAGATAAGGAGCAGGTAATTTATGGACCTGGTTATATTGAAGACCGGCTTTGCGGTATGACCTTCAAAATATCGCCCAAGTCCTTTTATCAGGTGAATCCGAGACAGACAGAGGTGCTTTATCAAAAAGCCATTGCCTTTGCGGAACTTTCAGGCAAGGAAGTGGTGCTGGATGCTTACTGCGGCACAGGCACCATAGGAATGATTGCTGCACCCCATGCGGGCAGAGTGATTGGCGTGGAACTAAACAAAGATGCAGTGCGGGACGCCATAGCTGGGGCAAAGAGAAATCAGATTTCCAACATCCGCTTTTATCAGGCAGATGCAGGTGACTTTATGGTGAAGATGGCTGATTCCGGTGAAAAGGTGGATGTGGTGCTTATGGACCCGCCGCGGACAGGAAGCAGCGAGAAATTCCTGAAAGCGCTGGTGCAGCTTGGACCCCGGAAGATAGTCTATGTATCCTGCAATCCGGAAACACTGGCAAGAGATCTGCAATACTTGTGCCGGAAGGGGTATGAGATGGAGAAGGGAGTGGGGGTGGATATGTTTCCATTTACGAAACACGTGGAGGCTATTGTGGGACTGCAAAGACAAGATAATCACTTCCAGTAGCTTACAATACCATTGGTTTCTGGCATTTATTGGCAGACCAATTTATACTAATGATAATAAGCAGTAATAGACGGCATCTGAGATTTACAAAAGAAAAGCGCAGAGGTGGCAGGGCACAATGAAGAAAAAGGTTCTGATTGTGGAAGACAATGAAAAATCCAGAAAGGCATTACTTAAAATGCTGTCTGAAATAGACCAAGAGCTTATTCTTTATGAAGCAGATAATATTGATGTAGCTTATCGATATGCAATGCAATATAAGATACATTTATTTATTTTGGATATCATTATGGATCCCATAGTTAGGGGAGATACTTCCGGCATGGAGTTTGCAAGTAACGTGAGGAAGATGAGAATTTACAAAACTACGCCCATTATTTTTATAACTGCACTGGAAGATCCCATGCTGTTTGCATATAGCGAATTTCATTGCTACCAATATATAGAAAAACCTTTTCAAGAGGAAAAGGTGGCAGAAAAAGTACGTGAAGCGTTAGGGATAGCAGAGGAAAGCGAAGATGATAGAACCATTTTTTCCGAAAGGAAGGAATCTTATTTCCGGTAAAAATTGCAGATATCCAATATATTGTCTTTAAAAGACCGACCATCAGCATTTATAGAGCAAATGACATTCTTGAGGTAGGGCATCAGCCCATTGAGAGAATATTGCGTATGTTAAATTCAGATCATTTTTTACAATGTAGCAGAAATACCATTGTGAACGTAGACTATATAGAAATGATTGATGTTGTCAGCAATTATATCAAGTTAAAGAATGGGAGCAGGATAATATTAGGGGTTAGTTACAGAAGAAGCATTATGAGGGAAATAGGAAATGGCTGAAAGAATATATCTCGTATTTGAAATTATGGCAGTGTCTGTTATACAACTGACACGTTATTTTCCCAGTTTGATTTGGCACTCTGATGCAGTAGATTGTGTAAGGTATATGATTCATATACCCTTATTTCTTTTTCTTCTGTTCTTATATAAGAAGAAAATTTTAAATAAAATAGCGTTATATATGCAGCAAAATTTAATTGCCTCGAATTCGAGGCAATTAAAAATGACGCGGCGATAATAGTTTTGTCATGACTCCGAAACGCTGGATCGAATTAACAGGAGCAATAGGCATCGTGAGTAAACAAGGACGATATGCTGCAACTTATGCGCATCGGGACATAGCTTTTGAATTTGCATCATGGATATCTCCGGAGTTTAAACTGTATATCATAGAGGATTATCAGAGGCTTAAGCAAGATGAGAACAGCCGCCTATCTCTCAACTGGAATCTTAATCGTGAGATAGCCAAGCTGAACTATCGCATCCATACCGATGCAATCAAGGACAATCTGATACCACCGGAGCTTACACCGGAGCAGATTTCATACAAATATGCTAACGAAGCCGACCTTTTAAATGTTGCATTGTTTGGGAAGACAGCGAAGCAGTGGCGGGACAGCAATCCGGGAAAGAAAGGTAATATGCGTGATGAAGCAAACTTGAATCAGCTTCTTGTTCTTGCAAATATGGAAAGTTATAACGCAATTTTAATCGAACAGGAAAAGGTGATGTCGGAACGTTTGGTTCTGCTTAGAGAATTTGCGATTAAACAGATGAAGACGCTTGCTATG
>CAYOED010000071.1:0-17814 GCA_964402925.1 uncultured Lachnospiraceae bacterium | reverse complement strand
ATCATATTCTTACGGTCTCAGCAGTAAATGCTTCGACCTGTACTGAATAGTTACACCTCATCAAATAATATCTTCTTACAAATAAAAATTTCTATAATATAGTCAAATACCCCGCTGCAAGCAACGGGGCATCTATCTTATTTCTTATTTTATATATCCATTTGTATCAGCTGCAACTTTTTCGCTGCATTCCAATACTGTTGCTGATGGAGAATACTCTTCATCTTCAAAAAGGAATTCATGCAGCCACTGTACGTTATCCGCGAGAGATACCGGTACGACACAACTTCCCTTAGAACCAATCGTTCCTGTAGCACGCATACTTTCTTCGGGGAATCCACCCTGATCCACAATCTGGTATTTACCGATTTCGCCTAACAGCTCAAGTATCTCGGAAAGATCCAGGGATGTATATACTTCGTCTCTATCAAAAATTGCGTTGGCAACCGAATTCAAAGTTGCCGGTGAAGCTGTTTTCGCCTTATCTGCTACCGCCATCAGCACTTCTCTCTGACGTTCCGCACGTTTAAAATCATCTCCTGCTGTATAACGAATACGGCAGTATGCTGTAGCCTGGAGTCCATCTAACAGCTGATATCCTGTACTTGATACCGGAGTATAATCTCTCTTTAGATTCTCCGCCATACATTTCTGATAGTTATTAATATGCTGCAACTCTGCTTCGTCCACGTCAATCATGATACCGCCCAGTGCATCAATCGTGTCGCTAAGACCTGCAAATCCTATTGTAACAAAATCCGTAATATTCATATCCAGATTCATATTCAGCATATTGATTGCCTGCTTTGGACCGCCCTTTGCATACGCGCCGTTACATTTATTATAGGAATCATTGCTTAAGTTCAGATAAGTATCACGATATACGCTGACAAGCTTACATTCTCCTGTATCCAAATTGATGGAGGCAATCATGATTGTATCGCTTCGCGTATTCTTTGTAAGAGCGCCTGTTGTAGAGTCCACACCAAACAATGCAATGTTTCGGTAACCTCTCATGGTAGTCTCAACCTGCTCCTCTACCTCAGGGTTAATGACGATTTCTTCCTTTGGCAAATCTACCTTGCCAACTTTTTCTACCTTGAGGACACCATATAAAACCACTACCATTATAAGTAAAATAAATATCTCCAAGATAAACAGGAGAATCTTGGTACGTTTTTTCTTTGATTTCTTTTTGGCTTCCGCAGCTGCCTTTCCTTTGCTGCTGCTCTTTTTCTTTGCGCTTACAGGTTCTTCGCGCCTGACTGGTTTTTTCTTAACAGGTTTCTTTGATGTTGTTGTCATACGATCAATCTCTCCCTTATTTACTTCAATTTCACATCTATATTGGGCTTTATCATCTGTGATTTCTCACAAGATACTATTTTGGCACAAAATTTTCCATTAGGCAAGCCCCTGAACGCTTTTTTTATCTATCCTTAAGATTTGTAAATTAATATTTTTATATTCACAAAGTTTCTAATAAGCATTTTTATTGATGAAACCTTTGAATATCGTCAAAAACATAATTTTAAAATCCATTACCAAGGTCCAGTTCTCAATATAAAACAAATCATACTCAATTCTCTTGCGAATGGAAGTGTCTCCCCGATACCCATTAATCTGCGCCCAGCCGGTAAGCCCCGGTCTGACCTGATGCTTTATCATATAACGCGGAATTTCCTCCTTGAAAACATCCACAAACTGGGGACGCTCCGGTCTTGGCCCCACTAAGGACATCTCACCTATCAATATGTTGAACAACTGGGGCAGTTCGTCTAAACTGGTGCGCCGCAGAAATTTTCCTACTTTAGTGACTCTGGGATCATCTTTCACTGTCCATGCCTTCTGCTCTGCTGACGGCTTCTGCATCTCCATTGTCCTGAACTTATACATCTTAAAAGTTTTATTGTGGAGTCCCACCCTCTCCTGTTTAAAAAGAATCGGTCCGCGGCTCGTAAATCTCACAGCCAGAGCGGCCACAAGCATGATAGGGGAAGACAGGATAATCCCAAGCGACGCTCCTACAACATCCACTGCCCGTTTGGTCACCCAGTTCAGGGTATTGGTCAGAGGCACATACCGGATGTTGATTACCGGCAGCCCCATCAGATCCTCTGTGTAAGGATGACTTGGCACCAATGAATTATAATCGGGAATGAACTTCGTATGAACCCCCGACTTTTCACATAAATCAACAATATATTCCAGATGATCGTAATCCTTCAGCGCAAGCGTTATCGCAATTTCATCCAGCTTATTTTCAGGCAGAATATACTTGATATTTTCTATCCTTCCAACCACTTTAACGCCCTTATAAACCGTCCCGCTGGGAATCCTGTCATCCAGTATTCCCCGGACCACATATCCCCATTGGGGATTTGCATTGATTCTGGTAATATATTCTTCTGCTGCCCTAGAATAGCCCACAAGAAGAATATATTTTAAATTATATCCCTTTTTCCTAAAATAAAGCAGCATATTTCTGATCAGTGTACGGCATATTGTGGTAAAGGCAACATTGACCACGAAAAATGCTCCCATCATAAAACGAGAAAAATGCTGCTGCTTAATCAAATACAGAAATACGATAAAGAAGACAATGCCAACGGTATTTGCCTTGACAATGCCTTCAAGCTCATATTTTCGTCTGGTAGCACGCTTTGGAGCGTACAAATTGAAAAAATAGTATAAAATAATATATTCAGGCACAACAAAATAAAGGAAACTGAAATAGGTCCTCGTGTCTAGTGCGCCTGCACCCGGTTCCGTATCGGCAAAAATGGTGCAGAACTTTATATACCATGCAAACAAGTAGGCGATGGCTACTACAACGGCATCGACTAGCAAGTGCAGTCTATTGAAATACTTCTGATTGTCCTTTATCATATCCTGCTACCTTCTTGCAAACATTTTACAATATTATTACAAAAAGTACAACTCAAAATTCGGATGATGGGAGGGCGGGAGTCCGGTAAGGAAGGGGAAGGAGGGGAGTGGGTTTGTTTTTGTGGGAATGTTTGTGGACTTAATGTTAGTTTTTACTTATAGCCTTCTGAAAATATTTATCCACAGCTGAATCTGGATCCAGAGGTAGTTCGGAAGATTCCGTATAGTAAATCTAACTTTATTTTTCTTTCCTTCCTCTGAAAAAGATAAGCGTATTCCTTGAAAAAAGCCGGAAAGGTATGCGCCGCCCATTCCTTTCAGCGCAAAGAAGAGGTATTTTACGCCATACCCTATGATTAGAAAAGGGAGGTTCAAAATGAATTGTAAAGCGGGCATATTCTTATAAATCAGATAGACACTGTTCCTGGCGGAAAGGGTCACTTTGAAAGGGTTGTGCCGGGAGCCGGTGGCGGCGCTTCCGGCATGGTAGACCTTTGCGTCCGGGGTATATATATTATGATAGCCATAGATGTTTGCACGATATCCTATATCCATATCCTCCAGATATGCAAAATGGTTTTCGTCAAAATAACCTATGTTATTAAATATTGTACGTCTATAAAGGGCAGCGCCGGCGCAGGCGGAAAAGATTCGTTCGGGCTTGTCATAAGTCTCTGTCGGCTTGTCCTTTCCTCTGGCAAATGCCCAGCCCAGAGCACAATAAAAATCGCCTGCTCCGTCCAATCGATCAGGATTGTGAAGATCGATCATCTTCGCGGCTGCTGAAAATGCCTTCCGGTCCTTGTCAAGGGCTTTCTCCAGACTGGATATCATCTGGGCATCCACTTCCGTGTCATTGTTAAGGAGAAGGACGTACTGCGTGTCCGCCGCTTTGATGCCTGCATTTACAGCCTCGCAGAATCCCTTGTTTTCCGCAAATTCAATAATCTTAACCTCAGGGTACTTTTCTTTCACAAGGGGGAGGCTTCCATCTTCCGAATGATTGTCCACCATGATGATTTTGGGAATAACAGTTCCCTTATAAATGGATGCAAGGCAATTGTCTATATAGTTTATTCCCTTGTAATTTGGTATCACCACGGTTGTGCTTGTCATACATTAAATCCTCATTTAATATTTTATATTCTAATTACTTTCTCAATCGATTTTATCCGACATGGCGGGGTCCCACACGATCCGATAGCCTTGCTCTCTCACCTTATCGCAGAATCTGCGGCTTAAATCCAGAAAATCCACGTCCTCTTTCAGGCAGTCTCTCCAGTCAAACCTGCCTGTCCCAGGGTGCTGCAGATAGGGGAGACCAATCAGTTCTTCCAGAATTGATTCAGCTGCCAGAGACACTCTCATACAGCGGACATCCACCATTTCCACCTCCTGCTGCAGTACGGCTCTGTGCATGTATCCGCTGTACTCTTTGTGAAGTCCCAGATATAGGGGCTGTCCATCAGCAGTGTATATTCCACCCGTTATTTTATTCTTTTTATCCAGCAGTCTTCCTCCTACTACCGCCACATCGGGTCTGTTCGCAATCAAATCCGGTTGATAGTCAACCCTGTAAAAACCGAGATGGGGCAGGTGAGACACCGTCCCTTTAAATCCTCTTGCCCTTAAGAAATCTTCCAGTGCCCTCTTTCCTGCATCATAAGCGTACCGCTTGCTTGCAGGATTTTCTGAGGTAGAATGTTCATGGCATCTCCAGTGGTATAATACCTTGGGAATATGTGCCACCGGTACATCTTTCTTTTTCGTCCGTTTTTTATCTTTTCCCAGCATTACATTCAGAGCGCGGAGCACAAGATCATAATCCTGGGCGCCGTCGCATACACTTCGGAAGCCGAGTTCCTGCATCAGCTGGCGCTTCATTACTGTAAAATGGCAGATGTAGTTATTGGTCAGCAACAAATCTATATTAAATTCCGGTTTCCGGTTAATTTCAAAATAACCGGTCTGGTTTTCATTGCATTTATCTTCATCTGAATATAAGAGTTGTAGCTGAATCTCATCCGCTTCATATTTTGCAATACAGGCCGCCATTTCATAAAGCGCGTCAGGCGTAAGCACATCATCATGATCAAGAAGTCCTGCATAATCTCCCGTGGCATACATCAACGCCTGGTTTGTATTGGCGGAAATACCTGCATTTTGCTTAAGACGTCTGTACATGATCCGCCTATCCGCATAAGTATTGATTACCTGTTCCACCCTGTCGCTTTCGCTTGCATCGGCAACAATCAGTTCAAAATTTCCATAGGTCTGTGACAAAACTGAGTCCAGCATGGCTCGCAGGTATTCTTCCTTCGTCTCAAAAGCAGGCACCAGAATGCTGAATTTTACAGAAAATCTTTTCCCATCCTGCATCTGCCAGTTTTTTTGTGACTCACTCAAATGCTCATAGTTATACTCTTCTTTCGTCTCTATCTCAATTCGTTCTTTCATGGCATAGTATGCCCGGCGTATTCCGTTTTTCTTTAAATAACGCAGTATTTTTTTTAAATTACTGAGTTTTGCAATCTTCCCCAATTTTATCACCTCCCCGTTAGAAATATGCAACGTCGGCACACTATAAGAATCGCCCTGTTTTAGCAGGGCGATTCCATATTTGAACGTAATCTCGTAACTATTCAATATAGGTCGAAGCATTTACTGCTGAGACCGTAAGAATATTGTTCCATTTACAGATAAGCCTTAAGCGCCTCTGTAAGTTTTAAAACCTTGTCCTCTGCATCAGCAAGGCTGGTTCCTTTGACGCCCATATAAAATTTGATTTTAGGTTCTGTACCGGAAGGACGTGCACAGCACCAGGAATCATTGGTAAGGTCAAAATACAGCACATTGGACTTTGGCAGACCCGTAGGTTTTTCTTCGCCTGTTGCAATATCTTTTGTGATGCCGCTGCCATAATCTCTGAATTCTTTAACCGTAAGTTCACCAAAATTCTTAGGCGGATTGCTTCTCAGCTTATCCATCATTTCAGCAATCTGTTTGGATCCGTCAATGCCCTTTAAGGTAATCGCGTATTGGGTTTCTTTGAAGTATCCGTATTTTTCATAAAGCTTCAGCATCTGATCCCAAACGGTGATTCCATTTTTCTTGCACCATGCTGCCATCTCGCACAGACACATAACGGCAACAACTGCATCCTTATCCCTTGCATGAGTGCCTGCCAGACAGCCATAACTTTCTTCCAGTCCAAATACATAATTATTTGATCCGGTCTGTTCAAATAATTTAATCTGCTCTCCAATATATTTAAATCCTGTCAGCACCTCAATGAATTTTACATTGTAGTCCTTTGCAATGGCTGCCGCCATATTGGTCGTAACAATGGTCGTTACCAGTGCGGGATTTTCCGGCATGGTTCCTGTAGCTGTTCTTTCTCTTAAAATATATTCTGCAATCAGCATGCCCGACATGTTGCCTGTAAAAGGAATATATTCTCCGGATTTACTATCCAGCGCATAAATTCCAAGCCGGTCTGCGTCCGGGTCGGTTGCAAGAATAATGTCTGCATTCTTTTCCTTTGCAAGCTTAAGGGCAAGTGTAAATGCCTTGGGATCCTCTGGGTTGGGGTACTCCAGTGTTGTAAAATCGGGATCTGGAAGTTCCTGCTCCGGCACCACGTAAACATGCTTGAAACCAAGTTCGGAGAGGATCCTCCTTACAGGCACATTGCCGGTTCCATTGAAAGGTGAATAGACAATCTTAATATCATCAGCTACTTCCTTGATGATTTCAGGATGAATGATCTGTTTCTTAAGTTCTTCCATGTATGCATCATCAATTTCCTTACCGATTACCTGATAAAGACCTGCACCAATGGCTTCTTCTTTGTCCATGGTCTTTACCTGATGATAATCTGTCACGTTCTTAACCTCGGTAATGATTTCCACATCCTTAGGCGCCGTAACCTGTGCGCCATCCTCCCAGTAAGCCTTGTATCCGTTATATTCCGGGGGATTATGGCTTGCCGTAATGACAATACCGGAAATACAGTTCAGTGTCCGAAGAGCAAAAGAAAGTTCCGGTGTAGGGCGAAGGGCATCAAACACATATGCCTTAATGCCATTCGCTGCAAGGCAGAGCGCCGCCTCGTCCGCAAACTCAGGAGACATCCTTCTTGAATCATAAGCAATCGCTACGCCCCTGTCTTTTCCGCCCTGTTTGATAATATAATTTGCAAGACCCTGAGTTGCTTTTCTTACGGTGTAGATATTCATACGATTGGTACCTGCACCAATCACCCCGCGAAGCCCCCCTGTTCCAAATTCCAGTTCTTTGTAGAAGCGGTCTTCTATCTCCTTTTCATCTCCTGCGATACCGCGCAGTTCTTCTTTGGTTTTTTCATCAAAATAGGCATCTTCCAGCCAGAAATCATATTGATCCTTATAGCTCATCTCAAATCCTCCTCGCATAATTTTCATTTATAAGCATGAAAGGTTCATTACACTTGTACTATTTTACCATAGTCCTTCTATATTTTCAAAGCAAAGTCGCTCCGATCAAGAGAAAAATTCGGATTGTAATAGGGATCTCCCAAAAGAAGCACATCCTTCCACTTTTCTTTGAAGTGTTCTGATTCCATATTGTAACGCTCCGCCTTCTCCCCATTATCATCCAGACCTCTGGATACAGACTCCAGATGATACAATTCTGCAAAGGGAGTGAACACATTTAAGTATCCTTTTTCGCGAAGTTTCAAACATAAATCCACATCATTCAGGGAAATTGCAAAGGATTCATCAAGCCCTCCCACTTCCTCGAAAAGAGATTTCTTTACCATAAGGCAGGCTCCTGTAACTGCAGAGACATCCTGCGCATAGCAGAGCCTCCCCATATAGCCCAGATTGTCCCGATGCTGTCCGTAATGACTATGTCCTGCGGTTCTGTGGGCGCCAAGTCCCAACACCACGCCGGCATGCTGTATGGTCTTGTTGGCATAATACAGCTTTCCGCCTGCCGCTCCTACATCAGCACGCTGGGCATACATCAGAAGTTCCTCCATCCAGTTGACGGTTATCACCTGGGTATCATTGTTAAGGAGCAGGAGATACTCTCCTCTGGCGTTCGATGCTCCCAGATTGTTTACCGCCGAATAGTTAAAGTTCCCTTCAAAATTGACGATCCGAATCCTCTCGTTCTCCTTCAGTTCCTCATAATAAGCAAAAATTTCTTTTTCCGTACTGTTGTTTTCCACCACGATGATCTCATAATTCTCATAGGTGGACTTCTCTAATATAGAAGTGATGCAGCGTTTTAAGTCCTCTGCGTGGTCTTTATTGGCAATGATAATTGAGATCATGGGGCTGCCGATAATCTGATATCGGATTTTAAAAATGGTTTCAAAAGCTCTGGTGGAAGTGATCTGAAAGTGTTCAAATCCGTGCCTCCTCAAATGATCCGCCACCGCTCCCTTTGCTGCCTCAATGGCATAGGGCTTCGCGCCGATATCGGACGCCACACTGTCCGGATGGCTTCTCCAATAATAGAGCAATTTAGGAACATGTACGACCTTCTTCGCCCGGTCCGTCAAACGTAAGATCATATCATGATCCTGACTTCCATCAAATCTGGGGCGGAACAATTCGGTTCCGTCCAGAAGTTCTCTTGCAAAGACGCTGAAATGGCAGATGTAATTGTTTGCCCTCAGATTATCAATAGCATAATCCGGTTTAAAATGCAGCGTCAGCATCTTATTGATATCGCCGCTCTTGAAGGTAGTCTCATCGCAATATATGTAATCAGCGTTTTTTTCGTTGATTACTTTGACATATTCATATAAGGCACTGGGATGAAGAATATCATCATGATCAAAGAGTCCGATAAATTCACCGGATGCCATTTTAAGGCATTGGTTGGTATTTCCCGAAATCCCCTCATTTTTTTCAAGCTTCCTATAGAGGATCCTGTTTTTCCCATCCTCCTTCTGATACTCCTTCACAATTTCTTCTATATAAGAATGCGCGCTGTCAGAACCATCTGCCAGACATAGTTCCCAGTTTTCATATGTCTGATTCACGACGGACTCAATCATTTCTTTCAAAAATGCCTCCGGCGTATTATACAAGGGAACCAGAATACTGAACTTTATCATCCGGGAAAAATGTTCCTCCCGCTGCCTTTTCGCCTCCTCGGGGGTGGGGAAGCTTTTTGTCCCATAATTTTCTCTTGCCTGCCTCTCAATCTTTTTATAATTCAGTTTCGACAGCACTCCTTTGAGGCTCCCGCAGTTTTTCACCCTATTCTTCTGACGGATTACAAAATGCATACACCGGCGCAGAGGGGACGACATTTTCCAGAGAGGATTTTCTTTAATTCGATTCAATTTAAAAGTAAGATCATCACACTTTGCTTCCAAATCCGCCACACGCCCTGCAAGATCGGCATTCCGCAAGTGTTCTTTTTCATATTCCTCCCGGTAATCCACCTCTTCCAGTATTTCGTTTCGCGTGTTATTTATTTCATTCTTTTCCATCCGACGCCACCTCCAGCACCCAATTACTCCAATTAACTAATTTCTGTCTGGAACATTGATCCTCCGCCAGCATTCCAAACTGATAGATACCGGCTGGAATTTCCTCCCTGCGCATCTTGGCCGCAAATCCGGTTAAATCTACATTTAGCTGATCTTTCAAATTGTCTCTGATATCCCTGCGATACCGATTATCCACTTCTATCATCCAGATATGATGACTCATCTGATTTCTCAGCAGTAATTTCTTTTTATAGCAAGCGTTATCTGCGCCTATCACAAATGAATATCCTTGGAAGTAATACCCCATATCCCCTGATTTTATCTTTATTTTTCCTTTTTCCGGTGCCACACCGTACTGCCACTTATAAAGATCCATAGCACATTCCATTCCAACTACAAGGCATTTATCCTCTCTCGCCTTTTGAATGATTTTATCCCCGGGAAGCGCCGCCGTCCACGGCATATCAAGGGTCACCTGATATCTGTAAGCCGGAGAATATTCCGATTCCAGCATATCGGTAGTAAGATATGGATGATAGTAGGGATCCTTGCCGTAAAGATCCTGATGCCGCTCATAAAGAATATCCTTTTCTTTTAAAAGGCGGAGCTGTTTTTCCGATGATTCTCCGTCTTTTCCTCTGCTTAGGGATTCATGATGATAAAAGATCACATCATTCCTTACCACATTATAATAGCCCTGTTCAAAAATCGTGTAGCACAGGTCCACATCATTAAAAGCAACTGCCAGTTCTTCGCAGAATCCTCCTGCCTCGTTAAAAACCTCTTTACGAACCATAAGACATGCCCCTGTAGCTGCCAGCATATTATGAACGCCTCTGTTCATCCCAAAATAATGTTCCGTCCCGTCCATTAAAAACTGCAGCTTGTGGGCAGGTCCCACCCGCAGATTCGTAATACCTGCATGTTGGATCTGATCTGATTCCGGATATAATAATTTCGCGCCGACAGCACCTGTCCGGGGAAGCATTGCCTTTTCCACCATCAAATCCAGCCAGTCCGGCTGTATGATTTCCATATCATCATTCAGAAAAAGGAGAATTTCTCCTTTTGCTTTTTCTGCTCCCAGATTACACATGTGGGAAAAATTAAACTCCATAGGCTGGTACAGATAAGTACATCCTGCAATATGGAATTTTCCTTCCCTATTTGCAAAATCCTGATTTATTTCTGATACCTTGCTAAGGATCGCTCTTCTGTTTTCCTCCCGGCTCCCATTATCCACCAGAATGATTTCGCAGCGATGAGCGGAACGTGTTCTTTCGAGCAAAGAATCCAGACAATGAAAAAGGATTGCCGGGTTATCCTTAGAGGGAATAATAACAGACAATAAAATCTCCCCCCCGGCTCCCATTCGCCGACTATTTTCATCCGCCTCTCTTTCTTTTTCCGCAAATTCCGGCAGTCGAAGTCCTTTTACCTGCTCATACCCGTCTTTTCTGCCATGATAGAGCACTTCTCTTATATGATACACCGGCATTTTACTTTGGCTGCTTCTTTTTAAGAAACCGCCGTGTGCTTTTATCATCTGATATAGCATAAGATAAATGAATTGACGGGAATCGTCTTCCAACTTTTTAAGCATATTGTTCTGTTTACAATAGTCATATGCTTCTCTCAAGGCATCTGTCCTGACCGCAATAAGTCCTCCGAAATAAAAGCCGGACAGAAATCTGTCAGGAGACCAGTCTGGCTTAAACCATGGGTTTTCTCTTGCATTTTCTACCTGTATGTCTTCATCTCCGTAGATTAAAACTACTTCCTGGTTCGCAGAAAAACATTCTTCAATCAACCTGCAGGCAATCTTGCTTATTTCCCCGCTGTACATTTTCAATAAAATAACATCTGGGATAGGCTGTTCAAGCAGAGTTTCTATATTTCTACCAAAATCGTCTGCCAAAGCAACTAGATATGCCTTTTTTTCCTCAATCTGACCGTCTCTACCAATAAATTCCAACAGACGACAGCAATCGTCACATTTTGAATGATTTCCATCATTTTGACCATTCTCTCTCCCAAATCCACGAAATGAAAAATCATTTGTCCGACATTTTCCGCCTTCATCACCAAAAGAATTATTAATTTGGAGTTTTTCTTCCTGTTCTCTGATCCATTTGTCATATGTCAGATTTTTTGACAATACTTCCTTTTCATATAGCTTATGCTGCCTGTTTATCAATATCTGTTTTAAATTCTGTTTCAGAGAAGTCACATGTATTTCCTCGCTTTGCATAAAATCAGATATATCCGGTATCTGTTTTAAAACAGCCTTTTAACTGCATCCATCATATCCTTTGCCATATCCGCCGGCACAGGAGTAAGTTCCATCCTAACATGAAGAACATTTTCACCGCTCATTGGAAGTTCCGAAACCCGGATACACAAATTAGGATCCTGAGTGTCAAAGACATAGCATCCTGCTTTTACCATCTTGCCGTTGGTCTGTATATATTTCTTTTGCAAAGGTACATCTGTTTCATTCAGACGCAATTCTTTTATCTTAACCATGCAGGAGCGGTCTGCCGGATCAAGCCGGAGTCCTCTGACATTTCCGTCCAAAGGAATTTCTGCCTCAATTTCGTATTCACTCACATAAATATCCGGCATATAACAGGATTCCTCTTCACTGAATCCATTCCCGCTGTCATAATAAATCTGAATCCTCTGATCCAAAATCTTCTGAAGATGACGCTCCATCAGCATTTTGGGATCCACACTGTATGTGCCGAGGGATGCCCTGATTTCTCCCATGGACTTCCGCTTTCCAGTCACCTGTTTCTGGAACTCGCCTTCTTTTTCCCTATAATCCTCTGCCTTCTGCTGGCTGATTCCCAATTTATTCATAATCAAATCGAGATTTAACTTATTTCTCTTTTCTTCCTCGAGCACATAGCAGTAAACCGCCCTGAACGCAACTTCCGCAGGAGAGATTCTTTTCTCCACCGTCCACTCATAATCAATCACCGTCCAGCGCTCATCATCTACCAGAATATTGGCAAAAATCAGGTCATAATCCGTTACCGCCTTATCCTCTCCATAAGAAATCAACTCATAATATTTCTCAAATAACCTGTGAAAGCCATCCATGTCATCCCTGTCAAGGCAGCGATCCAGAAGTTCCTCCAATGTAACTCCTTTTTCATAAGGAAACTCTGCATAACTTCTATCTTCCGCGAGAATGCAGTCGTTAATAGAGAGCCCGCTTCCCTCATATCGCTCCTTCAAAAGCCTGCAGGAGCGTTCCATTCCCCGTATGTGCTCCTTTGCCCGCTCATT
The DNA here is from genome assembly GCA_964402925.1 of uncultured Lachnospiraceae bacterium. Lineage (GTDB taxonomy): Bacteria > Bacillota > Clostridia > Lachnospirales > Lachnospiraceae > Suilimivivens. Next base: position 5,138 of record CAYOED010000071.1, on the reverse strand, counting down.
TAAAGGGATTTTCCGCACCACTCTGCCTTTTGACGTATCCACGATATCTGTCCGGAGAGCATACTCTCCAGCTCTGTCGTTAGAATACTTGACATAGCAGGTATCTGCATTTCCTCCTATGATGACCATGTATGAGTTTGAAAAGAGATCAAACAGCTTATCTTCTACGATTCCATCAAATACATATTTTTCATTAAACAGTACCATTCTGTCACGGTCAAAATTACGCATGTTATCTGTCAGTTCCCCAGTGTTCGGCAACCGCTTGTCTGAATAAATTGTTGTTGGGAATTTATAATCCGGGTAAGGATAATAAAAAGAATAATCTTTCACCCCGCAGTTTTGAAAGATTTTTTCAAGACCTGGTCTGGTAAAAGTACGGGCGCTTCCTCCTTCCGGATATCCTTCCAGCCCGCCAAAATAGGTTCCAATATGATCTTCCTTACATCCTGCCCAATATTTCAATCCAAATTTATTCTCGATGGCGATCACGATACATCCGTCTTTTTTGACGTGTTTCTTCATAATCTTCAGGAAATCTTCATAAGGAGTCTTCGTATGAATGTAAGATTGTCCGTACTCAAATACGCCAATCATACAGGCAAAATCATAGTCCTCCGGAAGCGAAGGCTCAATATCACTGAAATTTCCCACATGAATTTCAATATTGTCTCTGTCCTGATTTCTGTAGGCGTTGATCAGACTCCGTTTAGCAGATAAATCAATACAAGTGACGCTTCCCGCTTTTTCCGAAAGCTTATCCGTAATTGCACCGCAGCCTGATCCAATCTCAAGGATCTTATCTCCCGGCTTAATCGGAAGCCAGTCCACAATATTGCCCCGAAGAGGCGATAAATGATATAAAATCGGCCAGCTTTTCTTTTCTTCTATAATAGCCGAATATTCTACCCTCGAAGCATCCCTCACAATTGCAAGGATCTCATCTTCAATGGCACCGTCACTGTACAGATCCTCACCCGGATAACAATTGTAATTTAATAATACATTTCCAATTCTTTCCGGCAGCCCTCGAAGCAGCTCTTCTTCTTTCAAATGAATAGGCGTCGGTCTGCTTTTATTTTCACTCATGGAATGCTTCCTTTCTACTGTTCATCCATAACCTCTATCTTTGAATTGGTGTCATAATACCCCACCGTGTCTTTATCCGATATCACTGTCAGATTCATCACATCGTAGAGCCTATGATACACCTTAAAATCTTCCTGCTCATATCCCGTCACTCCCAGGGATAGAAGATATTCTCCCCCCTGCAGATCCAGCTTCTGTGTAAACGTCACATGTTTTATGCTTCCTGCCTTCACCGGTTCTAAAAAGGCCTTTTCAACCATGGTATTTGTACCGGTGATCTCCACCCCTTTGATATTCTTTATGGTGAAAGCAAAAATCGGCTCGCAGATTTCTTCCTTGAAACATACCTTCATATGTATGCTGCACTGCCCACCCTTAATAACGGCGCTGCAGTTTCTTCCTGCTTCATCTGTGATATAATAATCCTCAATCAATGCTTCCTTCGTTCCGTATTCCAATAAATCTGGATTTACCATAGAATCGGGACTTTCTTTCTGGGAATGCTTTTTCCCTGCCTTGGCAGCTGCTGCCGCCTCAATTTCTTTATCATCCAAAAGGGTTTCATTTTCCTCACCCGGAAGGGGATATTGCCCCACAAGCACCTGCTTGTAAGCATCTATCATTTCCTTTGGTGTTCCTTCCCCTAGCTTTACGCCCTGATTGAGCAGGACTACTCTGTCACAGTATTTGCTGATGCTACTGAGATCATGGCTCACAAAGACAATGGTCTTTCCCATCTTCTTGAACTCTTCAAATTTGTGATAGCATTTTGCCTGAAAAAACACATCCCCTACCGACAATGCTTCATCCACAATCAAAATTTCCGGATCAATATTGATTGCCACCGCAAAAGCAAGGCGTACGAACATACCGCTGGAATACGTTTTCACAGGCTGATATACATAGTCTCCAATATCTGCAAACCCAAGAATATCGTCCATCTTGGCATCTATTTCCTTCTTGGAAAATCCTATCATCGTTCCGTTTAAATAGACATTCTCAATTCCGTTATATTCCATGTTAAATCCGGCACCCAACTCAAGCAGGGCGGAAATACGTCCATCCACAACTACAGAACCTTTTGTAGGATTCAAAACACCTGTTATGATTTTAAGAATCGTTGACTTTCCGGAACCGTTCGTTCCGATAATCCCCACTGTCTCCCCCTGATAGATTGTCATATCCACACCCTTTAAGGCATAATGCTCCTTATAGCGTTTCTTCTTCGCAAATCCCAGTGCCTCTTTCAATCTATCCGAAGGCCTATCATAAAGCTTATATGCTTTTTCCAGCTCTTTTACCTGTATGGCTGCTTTCTTTTCATCCATCTTCTGATTCTCTCCTGCCCTTGTCTTTCCTTAGAGTACATCTGCAAAGTGTACCTTCAGCCTCTTAAAAATCAGCGACCCTATACAGAACAGGGTGACCGTAAATATCCAGAAATATGTGGAGGAATAAAAATGTTCAAAGAACCACTCATCACCATAAATAGCATTTCTATATCCATTTACAATGTAAACCAGTGGATTCAGTTTAAAAAGGGTGATCACCTTATCATTATTCAGCATATCAATATTCCATAGAATAGGCGTTGCCCACATTCCCACCTGCAGACCGATACTGATAATCTGGCCAAGATCCCTGAAAAAAACTACTACCGCACAAGTACAATAGCTTGCAGCGAGCACCAGAACAAACAGACAAAAACTATAATAAATCACCTGCAGCGTGTATACATTCGGATAATATCCGTAAAAAACAGCAACCACCAACAAAACTGCCACAAAAAACAGGTGTATAAAGGTAGCCGCAATCAGCTTGATAATGGGAAGAATGCTGATGTTGAACACAACCTTCTTCACAAGATAACTATACTCAAGCAGAGCATTGGTCCCATTTGTGATTGCCTCTGAAAAGTAGAACCATGGCACCAGCCCCGCCGTGAGGTATAGCACATAAGGCACCTCAACACCGCTTGCCACCAGCTGGCTGCGCGTCTGAAAGACTTTATCAAATACGATCCAGTACATCAATACCGTCACTACGGGCTGAACCAGTGCCCAAAGAAACCCAAGATACGACCCTGCATAGCGCTTTTTGAAATCATTTTTGGACAATTTCCAAATCAATTCCCTGCTTTGAAATAATTCTTTTGGGATAATGAACATCCTGTCATAATACAGACCAAAAATAATACATGCAAGCGTAAGAAGCGCACAGGCGCAAAATTTCTTCAAATTTTCCGTATGCTGATCAGGCGCTAAAGGATTGTTATGGGCAAGTACCATAATCGCTACCAGAATACAGACTCCGTAAAAAATCCCAATCCCCACAGGTTTAGACAGCTTTTTCAGTTTAGACCGCTTTTTCTCTTTCACGTCACCGCTCATACTTTATCCGTTCTTTCTGCTTTCCGTATATTCTTTGATTCCGCCCCACTTTTTATCCTTATCCGACATGATCAGTTCCGTCCCCGGCTTAATCGGCCACTCGACTCCAATATCCGGATCATCAAACCTGATTCCGCCCTCGTCATTGGGATGATAAAAATCAGTACATTTATAAGCAAATTCCGCATAATCCGACAGAACTACAAATCCATGGGCAAAGTTTTTCGGTATAAAAAATTGTTTCTTATTCTCTGCGGAGAGTACGACCCCATACCATTTTCCGTAAGTGGCAGACCCTGGTCTTAAATCCACCGCCACATCAAACACTTCCCCGGATATCACCCTCACCAGCTTGTCCTGCGGGTAATTGATCTGAAAATGAAGCCCTCTTAAAACATTTTTGGCTGACGCAGACTGGTTATCCTGCACGAACACCTGATCAATGCCGGCTTCCTTGTAATCATTATAATTGTAGGTTTCCATAAAATAGCCCCTTGCATCCCCAAAAACGGCAGGGGTAATCACCTTTAATCCTTCGATTTCACATGTCTCTACTGTTATTTTTCCCATATTTACTCCATTCTCCCTTTATAAACTGCTGCCGTTCACACCTTATCAGAATTTTGATGCAACCCTAACAGTAACTATAAACCTTCCGCAACTTCCTTCATATATTTGCCATAGTCAGTCTTCATAAGCGGTTCTGCAAGCTTGAGCAGCTGCTCTTTGTTGATAAATCCTCGCTTATAAGCAATCTCCTCAATACAAGATATATATAAGCCCTGCCGCTTCTGAAAAGCTGCCACAAAATCTGCCGCATCCAGCAATGAATCATGATTTCCCGTATCCAGCCACGCAAATCCTCTCCCTAACGTTTCCACGTGCAAGGTTCCTCTTTTTAAATATTCATTATTGATGCTGGTAATCTCAATCTCTCCTCTTGCAGAGGGTTCTACGTTTTCGGCAATCCTCACTACATCATTGTCGTAAAAATACAGTCCCGGCACCGCATAATTGCTCCTTGGCTTTTCCGGTTTTTCTTCTATGGAAAGAGCCTTCCCTGCCTCATCAAATTCCACCACACCATATTCCCTTGGATCGCGGACATAATATCCAAAAATCGTTGCTCCCTTTTCTCTTGATGCCACTTCCCGAAGCACTCTGGAAAAACTCTGTCCATAAAAAATGTTGTCGCCAAGCACCAACGCCACACGATCTTTTCCAATGAACTCCGCCCCTATAATGAATGCATCCGCAAGTCCTCTGGGCTTATCCTGGATTGCATAGGAGAACTCCATCCCCAGCTGACTTCCGTCCCCTAGAAGTTCCTCAAAAACCGGAAGATCCCTTGGGGTGGATATAATCATTACCTCTCTGATTCCTGCCAGCATAAGCGTGGACAGCGGATAGTAAATCATCGGTTTGTCATAAACCGGCATAATTTGTTTACTGATAGCCTTTGTCAGCGGATAAAGCCGTGTTCCTGCTCCTCCTGCCAATATAATCCCTTTCATACCAGATACCTCCAAAATACCTCTTTCTACACATAACTCATTTTAGTATACCATAAAATGGGAGTGATTGTAAATCACTCCCGCCATCTGTCAGCTCTGAAAGGTATTTTAATGCAGACTCGGTTTTATTTTAAGGAATTTCCCT
>CAYOED010000070.1:0-17931 GCA_964402925.1 uncultured Lachnospiraceae bacterium | reverse complement strand
GGTTCATCTGACCAATGAATCTTGGTCGGCAGGCTCAAGATTCCGAGAGCCTATTCCTATCAATCATATAATCAAGTTTATCCAGAAACTGCTGTTTGCAGTGTATCTCTTCCAGCAGCCTACATCTCTGCTTTCTGAGAATCCTGATCTGTTCCTCTTTATTTTCAGTCTTTCCATGGAGCAGCTGCATATATTTTCCCAGTGCATTCACATCCATCCCCGCTTCCAGTAATGTATGAATGACGCCCGCCTTATGAAGTTCATCCTCTGTATAATCAGGTATTCCTTCTACAAGCGTCTCATATCTGATCAGCCCGTTTTCCTCGTAGTAGTTCAGTTTCTCCATACTGATACAAAACCGTTCACTTGCTTCCCCCAGTGTCATTGACATCCTCCCTTCCAAACATAAGGCTGCTCCGCCTTGCATACCATTCTTATGCTAAATAACGGGTGTCAGTCTGTGTCAGCCATCCTTATGTTAAAAAATAAGTGCTGCCGGGAGAATGATTTCTCCTGACTGCACTTACATCATAAAATATATCTATTGACATATCAAATACTTGGTTTTTATGACTGACCCATGCCTAAAAAGCATTTCATGTGATTAATAAATTTTGTAGTTGCCAAACTGAAGGGCTGGCCACGTTTCCATGCCAGCACACTGGTTGCTGTCAGTTCAGGGTAGAGCGGCCTGTAAGTTACTTTTGACTGATCCCAAAATGCCGCACCCTCGATCACCAGAGAATAGGCCAGACCATTGCTTACCATAACAGCCCCGTTTGTACTCAGATTACTGGTAAACACTACATTCAGCTTTTCATAATAATCTCCGAACCAGCTTGCAAGTTCACCCTGTACCCCATGCGCCGCGGAAGAATCAATGGTAAGGCTGACAACTCCTGTGCGGTTATGTATTCCTTCCGCGCAAGAGGATCATCAGGACGCATCATGACCACCCATTTTTCTTTCATATCCAAACGGATAAAATCATATTTTTCCATGTCTATCGGTTCAAGCAGCAGACCAATGTCAAGCAGCCCTTTATCCATCTGCTCTTTAACCAGATCCGCTGTAGCTGTAAAAATGTCAAAACTGACGCGGGGATATTTCTCCCTAAAAGCACGAAATAATTCCGGCAATAACTGCACCGAAGCAATTTCACCACATCCAATAGAAATCTTCCCCTCCACCTGCTCATCCTGCTCTGCCAACTCTTTTTCCGTTTTATCCACAAGCTGCAGGATTTCTTCTGCCCGCCTGCGAAGCAAAATCCCTTCATTGGTCAGGGTAATTTTGCGGGGCCCCCGCTCAAATAGCTTAACCCCCACTTCTTCCTCCATCTGGGATAACTGCCGGCTTAAAGTCGGCTGGGTAATATGCAGGACCTCTGATGCCTTTGTAATACTTTCTTCCCGTACAACAGTCAAAAAATAACGGAGAACTCTGATTTCCATTCAAACGCTCCTTTCATCTATTCATGCCTGAGCGGCTGCATTTTGACACAGATATGCCTTGCAGACAATAAACTAATCCTCATGCATTATGTCTCTTATTCCAATCAGGCACTTTTCTTGATAAAATTGACATTTCACATTTTATACACCATAATATATTACAGTTGTAGGAGTTAAGGAGGGTTCAAAAGTGAAGAAATTACAGAATTTAATATAATAGATACAAAAACAAGCTCACATAGTGTTACGAATATCTTTCCAAAATCCCCTTATAAACCCGATATGCTAAATAAATTCCAACCGAGCAATCAAACACAAATAAAACAATTCCAGCAATTGGAAAAACTGCCCATAAAATCCCAGTCAATAAGAAACATCCTGCACACTTTTTATATAATCCAGCCATTTCAGTATTATAGCCCTTTATGTCCTTAACCTTATCTTTTAGCGAGGTATCTCCACTCCAAAAATTAATAGGCTCTCTACTATCTTTACCATAAATACTTATAACAAAAAAAGGGAAAGCACATAATAAGAAACTTACCAGACCTATTATTCTACCAGCCAATATACCAACCTCCTCAATTTCCGGTTTATTAGTTCTATTGTAACTTATTTCTAGTGTGTACACAATTTCAAAAAGAGAGTAAAAAAATATACTATGCATTACAACTGAGAGAGTATTTTCATTTTTCCATAAAACGTAAATCCGTCTGCAAATTGTGACACATGCAGACGGATATGGAAAAATATGCATGGAAGGAAAGTATTTTTATTCCATGCACAGTCTCTGAGAATGCAGATTATGGGGAAACAAATTATTTCAAAACATTTGCTGTTCCATCAGGTCCTAATCGATATTTTTCTGTTGTCGCTCCTAACTCCATGGTGCAGATACGGCTTCCGTCATCATAAGATATTTTATTATAAGCAATTCCACTCCCAACCAAACCATCCTTAGTATATAATCCATAAAATACGCCATCAAATACAATTACTGCCGAATCATTAGAATCAAGAAAACTGATCTTGTCATACTCTTCAACATCTCCAGTAAGCAAATTGACCATTCTCTCTTTCTTTGAATCCACAAGAACATAATCACCTACAAAATTACAGAATTTACCTTCATACTGGTTTAACAGTTCGCCGCCGTAATTATATAAATATGTAGTGCCGGAATCTTCATTGTATCCCGCAATATACTGTTCAGAATGCATTATCCATTCATACCAATCATCAAAAAATGTCTCTCCTGAGTCGTTGATTAGATTGTATGCATAGCTTTTCATTTTTTCAGCCGTATATATCTCCAACAGCCGCCAATTGTCGAAACCAAAACCCGTAACAGTCGCTTTTATATCAGCAAAATAGCGGTCTATTTTCATTTGGCTGTCAGGTTTGCCACTCCAATTAGAAGGCGAAACATTCAACAAAGGAAAAATATCTCTATTTACATCAAAAATAATATTCCCCTGTAAATCAACACCATATACATTCCCCCATCCATCAAGAAGAATGGTGTCATTTATATAACCGACACACTCCCCAATCTCTGTGTCAAGTATCTCCATACCACTCTGTGTATATATTGTAGTGTAAGGATAAAACTGACCGTTGTTACAAGCAAAGAAAGAATCACCTATCTTTCTTGGCACATAGTGTTCTTTGTCCATTGGCAGTATGTAATTTCCAGCAGAATCAATAACTCCTTTTGCTCCATTGACCATTACAGGAATCAACCCATTTACAAAAGCCAGTTCATGTTCTTCGTAACTAAACGGGATTTGCCAATGGAGCATTTCATCATACAGAAATTCCACTGCCGTATTACCTTCCATGTCGATAGCACCCCAATACCCGTCTTTCTGTACTGGGACAACGCCATCGGAAAAGATACCGCAAGAGCTATATTGGCAGACTATACCTCTTCCAGTATCCAGATTAAGAAAGCCATATCCTCTGTCATGTAAATAACATGTCCAAAATCCTTCGGATGGATTATTCCTGATCTCATCAAATTCAAAAGAAACTACAAGATTCCCAAACTTATCAATAATCCCCCATTTTCTATCCAAGCAGACCGGACAGCGTCCATCTTCGCTGAACACTCCAACCTCAGAAAAATATGGCTCTATAATTATTTTTCCGCTTATATTCATGAAACCGTAACATTTTCTTCCATCAACATACTCATAATAAGAATAAAGTCCGTCTGCAATATCATCTTCAGTGATTCCAACAGTCACTGGAATACCACCATATTCAGGCATTGTAAAATTTAGTTGTTTCGGTGAAATATACCAATCATTACCAGCCAATACGACTGGAACCGTCTCTACAAAAGTGCTTCCGTCTTCCCATTCAACATAATATGACAGTTCTCCTTCGGAACCATTGACCGTATAATCAAGGGGAGTTAAAGTTATGGATGCACCCCAATAAATATTATTATAAGATTCTATATCGGCCAGCACTGAGACCAAAACATTTTGGAACATTCTTGATTCTGCCCCAAGTAATTGTATAACACCTGACATGTTCTGCAAAGAATCTGGCTCAAAGCACTCCAAAATCCCGTTAACATTCTGTCCATTAAATGCAGACTCTAACCGTGACAGAATCAGGGCTGGACCGGCTGTCAGATCAATGCCCATGTCATCGGAATCATTTTCTTCCACTGCCAGTGATTCACTTGCTTGTTCTGAGAATGTTGTTTCCTCAATGGATGCATCTGGTTCAGCCGGAGCACCGGTAATATCAGATGCACTATCACCGCATCCTGCCAAAGTCATGCTGATTATTAAAATGACTGCTGCAGGTGTCAACCATTTTTCTCTTTTATTCATTAGTTCGTTCCTTTCTTTTCAATACAATAGCAATTATACCGACAATCATAATAACAGCAACCGCAGTTACAACTCCAACTGCCAGATTAGCCGAATCAAAACCTGTTTCCGTAATATAATGCAGAAAATTTTTAGTAGCATATTTTCTGACATAGGAACCGGAAACGCAATAAATTGTAATCTCTCTCCCAAACGCATTCTTTCCGATTGACGTAACATTTGCCGGAATGGTTATGTATTTAAGATTGGGACACCATTGAAAAGCAGAATCTCCAATTTCTGTTATGCTATCAGGAATGACTACTGATGTCAGGTTCATACAATTAGAAAAGGCACCTTCACCAATTCTCGCAACCCTGCCTCCGGCAATGTCCGCAGGAATCTCTATATCCCCTCCATTGCCAATATAGCCGATGATTGTTATGGTCTTATCCTCATAAATGTCATATTGATATCCATCTAAAGAAGTTTCCCTACACGCATATCTCATGTTGTGTTCAATGGCATACAGTTCGGCATAAGAGTTGGATGGGCAATGGATTAAAGAAGAATTCAAAGCACCTTCATCAATGTGCACAACACTGCCTGGTATGGTAATATCACCACTGAATGAGTAAAATGCATCATTTTCAAAGGACACAACACCGTAAGGGACGATAATTGATTCCACAGAAGCAAAACTCATGCCAAAAGCGAAACCACTACCTGAAGGATTATGATCATCTATTACGGTGACTGGCAATCCTTCAATCATATCAGGAATCTCAACCTCTTTTTTATCTCCGGTGTATCCAAAAACTACCACTTCCTCATCCTCGTTAATATAATAATGAAATCCATCCTGTGTGCATGCATCGCTGGCAAAAACAGTTATCGTCCAAAAGCAAAACGCCAACAATACCGATGATACCATCCCGATTATCATTTTAATTTTTATACCAAATTGAGAATAACTGATTTGTTTAATTACATATGATGAACAATACATTTTTTCCTCCATTCTACTCTATCCGCATCAGTCTTGCCTCTCCGCGGCCATCTATAACCTCAACGCTTCTGCACCACCTTTCTGCCCAGAGGAAACAGACTTCCGCCGTCCCTACGGCATTATGTTGACCACTTCATAACCATTTTCCTGCGCCCACCGTTCGGCGGCAGAGCCTTGTGGTGTGTGTATGGTCTTCAGACTTCTGCATCCATTAAATACTCCAGGTTTTATCCATGCCACGCTTTCAGGAATCATAACGCTTGTAAGACTTTCGCAATTCCAAAATGTGTTATCCATTTCCGTCACGCCATCTGGAATCGTAAAACTTGTAAGGCTCTTGCAATCGCTAAATGCAGCAACACCTATTTCTGTTACACTATCTGGAATCGCGACGCTTACAAGGCTCTCACAACCGCTAAATGCAGCAACACCTATTTCTGTTACGCTGTCTGGAATCGCGACGCTTATAAGGTTCTTACACCCCTTAAATGCATTATCGCCTATGCTTGTCACACTGTCCGGAATGATGACTTTTGCAAGGCTCTCGCAATCGCTAAATGCACCACTGCCTACCTCTGTAACACTGTCTGGAATCATGACATACGTCAGATTTTTGCAATCACTAAATGATATCTTCTTCACCGGATATTCATCGATTTTCTCCGGTATCACCACTGCTTTCAAGGACATATCAAGTAACCCTGCAATCTCCATTTCTCCCCTACCATCATCGGAAGGAGTCAAACTATACCTAAATACCTCTCCTACATCTATTTCCGCCTGCTGCAAAACCGCCCCTGCTTTCTCCACCTCACCAGTCTCATAATAGACCACCGCCAGCCCAAAGTAAGCTTCCACACATTTCGGTTCAATCTCAACTGCATCTAAGTAGGCATCTGCAGCTCGTTCGTACTCCATCATGGACAGATATTTCACTCCCAAATCAAGCTTCTCTGCCAGCTGCCTGTCACTTGATGTGCCACATCCTCCCAGCACCATGCCAACTAATAAAATAAAAACTATAAATGTCCAATTTATTTTCGCCATAGTTTCAACCTCCTGTTATGAAAAACTGTTCCTACAGACCCTTTTTATTTATCTCACCAATCCACAATATCTTCTTCTGGTGGACGTCCAATGTCGTTCTCCGATTCTTTCTCCAGTTCTTCCTGAAAGAAATCCATCATTGATGTGCTTTTTGTAGGTTCATCACTGACAGCATTATCATCCTCACGGTTTTCCCACCCCTTATTTAGCTCTTCTTCATGAGCATTGGCATCTCTGGGAGGTATACTATAAAATACTGCCATTTGCCCACTCCATGGAAGATAATATTGCAGCAACTCCGACAACCCCTGCCATATTTGTCTTGAAAGACGTGCGACTCACTTTTCCATCCCTCCGTTTCTGTCATCCGCTTCCTTCAAACGACAATGAATGCATCAATCTTTCGCCTTACATCACATCCTGATTTGTGCTCCACAGAATCGGCAGAATTTTGAATCCGTTTCAATCTGTTTTCCACAGGACATACAGTATAGCATTTGCGGCTGTTTTGATTGCTCCGTCTGTGTATCCTGCTGCTGTTCGGAACCCCTTCCAGGAGCATTTCCCGACTTATCCCATCCACATCCGCAGGTGCCCACATAGCTCGCATTAACCGTTCCGCAATGTGTGCATCTCCATTCACCCTTCGCATAATCCGCCTTTCTTTCAGAACCAAAGCCCTTGAACACATAATTTTTTCCCACTATGGAACTGCTGTCTCCAAAGTAAGAACTGCTTTCATCTACTGTCCTCGGCAAATCCGGTTTAGTCAATGCAACAAGCAACGCAATCATTCCGAAGAAGAATCCCCACCAGAACCAGTTTTCACGATAGCCTTTGTTTTCAATAATCTTGTTGACCGCCCATCCCCATACGGAACCCCAAATGCAATAAATAATTAAATAAACAACTAAAATCATAAATGTCATAATATTATTCCTCCACTTCTTTCAAATCATTGTATTTTATTTCTGTGTATGTAACACATCATCAGTACAATCAAAAGGATAATTGTCTGCGATACTCCTGTTGCAACAGCCAATCCCTTCATGCCTATATAAAACAGACTGACAAGCAGCCAGTTTCCCAAAACATTAAAGACTAACGCAAGAATGAGCATAGTGCCAGCAAACCCTAGGGTAACATTGTTTCTGCGGTAGCTCAGTAACCCCATGAGAAAACCGGATGGGATAATAAATAGAGAGTACCACAATATGTAAGTTCCATATAAACTTACTGTTGAAGCTTCTCTGGAGCCAAGCAAACCAAAATAAATACTGACTGGCATAAACCCATGAACAACGCCTGCCACACCAAGTATTATAGAAATACAGCCAATCAAAATCATTCCATTTCGGAATACTTTATTTGCCCCCTCTACATCATTATTTTTAAGACATATTTCGAATTTTGCTGATCCAGCAACATTAATGAACGTGAAAAGCACCACTGCAATTATTACAAACGGCGGAATAAATTTCACCTCTGCCATATGCCTAAAATATCTCGCAGTATCCATACCGACAATATAATAATCGCGATACACGCCATCTATCACAGGAAACAAAAGAAAGCAAACATTAATCAGCGCAGTAATCATCACATATCCTGCAACATTCTTTACTGCTGATCCAGACGTATCTGTAATTTTATTTTCATTGACAAAATTCTTGGATACACTATCTCTGTCAGCAACGTCTGATGCCTTTTCAAAATTTGTACTGCCTCCTCCTGTTGTTTTTGGCTTGTCTGGTTTGGTCAAAGCCACCAGAAGTGCAAGTATTCCAAAGAAAAATCCCCACCAGAACCAATTCTCATTGTAGCCCTTATTTTCAACAATCTTTTTGACTGCCCATCCCCATATGATTCCCCTGACACAGTAGGCGATCAGGTATATTATGGCGATTCCAAATATCATAACTATACTATTCCCATACCACATGGCATCTCCTCCTCGTTTTACGCAAAAGTTTGTATGCGTATAATGCTCCGTACCGCATCTCGGGCATTCATGCTCCCTGCGACATCGTATCTGAAGTCGCAGAGCAATATACCTTATGGGAAAGCGGGAACAATGTAGTATACATTTTGAATCCCCTCGTAAGAATGCCATGTGCCATATGGCGATGCATAGGAGAAAACAGCGTCTGATAAAAGGTTTAATCCAAGTGAATCGTCAATTTTTTTCCAGTTTCCTACAACACCCTGAATGTCCATAAAGCTTTCATCCTCTAAGAGAGGAAAAATATGGTAACTCATGCCTAAAGCCTGACCAGATACTTTATGAAAAGACAGAATTGCATAAAAATCTGCATCAGCACTGCCCAACAACACATAAACATCCTCAGACCAATCCCGAGGTATGGGGTAAGAAGTGTCAACATTACCTAATAACAAGTTCTCATAACCATTTAAAAGACTTGTTAATTGAGCGGGATAGCCAGAACTATCATATAGAAAAAAACTATAACCACTATAAAATGCCGAAAACGGAAAACTACCTTCCACTGTCATCACAGCCGCCATATCAAATCGCTCCAGCGAATCCGCACACTGCACCATCCACGACACTTCTTCTTTATAATCTTCATCAACATCATACTCCTCTGTATATGCAGACGCTTCTTCCTTGGAAAGTACAAACAATTGACAAAATGAATCATTTATTGTTTTCGCCGTTTCGATCAGAAACTCATTGATATCGGATTCCTCTGACACCGCGACACTTCTTTGCTCAATATCGGTATTTCTCTGTGCTTCAAGCAATTCTTCGTTGGTAAACCAGATGCCCTGTAAAAGCCAGCCGGACCACTCATCGACCATTCTCTGCGCCACAAATGCACCAAAGCACATTACTTGTCCTGTAATGATGTCATTTCCGGAAGAATGAAAGCTTACGCAAATAACTGCTTCTGGTGAAATCTTATTTCCGTAAAATATAAAAAGCACCTTGTCTTGACACGCATTTGTCGGTTTTGCCGCCATAAAGCGCCTATATCCTGCATTCAACATCTGGTATTCCGTCCAATATGCTTGATATTCCTCATCAGAGTCAACAGCAGGATAAAAATGTGTCGATATTAAACTATTAAAATACGTTGGTGTTATATACTTTGCAAATCTCTGCGACAGCATATCATCCTCTATCCCATCCGGGAATAAAGCAGAAATAACATCCTCTGCCTGAAACGGCATAAGCACTGCGTTTACAATTTCTCCATAGCACATTGCCTGTATCGACTGGCTTTCACCAATGTACTCTGACAATGTCTGAATCGACTCTGCAACATAATCCATCCCCAAGGCTAATATATAGTTTTGCGTACTTTCACTTGCTTTTCCATCTCTTTCCTCTTGTATAGGCACGTCCTCCCCAGCCTGTCCTTCCCTCTGGCCGGTTCCTGAGTCCTCCACTGCCCCGCATCCCGCCAGCACCAGACCAACTGCCAAAACCAACGCAAAAATCACCTTTCTTTTCATTACCATCCCACCTCCTGTTCTTGAAAACTTAAACACAACTTCCCCACCCAGATACAATTCAATCGTGTCATTATCAATCATTTTTACCATATACTGCGGATTTCTCCCAAAGGTTCCGGTAATGCTCAGGATAAACTGCCCATCGTCCGCAATCGATATACTGCAGCCGTCATAAAGACTCCACAGAGCGCAATCCCCATCCGACATAATATATCCTTCCTCATACCATTTTGATATACGACAACATAATTTCCATTATGTTGTAATGTGGGGGGATTTTTAAGTCTGCCAAAAGAAATTGACATAGAATATCTGCAATTTTGCATTTATCTGCGTTCTTCCAATATACACAATTTTGTTTATGGTTAGATTTTGGGGTATGACAAGGAAGCAGGGCGTAAAATTTGTACGTCCCGCTTCCTTGCCATACTCTTTTACATTTCTGGAAAAAATATGTAGAAAGCTAAACTTATTAATAAAAAAACAATGGCAATAATTGTCAAATAAAACCAGAAAATTATTGTCCTTTCCTACCCCTTAATGTATAATAACCATAGAAATTCCTTAGATGTCCTGCTTGCATTGACAACATAATGGAAATTATGTGATAACCAATTCCATACGCCCTATCTGGCGAACATGATTTCTGCCGCTTTCCATAGTGTAAATACGAGTAGTACTGATACTAGAATGACCTAAAATATCTGCCAATCGGGATAAATCCTTTTCAATAGTATAATATATCTTTGCGAACAAATGCCGTAGGTTATGGGGAAATACCTTCTCCGACTCCACTCCAGCGCTTTCGCAAAGTTTTTTCATGTCTCTCCAGATGTTGGAACGGTCAATAGGCTTTCCATTACATGTAACGAATACCGGACCTGAGTTGCGCCCTTCCCTTTGCAGATATTTCGCTAATAATCCGCACAGTCCATCGGGCAAGAATATTACCCTCAGTTTTCCTTTGTTATTAACTTCTGTTCTCCCCATGCGAACAGCTTCTGCCGTGATAAACTGGAGCTCTGATACACGAATTCCTGTAGCGCATATCGCCTGCAGAATAAGCGAAAGTCTTTCATTTCCCTCCCGTCTTGTCGCCTCTACAAGTCGGATATATTCCTCCTTTGTTATCTCCCTGTGTTCATCACAGAACAGGGTTTTTTGTATTTTGAGCGGCTTGACAACCATTTCCTGCCATCCCATGGATTTCAAAAAACTATTAGCAGCCGCCAACATTGAATTAACAGATGCCGGAGCATAAACGTCAATGAGGTGCTCCTTCCATTCAATCATCACAGCCTTGGTAAGCGGCCTATTATCCAGCCACCTATACAGAGCATTCAAATCATGAACGTACTTCAATATAGTATTATTCGCCCTCTCCTCTTCTCGCAAATAGACAGCATACTGTTCAATAGATTTCAGTGTCAATTTATATATTTCTGTCTGCATACGCTTTCCTCCTTGTCTATAATATGGTCAGTGTACCAAATTGACTCCAAATTATTCAAACAGCTATCAATTTGCTTTCATGGATAGCCGATTTTCTAATGTTATCGTCCCGCCGTACAAGCGCAAAGCCGATAACACGCAAACTTTTGAATTGCGGTTATCGGCTCTTTCATTTTATTGATAAGAAAAACTCCCAATCTCTAATATATTTTCTTTCCAAACTCATATGCCTGTCTTTAAAAATCTGTTTTATCAAGCGGCGGGTTGGAATCCTCCTCCGCACCTTTTATAAAGTGCTCCACTAGCTGCGCGGTATTTCCTTTTGGTCTGCCGCCGCCCTGTATGATAAATTTCTCTTCTTTTTTCCACTGGTTAGTTCAAAGCTGGTATCAAGTAATAATTCGATTATATTCATGGAAACTGTCCCGTCAAGCAGCACTGTTATCCAATTTCCTTTATGCATATGGTAGCCGGGCAGGATTCCTTCCTCATGCAGAAAAGAACCTGCCATCACCGGGTCAACCTTAACATCTAAAATATCTACATATTCCATGCCATCAAGCCCCAGCTTATTCCTTGGGACATCCATAATGACCGCGTACCACTTTCTATTATCCGTATGCCGCAGAACTTCATAGCCCGGATACTTTGCCCACAGATGCTCCGGTTCTGTATCGTACCGCTCTGCGGCTGCTTTCAGCACCATGTTTCTAAATGATGTTTTCTTCATCCCTGCAACTCTCCCTTACCTAATCTCCTTTTTCCCAAATTTTAAGTGTAGTCTAATACCAGAATACAGTGTCAAATATACCAGACCGGTATCTGCAATATATTTTCTCTGAGCACACCAACTTCCGGGCAGTTGCACAGAACAGCTCCCATTCCCCTCTTTTTCCCGGGAATCTGATCTAATATGTCAAATGATGATGTCATAATTGCCTTTGCCTGCGTATTTTTCTTAATCTCAATCGGATATAATATTCCATTTTCCTCAATAATCAAATCAATTTCTGCCTCCAATTCTCGTATTTCACCGTTCTCCTTTACTCTCTTCTTATCTCGTCCGCGATAATAGGATACAAAATGGCGATAGTCCAGACCCTCATTGGAAAATGACTTTAAGATCTCGGACACGACAAATGTTTCAAATATAGGTCCGCTCATTGCTCCATAAGCCAGATTCTCTGGTGTCAACCATCTTGTAAGATAGCAGACCAGTCCCGTATCCCTGAAATACAGCTTGGGCGATTTGATAGCTCTTTTTAAAATATTAGAAGTATATGGTTTTAACAAATAGACAATTCCTGATGCCTCTAAAATAGATATCCAGTTTTTAATCGTTCCTACATCTTTCCCAATTTCTGACGCTATAGCGGAATAATTCAAAATCTCACCTGTTCTTGCGGCAACTGCAATCATAAATTGTCTGAAAACACTCAGGTTCTGCACTGCTGCCAGTTCTCGGACATCTCTCTCCATGTAAGTCTTTACATAATCTGCATAGAATGCATTCCACTCTTTTTCCTTATCCTGCAGCTCAGGGTATCCTCCCACATGAATTAGTTTCCAAATATTCTCCTGCCTTTGTAAGGTTTTTTTTCGCTCTGTCACGTATTCCAGCGTGGGAAGAAAATGTCGGTTAAAAACATCGCCCACGCATTCACGCATAGATAAGCCTGAAAGCTCAATGATTCCGATTCGCCCTGATAGAGATTCTGAAACATTCTGCATAAGATGAAATGGCTGTGAACCAGACAGGAAAAACAGCCCCTTATTTTCACTTTCATCACATTTTATTTTGATATAACGGAATAATTCTTTCGCTCTTTGCACTTCATCAATTGTTATAGGCGGTGGATTCAAGGTCAAAAACATATTCCCCCTTCCTTTGCCTGCTGCTCCATGAATGGGTCGTCCAAAGACACATAATTCCTGTCAGGGAATACCTTTTTCAGTAAAGTAGACTTTCCCACCTGACGCGCGCCAGTAATAAGGATTGCCTTATATGTTTTTTCATATTTGTGTAGTCTTTCCTCCAACGCCCTTGAGATGTAATCCATACCTATCCTTCTCCTTTTATCCGCCTTATGACATATTTAGATTCACATTCCAAATATGCCATAATTTTATCATAATATATGCAATTTTTCAATGCATATTCCCATTGGAGGAATACATCTATGACTCAAAATTCAAGATTCAATATCAGCTCTTTCACTCTTCATCGGGCGAATAGCATATCCCTGTTTGATAAGCGGAGGATTGACTTTTTCATAATTTTTGTTTATTCTTTGTTTAATACTCACGATCTGGTTGATTTTTCTGTTAGACCAGCCTCTACACTCACAAACGAATAGGCAACCCAAAACTGCACACAATGGTAAAGAAAGGAAATGATGCCATGCCTGCAATACAGCCGCAACCACAAATTATCACCTTAGAGCAGTATGAGGCTCTCCCGGAAGATGTCAGGGCAGAGGTCTTTGACGGACAGATTTTTTACATGGCCAGCCCGTCACAGGACCATCAGACACTCTCCACAGAGCTGACAACAATATTGAATTCCTATATCAAAAGCAGCAAAGGTGCCTGCAGGGTGTTCCATGCTTCATTTGATGTAAAATTATCCGACACGCCTCTCACCATCGTTCAGCCTGATCTTATAATCGTATGTGATAGGGATAAACTAGACGGGAAACGCTGCAACGGGGCGCCTGACTTCATCATCGAGATTGTTTCCCCTGGTAATCCGGCTGATGACTATATCCGCAAACTGTACTATTACAAAAATGCCGGAGTCCGTGAATATTGGATTGTTGATCCACGCCGGAAGACCGTAACTGTCAATTATTTTGAGAAAAACAAGCTCAATATTCAGTATTCCTTCGACTCCACAATTAAGGTCAATATCTATGATAATCTCTACATCAACTTCTCTGATATTGCAGAGTTACTGAATATATAGGAAAAGAAAAAGGCATGTGTTACTTACATATGCCTTTTCAACTATTCTCTATTTTGTTCATTTTCTCATTTAGCATAAATATTAAACTATACAAAAATATGTTTTCATCTCTGCCTGAAATGATGAATGTCTTGGAAATTTTCTTTTGTATTCTGCAAAAATCTCCCGCTTTGCCCCCTGCACTCCCATACCTTCTTCAATTTCCGCTACAATTGCCAGAAGAATCGCAACTTCACTATAATGGTTTCTATATTTTCCTCCTACAATTGCATCTGTCCTGTCATACACAATCTTTTTTGCCCATGTAAGATATCTTTTCCGTTCCTTTTCCTCAGTCTGGAAATGTCGTTTCCATCGTTTAAAATAATTCCAAAATACACTTGTTTTATGTTCACGGCTTTGCTCAATTATTTCTCTCTCAAAGCTTAATATTTCGTCTGACTCTTTATCATCCTGAAATCCCACATAATTTGAAATTGCTGCAGCTGCTTTTGAAGGCAATGGCTCTTCATACAGGTACAACAAGATCAGTCTGATGCCCTGCCTAATAAAGCTGGAACTCCATCCCAATGACCCTTTCGGATTTTTAGATGCTAACTTTACCTTTTCAAAATCGCCGGCATAAAAACTAAGCATATAATATTCATAGTCGCCAATCATATTCTGGCGCACTTCCTCATTTCTTACGTAATCTGCCCTATTTCCTTTTATTCTGTCGTCAAGAACTTCTTTCCCCCTCATTCCATATTGCTTTGCCATTTCTTCCGTACCGAATAAACGCAGGAAGTTCCTAACCGTTGACTCTGACCGAAATGCTTCCCAGCAAAAATTCATCATTTTTTCTGTATGCACTAAATAGGAAGACGCATAAGCTGCTTTCAATGCCGTCCTGCTTCTAATAATCAATCTGCTGTCTATTTTCTCAAGCGCTCTTTCGCCGGTTCTTTCTATCTGCACATAATCATGTTTTTTATCATATTCCTGCATTACCGCCAAATACAAAGAAGGATGAATCTGACAATCTTCATCTGCCATTTTTACAAGACCATCTAATCCTTCCTGATGCAAAACTGCTTCCTGCAAAAGCCGCCCTTCCGCCTCACCGCATTTTGTCTTAAGCAGTGCAATCCAGTCTTTCCAGAACTGTTCTGTTCCGGTTAGGTTTTCCCGACCTACACGGAACATTTCTTCAATATGTATTTTCTGAAACGGGTACATTGAAAAATACAAGTAAATGTCCTGCGCACGGTTATCTGCCTCCTGAACCTGGTAATCCGCATACAAAGTCAACAATGCCAACTGCTTAATATCCGTATGGACAATTTCTTTTTCAATTAACATTTCAAGATCAACAGGATCATCATACTCTTCTTCTCCGCATACACTCATTTCCCATAACCACTCATAAATATCATTTGCTTCCTGATACCGCCTGTCATCTACGCAATCCTCTGCAAATCGAATTGCTGATCCAATCTTGTCCCCAATCCCCTGATTATCATAATAATCTGTAATCCATTCACTATCCCAATAACCTTCGGAATAATCCTCGTACTCCTCTGTATTCAAGTACAACTCACCATCATCAATCTGCCGCATCCAAACTTTAATCTGTTTCATTTTTTCATTGACAAATTCCTGGGACATTCTTACAGGCATCTTGGCGCTTTCGAGTTCCTGACTTTCTGATCTGCATTTTTCAATTATTTCTTCCAATTGCTGATACTGCGCTTTAGATAAAACCTCTGCTATTTCTAAAATAGTCTGCTCTAAATTTTCCTTACTAAGTTCTTTTAGCTTTTGTATCATAAACTTAATCTTCCTTAAAAATAATCTTATGTTCTGTTCCCGCCCCAGACCAGTCAAGCTGTTCAATCATATTCAGCAGTTCGTTCTCTGAAGAAGCCTGTAACAATACTTTTTTCTCTTTTGCTCTGTTCATCAATTCAGCAAATAGTGTCACCGAACCATCATCTTCCATGGCAAGCCCATACCTTGATGTAATACCACCTGTAACACTTCCACCCGCAGAAGTAAAGCCATATTTCTCATTGATACGCTTGGAAAAATCTATTAGTCGTCCGGCTTTGTCCAACATTTTCTCTTTGTAATCATCATCGGAAGCCATCTTCTCTAATTCCTCTGCCGTGAGCAATACAGAATACTCTTTGCCGCTGTTTCTCATAAGTTCTTTTACATTTCCGTAATCACCTACCAGGAAGTTTATATTGCCATATTTAGCAGATAATACATCCAACAGCTTCTGCGCCTTGCTGCTGAGTTTCGGCTGGCTGCCTGCAGATGCAACTGATGCAGCTGCCTTACTGCCTTCTTTCGCCGCGAACCACTCTTTGTGCTGAATATAACTTTCCTTGAACCAGTCCAAACATAGCTTTGCTGCTTTCTCTATATAGCTCTTATCTTTTGTTTTAGAAAATTCGCGTATATAGTCGTCCACCTTGCCGGCTGTATCAGGGGACTTCTCGTGCATGATTTTGACATAATCCAATTTGCTTTCCACATGTTCCGGCGCTGCTTCCCTGTGTTCGTTCTGTATAATCTCATTTGCAAACGCTGCATCCCTCTCTGCCTTTGCCTCACGCTGCTCGTCGGTGATGGCTTCATCTACCTGACCTTTCCTATTTTCCACAAGAGCCGCCATACCGTCCCCGGAGAATTCAACAATCACGTTGTCGCCGTATTGAGAACGAATATCCTTCATTGCCTGTATAGTTTCTTCTCTAGACATTTTATCCATGATTTTATTACCATATTTGTCTGTGGTGTTGAATTCGTATTTCACCAGAGTGTCTTTTTTGTATGCGCTGTTACCGTATGAATTAATGCTTGATGTCCCTACATAGAACTGGCTGTAATCAATACTCATAATATCCTCTCTCCTTCTCTGTTATAATAGATTTCAGCATTCGGCGCTGGAAGCAATATCTTATTTCCAGCCTCTTCGTGGTCTATTATTAATATCGGTTACATTTGCCATAGTTTTAAGTATAGAAGACCTTCAATTTATTCATCATCTTTTCCCTTTCGCCGCAGGACGGTTATAACCGGCTTATATAAAAGCATTGTAAATGCCGTATTTAATCCGCCTTTAATCAGATTGAAGGGCAGAAATGCGGTAAACAGCAGACCGACAATTTCTTCTCTAGAACAGCCCATATAAATGGGGGCTATCAGATAATTCCAAAGCAGCATAACTGCCACCATACAGCCCCATCCGCAGCAAAGCCCGGTAATAGCACCGGATAAGGTATGCTTCCTTTTATAGATAAAGCCGCCGATTGCTATCACAATGTCTTTGGGATCATACTTTAGAAAAAGTACGATAGGAATTCGCGCTACAAGCGTCATAATATACGCAAAGGCGCAGAGCATACCGATTGTTGTAACTTTCTTTGTTTTACTGTACATGATTAATACCTCCTGAAAATGAAATAACACCCAAAAGCATATAATGCCTTTCGGGTGTCCATAAATTCAGGTGTATTGAATGCCGTCAGAACATGATAGGCGGATATAAAAAGAGTGCAGGAAAAGTCAGCTTTATGCTGACAGCTTCAACACACCTTCTTTAATCCGGACTATACCGTCGGTTCTGGAATTTCACCAAACCCCGCGCTTACGCGCCCGCGGACTATCACCGCCGATCGGGAATTTCACCCTGCCCTGAAGACATTA
>CAYOED010000069.1:0-17947 GCA_964402925.1 uncultured Lachnospiraceae bacterium | reverse complement strand
TGTAACTAAGAATCCTTGAAAAATAAGGAAAAAAGACTTGACTAAATAGGGAGGAGAAATTTATGAAAAAAGACAAAAAGATCACAACGATTTTGGCAACAGTTTTAGTGGGAATGGTACTTTTAACTGGATGCGGAGGAAAAGAAGAGACTGTAGGCATAGCGCCTTCGGAGGAACAGACTGAGAAGGTGGATGTGGAAGAGACAAACGTGGAAGATACCGAACAAACCGAAGCAGAAGTTCCCTCTGAGCCAGTCACTATAAAGCTTGGCTTAGTAGGTGAGAACACGGAGCAATGGGAGCCTGTAATCGAAAGCTTGGCGAAGGACAATATTACGCTGGAACTGGTAAAATTTGCGGATTATTCGCTTCCCAATCAGGCGCTGGCAGATGGGGAAATTGATTTAAATGCATTTCAACATTATGCCTATTTAAATAATGAAATAGCAGATAAGGGACTGGAGCTGACTGTAATTGGAGAAACCATTATTGCCCCTCTTGGATTGTATTCCGACAAGATTGCAAATGTAAATGAGTTAAAGGATGGGGATACAATAGCAATCCCTAATGATGCGACAAATGGCGGACGTTCCCTTAAGGTACTGGAAGCGGCAGGGGTGATCAAGGTGAATCCGGAAGCCGGTTATACACCAGTTCTTAGCGACATAACGGAAAATCCGCTTAATCTGGAGTTTATCGAGGTGGAGGCAGCCAACACACCCAGTCTTCTGGCTGATGTGGCAGCAGCGATCATCAATGGAGGGCATGCTGTAGACAATGGATTGTTCCCACAGGAGGATGCGATTTACCTTGAGACTGTGCAGGAAGGCAGTGATAACCCTTATATCAATATAATTGTTGCAAGAACAGAGGATAAAGATAATGAGCTCTATAAAAGAGTAGTGAATGAATATCGCACAGATGCGGTGGCCAAGGTGATTGAAGAGGTATATAAGGGAGCATATATTCCCACATGGGAGTAAGTTTATAGTCTGATAAAGGAGCATGGCTTGCGATGGTAAAACCATTCATTGAGGAACAGAGAGAAAAACTGATTCTGCTTAGGAGATATTTTCACAGACATCCTGAGTTAAGTATGCAGGAGTATCATACTGCAGAAAAAATAGAAGAAGAACTGGGTAAGCTGCAGATACCCCATCAAAGAGTCGGGGAAACAGGAGTGCTTGGAGTTATAGGAACAGAAACAGACAAAGGCAGCATCATAATTTTGAGGGCGGATATTGATGCCCTCAGAATACAGGACAGGAAGCAGACACCGTATACATCGGTCAATGAAGGTGTTATGCATGCCTGTGGGCATGATGCCCATATAGCAGCTTTGCTGGGAGCCGCAGCAGTATTGAAGGAGAAAGAAAAGCGGTTAAACGGAAGAATCCGGCTGTTCTTTCAGCAGGGAGAAGAATTCGGACAGGGAGCAAGAGTCTTTATTAAGGAAGGGCTGGTTGAAGGCGCTGACAGGATATTCGGAATACATGTAGCATCCAATATCCCAGTGGGGAATATAGGGTTAAGTGCAGGACCGGTAAATGCATCGGTGGATCACTTTGTGATTAATGTGACAGGCAAAAGTGCGCATGTGTCAACACCACATCTGGGGGTAGATTCTCTGTATGCGGCATCGCAGATTGTGAATGCACTTCAGGCAATCGTGAGTAGACAGACAGACCCTGCGGACACGGTGGTCGTTGGAATTGGAGTCTTACACGCAGGAGATGCCTATAATATTGTGGCTGGCAATGCTGTGATTGAAGGCACAACCAGATGCTTTACACAGGAAACCAGAGAAAGAACCAATCGCAGGATAATCGAAATTGCGGAGACAGTGGGGAGGGCGAACGGAGCTGTAGTGAATGTGGAATTTGAAGACTTTGCCTCTCCACTCGTCAATGATGAAAAAGTGTGTGATGAGGTGAGACAGGCTGCCGCCGGGATCGTAGGGGAAGAACATATTATACCCAAAGAACGCTCTCTCGGAGGGGATGATTTCGCTGAATATCTTTTGAGGATACCTGGTGCATATGCGTATGTGGGAACAGGAAACAGCAGAAAACCTGATACGGTAGCACCCCAGCATGCAGACAACTATGATATTGATGAGGAAGGAATCCTCATTGCAGCAAATCTTTATACGGATTATGCGCTGAAAGTCCTTACAGAAAGCAGGATAGAATGAGTAACCGGAGGTTTTAGGTCAGAAATGGATTTAAAACTTCCTCAGGAGAATCGGGGATGTTTGGAAGTAAAGAAACAATTAGAAATATTAAAGCAGAAGAATTTGTTGAAATTAATTTTGATACAATTACGCTGCTTGATTTGCGGGAACCTGATGAAGTTTTGGTGGATGGGATTGCGGGAGCGATCAATATACCTTTTGAACAGATCGGGAAAAAAATCAATGTGATTCCTAAGGATAAGCCGGTTTATGTTTTTTGCCGTACCGGTGATTGGAGTGAAGAGATTACAGAAGTATTGAGTGACCGTGGATATGAAGCTTATAATCTG
Organism: uncultured Lachnospiraceae bacterium; assembly: GCA_964402925.1. Taxonomy (GTDB): domain Bacteria; phylum Bacillota; class Clostridia; order Lachnospirales; family Lachnospiraceae; genus Suilimivivens. Next base: position 15,424 of record CAYOED010000069.1, on the reverse strand, counting down.
GTTGGCGGATTTAATGCCTATAGAGAATATTTGAAAAATAGTGATCCGCTATATATAGATGCAAAAGGTTTAAAATGTCCGGGACCTATTGTAAAGGCAGCAGATGCCATAAAAAATCTGAAGAATGGACAAAAAATATTTATCGAAGCCACAGAGGACGCTTTTGTTTCGGATATTACAGTCTGGTGTGACAGAACAGGAAACCAGCTCCTTAAACTGGAAGTAAAACCTGATGTGATTGAGGCAGTAGTACAGAAAAAGGCAAAGCCTGAAACGGTAAAGAAAGCATTGGCTGAGGAACAAAATGATAAGACTTTTATAGTATTCAGCGGTGATTTGGATAAAACTATAGCGGCATTTATTATGGCGAACGGAGCGGCAGCTATGGGAAGAAAGGTAACGCTATTCTTTACTTTCTGGGGATTAAATATCCTGCGGAAACCGAAAAGGGTGAAGGTGAAGAAAACATTGATTGAAAATATGTTTTGCTTTATGATGCCCCGTGGAACAAAGCGGTTAGGTCTTTCATGTATGAATATGGGCGGCATTGGAGCTAAGATGATACGTAAGATTATGAACAGCAAAGGTGTAGCATCACTGGAGGAATTGATTCAGTCAGCGGTTGACCATGGTGTGCATCTGGTAGCATGTCAGATGTCAATGGATATTATGGGGATTCATAAGGAGGAACTGATTGATGGAGTGGAACTTGGTGGTGTATCGGCCTTCCTTGGCTCTGGTGAAACTTCAGATATAAGTCTATTCATTTAGTGTTACTGAAATAAATCTGACTGGAAAACCAGAGGTTTTGCCATAGAATGCTGTAGCCGTTGGAATGGCATAGGTTTGCAAAACCGAAGTTGTTGGTTCGAATCCAACCAGCATTATTTGGAGGATGTTAATTATGATAACAGTATTTATAGCAGCGACATTGCGTTCATTTACAGATCATAATCCAGAGTTTGAATTAGAAGGAGAGTCGGTCGGAGATATTTTAAAATCACTTACAGACAAATATCCCGAAGCGGAGAAAGCATTATTTGATCAGGAAAAAAAGTTAAGACCTTTTGTCAATGTGTATGTGAATGACACGGACATGAATGTGCTTGAAGGGTTGCAGACAAAAGTAAATAGCGGCGATGAGATTCTGCTGCTCCCGGTAATTGCCGGGGGAGCTGCATCTGAAAGTCTTATACCAGATGAAAGAAGAAAAGAAATGACATTGGACGATAAGGAAATTGACCGGTATGGAAAGCATCTCCTGCTTCGGCCAATAGGAGTAAAAGGCCAGAAAAAAATCAAAGCAGCAAGAGTTTTAATTATTGGCGCAGGCGCACTCGGATCACCCGTAGCGCTGTACCTTGGGGCGGCGGGAGTGGGAACAATTGGAATTGCAGATTTTGACGAGGTATCGATTGGCAATCTGCAAAGTCAGGTTATCCATGGTACACGCGATATTAACCGTCCCAAAGCAGCTTCGGCAAAGGATTCCATCCGTGCCATTAATCCGCTTGTGAGGGTGGAAACTTATCATATGAAGTTGGAAGCGGAAAACATCGAGTCGGTTATCGGGGATTATGATGTGATTGTTGATGCAACGGATAATTATGCAGCGCGTTATCTTATCAATGATGCATGTGTCCTGCTTGGCAAACCGCTTGTGTTTGGGGCAATGTATCAATTTGAAGGGCATGTTACCATATATGATGCAAAAAAAGGACCCTGTTTTCGCTGCCAGTTCCCATCTCCGCCGCCTGCCGGATTAATACCCACATGTGCTGAAAGCGGTATAATCAGTGCGTTGCCCGGAATTATAGGCAGTTATCAGGCTAACGAGGTATTAAAACTCATCATTGGCGGTGCGGATCTATTGGTTGGCAAAATGCTGGTTTTTGACACTTGGAATAATGTTATAAAGAAAATTCGTGTTGAAAAGAATTGTAGCTGTCCTGTTTGCGGCAAAAATCCCAGTATCTCTCAGATAGATAATTTTGATTATGAAGATTTTTGCGGAATAAAGCAGGTTGAAGATGAAATCCCAGTAGAAGGAATCACTCCGGATGAACTGGCAGCCAGAATTGAACGAGGTGATGAAATTACGATTATTGATGTCAGGGAACCACATGAACGTGCTATTGCCCGTTTCCCTAATGCACTTGTTATTCCAATCGGGCAGCTGGCAAGGCGTCAGAAGGAGCTTGATCCGGATATTGATACTATTTTTATCTGCCGGGAAGGAAAAAGAAGCATTCTTGCAATTAATACATTGCGTGAAGCCGGATATAAAGGACCCATGTACAATCTGAAAGGTGGGGTGGAAGCAGCACGTGACATTATTTTTTCCAATGAAGGTGCATGGTTGTAATATTTACGATTTCCCCAAGCAGGATCTGGGGGAAAGTAGATTTTGCGCATAAATCAATTTAAGGAGGTCATACATATGGCGAAAGAAGAAAACGGTATTAATGCGTTAGGACGTGAAGCAGCGTATAATCTTGCGAACGTCACCAAAACAAGACCACAGTATGGGGCAATTACGCCAAAGTGGATTACGAAACTCTTAGAGTTTAAAGGACTGGAATCAGGAATCTACAGGGTAAACAAGGTAGTGGAGGGAGATACGCCTCTAGATGTCCTGTGCAGCCAGACAAAAAAAACAGATATTATTCCGCAGGGGTATATTGAATATGAAACCGAACCGCGGGAATATAAGCTGAATTCCATTTCTACTATTGTTAATGTAAATACTACTGTGGCAGATGTATTCAGTTCTCCCTACGATCAGGTAAAGGAACAGCTTGACCTGGCGGTTGAAAGTCTGAGGGAAAGACAGGAGAGTCAGCTGATCAACAACGATGATTACGGACTTCTTAAAAACGTGCCGGATTCCCAGAGGATTCAGACAAGAACAGGTGCGCCTACTCCGGATGATTTGGATGAACTGATTACCAAGGTCTGGAAGGAACCTTCTTTCTTTTTGGCACATCCGAGGGCGATTGCAGCTTTTGAGAGGGAATGTACAAAGAGAGGTGTACCGCCGGTTACGGCAAATATTGCAGGAGGTACATTTATCTTATGGAGAGGTATTCCGCTCATCCCTACCGACAAACTGCTTGTTGACGGACTTAAAAATCCGAAGAGCCAGAGTGGGAAGACTAATATCTTATTACTCCGTACGGGAGAGGCGAAACGGGGCGTGATCGGTCTGTATCAGGCAGGCCTTAAGAATGAACGTTCAAGAGGTCTGTCCGTAAGGTTCAGGGGGATTGATGATAAAGGAGTTGCATCTTATCTATTATCTTTGTACTGCTCAGCAGCGATTCTGTCTGATGATGCGATTGCAGTATTGGAAGATGTAGAGGTAGGTGAATATTATGAGTATTGATAAAACCTATGGCAGCGGATACCAGAGTGAATATCCAGACAGTATACCAGAGGGTCTTCCAAGTGTAAAAGAGGTCGAAGAATGGGCAAGCGCTTACTTTCCTGAGTTCGATGCACAGGCATGTGAAAAAGGCATTGATCAGCTTATAGAGGAAGGAAACCCTGAAATATTTTATACAGCGGAAGGTAAGGCGGTGAATTATTCACAGAGGTTTTCGCTTAAGGAACAAGATTATCTGAGCATTATAGATGAAGTAACCGGATATACACAGGCTGCCGCATTGCAGACGGAAACGGAAAGTTATGCGCCTGTTGTAGTATCGCCGAAGGAGGCAGAGAACAGCCATGAAATCCGGGTTCGGCAGGAAGGGTACAGTTATTCGGGGCAAAATAGCATATTGGCTGAAAATGGTTCCTCAAAAACCAGCAGCATTATCATCGGAACGAAATCTCTGGACGCTATCCGAAGGGATTTTCCTATTCTGTCTGAAAAGGTAAACGGCTATCCGTTGGTATGGTTGGACAATGGGGCGACTACCCAGAGACCAAACGCAGTAATCGACAGACTGAGTTATTATTATAAACATGAAAATTCCAATGTACACAGGGGTGCCCACGAGCTGGCAGCACGCTCCACGGACGCTTATGAAGGGGCAAGGCAGACTGTAGCGGATTTTATCGGTGCACCGGATAAGGATAATATTGTCTTTGTGCGTGGTACGACGGAAGGAATTAATCTGGTTGCCCATGCTTATGTGAAGCAGTATCTGAAGCCGGGGGATGAGATTATTGTTACACTTTTAGAGCACCATGCCAATATTGTGCCATGGCAGTTGGTCGCGCAGGAGACGGGAGCAGTTATTAAAGTTGCGCCGGTAGATGAAAGCGGGCAGATTATTCTTCCCGAATATGAAAAGCTTTTTACAAGGCGTACCAGATTTGTATCTGCAACACATGTGTCGAATGTACTCGGTACGATAACACCGGTACAGGAGCTTATTGCGATAGCCCACAGGCATGGTGTGAGAATACTGATCGATGGCGCTCAGTCAGTAGCCCACATACCGGTCAATGTCAGTGCACTTAATGCAGACTTTTTTGTTTTTTCAGGACATAAGATTTTCGGTCCGACAGGAGTTGGCGCCTTATATGGAAAGAAGGAAGTTCTGGAAGCCGCAAGACCGTACCATGGCGGCGGTAATATGATAGCGGATGTCACGTTTGAGAGAACAATTTATAATCCTGCACCTAACAAGTTTGAAGCCGGAACGGCGAGTATTGCCGATGCAGTAGGATTAGGCGCTGCTTTGGAGTATTTAAACGGAATTGGCATGGAGGCAGTTAATCGTCATGAACATGAACTTCTCCGGTATGCTACAGCAGAAATGAGCAAAATAAAAGGACTGCATTTGATCGGAACCGCAACTAATAAGGCAAGTGCACTGTCTTTTACATTGGATGGCGTGTCCAATGAGAAGGTAGGAGAAATTCTAAATCAATATGGTATTGCTGTCCGGACAGGGCATCACTGCGCCCAGCCGATTTTAAGAAGTTTTGGATTGGAAGGTGTTGTAAGACCGACACTGGCATTATATAACTCGCCGGAGGATATTGATGCGCTTGTAAGGGTGCTTAGAAATCTGGCAGGGTGAGTAGCGTGAAAAGAGCTTCTAGCCGCTCACAGCAAGGGCTGTTTTGCGGAGAATACAAAGGTGAGCATCAAGAATCAGGAACTGCAATTTAAGCATGATAGAAAGACAATTTTGAGGAAAAATGACCTGGAACAGGATGAGGCCTGGTGCTACATGATTTAAGATTTGGAAAGACAATATATGAAAAAGAGGAGAAAAATTATGAATGAGAAAAAAGTGAACGTATCGGCAGATGAAGAATTAGTAACAGTCGATCAGTTCCATTGGAGCGATTTATGGAAAAAGGAGGACTGGCTGGCAGTTTGGATTGGCTTTATTGTGATTGTTATTGGGGCAGTTGGTGTCTTGACAGGCATTTATGATTTCAGTGCAGCCAAGTTTGGAACATGGGGAAATGGAGAAAGTCTGGCAGGACAGTTGACAGCGGGTTTTTGGGGAAAGCTGATTCTGACGGTATTGGTACTCGGTGTTCTCTTTGCTGTAGGAAATGCATTACGGGGTGTCAGCATTAAGAAATACATACCCGCATTTCTGGGCTTGTTTGTACTGGCAATTCTGGTTCGTCTTATAAGCGCAGAGTATACGATGAACAGATATTTGGAATGGGCTTTCTGGGCTATTGTAGTGGGACTTCTGGTATCAAATACGGTAGGGGTGCCGAACTGGTTAAAACCGGCAGTACAGACAGAATTTTATATTAAGGCAGGATTGGTTATCATGGGTTTTTCGGTTCTCTTTTCCAATATAGTCAATTTTGGTCTTTATGGGCTTGGCATAGCGTGGATCGTAACACCGATCGTTATTATATTTATGTGGTTTTTTGGAACAAGAGTATTAAAGATAGATAATAAGCCGCTTATCATTACATTATCAACGGCAACCAGTGTCTGCGGTACCAGTGCGGCAATTGCGACCGGAGCGGCAAGCAAGGCGAAGAAGACAGATTTATCGTTGGCAGTATCCATTTCCATCATTTTTACGGTTTTGATGATGGTATTTGAACCGGTGATTATCAGAGCTGTAGGTCTCGGAGAAGTGATGGGCGGTGCTCTGATCGGCGGTACTGTTGACTCGACCGGAGCTGTTACGGTTGCGGGTACAGCACTTGGAGAAACAGCGCAGACGGTTGCTGTTCTGGTAAAATCAATTCAGAATATTTTGATTGGATTTATTGCTTTTGCGGTAGCTGTATTCTTCACGGCACATGTTGAGAAGGGGCAGGATGGTGCAGACGGAAAAGTAACCGCCGCGGAAATATGGTATCGTTTACCTAAATTTATTCTGGGATTTTTCGCAGCATCCCTGATTGCGTCTTTTGTAGTGCTTCCCTATGCAGGAAAGGATGCGGTTTCTGCGATCAACAAGGTGCTCGACCAGTATAAGAACTGGGCGTTTGTGCTGGCATTTACGAGTATTGGACTCGACACGAACTTTAAGGAGATCAAAGAGCAGTTTCAGGGCGGTAAGCCATTGGTGCTTTATATCGTGGGACAGTTGTTTAATATTATTCTGACATTTGCGGCAGTATATCTTTTACTATCGGGCAGATTCTTCCCATTGCCGAATCTGGCACTTTAATAGAACTGCTCAACTAAAGGTAAATCTAAGACTGCAAAAATACAGTCTTAGATTTTCTGATGCGTAAAGGTGGGAAAGATAATGAAAAAGGAAAAAAGAAAAATATTATGCACGAAAATCATAGGGATGATTGGAATTGCGATGATATTAGGAACAGTGCTCTATTGTATGATAAATCATTTGGGATTGATTGACAGTCTGGATTTTGGAGCCGGTGCATATTATTATGCGGATATTCCTGAATTTACGAAATATGTGAATGGGGATGCCTATCAGTCTGAGACACCGATGTGGATATTAATCGCGTTGTTTCTGATATGGGGAGGTATGATGTATCGGCTCTGGTCATGGATCGAAAGAAAGACAAATATGAAAAAACAGGATGATACATTATTTGGGTAATTGTAAAATAGGAGAAGGAAATGAGATTTAACACTTCATTGATACACGGCGGCGTAAAAAGAAATGAAAAGAATGGTTCAACACATGTGCCGATTTATCAGGTAAGTGCTTTCGGGCATGAATCGGCGGATGAACTGGAACGGATTTTTGGGAACAGGGCATCGGGTTTTACTTATACACGGCTTGGGAATCCGACTGTGGAAGCATTTGAGGCAAGAATTACGGTATTGGAGGGCGGCATGGCTTCCATTGCATGTGCTTCCGGTATGGCGGCATTAACAAATGCATTCCTGAACATTTTAAAAGCTGGGGATGAGATTGTGACGAGTGCCAGTCTGTATGGCGGCAGCATTGATCTCTTCCGGGATTTTGAGCCCTTTGGAATTAAGACCATTTATGTGGAAAATAATAATTGGGATGCGTTTGACACGGCAATTAATGAACACACCAGACTCATTTTTGCAGAGACAATAGGAAATCCCAGACTGGATGTAACGGACATAAAGAAACTTTCAGAACTGGCACATGCCCATGAACTGCCGCTGATCATTGATAATACGGCGGCAACTGCTTATCTGGTACGTCCGATCGAACTGGGGGCGGATATTGTGGTCAATTCTTCTTCGAAATACATTAATGGAAGCAGTAATGCAATCAGCGGCATTTTGACGGACAGCGGCAAATTCAAGTGGGATGTTGAAAAGTATCCGGGAATAAAAGAATATGTCAAGTTCGGACCGTTTGCTTATACGGCAAAACTCAGGAACGGATTGTTCCGCAATACTGGGGCTTGTCTTTCGCCGCAGAATGCGTTCTTAAATCAGATCGGTTTAGAGACGCTTGGGCTCCGGATGCAGAGGGAATGCGATAATGCGGCAGCGCTGGCAGCATGGCTTCAGACATCTTATCCTGAAATTACGGTAAATTATCCAGGACTGGAAGATAGTCCGTGGCATAACATTGCTAAGGCGCAGTTCGGTGGCGGCTATGGGGCAATTCTTACACTCCGTACTGGTTCTAAGGGGAGTGCATTCCGTCTGATTGATTCTTTGCAGCTGCCATATAAATTGTCAAATATCGGAGATATGAGAACATTGGTAATACATCCGGCATCAACGATCAGTCTGCACAGCACACCAAAGCAGCGGGAGGATGCAGGTGTATATGACGATTTGATCCGTGTCAGTGTCGGAATTGAGGATATAGAAGATTTACAGGAAGATTTTGCACAGGCTATAAAGCAGATAAAGGATGAGTAAGGAGGAACGTTATGGCAGAAAGGATTGATTATGCGGCATTGAAAAAAGGCGGTTTCATGCGTCAGAAGCAGAAAGGTTTTTTTTCGCTCAGGCTGCAGGTTGTAGGCGGTAATCTGACGGCAGAGAATATCAGGACAGTTGCGGAAGTGGCAGAGAAATATGGGCATGGATATGTACATATGACTTCCCGTCAGGGTGTTGAGATACCTTTTATTCAATTTGATGATATCGAAAAGGTCAGGGAAGAACTTGCGGGAGGCGGTGTGAAACCGGGAGTGTGCGGACCGAGAGTAAGAACTGTCACAGCCTGTCAGGGTTCAGAAATTTGCCCGAGCGGGTGTATTGATACATATACTCTGGCAAAGGAACTGGATGCGCGCTACTTTGGAAGAGAACTGCCCCATAAGTTTAAATTCGGCGTTACTGGATGCCAGAATAACTGTCTGAAGGCAGAAGAAAATGATCTGGGCGTGAAAGGCGGAATGATCATTTCTTATGATAAACTGTCGTGCATTAACTGTGGTGTCTGTGTGAAGGCGTGCAGGGAAAACGCATTGACTGCGACAGAAGATGGTATTGCCATTGACAGGGAAAAGTGTAATAACTGCGGAAGATGTGTGAAATCATGTCCGACAGATGCATGGAAAGGAGAGGGTGGTTATATCGTTTCTTTTGGCGGTTTGTTCGGCAATAAGATTTATAAGGGGGAAAATATTGTCCCAATCATCAGGGACAAAGAAACGTTGTTCCGTGTAGCGGATGCAGCGATCAAATTTTTTGAGGAAAATGCAAATCCGGGGGAAAGATTCCGGTTTGCTTTGCAAAGAGTAGGGGAAGAAAAATTCAGAGAAACAATTAAGGAGGCATACAATAATGGCTGATATTAAAGTAGATGCAGAAGTGGATATAACAGATAAAGTCTGTCCTTTGACGTTTGTGAAAGCGAAGGTTAGTCTGGATGAACTGGAGGATGGAGAGGTTCTTGCCATCCGCATGAATGATGGGGAACCGGTTCAGAATGTCCCAAGGAGTATGAAGGAAGAAGGACATCAGGTCTTAAAATTGGAAGATAATGAAGATGGTACTTATACCCTGTATGTCAGAAAGGTGGAAGAGGATTAATGGCGGAGAGAATTGCGGAAGCAGATTTTGAGGAAAAAGTGAAGAAAGCAGAAGGACTTATACTGATCGATTTCTATTCGGACAGTTGTATTCCATGCAAACGGCTTGCACCGGTTTTGGGTGAAATAGAAGAAGAATATGTAGGAAAAGTCTTGATTTATAAAGTCAATGTGGGTTATGAGGAAAAGCTGGCAGAAAAGTATCAGATTATGAGTTCTCCGACGCTGATTCTATTTAAGAATGGGGAGATATTGGATCGGAAAAGCGGCATTCAAAAAAAGCCAGTACTGGCAGAATGGCTGGATGGATATTTATAAAAATCAGAAGATAGAAGGAGTGGAATAGAAAATGACAATTACAGTATCAGGAGTAAAAAAAGAAGTAAAGGAAGGCTTGACTCTTTCCGAACTGATTGAGTTGGAAAAAGTAGAAACACCGGAATACGTGACAGTGTCCATTAATGAGGAATTTGTAGCATCTGACAATGCAGCAGCTACAGTTCTGAAAGAGGGAGATACGGTAGAATTTCTCTATTTTATGGGAGGTGGATGTTAATGGCGCTTACAGATGAACAAATGGAACGTTACTCCCGACATATTATATTGAAAGAAGTGGGGGCAAAAGGGCAGAAAAAGCTGCTTTCCGCAAAAGTCCTGATTATTGGTGCAGGCGGTCTTGGAGCGCCGGCAGCAATGTATCTGGCTGCAGCAGGCGTGGGTACCATCGGTATTGCAGATGCGGATGAGGTAGATTTGTCTAATCTACAGAGACAGATTATTCATGGAACGGAAGATATCGGAAAGGCAAAGGTAAAATCAGCAGCAGAGACAATTGCCCGGATGAATCCGGATGTCAAAGTCGATACATACCGCACTTTTGTATCATCGGAAAATATCAGGGAGTTGATCAGGGAATATGATTTTATCCTTGATGGGACTGATAATTTCCCGGCGAAATTCTTGATCAATGATGCCTGTGTCATGGAAGGGAAACCTTTTTCACATGCAGGAATCATACGCTTTAAGGGTCAGCTTATGACCTATGTGCCGGGACAGGGACCGTGTTACCGCTGTGTTTTTAAAAACCCGCCGCCAAAGGATGCAGTGCCGACCTGTAAGCAGGCAGGTGTCATCGGTGCAATGGGAGGTGTCATTGGGAGCCTTCAGGCAATGGAAGCGGTAAAATATATTATTGGCAAAGGAGAACTGCTGACAGGCTGTTTGCTGACTTATGATGCGCTTACGATGGAGTTCCATAAAATTAAGCTTCCGAAGGATACTCGTAATTGCGCAGTGTGTGGAGAACATCCGACGATTACGGAACTGGAAGACTATGAACAGGCGGAATGTGATATGAAATAAGCAGGAGTTTTAAGACAGGTAATTTGTAGTGTGTAGAGGACGATATGGGGGTGCAGGTATGTTACTGATAACAAAAGACGATTACCGAAAGATTTTAGATTCCGCAGTAAAAGAACTGCCAAATGAAGCGTGTGGGCTGATTGCCGGAGTCATAGAAAATGGCGTAAAAGTAGTAAAAGAAGTTTATTTTCTTACCAATGCCGATGCCAGTAATGAACATTTCAGCATGAAACCAGAAGAACAGTTGGCGGCAATAAAAGATATGCGGAAAAAAGGCTATACCATGTTTGGCAACTGGCATTCCCATCCAGAATCACCGTCCAGACCATCAGAGGAAGATAAAAGGCTTGCCCATGATCCTGGCGCTGATTATCTGATTTTATCCTTGCAGGACAGAGAACATCCTGTGTTGAATGCGTTTCGGATCAAAAATCATACAGAGGTTTCTAAAGAAGAAATTCAGTACGAATAATGCTGGCAATCCAAGGCAATAGGAGGAAATTTATGGATGTTCAGAAAAAATATGACAGACTAAAACAAGACTTACTGAATTTGGGCAGCGTGGCAATTGCCTTTTCAGGCGGAGTTGATTCGACATTTTTGCTTAAGACCGCCCATGACGTATTAGGCGAAAAGGCAATCGCGGTAACAGCAGCGTCCTGTTCCTTTCCTGTGCGCGAGCTAAACGAGGCAAAGATATTTTGTGCGGAAAATGGGATTACCCATATTGTATGCCAGTCTGAGGAACTGGATATTGAGGGATTTCGGCAGAATCCGCCTAACCGCTGCTACCTGTGTAAGCATGAGTTATTTGAAAAAATACAGAAGATTGCCGAAGAACATCATCTGGCTGCGGTAGCAGAGGGCTCAAACATGGATGATAATGGTGATTATCGTCCGGGTCTCATGGCAGTGAAAGAGCTTGGTGTAAAGAGTCCCCTGCGTGAGGCAGGCCTTTCTAAATCTGAAATTCGTGAACTGTCCAGGCAGCTTGGGCTGCCGACATGGAACAAACAATCCTTCGCTTGCCTTTCGTCACGTTTTGTTTATGGGGAAACAATTGATGAAAAAAAGCTTGGCATGGTGGATAAGGCGGAGCAGCTTCTTCTTGATCTTGGCTTCCATCAGGTCAGGGTTCGGATACATGGAACGCTGGCAAGGATTGAGGTATTACCGGAAGAAGTTCAAAAGATTGCAGAACCGGGTATCAGTGAGCAGATTACAGCAAAATTGAAGGAGTTTGGGTTTTCTTATGTCACGTTGGATCTGACAGGATATCGTATGGGCAGCATGAATGAAACACTTCCGGAAGGAGATAAACAGTAATGCATATTTACCCCATTGACAAAGTAGGGAATACATATTAAGTTATTGGTGTTATGGCTTGTATTTTACGGAAAAGAAAATTATAAAAAGTGGGGTAAATATGAAAGTATCAGCAAAGGGGATATATGCGGCAGTGATCATGCTGGATATATTGGAATATGGCAAGGCATCACCAGTAGTTATTAAGGAAGTTGCAGCCAGGGAGGATATTCCGAATAAATATGCGGAGCAGGTTGTGGGTATTTTGAGTGCTGCGGGATTGGTAAAAAGTGCCAGAGGACCGAAAGGCGGTTACAGGGCTACTGACAAGGCTCAAAAATCAACGATAGGAACAATCCTCAGGCTAACAGAGGGTGTTTTAAAAGAACAGGATCTTGAAATCGATAATCTTTGCCTGGACATTGTATTTAAAGATTTGAAGGCGGCGGTGGATGAAGCATTGGACAGATATACGCTGCCGCAGCTGCTGGAAATGAAGCAGGAGGCAGGAAATAATTATGTTATTTAATAAGGAACAGGTGAGGTGAAGAGCGGCGCCAGTTCCTTTCAGAGGAGAATACTTATGACCTAAATTCCCGGTAGAATTATATCTAGGAATGGTGAAGGATGTCAGAAATCTTATAAATATGGGATTTTTAACCACTTTTCCTCTTTACAAATCTATTTATACTAGATATAATTATATCTAGGTGATGATTTATGGGATTTCGTGGTGAACAAATTGGAAAAAATGGTGTGGTCTATATATTTGATGCAACCTCTGTCTGGAATGTTGAAAAACAGCGTTCTGAACAGAAGCGTATTTATATTGGCAAAAAAGATCCGGAGACAGGAAAACTAATACCGAATAAAAAGTATTTTGAACTCTATCATGAGGATGGTACCCCAAAAGCGGAAGAAGAACTTCCAGCTCCTGTCCATGTCCTGTCTTCTTATGGGTATGGAAATATCTATCTCATGCAGGAAGCAGCAGATATCACTGGTCTTTCTGCTGTTTTGAAAGATTGTTTCCCAAAACAGTGGGAGGATATCCTCTCGTGCGCAATGCGCTGTTGTTCTGAGGAAGAAGCCCTTTATCTCTGCAAGCCATGGGCTGAGGATTCTTTTGGCATTCCTGCCCCTTCCTCCCAACGGATCAGTGAACTCTTGAAAGAACTCAATGAAGACAGTCGGATGCGGTTTTATAAAAAATGGGCTGCGTTACGTTCGGAGAAGGAATACCTTGCACTTGATATCACATCCATTTCATCATGGTCAGAACTGATCCAGTATGTGGAACCCGGATATAACAGGGACCATGAACAGCTGCCCCAGATAAATCTTGCGATGCTTTTTGGCGAAGATTCTAAACTGCCCGTATTCTCACGGGTCTATCCTGGAAGTGTAAAGGATGTTTCAACCCTTTTAGGACTGACTTCGTTTATTGAAAAAATAAAGCTGGAACAGATGCATTTTGTCATGGATAAAGGCTTTTATTCCGAAAAGGGGATTGCGCCATTGCTTGAAAAATATATTAAATTTGCCATCAGTGTCCCTTTTTCAACAAAGACAGCAAAAGAACTGGCAGAAGATTGTATGGATAGGATATGCAGTTCGGCCAATGCTGTCATGGTAGGTGAGAATATTTATTATGCACAGACTTATATAAAAAAATGGAACAACCGCCGGGTTTATTATCATGTTTATTATGATGAGGAACGCCATATCAGGGAAAAGAAGCTGCTCATGCGGAAGGTTCTCCATTTGGAGAACCAGCTGGTGGATGGCAGTGTGGGCATAACAGATTCTGCAGCAAAGCATTACTTTACGTTCCATAAAACAAAAGATGGACGTTACAACATCCATCGGAAAAAAGACGTGATTGATTACGAAAAAAGGCTGGCCGGATATTTTGTGATCCTGACAAACCATTATAAAGAACCACAGGAGTTGCTGGAGATTTACCGTAATAAAGATGTTGTAGAAAAATGCTTTGATAATTTAAAAAATGACCTTGACCTGCACCGGTTAAGGATTCATTCAGATGAGGCAATGGAAGGGCGTATATTTATTGGATTTATCAGTTTGGTTATCACGTCATATATTCGGGAGAAAATGAGGGTTCATGATGTATATAGAAAATATTCTTTTCATGAATTAATGGCAGAGCTTAAAAAGCTAAAAATGATCGTATTTAAGGATGGGAAAAAGCTACTTACTGAGATTACTTCTGGGCAAAAGTTTATTTTTAAGGCTATGGAAATAGAGCTTCCCACGTCCACCTAGATATAATGGATGCGGGAATTTAGGTTATGAGTCTGCTGATTAAAGACACAACAAGAGAAGAGCGGGAACAGATTATCAGACAGTCGCTTGACTGTGGAGGAGGATGTGAAAACTGTTCTTCCTGCTGGCTTGGCGGAGGGAGTCCATTTGACATGTATCAGGATTATATAGATGGGAAAAAGGAAATCGTACAGATTAATGCAGAGTACCATGCGCGTTACCAGCGTGGTTAACTATGCAGGAAAGTACCATAATTGTTATGAAACAGGAGATAGTTAAAAAAGGATTTATAAAGTCTATTCCAATTATGTGCAGTTATCTTTTCGTCAGCATGGCTTATGGGATGATGATGGAAGAAGCGGGATTTCACTGGTATTATTCACTTCTGGCAAGCCTGACGATTTATACAGGCGCTTTTCAGTTTGCACTCATTACATTCCTCAGCAGTGGAGCTTCCATTTTGACTATAGCTGTGACAGCTGTTTTATTGAATAGCAGGCAGGTATTTTACAGTCTTACTTTTGTCCAGGAATTTGTCAGCAACTCCAATGAAAGCATGCATTGGGATTGGAAAAAGCTGCTCTATATGATCCATACGATGACAGATGAGACTTATGCAGTGAACTGTACTTTGGAAAAAGATGAAAAAGGAAGAAAAGACATCATGTTCTTCGTAGCGCTATTTAGTAGATGCTATTGGATGACAGGAGCAGTTGCAGGAGGTATGATCGGTCAACTGCTTCCTTTTAGGTTGGAAGGGATTGATTTCTGCATGACTGCATTGTTTGTGATTATTTTCATAGACCAGTGGGAGAAAAGTAAAAATCATCTGCCAGCGATTCTTGGAGTGGTAGTTTCTCTTTTATGCCTGATGCTGTTAGGACAGGAGCATTTTATGCTGGCTTCGCTGATTGTGGTATCTGGGATTCTTATTTTTGTTGGTGAAAATTCAAAGACAGAAGTACGAGAGTGAACGTTCAAACTATCTATTGATACAATACCGCAGGCAAAGCTAGCGGTAGATAGTGTCAAGTGACCTATGAAAAAATTGAGTCAAAGAAAAAGGCTCGGATGA
>CAYOED010000068.1:0-18274 GCA_964402925.1 uncultured Lachnospiraceae bacterium | reverse complement strand
CTGAAACCCTTGCACATCTCCCCCTCCTCTTTCCCCCTTGCCGCCCCTACATACCCTTCTACCCGGAAAGTACGACCGCTTTACTTAACTAGAAATATACCCGGTAATGCTGTAACCATCAACATTATCGGGTATAGTCAAACCTTACTAATTAGAAAACACTATCTTTAGAATACAGGAAAAGCGTTGCGGATAAACCAGCAGCGCAGCGACGAGGGCAATATTGACCCAATCCTCCGGCTTGCCCTTTGCAGGCGCTGTGCTGCTGGTTTATCTCCACCACACCCCTCATCCCTTATCTACATGAATATCCATCTGCGGATAAGGAATCCTAATATCCGCCTCATCCAATGCATACTTGATTTGCTCGGTAAGCTCCCACTTGGTCGTCCAGAAGTCTGACTGGAGTGCCCAGCATCTGACGTTCAGATTGACGCTGCTCTCCCCTAAAGAATCCACAAAGACTCTGATTTCCCGTTCCTTTATGACGGAAGGGGTCTGTGTTATGACATTCTCAATGACCCCCCTGGCTTTTCTGATATCTTCCTCGTAGGCAATGCCTACCGGAATGTCGATTCTGCGCTCATTGCATTTCGTGTAGTTGGTGATCGTGCCGTTTGCCAGCGTGCCGTTGGGCAATACGATTACTTTGTTTTCGGGGGTGATGATCTGCGTGTAAAATATATCTACAGCATCAACCGTGCCCTCATTTCCAAGTCCGTCCTTAATATAATCTCCTTGGACAAAGGGTTTCAGCACCAAAAGCAATACACCTCCTGCAAAGTTGCTGAGGCTCCCTTGTACGGCAAGCCCCACCGCAACACTCGCTGATCCCAGTATGGCAAGGATGCTGGCAGCGTCCACGCCCATACCGGATGCAATCATAAGAATCAGGACAAAGTACAATCCAAACTTTACAAAGGAGTCTATAAAGCGCACGGCACCCTCATCCACATGGCTTCTGTCCAGTGCCTTTTTCAGTATTCGCCTTACCAGACCAATCAGCTGTACGCCGATTAAAAATGCTAATGCTGCCAGAACCACTCTGAGTCCGAGATGAAAAATATGCTCCGGAAGCTGCTGTAAAAATTTCTCGATTACTCCCGGGTCCACTTCTTTTCCAAGCGCCTCTGCTCCCATTAAGCCTTCTCCTTACTTTTTCCTTTTGTATCAGCAGATTTTTTCAGTTCCTCTTCTTCCTTGCGCAGCTGTTCTACTCTCTTTAATTCTTCCTGTGCCCTCTTAAGCTCTTCTAAAGCCCTCTTTTCTGCCTCTTTGGCTCTTTCCATCGCTTCTTCGGCCTGCCGCTTCGCCTCTTCGGCTTCTTCCATCGCCCTTTTTGCTTCTTCTTTGGCTGCTTTGGCTTCTCTTTCTGCCTCTTCCGCCCTTGCCTGTGCCTCAATCTTCGCTTTCTTCTTTTCTACCTGCAATTTTTCTTTCTCGGTATAAGGGATAAAAGAATAAATACTTGCAGACAACGGTGCACTGGTCATCTTAAAGGAATATTCCCTTCCATCTACCTCTTCTTCCTGCACAAATATCGGTCTTCCGTTTACCCTGCCAAGACCGCCGTAACACTTGGCATCTGTATTTAAAATCTCTTTATACTTTCCTTCTAAGGGAACTCCTATCGTAAATTCCTGCTCTACATTCGCAAAGTTTACGACAACCACCAGCAGTTCTTCCTCTTTCTTTGATTTCCGGATAAAGGAAACCATACATTTTTCCGGAGAGATACAGTTGATCCACTCAAATCCACTGGGGTCTGTATCCAGCGCATGCAATGCCGGTTTCTCTTTGTAGAGCGCATTTAAATCCTTCATCAACCGGTTGATTCCCTTATGGGTATCATATTGCAGCAATGACCATTCTGTTTCCCTTGTCTCGTCGAATTCGCGGAACTCTGCGATGTCCTGTCCCATAAATAAAAGTTTCTTTCCGGGATGGGTCATCATATATGTGTATGTGACACGCAGATTTGCAAATTTATCCTCCAGAACTCCCGGCATTTTACCAATCAAAGTTGCTTTTCCATGGACAACTTCATCGTGGGAATATACCAGCATGAAGTTCTCACTGTATGTGTAAATCATGCTAAAAGTAAGTTCATTATGGTGATGCGCCCTAAAATACGGATCATTGCCAATGTAGGAAAGGAAATCATTCATAAATCCCATATTCCATTTAAGATCAAAACCTAGTCCATCCTCATCCACCGCACCTGTAATCTTAGGCCATGCTGTGGATTCTTCTGCTATCATAAGCACATCCGGATTCCGCTTTTTCATAACAGAATTTAAGTGCTTCAGCATCTCAATCGCTTCAAGGTTTTCTTTGCCGCCATAAATATTTGCAATCCACTCTCCGTCGTTCTTTCCATAGTCCAGATAGAGCATGGATGCCACTGCGTCCATACGGATACCGTCAACATGATATTTTTCCACCCAGTAAAGTGCATTTGCAATCAGATAATTGGCTACCTGCGGTCTTCCGTAATTATAGATCAGTGTTCCCCAATGAGGGTGTGCCCCCTGCCTTGGATCGGCATGCTCATACAGGCATGTACCGTCAAAGTTTGAAAGACCATAAGTATCCCGCGGAAAATGGGCCGGAACCCAGTCTAGAATAACACCGATTCCTGCCTGATGAAGGGTGTCCACAAAATACATGAAATCTTCTGCCGTTCCATACCTCACTGTGGGTGAATAATAACCAATCACCTGATATCCCCAGGATGCGTCCAGCGGATGCTCCATGATCGGCATCAGTTCCACATGGGTATATCCCATTTCTTTGATGTATTTCACAATTTCGGGCGCCAGCTCCCTATAATTTAAATAACCGTCTGTATCTCTGTTTTTCTTAAAGGAGCCAAGGTATAATTCATACACACTGATTGGAGAATTTTTCTGCTGGCGCTTTCCTCTCTCCTTCATCCATTTACCGTCTTTCCACCCATAGGAAATATCCCGGACAATCGAGGCTGTTTCCGGACGGAGCTGCTGTCCAAAGGCATAGGGGTCTGCTTTTAAGAAGGTCAGACCTCCCTTCACTTTGATTTCAAACTTATAACATTCTCCGGGCATGACATCAGGAATAAAGAGTTCAAAAACTCCGCTTTCCTGATTTCTCCTCATCTGGTGGACACGACCATCCCAATGGTTAAAATCACCTACTACACTGACCCGTATTGCATTCGGTGCCCAGACAGCAAACAATGTCCCCTGTACGCCCTCCACTTCCATGAAGTGTGCTCCCAGTTTCTCGTATATTGAATAATGAATTCCTGCATTAAATTTCTCAATATCGTTTTTCGTAAGCCCAATCTTATATCTATAGGGATCTTTTGCGCGGACTACAATTGCTTCCTCGTATTGTACCTCATACTCGTATTCATCCGGAATCTTTCCGGGAAGAAGGTACGCAAAATAACCGGATTCATCTATCATTTCCATTTCATGCTTGTTGTTCTCACCATGAATGAGAATGCTTACTTTGTTGGCGCCCGGCCAGAAGGTCTGAAACAGGACGTTTTTTCCTGTCACATGGGGTCCCAAAACTTCATGCGGATTATCCTCCTCTGAATAAATGATTCCTTCAATTCTCGGCCAATTCATTAACTTATATAGTTTGTTGTTCATTCCATCCCTCCATATAATCAGACAGCAGATTTCTTCCGCTATATATCTTTTATTTTAACAAAGATATCTATACAACACAAGCATCAAGTGTTACAATCATAACATGATTATTTTATGATAAAGGATGTGAAAATATGTTTGATACACCAAAACGCTCCGCTCAATACGATGCCCTTCCGGACGATGATAAGAACATGCTTGACCGCATTGACACCTATGCCGAGGAAGTACTGGGTGATATCGATCCGCAGAAGACACGTATTTCTTTCCAGCTGGACAAGTTAAAGCCTATTATGCAGGAAATTGCCGATGAAAAAGGTGTTCCCTTGGAGGAAATCTTTATCAGGTATATGGATCTTGCCAGTATGGTTTCTGCCAAACAGAATGCAGTTCTAAAGGAAGATTTAAGCGAAGCAGGAATAACAGATTTTACAGAATTTTAAAAAGGTGTGCGTTAAAACGCACACCTTTTTGTATCAAAACAGCTAAAGAGCCGCCGTCCATCATTATTTTACCACTCTTACGCGGAACACATCCGGAATTGCCTGAAGCTTGCCGATGATCTCAGCATCAGCCGGCGTTTCGATATCCAGCAGCGTATATGCTACTTCTCCTTTGGATTTATTCATCATATCTGTAATATTGATTCCTTCATCTCCAAAGCATGCTGTAAACTTGGTGATCATATTTGCTTTATTCTTATGGAAAATCGCCACACGTCCTGCCTGTGTACATATGCCCATATCACAGTTGGGATAATTCACACTGTTTACGATATTGCCATTTTTCAGATAATTCATCATTTCCTTGACTGCCATCTTTGCACAGTTATCCTCGGATTCCTCTGTGGAAGCTCCCAAATGAGGAATCACGATGCAGCCTTCCTGCCCTGCAGTAGTTGTGTTGGGGAAATCGGACACATATCTGCGTACTTTTCCTTCTTTGATACCTTCTAAAACATCCTTTTCATTTACAAGCAGATCTCTTGCAAAATTAAGAAGAATAACGCCATCCTTCATTTTAGCAATGGCTTCTTTATTTATCATTCCCTTGGTGGAATCTAAAAGGGGCACATGAATCGTGATAATATCACAATTTTCATATATGTCTTCCACATTGAGCACATGTTTTACGTCCCTGCTTAAGTTCCATGCAGCATCTACGGAAACATAGGGATCATATCCATATACTTCCATTCCCATATGTTTTGCAACATTGGCAACCTTGACTCCAATCGCACCAAGTCCGATAATACCAAGTTTTTTATCCTGAACCTCTGTGCCGGCAAAACGTTTCTTTTCCTTTTCTGTCGCCTTGGCGATGTTTTCATCCTCTTTCGCGGATTCTACCCAATTGATACCTCCTACGATATCCCTGGATGCAAGGAGCATGCCTGCAATCACCAGTTCCTTAACGCCGTTTGCATTTGCCCCGGGCGTATTGAATACGACAATTCCCTTTTCTGCACATTTATCCAGCGGAATGTTGTTGACGCCTGCACCGGCTCTTGCAACTGCCAGAAGATTATCGGATAACTCCATATCATGCATGGCAGCGCTTCTTACCAGAATTCCTTCTGCCGCATTCACGTCTTGCGTTTTTTCAAATTCATCTGTAAATTTATCAAGTCCCACCTGTGCAATGGGATTTAAGCAATAATATTGAAACATTCCATTTTCTCCTTTAACCGACTCTCAGCCATTTTTCTTTTCAAATTCTTCCATAAAGGCAACCAGTTTTTCAACGCCTTCGATGGGCATTGCATTATAGATGCTTGCACGCATACCGCCCACTGATCTATGCCCTTTCAGATTCTCAAATCCGGCTTCCTTAGCTTCCTTAACAAATTTTGCATCCAGTTCCTCGCTTCCTGTCACAAAAGGAACATTCATAAGAGATCTGTCTTCCTTTCTTACAGTGCCCTTAAACAAATTGCTTTGATCCAGGAAATCATAAAGAATCTTTGCCTTCTTTTCATTATATTCTTTCATTGCGGATAACCCGCCCATTTTTTTGATCCATTTGAATACCTTGCCGCAGATATAAATACCGTATGCGGGAGGAGTATTGTACAGTGAATCTGCATCTGCATGAGTTTTATATTTCAGCATTGTGGGTGTTCCCGGAAGGGTATCTTCTGTAATCAGGTCTTCTCTGATAATCACGATCACGACGCCGGCAGGACCAATATTTTTCTGAACGCCGCCATGGATGACACCGTACTTAGATACATCCACAGGCTCTGACAAAAAGCAGGACGAAAGATCGGCAACAAGCGTGTGTCCCTTTGTATCAGGCAGGGTCTTGAATTTCGTTCCATAAATCGTATTATTTTCACATATGTAAACATAATCAGCATCCTCAGGAATGGGAAGATCTGAGCAATCCGGAATATAGGAAAAAGTTTTATCTGCTGAAGATGCAACTTCCACTGCATCACCATACATTTTTGCTTCCTGATAAGCCTTCTTCGCCCATTGACCTGTCACGATGTATGCAGCCTTGCGGTTCTTCATTAAGTTCATGGGAATCATGGCAAACTGCTGACTATCACCCCCCTGTAAGAACATCACTTTATAATTATCTGGAATATTCATCAGCTCCCGCAAATCAGCCTCAGCCTCTTTGATGATTGTATCGTACACTTTGGAACGATGGCTCATCTCCATAACTGACATTCCCGAACCTTTATAATCTAACATCTCATCTGCAGCTTCTTTTAATACTTCTTCAGGTAAAACTGCCGGACCTGCTGAAAAGTTATAAACTCTGGACACTTTTATCTCCTCCTGTTTATGGGTTTCCCCTTAAAATTTATAGCAAAAACATCTGCAAAACATTTTAAACTTATTTTACCAGTTAGTCAACTAATTGGATCACTCATTTCTCTTTTCTAAATCCGTTGCATCAAACACTTCACTGATGGGAGCTCCTGCGGGCACCATAGGAAATACCTTATCATCCTCCGGAATCACGCACTCTATCAGCACGGGCTTTTTCATTTCAATGGCACGGGTAAGTGCATCTACAACTTCCTCCTTGCGTGTTACACGGATAGCCTCACAGCCAAGCCCCTTAGCCACCATACAAAAATCCACGCCGTCATCAAGAACCGTCTGGGAATATCTTTTCTCATAAAACAGCGTCTGCCATTGTCTTACCATACCCAGAACATGATTATTGATCACTACCTCTATAATAGGAATCTGATATCTGGAGGCAGTCGCCAGTTCATTCATATTCATTCGGAAGCATCCGTCACCGGCAATATTGATACAGATTTTATCCGGGTTCCCGACTTTCGCCCCAATACAGGCGCCAAGCCCATAACCCATCGTGCCAAGTCCGCCTGAAGATAAAAAGGTTCTGGGATGTGAATATTTATAATACTGCGCAGCCCACATCTGATGCTGTCCCACATCCGTTGTGATAACAGCTTCTCCGCCTGTGACTTTGTCAATCTCTTCCATAATATAAGGACATGACAGTGCACTATCATCATAATTCAGCGGGTACTTTTCTTTTAGTTCTTTGATATGCGCATTCCACTCTTTGTGTTCCATTTTGGGCAGTTCCTGATTGATCAAAGTGAGGATTTCCTTAAGATCACCCACAACGGAAGCCTCTGTCTTAATATTCTTATTGATCTCTGCCGCATCAATATCGATGTGAAGCACCCTAGCCCTTGAAGCGAACATTGCTGCATTTCCCACAACACGATCAGAAAATCTTGCGCCCAGAGCCACGAGAAGATCGCATTCGCTGACCCCTAAATTGGAAGCCTTCGTACCATGCATACCGATCATTCCGGTATATCTCTCATGATGACCGTCCATGACACCCTTCGCCATCAAAGTATCACAGACAGGCGAATCCATAAGCTCTGAAAGCTGCCTTACTTCCTCAGAAGCCCCTGAAATCACAGCTCCGCCTCCCACATAAATAAAAGGTCGTTTAGATTCCTTAATCAGGGATATTGCCTTTTCAATATCCTCTTTCGTATACTTACAGGAAGAACAAATGGCAGCTGGAGTCTGCTTTTCATATTCATGGGAAACAGCCGTCACATCTTTGGTGATATCCACCAGCACCGGTCCGGGTCTTCCTTCCTTTGCAATCGCAAAAGCTTTTCTGATGGTATCTGCCAGTCTTGTGATATCTTTCACAATATAACTATGCTTTGTAATCGGCATAGTCACACCTGCAATATCCACCTCCTGAAAGGAGTCCTTTCCAAGCAAGGGAAGATTCACATTACATGTAATTGCCACTACCGGAACAGAATCCATATAGGCAGTAGCGATACCTGTAACCAAGTTGGTTGCACCGGGACCGCTGGTAGCAAGGCACACCCCTACTTTTCCGGTGGCACGTGCATAACCGTCTGCCGCATGCGCTGCCCCCTGTTCATGAGAAGTCAGAATATGTGTAATCTCACTGCTGTGTTTATATAAAGCATCATAAACATTTAAAATGGTACCACCGGGATACCCAAAAACGGTATCAACTCCCTGTTCCTTTAAACATTCCACTACGATTTCCGCACCTGTCAACTGCATCTTATCTATTCCTCCAAGTCTACAATTATTTTCTGGGAATCTCCAGAATTGCCCCTCTGTTTCCGCTTGTAACCATTTCCCTGTATCTGGCAAGATAGCCTGTGGTAACTTTGGGTTCTCTCGGCTGCCATTTTGCTGCTCTTGCCTCCATTTCTTCCTCAGAAACTTTTACATCCAATTTCATCTCCGGAATATTGATACTGATGATATCTCCTTCTTCCACCAGCGCTATAGGACCGCCTACCGCTGCCTCCGGTGAAACATGCCCGATAGATGCGCCCCGGGATGCACCTGAGAAACGTCCGTCTGTAATCAGAGCCACACTTGATCCAAGTCCCATTCCCGCAATCGCTGAGGTGGGATTGAGCATCTCGCGCATGCCCGGTCCGCCCTTGGGACCCTCATAACGGATTACCACCACATCTCCTGCCACGATCTTTCCGCCCTTGATTGCTTCAATAGCGTCTTCTTCACACTCGAACACTCTGGCAGGTCCCTCATGCACCATCATCTCCGAAACCACTGCCGAACGCTTTACAACACTGCCGTCAGGCGCCAGATTTCCTTTTAATACGGCAAGACCGCCTGTTGCTGAGTATGGATTGTCAAGAGGTCTGATGACCTCGGGATTTTTATTGACCGCATCCTGAATATTTTCTCCCACCGTCTTTCCTGTCACAGTCATACATCCTGTATGCAGAAGTCCGGCATCTGCAAGTTCTTTCATCACGGCGTAGACACCGCCCGCTTCGTTCAAATCCTCCATATAAGTAGGACCTGCCGGTGCAAGATGACATAAATTGGGTGTTTTTTCACTAATCTCATTAGCAAAAGCAATATCAAAATCAAATCCGATCTCATGGGCAATCGCCGGCAGATGAAGCATGGAATTGGTGGAACATCCAAGCGCCATATCCACTGTAAGCGCATTTAAGATTGCTTCTTCTGTCATAATATCTCTTGGTCTTATGTCTTTACGATACATTTCCATAACTGCCATTCCGGCATGTTTAGCCAGTTTGATTCTTTCTGAATACACAGCAGGAATCGTTCCATTTCCTCTAAGCCCCATTCCAAGCGCTTCTGTCAGACAGTTCATGGAATTAGCCGTATACATTCCTGAGCAGGAACCGCAGGTAGGACAAACTTTTTCTTCAAATTCCCTTACTTCCGCTTCCGTCATTGTACCTGCCGCATGTGATCCCACTGCTTCAAACATAGAGGAAAGGCTTCTCTTCTGTCCCTTTACGCGGCCTGCCAACATGGGACCGCCAGAAACGAATACAGTAGGCACATTGATTCTTGCTGCCGCCATCAAAAGGCCCGGAACATTTTTATCACAATTCGGAACCATGACCAGTGCATCAAACTGATGGGCAAGCGCCATACATTCAGTAGAATCTGCAATTAAATCTCTTGTTACAAGAGAATATTTCATACCGATATGCCCCATTGCAATTCCATCACATACTGCAATCGCCGGAAATACCACCGGCACACCGCCAGCCTCGGCAACTCCCATCTTAACTGCATCCACAATCTTATCCAGATTCATATGTCCCGGAACGATTTCATTGTAGGAGTTGACAATACCGACCATGGGCTTTTTCATCTCCTCCTCGGTAAATCCCAACGCATTAAACAAACTTCTGTGCGGTGCCTGCTGTACACCGCTTTTTACATTATCACTTCTCATCTGTTTCCTCCTGACTTATTTTCGTTGCATTGTAACTGTTCAGTACCTTCACAGTTACAATGCAAAATCCATCCTAAATTGCCTACGGCAATGGGATTTTGCATGCCTGAATCATATTCTTACGGTCTCAGCAGTAAATGCTTCGACCTGTACTGAATAGTTACGTTTCATTATTACTTACATAAAGAATATAATTATCATTTTCATACACAGGCATCATATTCTTCTCCATATACTCCCATGGAATCGTGTCATAATAATGATAAAACTCCCAGACCATCTCCTGGAAATCCGGATCCGTCATCCTCCTATCCAGAAGGACCACATCCGCCCCTTCTATTTCTCTATTTTCACAGCGAATGCCATAAAGAAAGTACAACAGATATTCCTGATTACAATCCGTGACGCAAAAACGGCTCCACTTGCTCATATCTGTCTGAGAAAAAGCCTCCTGTATGGCATGCTCATTTGCACCATATTGCTCATTATATCCTGAGAAACCAATGCACTTTACACTAAATACAATTGCCAGAATGAGCATTAAGGCAGAAATACTCTTTTTATGACGCTCATCGGCTGCCTTGGTGCAGATAATCTTAATGACCTGTTCTAAAAGTACGCCAATCAGAACCGCCAGCAGCACACCTCCGTAAGTAAACACTCTGTAGTAAGGCCGTTTGCATTGAATCAACAGACAGACAGGCACCATCACGATTCCTGTAAACAGAGAAAGATAAAGCAACAAATCTGTATTTTCCTTTTTCCTGATATTGCTTATGATCTTATAGGCAAGAAATGCAATCCCTATTCCCCATAGAATCATGACGGCAAGCGAATGATAATAATAACCGGACAGCGTCACAAAAAAGTCCCAGAGCCTTCCGGCAAATCCTGCTCTCTCCTCGCTTTGGATATAGGGCGTATCCAGCATATATTCCATTCCTCTGCCGATTGCAGCAAAAGGAGCGCTTAAAATAATCTCCATATGCCCTACGCCATAGTAAGCGCCAGTCTCATCCTTCATCAAAAGATTGGAGCCGATTGCAAGCCAGATGGTAGCGTACAGAAAGATTGTTCCCACTGCCGCGCTCACAGATGCAAGAACTAATTTAATAAGCTTTTTTCCGCTTTCCGTAATGCCTTCCTGTATGCCCCTGACCAGAAGAAAAACACCGCCTGCTATACACAAGGGAAAGACCCAGTACACATTACTGCTGACAGTATACAATCCAAGCACCAGAGACACAATATAAATGAAATAAATCTTTTTGGCGGTCTTTTTTTCTTCACATATCCGACTCATGCACAGCCACGCCGTGAGATAACAAGTAATGCCAAGTGTGTAGCCTCTTCCCTGCACCGCAAGCTGATTCACCAGATTCATGGATATGTACAAAAGAACCGTAATCATGGGCATCCAGCCTTTTGTATATCTTTTCATGATCTTATATAAAAGGCACATATTCAAAAGCGCGCACAGATAGGATACCCCGCGCAGACCAATATAAGCATTTCCCAGATAATCAAGGAATGCGGAAAGCACCGAATATCCTATATGATTATTAGGAAGCGGCCAGTGAATGGCAGCATATACCGGTCCCTTGCTGATGAACCAATAGTAGGTGTACAACTCATCATACCATGGCGTAAGCACAAACATCCTGTAGCCATAATAGACAGCCATAACTGCAAGCAATGCCCGAAATGCTGCTCTCTCCTGTCTTTCCTGCTTCCCCAAACTTTGCTTTACTACGCTAGTTGATTTCATCTGCTAATAAGTCACCCATTTCTTTACATCCAACCTGTGTACACCCTTCGGACATAATATCGATTGTCCGATATCCCTTTTTCAAAATACTTTTTACGGCATTTTCCACTGCATCTGCCTCTTTGTCAAGATCAAAAGAATAGCGAAGCATCATGGCGGCTGAAAGAATCGTTGCTATAGGGTTGGCAATACCCTTTCCTGCAATATCCGGTGCAGAACCGTGACTTGGCTCATAAAGACCGAATTTACTGTCATTTAACGATGCGGACGCAAGCATTCCGATGGATCCGGTAACCATACTTGCTTCATCAGATAAAATATCTCCAAACATATTCTCTGTCAGGATCACATCAAACTGCGCAGGATTTTTAACCAACTGCATTGCACAGTTATCTACCAGCATATGTTCCAGCGTAACCTCCGGATAATCCACAGCCACCTCTTCTACCACCTTACGCCATAGTCTGGAAGAATCCAGCACATTTGCCTTGTCCACGCTGGTAACCTTCTTCTTCCGTTTCATGGCGATATCGAATCCCTTCACGGCAATCCTGCGTATTTCATTTTCATCATAAGTCAATGTATCCACCGCTTTGCGGATACCGTTTTCCTCCGTAGTGCGGCGTTCTCCGAAATACAATCCGCCGGTCAGCTCCCGCATGATCATCATATCAAATCCAGTACTGCTGATTTCCTTTTTCAGCGGACAGGCATCGGACAATTCTTCATATAAAACAGCCGGTCTTAAATTCGCAAACAGATTTAAAGCCTTACGAATACCAAGAAGTCCTGCTTCCGGTCTTAAATTAGGCGGCAGTTTGTACCATGGCGAGGTAGTTGTATCGCCGCCGATTGATCCCATCAGCACTGCATCCGCTGCCTTAGCTGCTTTCACCGCTTCCTCTGTAAGCGGCACACCATGAACGTCTATGGAAGCTCCGCCCATTAATACGTTTGTATACACAATCTCATGACCATAAACTAAAGCCACCTTGTCAAGGATTTTCCTGGCTTCTGTAACAATCTCGGGTCCGATACCGTCACCTTCTATACATGCAATATTTAATTTCATTTTGACCTCCTATGTTATGTTTTAAATACACCTCATATTTATAAATCCGCCGAATCGACTGTACACAAAATAAGACGCATATTATGCGCCTTACTTCCAGATTCATGTTTATTCTGCATCTGCCTTTTCAACCTGCGCTATAGCAGATTTCTGCATAGGAATACGGCAATTCTTGTTATTACCAAATTCTACGATTACTGTATCATCCGTAATATCTATGACAATTCCGTAAAAGCCGCTGCTGGTAAGGATGCAATCGCCAACTTCAAGAGAGGATAGCATGGCAGCCATTTTCTTTTGTTCCTTTTTCTGGGGACGAATCATAAAGAAGTACATAAACGCAACAATTAGTACAAGCCATAAAATCATCCCAATGCCAAGACCGCCTGTTGCCGCTGCCTCAGCTGATCCATCTAATAAAATACCCATTCAAATTTCCTCCTGTTTTCCACTTTGTAGATAAGCCTAACAAATATAATACACAATTAAACGGCTAAAAACAAGTCCTTTTGCTTTTTTTGTGCCTTCCGTCACTGGGCTGTGCCCTGTGCCATACCTGCAAGCTTTTGTTTTTTGTAGGCAGCAAATTCTCCTTTATCCAGCGCATCGCGGATTTCTTCCATCATTGTATTGTAAAAAAACAGATTATGAAGCACACACAAACGCATTCCCAGCATCTCTTTTGCCTTTAACAGATGCCGGATGTAGGCTCTTGAATATCTTCGGCATGCAGGGCATCCGCACCCCTCTTCAATAGGTCTTTCATCCAATTCATACTTGGCGTTGAAAAGATTGATTTTGCCATGGTTGGTGTACAAATGACCGTGACGCCCATTTCTGCTTGGATAAACGCAGTCAAAGAAATCAATTCCTCTCTCTACGCCCTCTAATATGTTCGCCGGCGTCCCCACTCCCATCAGATAGACTGGTTTATCAGCCGGCAGATAGGGAACCGTTTCTTCTATAATATAATACATTTCCTCATGGCTTTCGCCCACTGCAAGACCACCGATGGCATAACCATCAAGCTCCATATCCGCAATCCGTTTTGCATGTTCTACCCTTATATCTCCATAAACAGCGCCCTGATTGATGGCAAACAAAAGCTGATTCCGATTAATCGTATCTTCCAGGGTATTCAGGCGCTGCATCTCCTTTTTGCAACGTTCAAGCCATCTGGTGGTCCGCTCCACAGATGCCTGCACGTATAAGCGATCCGCCTTGCTGGGAGCACATTCATCAAACGCCATCGCAATCGTGGAGGCTAAGTTTGACTGAATCTGCATGCTTTCCTCCGGTCCCATGAATATTTTGCGTCCGTCGATATGGGAATTAAAATAAACGCCCTCTTCTTTTATTTTCCTCAGTCCCGCAAGGGAAAAAACCTGAAATCCGCCGGAATCCGTCAGAATCGGCTTATCCCAGGACATAAATTTGTGAAGTCCACCAAGCTGCTTTATGATTTGATCCCCGGGTCTCACATGCAGATGATAGGTATTGGAAAGTTCCACCTGCGTATGAATCTGCTCTAAATCCTCCGTGGAAACAGCGCCCTTGATTGCAGCAACCGTCCCTACATTCATAAATACAGGTGTCTGTATCACGCCATGAACGGTTGTAAATTCTCCGCGCTTTGCTCTTCCTTCCTGCTTTAACAACCGAAACATAATTTCCTCCAGACAATTTTATAAATATTTATCCCAGAATTCTTCCAGGCAAAGTTCTTCTTCCATAATAATCGCAGCTGCTTCCTTCCCCACATAACGGAAATGCCAGGGTTCAAACTCTATACTGGTGATGTATTCTTTTCCCTTAGGATAACGAAGAATAAATCCATATTCCGCACAATGCTCTTCAAGCCATTTTCCTGCATTAGTATCCGCAAATCCCTCGTCCAGTGTCACATACGTATCAGAAACAATGTCTATGGCAAGTCCAATCTGATGCTCACTTGCCCCCGGAACAGTCACTGCCTGGGAAGAAATCTTGTATGCCTCCATATACGACATTCCTTTGTTCATATATGCCTTGATCTTACGGTTAAATAAAACCTCCTGCCATGCCAGATCCCGATAAGGCGAGCAGATGGCAAGATTGACACCGTCCTCGCTTGCCGCATACATCATAGCAAGCAATTCCTCAATAATCCGTTCATCACACTTCATTGTTCCCTTGATTGTCTTGATTGGTCCAAGTGAAAATGTATAATCATCGGGAATCGGATGCTGCTTGTTGATCAACACCAATTTCCAGTCATCTGCATCAAAAGAAACAGGATCCGCTGCAGCTGCTGCAGACTCTGTCTCCTCTTCCTTTTCTACCTCATCCGTATCAGCTTCGATCTGCGCGCCAATCTGCGCATCATCATTTAGAATCTCATTCAGAAGATACTTGTCCGCTCCGTCCATACCATGAAGTTCTGCATCTTCATAACCTTCAAGAACATCCTCATCTTCCAGAATTTCCAACTCATTAATTTCAATCTGCTGCGCATCTGCCAAGGTTATATCGGAGGTTACCGCCGCTGTGATCAAAGTTTCCTTCTCCTTGCCGGAAACAAAACCATTTTCCTCCTGAAATACAGGATAAGAAAAACTATTGCCCACCATAAAGCAACAAAGTATAAAAACTGTGCATGCAAATCGTTTAGTTCCTTTTCTAAGATAATCAAAAATATTGTGTGAAAGCATGGTCACTGCCAGTCCGATAATCGCTGGAACTCTTAATATCCTGCTGCGGCGCCCCATGCTAATAAAATATGACTTTGCTCTCTCGTTTAAACTTCTTTTCATCTTTCCCTGCCTAAAATTTTATCGCCAAGGCGTATCATTAAAACGTATCGTTAAAGCGATTTACATAATATTTTACACAAATCTTTCCGATTCTACAATAGGTGATATAAAAATAATTGTAAAATAAATATATATCAGCTATAATTTTTAAGTAAATTCATTCTTGAAAGGAGTTTTTTATGTCAGGTTCTACATTTGGAACGATATTTAAAATAACCACTTGGGGAGAATCCCATGGGAAAGCCTTAGGTGTTGTAATTGACGGCTGTCCTGCCGGGCTTTCGCTGTGCGCGGAGGATATCCAGCCCTATCTTGACCGCCGGAAACCCGGTCAGACCTCCATCTCCACCCCCAGAAAAGAATCGGATCAGGTGGAAATACTTTCCGGCGTCTTTGCAGGCAGGACCACCGGAACACCTATTTCGCTGATGGTTCCCAATACATCTCAAAAGTCATCTGATTACAGCGAAATTGCTTCCTATTATAGACCGGGTCATGCTGATTATACCTTTGATTCCAAATACGGCTTCCGCGATTATACCGGAGGCGGACGTTCCTCGGGGCGGGAAACCATTGGCAGAGTAGCCGCAGGGGCTGTTGCCATTAAGATTTTAAAGGAAATGGGAATTACGGTCACGGCTTACACTAAATCAATCGGTCCTATCACCATAGATATGTCTCATTTCGATAAAGAAACGATTTACCGCACCGCTACCTGTATGCCGGACGAAGCTGCGGATCAAAAGGCTCTGGCTTACTTGAAAGAATGTATGGCAAAGAAAGATTCCAGCGGCGGAATCATTGAATGTATCGCTGCGGGACTTCCCGCAGGCATCGGCGATCCCGTATTCGAAAAGCTGGATGCCAATCTTGCAAAAGCTATTATGTCCATCGGCGCGGTAAAAGCGGTGGAAATCGGTGACGGAATTTCCGTATCAACGGCTGTGGGCTCTAAGAACAATGATGCCTTTACAAATACAGACGGAACCGTGACCAAAAAAACAAACCATTCCGGTGGAATCCTGGGCGGCATAAGCGATGGTTCCCAAATTATTTTAAGGGCACATGTAAAACCCACTCCCTCTATCTTTTCCACCCAGGAAACCGTGAACAAGAACATGGAAAACATAGAAATTGCCATCAAAGGGCGCCATGATCCTGTCATTGTCCCCAGAGCCGTTGTCGTGGTGGAAGCCATGACTGCACTCACGATTTTGGATGCATGTATGCTGAATATGACAGCAAGACTTGACTACCTTACAAAGTTCTACAGCTAAAACAACGAATGTCACACTTCGCGAAATTTTCTTATGTTAAACAAGACTGACCTCCAGACATCAGATTCTGATCTAATGTTTGGAGGTCACTTCTATATTGATTTTATAAAAAGTATCATTTTTAATTCGATTTTAAACGGTAAAAAATAATACAATTCGGCTGGTCCACTTTCATTTCTCTTCCATTCATGACCATTGTTCCTTTTTTCATATCGATACTGAAAAAGGTCATTGAATTAGATTCATGATTTAAAGAAACCAAATGTCTGTTATCCGGGAACAACGCTGCATCTTTAGGATAATCACCGCTGACCGGCAGACAGAAGTTCTTGATAAGCAGTCCCGTGTCCCGATCGATGGTATAAACAATGACACTGTTGTCCCCTGCATTTGAACTGCAAAGGTATTTAAAGTCCTCCGAAAAATTAAGTGCGCTGGCTGCCGACCCACCGGCGTGGTACTTATTCAAAGTGGAAATACTCTGTATCTTGTCAAAAACCGGATTTTCATGCTCATCAACAGAATAAGTGTACACATCAATATAATTTTTCAGTTCGTGTACTATATACAGAAAATTTCCGTCCTTCGAAAATTTCAAATGGCGGGGTGCGGATTCCTGTTCGCTTCTGATAATATCCACCTGCCGCAGCTTTCCGCTTACATGATTAAGTTCATAAATCACCACATGATCCATTCCCAGATCTGCTGCGCATAAAAACTTATTGTCCCTGGTCATCTTCACACAATTGATATGGGGTCTGAAATTCCTTTCTGCAATGCTTCCCAGACCTTTATGGAAAATCTCCTCCGTAATCTCTCCAATGGCGCCGTTTTCTTCTACCCGCAGAACTGTAAGCTTTGCATCATGATATCCTGCCACAAAAAGGAATTTATCGTCATAATCCGTTGACAGGTAACATCCGCGCATACCGTTAATCGATGCATGGTTGATCACTTTAAGACTTCCATCATCCAGTATCTTGTAAGATTCCACACCAAAATCCGTAATCGAATACAGATATTTGCGGTTGTGAGATATTGTCACATAAGAAGAATTCGTTATTTCCACCTGATCCTTCTCGGAAAATCTGCCGTTTTCTATATCCACATCATAAATCTTTATTCCGAAACTGCTCTTATTTCCTGATGTGTAAGTAGATACGTAGGCTACATATTTTTCTTTTCCCATGATGATTCCCTCTTATACTCTTTTTGATAAATAAATTGCTATCTGTAAATGAACCATTTTCATTATAGCACAGGTTATTTTTCCACACAATAAAAGATGGTTTTACTTTTTCATAAATTCATCACAGGTTTGATAGTAGTCCGCACAGGATAGGTAAATATACCAACGTCGTCGCGCTCTCGCTCCATAAAAACGTAACAGACGCTAGACTCGAAAGAACCTCGTCAAGCGCTGACGTTTTTATAGGGACTCCTTTTGGTATATTTACCTATCCTGTGCT
>CAYOED010000067.1:0-19185 GCA_964402925.1 uncultured Lachnospiraceae bacterium | reverse complement strand
CGGAAAATTTGAGGTTCCCAGGCAGGCTATAACGGAATTTACCTTTCAAAGCTGTCTGTGATTTATTCACCTTGACGTTTTTTGGCGCTTCGCCTATAATGTAATGGAGTACGTGGCGGGAACAAAGCGGATCCTAAACTTTGATACAGAGCAGGAGGAATGGCATGATCAAAAGTATGACGGGGTTTGGCAGATGTGAAGTACAGGAAGCTGAACGAAAAATTGTCGTAGAGATGAAGTCGGTTAATCACCGTTATCTGGATGTAAACATCAAAATGCCTAAGAAGCTTAATTTTTTTGAGGCTGCAATCAGAAATGAATTAAAAAGTTATATCCAGAGAGGAAAGGTAGATGTCTTTATTACCTATGAAGACTACACAGAATCCAATGTGTGCGTGAAGTACAATAAAGAGTTGGCGGCTGAGTATATGGGATATCTGAATCAGATGGCAGAGGATTTTTCTCTGGACAATGATGTAAGGGTTTCCTGCCTTTCCAGATATCCGGAAGTCTTCACCATGGAAGAACAGACGATTGATGAAGAAAAGATGTGGCTCCTTCTCGAACGGGCAATCAAAGGCGCGGCGGAAGGATTTGTAGAGACGAGGATAAAAGAAGGGGAGAATTTACGTGACGACCTTTTGGAAAAACTGGATGGTATGCTTGCCCATGTAGAGTTCATCACCTTGCGTTCACCCCAGATTATTGCAGAATACAAGCAAAAGCTCGAAGACAAGGTCAAAGAACTGCTTGAAGATACCAAAGTAGACGAGAACAGGCTGCTGATGGAAGTGACCATATATGCAGACAGAGTCTGTGTGGATGAGGAACTGGTGCGCTTAAAGAGTCACATTGAAACTACAAAGGAAACTCTGCAGCAGGGAGGAAGCATTGGCAGAAAATTAGATTTTATTGCCCAGGAGATGAACCGGGAGGCGAATACGATCTTATCCAAGTCAAATGATCTTGAGATATCAAATCGTGCCATTGAGTTAAAAACCGAAATTGAAAAAGTAAGGGAACAAATTCAGAATATTGAATAGGGAAACGATGAAGAAAATGAAGCATAAAGGAATATTGATTGTAGTTTCCGGATTTTCGGGAGCAGGAAAGGGAACCCTCATGAAGCAGCTGGTGCATTCTTATGATAATTATGCACTGTCCGTTTCCATGACCACGAGAAATCCAAGGCCGGGAGAAGAAGAAGGAAAAGAATACTTTTTTGTAAGTAGAGAAGAATTTGAAGAAAAGATAGCTAAGGACGGTCTGATTGAATATGCAAGCTATTGTGACAATTATTATGGAACACCAAGAGAGTATGTGGAGAGGCAGCTCGAAAGGGGGAAGGATGTCATCTTGGAAATAGAAATTCAGGGTGCGCTTAAGATAAAGAAGAAATTTCCTACAGCACTTCTTATGTTCGTAATGCCGCCGAATGCGGCTGAGTTGAAAAAGCGTCTGGAAGGCAGAGGGACAGAAAGCCGGGAAGTGATAGAAAAAAGGCTGATAAGGGCGTCGGAAGAGGCTGAAGGGATTGAACAGTATGATTATATTGTTATCAATGATAAATTAGAAGAGTGTGTTGAAAAGATGCATTCATTGGTGCAGGCAGCCCATTGCGCTCCTTCAAGAAATGAGGAGCGGATTGAAAATATGAGAAAGGAACTGGAAGCTTTAAATTAAGAGCTTCCGGATGAAAGGAGAAAAAATGTTACATCCATCTTATTCTGATTTAATGAAAGTAGTAAACAGCGAGGTTGAACAGGGAGAGGCGCCCGTTGTCAACAGCAGGTATTCCATCGTTATGGCAACTGCCAAGAGAGCAAGGCAGATTATCGGAGGTGAAGAATCTCTGGTAAAAGAGAAAGAAGCAAAGCCCCTTTCCGTTGCAGTGGAAGAACTGAATCAGGGAAAGATTAAGATTCTTTCAGAAGATGAATAATCAGACTGTTTGAAGAAGAATTTGAAAATAAAACGCTACGAAGAGAGTTCGCTTGCGAACTCTTTTATTAACATAGGAATGTTTTGCGATGCGTGACAACGTTTGTCTAGTATAAGGAACGAATATATGAAAATATTGTTTATTTCACTGGGATGTGATAAAAATCTGGTGGATTCTGAGGTAATGCTGGGGGAATTGTCCGGAAAGGGCTATTCATTTACAGATGATGAGGCAGAGGCTGATGTGGTGGTGATAAATACCTGTTGCTTCATAAACGATGCGAAAGAGGAAAGCATCAACACGATATTGGAAATGGCAGAGCTTAAGAAAAGCGGGCAGGTCAAGGCACTGATCGTGACGGGATGTCTGGCGCAGCGTTATCAGGATGAGATACAAAAAGAAATTCCGGAAGTGGATGCGATTGTAGGGACCACGGCTGTTCTGACTATAACAGAAACCATTGAGAGAGTGCTTGACGGAGAGCCGGAAAACCATATGGAAGCTTTGGATAAAGCGCCTGTGGGAGGAAGAAAACGGGTCATGACTACCGGAGGCTATTATGCTTATTTGAAAATAGCGGAAGGGTGTGATAAGCATTGTACTTATTGCATCATACCTAAGGTGAGAGGAAACTATCGCAGCATCCCCATGGAGGATCTGATTAAAGAAGCAAGAACCCTGGTCTTAGGAGGCGTGAAGGAACTGATTCTCGTAGCACAGGAGACGACCCTTTATGGCAGGGATTTATATGGGAAAAAATGTCTTCCGGAGTTGTTACGAGAACTTAGCAAAATCGAAGGACTTGAATGGATCCGGCTTCTCTACTGTTATCCGGAGGAGATTACAGAAGAACTGATACAGGTGATGAAAGAGGAGGAAAAAATCTGTCATTATCTGGACATTCCAGTGCAGAGCGGCAGTGACGCTGTTTTGAAACGTATGGGAAGAAGGACAGATGCAGGTCAGATAAAGGATATTATTGAAAAACTGCGGAAGGAGATACCGGATATCTGCATCCGTACCACATTGATATCCGGGTTCCCGGGGGAAACGGAGGAAAACCATGAGGAGACGATGGATTTTGTAAATGAAGTTTCTTTTGACAGACTCGGAGTGTTTACCTATTCGGCGGAGGAAGATACGCCGGCGGCAGAAATGCCGGAACAGATACCGGAAGAGATAAAAGAACGCCGCAGGGATGAAATCATGGAGCTTCAGCAGGAAATTGCATTTGATGCTGCTGGGGAGATGACAGGCAGACGTGTCAGGGCAATGATTGAAGGAAAGGTGGCGGATGAAGACGCTTACGTGGCACGTACCTACAAAGATGCGCCGGGTGTAGACGGCTATCTTTTTATCAGTACCGACAGGCAGTTTATGAGCGGTGATTTTGTAGATGTGGTTATAACCGGATCTAATGAGTATGATTTAATAGGAGAAATATCTGCCGGCAAAGCAGAAACGGAGGATTTGTGATGAATTTACCCAATAAACTTACTATGTTTCGCGTGATATTAATTCCATTTTTCATTGTGTTTCTGATGATACCAATCACGGCATATGATAAATGGATCGCGCTTGCTATCTTTATCATAGCCAGCCTGACTGATCTGTTGGATGGAAAAATAGCGAGAAAGTATAATCTTGTTACCAACTTCGGAAAATTTATGGATCCGCTGGCAGACAAATTATTAGTGTGCTCGGCGCTGATCTGCCTGATTGAACTGCATAAGATACCTGCGTGGATGGTTATAATCATTATTGCCAGAGAATTTATCATAAGCGGATTCAGACTTGTGGCTTCGGACAACGGAAGAGTGATTGCGGCAAGCTACTGGGGAAAGTTCAAGACGACTTTTCAGATGGTGGCAGTCTGCCTTCTAATTGCAGATATTCCTGCAATCAACCTTTTGACACAGATTATATTATGGATTGCAGTCATTTTGACGATTGTATCGCTGATTGATTATCTGGTAAAAAACAAAGATGTTATGAAGGAAAGTAAATAGAATGCCGGACGAAAAGATGATAGAAGAAAAAGTAGTTGCCAGATTGAAAGAAAAAGGATGGCAGGTGACCTGTGCGGAATCCTGTACCGGCGGCATGATTGCTGCCACATTGGTGAACGTGGCGGGAGTGTCAGATGTTTTTATGGAAAGCTACGTTACTTATGCGAACGCTTCCAAGCATAAATTGATTGGTGTCAAAGAGGAAACGCTAGAGACCCATGGAGCGGTGAGCCGGCAGGTGGCGGAGCAGATGGCAGAAGGCGCAGCAAAGGAGGCATCAGCGCAGGCAGCGGTTGCAGTTACGGGCATTGCGGGACCGGACGGGGGAACCCCGGATAAGCCCGTTGGACTTGTGTATATCGGATGTTTTGTGGCTGGCAAAACCGTGGTCACAGAAAATCATTTTGATGGAAGCCGGATGGAAATCAGAAAACAGACCACCCAGGCAGCGCTTACACTTCTGTACAACTGTCTTATATAAATAGGGCTGTGGGGATAGAAAAGAGACAAGGGGAAGAAGCTTATGAATAAAAAATGGAGTTCGGGGAAAATCATAGCAGTTATATTCGGAAGTATTGGCGGTGCCATTATACTATTGTCGGTGTTTACCATAAGTTTATATCAGATGATACAAAATCCATGGTTCTCTCTTGGTGCACAGGATAAGGATAGAAAAGAATCTGCACAGGCATCAAGGCAGGAGGAGCAAGGTAAGGAAGAAGCTGACAGGGAAGAGCCCGATAGAGAAGAAACGGATGTGGATCCTGCGGAGGATGATGAAGCCTATGACCAGTTTAAGGAAGGACGGCATGATAAAGGGCAGGCTGAGAGCGAATATTATGATTTTCATAACGAAATACAAAGAGATTTATCTTATCAGATAGAGTTTCGGACTTATCAAAGTACTTACGGTGATAATAGAAACATTTCCGTTGAAATGGAATACCCAGTGGTGACGGGGAAAAACATAGATAATCTGGAAGGCATCAACAATGCAATTTATAGAGAAGTTGAAGCGGTGGAAGCTTATGTAGAGTCGGTAACAGACTGGCTTTCCGGCAGGGAAAAATTCAGCTTTGAAACAGAATGTTATGTCACATATATGGATGAAGATATTCTTAGTATTATTTATGTGGAGTACGGTTATCTGGATGACGAGGCTTATGAAAGCTATGTCATTCCGGTCAACATCGATATGAAGAGCAAAATGGCGCTGACCAATTCCCAGATTCTTGAGATAGATGACACTTTTTCCATCGAATTCCGAGAAAGATGTGAAAAACAGAATGGGGAAATACAGTTCTTTTCTATGCTTTCAGATCAGGATTTCACATACCTCCTTACAGATGAAGACAGCCTGATTGTTTTTTATACGCCTATGGGGATGGAGGTCGGTTTTAACTATTACTATGGATGGGTAACCGTTACCTATAAGGATTATCAGAAGTATCAGAGTCATTTATAAAAAATAAGATGGTTACTTTTCACAAAGTGGATAATAGTCCGCACAGGACAGGTAAATATACCAACGTCGTCGCGCTCTCGCTCCATAAAAACGTAACAGACGCTAGACTCGAAAGAACCTCGTCAAGCGCTGACGTTTTTATCGGGACTCCTTATGGTATATTTACCTGTCCTGTGCTACGTTATTGGTTAGCCTGCAAAATATTAGGTAGCCAATGCACAGCTCTGAGAGGATAAAGAGTAAAATAAAATAGTAGAATTAAAAAAAAGTGACAAGGCTAAGGATGAATTGATGTAATGTACAATAGGAAGTTGGATTTAATCCTATTATGTATTATGATAATTCAACCTTAGTTTTTTTATATTAAATTTGTGAATTAAAAAAATGTTGAAAGGTGCAAGCAAAGTGATTGAAAATCGTACTTATATTATAAAGGAGTTGCATATGCAGGATAACGAAATTATAAATTTATATGAAAAACGTTCTGAAAGCGCCATAGAGCATACAAAAATACAGTATGGAAAAATGATTTTTTCATTAATTTACCATATCATAGGAAATTCACAGGATACAGAAGAATGTGAGAATGATACTTATTTGGGAATATGGAATTCAATACCGCCTCAAAAGCCTCGCAATTTTAAAGCGTACATATTAAAGATAGCGAGAAACAGGGCATTAAAAAAGGTTGAATATTTAAATGCAGCAAAAAGGAATAGTCACAATAATGTTCCTTTTGATGAACTAAATAATTTCCTAATAGGTCATGAAAAGCTTATTGAAGAAATTACAGAATCTGATCTGGCAGAACAGCTAAATGAATTTTTAAGTACATTAAATGAAAATAATAGAAAAGTGTTTATGCTTAGGTACTGGTATTTTAGGACAATACAAGAAATTATGGATGAATGCAATATGAGTAAGAGCAAGGTGGAGTCGATTTTATTTCGTGTCAGAAGCAAATTAAGAGAATATTTAAAGGAGAGACGCTATTGTGAATAATAAAATATTTTATGCAATGAATTTGATTAATGATGAGTTTGTATTGGAAACAATTCCAGAGTTTTGCAATCAGAGACTTAAAGTAAGAAAATATGCTGGAAGAATGAAATATATTGCAACGATTGCAGCAGCAATGCTTATCTTGATTATAACGGCTAGCCCGGCATTGGCAAAAAATTTGCCCTTTATTGGAAATGTATTTACTTATATACGGGAGAGAATGGATTTTGCTGGGAAATATAGTAATTATGCGGACGAAATTGGAGAAAATGCATATAGTAATGGTATTTCAGTCACGATTTCAGAAGCCTATTGTGATGGAATCAATTTATTTATTTCGTATCAAATCCAAACCGAGAAGCCGTTTTCTGATTATACAAAAAAAGAGTTCCTTCGAACACAATTGGATTATTCGGCAAGTGTCCTGCTAAATGATTGTCCTGATTTAAAATTGGATGATTTTGGTGTGGTGGGATTGGAAGGAGAATTTATTGATGAGTACACTTTTGTAGGAGCTGAAACGTATTCATTATGTGGGCAGGAATTCCCGGAATCATTTATGCTTGATATTTCTATATATTCGTGGAATCTAATTTTAGAAGATATGTCAGAAAAAAGAATAAGTGGAAAATGGAAATTTAACATTCCGGTCAGCATTAATTTCTCAGATATACAGACCTTAGAAATAAATGAAACATCCGATGGACATACCATAGATAAGGTAGTAATTTCACCGATTATGATTACGATTTATAGTTCCTATCCGG
Organism: uncultured Lachnospiraceae bacterium; assembly: GCA_964402925.1. Taxonomy (GTDB): domain Bacteria; phylum Bacillota; class Clostridia; order Lachnospirales; family Lachnospiraceae; genus Suilimivivens. The sequence goes on along the minus strand of CAYOED010000067.1, from coordinate 12,000 downwards.
ATATTTATAGCGGTACAGTCAACTATGAAGTGACGGCATTTAGCAACCTTTCGGATCGCAATATTGTAATACAGGGGATATATGACAAGACCGAAGGAATTACAAGGATTCCAAGAAATTCTGTTGGTGATACATTAGATATTTACACGATTGATTATTCAAAACTGGAAGGCACAGGATTGGAGAAATATTCCCAGGAGAACATTGCCAGACATGCGATTGTCCATACTAAAATCGAATTACAATGGGTGCAATATAATAAAAGGTAGGAGGAACTAATGATGAGGAAGAAATTTAAAAAAATATTATTGACGATTATTATTGCAACACTATGTATTGTTAGTGAATCTGGTATTAGCGTATTTGCATCAGATGTAGAACATTACGATGACATTGCAACAGAGTGTGATATCAATTTACCAGAGAATACAGACGATACTCACGAATATTGGGAATTTACAGGTTCTAATATGCGTATGGGAAGTGATGGATCATTTACATTTTCATATCAAAGGTCGATGCAATCATGTACATTCAAAGAATTAAGCACAGATTCTACCTATTATCTATATTTTACAAAACCGTTAACAAGTACAGCAAAGATTACAGGCTCAGGCAGGATAGAGACTATACAATAAAAGAAAGATAAGTTAATTTTAAGCGCTCATTGTAGAACAGAGGTGCTCCTGATCGTTGTTTAAAACTTAAGGAGCACCCTTGTTTATATGGAGTGCTAGCAGAATGCAATAAAATATTCACCCTCATAGAGGGATGCGTTACTTATTCTGTGTGGGCGGATGGTCAGTCTGTGAAAAGTGTTTATTTTATATGATAGTTAAAAATGGTTTAAAAAATCTATGATTATTTTCTTGCCAGCGAAATAAGAGTGTGATACATTTAAGAAGTAGTAAATCTGCACTGCAAGTCTTTTGCGGTGAACGTTCTGCTTTGCATATCCGGCATGTTCTGCCAAACATCCAAAGCAAAATCGGAAATGAGAGGAGGAAGATGCCTTTGAGGGAGTTTTATTGGACATTTAATGTGTTATGATAAATTTCAGAAAGAAAAAATAATATTTTATTGACAAAAACGAACATTTGTTTTATAGTGATTAAGAACAAATGTTCTCATGAAAACTGACTTGACTTAAGAACAGTTTATCAGGTGAAAAGGAGAAACAATTTATGGAAAAAGAAGACAAATTAAAAGCATTGGATGCCGCGCTTGGGCAGATTGAAAAGCAGTTTGGAAAGGGCGCGGTCATGAAATTGGGAGATTCCTCCGCGCATATGAACGTAGAAACCATTCCGACAGGCTCACTGAGCCTTGATATCGCACTGGGGCTGGGAGGAATTCCCAAGGGAAGAATCATTGAGATATATGGACCGGAATCCAGCGGTAAGACCACAGTAACCCTGCACATGATTGCAGAGGTTCAAAAGAGAGGTGGTATTGCAGGATTTATTGATGCAGAGCATGCTCTTGACCCTGTTTATGCCAAGAACATCGGTGTGGACGTGGATAATCTATACATATCCCAGCCAGATAACGGTGAGCAGGCACTTGAAATCACAGAGACAATGGTCCGTTCGGGTGCCATAGATATTGTTGTAGTCGATTCGGTTGCAGCGCTTGTTCCTAAGGCAGAAATCGATGGTGATATGGGGGATGCCCATGTTGGACTGCAGGCCAGATTGATGTCCCAGGCACTGCGTAAATTGACGGCAGTTATCAGTAAATCAAATTGTACTGTTATTTTTATCAATCAGCTGCGTGAGAAAGTGGGCATTATGTTTGGTAATCCGGAAACCACAACAGGCGGACGCGCGCTTAAGTTTTATTCTTCCGTACGACTGGATGTAAGAAGGATCGAGTCCTTAAAACAAAGCGGAGAAGCCATCGGAAACAGAACGAGAGTAAAGGTAGTCAAGAATAAGATTGCTCCGCCTTTTAAGGAGGCTGAATTTGACATCATATTTGGCGAAGGAATTTCCGTGGTGGGTGATGTGCTGGATTTGGCAGCAAATGTAAATATTATTGTCAAAAGCGGCGCATGGTATGCCTACGCCGGAAACAAGATTGGGCAAGGCAGGGAAAATGCCAAGCAGTATCTGAAAGACAATCCAGAAGTATTTGACGAGGTATCTATAAAGGTTCGGGAACATTACGGACTACAGGGTGCGGAGGGTTCCAAAGAAAAGGCAGAAGATGATAGTAACGAGAATTAAAGAAATAACCAAATCACGGATGGAAATAGAAATAGACGGTGAATTCGCCTTTGTTTTATACAAGGGCGAATTGCGCGTTTATGGAATAAAGGAAAATCAGGAGATCAGCGAGGAAGTCTATCAGAAGATTCTGACGGAAGTACTCTCTAAAAGAGCAAAACTCCGTGCCATGAATTTATTAAAAAGCCGTGCGTATACATCTTTCCAATTGAAAGAAAAACTGGAAATGGGGGGATATCCCGGAAAAATCATAGAAGAGGCAATCGATTATGTGACTTCTTTCGGCTATGTGAATGACAGTCAGTATGCAATTGACTTTATTGAATACAATAAAGAAACAAAGAGTAAAAACAGAATTTTTACGGACTTGTATAAAAAGGGCATTTCGCGGGATATGCTTGAGGAAGCATGGAATAGCGTGGTTGGGGAAGATAGAGCGGAACTGGAGAGGGAACAGGTTATTTATTGGATCAATAAAAAGAATTTTTCCCCAAAAACAGCGTCATTACAGGAAAAACAAAAAATGATGGCATTTTTGTATCGGAAAGGTTTTTCAAATGAGACGATTAGAAGTGTACTTTCGCTTGACATAACTACCATTTGAGTTTAAAATTTAAGTGTTGTAGATTGCTTTAGAATGTTTATTACAATAATTGGCATATCATTTATGTCAGAATTTGTTACATACATTCTATATAGATCAGGGTACAATGAAAACTAAATAAGGAGGTGCTCCTGTAAATGATGCAAGTTTTGATTGCAGTCATCGTCACGCTGGTAGTGGTAGCTCCTATAGCATGGATTTTAGCAATAGGTTATTACAAAAAGGTATCTGAAGCTAAGATTGGAAATGCTGAGGAAAAGGCACGCGAGATTATTGATGAAGCACTGAAAACTGCTGAGACCAAGAAGCGAGAGTCCTTACTTGAAGTAAAGGAAGAGTCTATTCGTACAAAAAATGAATTGGACAAGGAAATCAAAGAACGCCGTGCCGAAGCACAGCGGTATGAACGCCGGGTTCAGCAGAAGGAAGAAAACATCGATAAGAAGTCAGAGGCGATTGAGAAAAAGGAAGCCAATCTTGCAGCCAGAGAAGAAGAACTGGCAAAGCAGAGGGTTGAAGTGTCAAAGCTGAACGAACAAAGATTACAGGAACTGGAACGAATCTCTGGTTTAACCTCCGAACAGGCAAAAGAATATTTATTAAAAATTGTTGAAGATGAAGTAAAACATGAAACGGCTGTGATGATCAAAGAAATGGATAATCGCGCCAAAGAAGAAGCAGACAAGAAGGCCAAAGAGTACGTGGTTACAGCAATCCAGAAGTGTGCTGCTGACCATGTGTCTGAAACTACAATATCTGTAGTTCAGCTTCCTAATGACGAAATGAAAGGAAGGATTATTGGTAGAGAGGGTAGAAATATCCGGACTCTTGAAACCTTAACCGGTGTAGATCTGATTATTGACGATACACCGGAAGCCGTTATATTATCAGGCTTTGATCCCATTCGAAGGGAAGTGGCAAGAATTGCGCTTGAGAAATTGATTGTGGACGGACGTATTCATCCGGCACGAATTGAAGAGATGGTAGAAAAAGCGCAAAGAGAAGTCGAAATCATGATTAAAGAGGAAGGTGAGGCTGCTACCTTAGAGGTAGGCGTACATGGCATTCACCCCGAACTTGTAAGACTGCTTGGTAAGATGAAATTCAGAACAAGCTATGGGCAGAATGCGTTAAAGCATTCCATCGAAGTGGCTCAGCTTTCAGGTCTTTTGGCAGCGGAACTTGGTCTTGATGTTAGAATGGCAAAGAGAGCAGGACTTTTGCATGATATTGGTAAGGCAGTAGACCATGAGATGGAAGGTTCCCATATTCAGCTGGGTGTTGAATTGTGCAGAAAGTACAAAGAATCACCGACTGTTCTTAATGCAGTGGAATCTCACCATGGCGATGTCGAGCCGCAGACATTAATTGCATGTATTGTGCAGGCTTCTGATACAATATCTGCAGCAAGACCAGGAGCGAGAAGAGAGACACTCGAGACGTATACAAGCAGACTTAATCAGTTAGAAAATATCACAAACAATTTTAAAGGTGTAGATAAATCTTTTGCAATTCAAGCGGGTAGAGAGATTCGTGTAATGGTAGTTCCAGAGAAGATTTCTGATTCGGATATGGTACTTTTAGCGAGAGATATTTCAAAACAGATTGAAGCTGAGTTGGAATATCCCGGACAGATAAAAGTCAATGTAATCAGAGAATCCAGAGTAATTGATTACGCAAAATAAGTTTATTCAATTTACGGACAAGTTGACAGCAGAATTCATTTTCATGGATTCTGCTGTTTTGTATTAAAAAAAAAACAAAAATTAATCTTGTCTCTCTATAGATGTTATAGTAAAATGATATGAGCATTTGATTGTATACAATTATTCAATCATACCATTAAGATACAAGCAGGAGGGGTATGCATAATGAAGGCATATAAGGAACTTAGTGAAAATGAATTGCTTGCGCTTAAAGAAGATTTAAACAAGCAGTATGAAGAAGCAAAGGCAAAGGGACTAAAACTGGATATGTCCAGAGGAAAGCCTTCTCCGTCCCAGCTGGATATGGAAAGAGACTTTCTGGAGGTAATCAAGTCAGACACGAATTTGAAAACATCTTTAGGAGTTGATTGCAGAAATTATGGACTTTTAGATGGTATTCCGGAAGCCAAAAAGCTTATGGCTGATATGATAGGCGTTTCAGAGGATATGATTATTGTTTTTGGCAATTCCAGCCTCAATATTATGTATGATACAGTTGCACGTTCTATGCTGTTTGGTGTGCTTGGAAGTACGCCGTGGTGTAAGCTGGATAAGGTAAAATTTTTGTGTCCTGTACCTGGATATGATAGACACTTTGCAATTACGGAACAGTTTGGCATTGAAATGATCAATATTCCAATGACTTGTGACGGACCGGATATGGATCTGGTAGAAAAATATGTAAGCGAAGATCCGGCAGTAAAAGGAATCTGGTGTGTGCCGAAATATTCAAATCCGCAGGGATATACTTATTCAGATGAAACGGTAAGAAGATTTGCTTCTTTAAAGCCGGCAGCTGAGGACTTTAGGATTTACTGGGATAATGCATATGCCATCCACGATTTGTATGAAGGTAGAAGCGATCAGCTTCTTGAAATTTTAGGTGAGTGCGAGAAAATGGGAAATGCAGATATGGTCTATGAGTTTGTATCTACTTCTAAGGTTACATTCCCTGGATCGGGAATTTCAGCGCTTGCGTCTTCAAAAGCAAATCTGGATTCCATCAAAAATACGATGACGATTCAGACCATCGGCCCTGATAAATTAAACCAGCTGCGTCATGTGCTTTATTTCAAAGATATTGATGGAATGAAGGCACATATGATGAAGCATGCGGCAATCATGCGCCCTAAATTTGAGGCCATCGAAGAGGTTCTTATGAGGGAACTTGACGGACTTGAGGTTGGTTCATGGACAAAGCCGAACGGCGGTTATTTCATTTCTTTTGAGGCGATGGAAGGATGTGCAAAAGAAATTGTGAGCAAATGTAAAGAAGCAGGCGTCGTACTCACAGGAGCAGGAGCAACCTATCCGTACAAGAATGATCCTAAAGACAGCAATATCCGTATTGCACCCACATTCCCATCAGAAGAAGAATTGTCCATAGCGACAGACCTTTTTGTGCTTTGTGTCAAACTGGTCAGCGTGGAAAAACTGCTTCAGAACAAATAAGGACATTCAGTATTGATGCCAAACGACTTGAAACAGGAGTTGAAACAGGATGGAAGAGTTTAAAAGATTGTCCAGAGATCTGGTTGCCCATGGCGCAATTATTGATTATTATCAGGATACGATACAGGTACCCAACGGTAATATTGTAAAATGGGACTTTATCAAACACAAAGGAGCAGCGGCGGTGGTGCCGGTGGATGACAAGGGGCATCTCATCATGGTAAAGCAATACCGCAATGCACTGGACCGCTATACACTTGAAATACCTGCAGGCGGGCTGAATGGTCAGGCAGAGCCCACAATGGAGGCAGCGGCAAGGGAGCTGGCCGAGGAGACAGGATATACCGCAGAGCATATGGAGCTTCTTCTTACAATCCGCACGACGGTTGCGTTCTGTAATGAAAAAATCGACATATACCTGGCTAAGGGACTTAAAGCCGGGAAGCAGCATCTGGATGAAGATGAAATTGTCAGGGTAGGCGCTTACACGGTCGAAGAACTGACAGAAAAGATTTATGCAGGTGAAATAGAAGATTCCAAAACTATTGCAGCGATTCTTGCTTATAAAGATAAATATGGAAAATAGTTTTTTGACAGGCAGTGCATATGTACTGCCTGTTTTTCATATATTTATTAAAACCTTGAAATGGGACAATAAGTAATGAAGAAGATGAGAAATGGCAATGTTTATATATTATGGTTCTATTTGTTTCTGGGAAGTTTTCTTTTGGGAGTGCTGATTATGAATATGGGTGATGAAGTACTTATCTCCGAAAATGGCATTTTCAGTCAGGAATCAGTAAACAGATTAAGATATATTGAAATTGACAGCGGAAGATTTTTCCGATATGCCTTAAAACATAGGATGGGGGAAGGAGCGTTGCTTTTGCTGCTTTCTACCACCGGACTTGGAGTTTTTTCCGTTTATGTATGTATTATCTGGCAGGGAGTGCTTGCCGGTATGACAATTACCACTGCGATCATACGATATGGGATAAGGGGAATGCTGCTCATATTGGGAGGGATGTTCCCCCATCAATTGCTCCTTGTACCGGCTGAAATCATGCTTTTGGGATGGTGCTATGAAAATTGCAGCAGAGGGCATTTTTCGGGAAAGTATGATCTGCCTTATTATAAGAATAGAAAACAACAATATATAAGACAGGCAATCGGTCTTTTGTGGATCATAGTGGTAATTATTATAGGATGTATTTTGGAAAGTTATGTAAACCCAATCTTGATTTCTGATCTTGTCAAAATTTTTTGAAAATTTTTTTACAATATATGGTACTGTCATAATTCGGCACTTTCGATATATAGTATTTTTTATAAAAATATTTGACAATCCGTACATATAAAGTAAAAAATGCATTTGCTTTTCTGTCTTTTTCTGATTATAATGATACCTAGACCCTGTTTATGTAAACGGGAAAACGGTGGGGAGAAGTGTTTGGGGATGGAAGCAGAAATTAATGCGTTTATTTTTTATTTACATAATATCAAAAAAACTTCTGCGAATACAGAGATGTCTTACCGCAGGGATTTAGTAAAAGTAAGGAATTATATGGAGGAACAGGGGATTAAGGATGTGAGGAAAATCACATCGACGAATTTGAATTCTTATATATTGTATCTTGAAAAAAATAAATTTTCATCAGCTACTATTTCAAGGAATATCGCATCGCTGAAAGCCTTTTATCATTATATGTACAAGGAAGGGATGATAAGCGATGATGTTGCGGAAATGCTTCATGCACCGAAAATAGAAAAGAAGATGCCGGAAATACTTTCCACTGAAGAAGTGGTTCGGCTTTTGGAGCAGCCTTCGGGAGATACCCCTAAGGAAATTAGGGATAAAGCAATGCTTGAACTTTTATATGCTACAGGAATCAGAGTTACTGAACTTATTACATTAAAGCTGAATGATGTCAATCTGCAAATGGGGTATATTATTTGCCGGGATGCCGGAAAAGAGAGGGTCATACCTTTTGGAAATGAAGCCAAAAGCTCTCTCGTGCGGTATCTGGGCGGAACACGTTCAGCCATGATATCTGACAGGGAGTCCGAATACTTATTTGTGAATTGCTCGGGTCAGCCCATGAGCCGGCAGGGCTTCTGGAAGTTGATTAAGTACTATGCCAAAAAAGCAGGGATCGTGGAGGATATCACGCCTCACACCTTGCGTCATTCCTTTGCAGCGCATCTGGTAGAAAACGGCGCTGATCTGCGCAGTGTACAGGAAATGCTGGGACACTCGGATATTTCTACAACGCAGATTTATGCGAACATGAATCACAACAGGATACGGGAAGTATATGCAAAGGCGCACCCAAGACGTTAATATATCACCAAACGCTGCCACGCTTCGCAGGTCAGCATATTATAATCAAAAACAACGAGCAGCATATTCGCTGCTCGTTGTTGATTATAAGAGCAGTAAAACTGCCCATTATTTACTCATACTCTGCAATATCATAAATCAACCGCTCGGTATCTTCCCATCCAAGGCAAGGGTCTGTGATAGACTTGCCGTAGATGCCGCCGCCAACTTTCTGGCAGCCCTCTTCAATGTAGCTTTCAACCATGACACCTTTTACCAGCTTATGAATATCTGCATTCAGCTTGCGGCTGTGCATGACTTCTTTTACAATGCGGATCTGCTGTTTATACTGCTTGTTGGAATTGCTGTGGTTCGTATCAATGATTGCGGCAGGATTCTTTAAATCACGCTCCTGATACAGATTGAGGAGAAGATTTAAATCCTCATAATGATAATTGGGCAGGTTTCCGCCGTGCTTATTGGTTGCGCCTCTTAAAACTGTGTGGGCAAGTTCATTGCCGTTTGTTTTAACTTCCCATCCTCTATAAATGAAAGAGTGGGAGTGCTGGGATGCATACACCGAATTCAGCATAACGGTGAGGTTGCCGCTGGTAGGATTTTTCATACCAGCGGGGATATCAAAACCGCTGACTACGATCCTGTGTTGCTGATCTTCCACAGAACGCGCTCCGATTGCTACATAAGATAAAATATCCGATACATATCCCCAGTTTTCAGGGTAAAGCATCTCGTCGGCAGCGGTGAGACCGGATTCTGCGATGGCACGGATGTGCATTTTTCTCATAGCGATAAGCCCTGCAAGGAAATCAGGCTTCTGTTCAGGGTCGGGCTGGTGGACGATTCCCTTGTAGCCTTCACCGGTGGTTCTTGGCTTGTTTGTATAAATACGGGGAATTAATATCAGTTTGTCTTTTACTTTCTCATTGACCTTTGCAAGACGGGTTACATAATCACACACGGAATCCTCATTATCCGCAGAACAGGGACCGATAATGACAAGGAATTTGTTGCTTTTTCCGGTGATGACATCACGGATTTCTCTATCCTTTTCTTCTTTTAATTTAACCAGGTCAGAAGGGACAGCGAACTGACTTCTGATTTCATCTGGGGTCGGTAGTTTTTTTATAAATTCGAATGACATAATTTTTTCCTCCTCAAGTAATCTTGTACATTATAATATACAAAAAAAGGAATTGCAATAATAAAGACAATGGAACGACTTGCATTACAAAGGAAAAAAGTGTAAAATTGCAACGTACGTAATTGTTACTATTTATAGTCGAAATGCGCATAAGCTGCGCATTTACGACCAGATATAGTAGATTGTGCAGGCATTTGCGCTTCGCCGAAGGCGACTTTGGATGCGCAAATGTTGTTACTATGAGCAGCTGGAAGCTGTGAATAGTAATATATAATTAGCAGATAGGAGTAAAAGAGATGGGACTTAGCAAGAAGCCGGTTACCGGCATGAAGGATATTCTTCCCGAGGAAATGCAGATTCGGGATTATGTAATTGGCGTGATTAAGGAAACCTATGGAGCTTTTGGGTTCACTTCCATTGAGACACCGTGTGTGGAAAACATTGAGAATCTGAGTAACAAGCAAGGCGGCGAGAACGAGAAGCTGATTTTTAAAATTTTAAAAAGAGGAGAGAAGCTGAATCTGGAGACGGCTGAGAGTGAAAAGGATCTGGTTGACGGCGGGCTTCGTTATGATCTTACGGTGCCGTTAGTACGGTTTTACTCTAATCATGCAAACGAACTGCCTAATCCTTTCAAGGCACTCCAGATGGGAAATGTGTGGAGGGCGGACAGACCTCAGAGGGGACGTTACCGTCAGTTTATGCAGTGTGACATTGACATTCTTGGGGAGCCTTCCAATCTTGCAGAAATAGAACTGATATTGGCAACCACTACCACTTTAGGAAAACTTGGATTTAAGAATTTTCAGATCAGAATCAATGAGAGAAGAATCTTAAAGGCAATGGCAGCATACAGCGGATTTGCAGAAGACAGTTATGACAGCGTATTCATCACCCTTGATAAGATGGACAAGATTGGTCTTGACGGTGTGGAGAAAGAACTTTTAGAAAATGGATTTGCAAAGGAAAGCGTGGATAAATATTTGGCATTGTTCAAGGGAATGGAAAGCGCCGAGGATGGTCTTAGATTCCTTGCCGGAGAATTAGGAGATTATCTGGAGGAGGAAGTGAAGGTCAGCCTTCAGGAGATTATGGAAAGCGTACGTGCTACCCAGTGCTCTGACTTTGAGCTTGTGTTCGATCCCACGCTGGTGCGCGGAATGTCCTATTATACGGGAACCATCTTTGAGATTGCAATGCCTGAGTTTGGCGGAAGCTGCGGCGGTGGCGGACGATATGATAAAATGGTAGGAAAGTTTACCGGAAATGATGTGCCGGCATGCGGCTTTTCCATTGGATTTGAGAGAATTATCCTGCTTCTTATGGAAAGCGGCTTTAAGGTACCCTCTCAGCCATCCAAGGTGGCATACCTTCTTGAAAAAGGACTTCCTGGAGAAGAATTGTGTAAAGTAATCGCTAGGGCACAAGAGGAGCGGAGAGAAGGAAAACAGGTACTGGTAGTTCGGATGAATAAGAATAAAAAATTCCAGAAAGAGCAGCTGATGAAGGAAGGGTATACGGACTTCCAGGAATTTTATAAGAACCCGCTTAAATAATGAGATTACTACGAAAAATACTACTTTTTGATCCAAAAGTAGTATTTTCTTTTTATCACTTACCGGATAGAATAAAGCAAAAAAAGCGTTCAAAAGGAGGAGCAGGTATGTATTTATTATCAATTATTAGTGTCATATTAGTGACAGGATTCATGTGTGTTATGTCATTTGGAGTGGATGGAAATTATGTAGCCAGCTTTTTGGATTTTAGCACGTTTCTTTTTTTGATATTGTTTCTGATTCCGCTGCTGATATCGGGAGGATTGCTGAAGGATTTCAACAACGCATTTCGTCTTGGAATTGGGAAAAAGGCGCCGACAAGCCTGACTGAACTTAAGCGGGCAAAGGAGTCAGTAAGTCTGACCATCAAAATCATGTTGATTTTGTCTGTATTCATATGTGCCATACAGGGGATTCTCATCATTTACGATGTGGATGATCCGGCAATGCTTGGACCAAATTTTTCAGTAGCCATGCTTTCACTTATTTACGGTATGGGAATCGCGCTGATTCTCTTGCCTTTGCAGGCAAGACTGAATATCGAAATACAGGAATATATCAGTGAAAAGGAATAGGGCCTCCTATGAAAAGGACAATAAAAAAACTTGCAGCGATAATCTTATACATGATTTTACTCTGCTGTCTGCTTAATACAGAGGCACAGCTGCTTTTCAGTCCCAGGCATATTGGAATGTTTCTTGCAGGGTGTATCATATTGTGCATTCCGTATCTTGAAAAAGGAATGAGATGGGAAGATGCTAAAACAATTTTTAGAAAAAACGCTATTATAGCGGGGTACCTTGAAACTTTTATGCTTATTTTTGTAAGCATGATTCAGAAGAGGATTTTATGGGAAGCGATGATGGCAGAACTGGCGCTGGACATAAGACCTTTATTTTACGGGTTTGTATGTTATGTAAATAGGCTCTCGGAATCTTGAGCCTGCCGACCAAGATTCATTGGTCAGATGAA
>CAYOED010000066.1:0-19634 GCA_964402925.1 uncultured Lachnospiraceae bacterium | reverse complement strand
TTCGTATCTTGCGGGTCGTGAATCATATATTTGGACAAAAGCAATTCGTGATAGGATGCTGCGTTGTCCTCTAATCCCAATTTTCCGGTAATCAAATGCATGTCGCGATAAATGGTTCTCATGTTTTGAAAATAAACATCAACTACGACTTTTGATCCTTCCGATAACGTTTCGTTGATTACAGCATTTTTTACATTTGCAAAATTATTTATGACATCCAAATCATTTTCGTCTATCTCCCCAGTTATACGCCCCTGCCAGTCTCCTTCCTCCAAAGCAATTTGTTCAATTTCATATATCCAGAAGTTATAGGACAGGCTGCACAGCAGCGATAAGAACAGAGCAGAAATGAAAGCAGCTACCATGATAGATATACTAGAAGCTCTGTTTTTTCTGATAAAACTCGCCGAATAATCTCTCCACATTCTACTCACCCCGTTTCTGATCGCTGATAATACGTCCATCCTCTACGGTCACAATGCGGTCTGCTTCTAATGCAATTTTTTCATCATGAGTAATGAGTAAGATCGTCTGGTTCAAATTGCGGTTAGACAGTTTCAGCATATCAATAATCTCTCCTCGATTTTTCTGATCGAGATTACCGGTAGGTTCATCTGCCAGCAGAAGTGCCGGACGATAGATCAACGATCTGGCTATCGCTGCCCGCTGCTGCTGCCCACCCGATAATTGGTTCGGAAGAAACTCCAGCTTATCCGCAATTCCTAGTGAAGTTACCACCTGCTCGAAATATTCCTGATTCGGCTTTCTTTTATCCAGCAAAAGCGGCATTAGAATATTTTTCTCAATTGTAAGAGTTGGAATCAAATTATAAAATTGGTAGACCAGCCCCACCTTTCTGCGTCTGAAGATCGCTGCCTGTGTCCGGTTCATTGTAGAAGTATCGATTCCATCTACCACGACCTTTCCCTCTGTCGGCTTATCTACGCTGCCGAGGATATGCAGCAGCGTAGATTTCCCGGAACCTGATGCCCCTACAATCGCAACAAACTCTCCTTTTTCAACGGACAGGTCAATCCGATCTAACGCAATTACCTGATTTTCGCCAGAACCATATACCTTTCTGACACCGTCACATTTTAATATTTCCATGTCATCCTCTCCTTCCTGTTATGAACTGATATGTTCAGTACACATTATAGCAACGGAAAGTGACATCTCAGTGACTGTAAACTCTTATTTCAAAACAAGCCCCTTCCTCCGGCAGGTTACGGGCGGTAATATTGCCATTCTGCAGTTCAAAGATAGATTTCGCCAGAGAAAGTCCAATTCCTATTCCATTGGGAACAGCCCTTTTACCACGATAGAACCTCTCAAAAAGATGAGGAATGTCCTCCGGGCAGAATCCCTCTCCCTCATCCCATATTAAAACTTCCACATAAAGCGGATTGTATGAATAATCACAATGAATCGTTCCGCCCCCAGGCGAATGCTCCATGCAATTCTTCATCAGATTAATCAGCGCTTCCATTGTCCATTCCAAATCTCCCATTATCTCGACGCACCCTTTATCTGGAATAGATACAGAAATATTTTCTTTCATCAGCAGATCGCTCAAATTTTCTGCCGCAAGGTTCAGAGCCGTATAAATATCAACCTCCCCACGCTCCAGCAATAAGGTACCGGCATCAATTTTTGAGAGTGTGAGCAGGGCTTCTTCCAGCCTTCCCAACCGCTCCAGCTGTCCTTTAATCTGCTGCGCATAAATATTAGGTGTTGACTTTTCCATAAGCTGCAAAGAAAGAAAAGCTGCTGTAATGGGTGTTTTCAACTGATGTGCGATATTAGCCAGATTGTCCGCAAAATTCACCTTCGCTTTTACCGCCTGCTCCCTTGTCTGATAAAGCTCTGTCACCGTCTTATACATTTCGTCTTGAAGATGTGAAAATCCGTCCTCTTTCATTTGAGCAACCGTTCCGTCACATCCAGCATTAATCTGCTCCAGATAATTGGTCAATTCCGCTATTCTCATTCGTTTTTGTTTGTCCATATATCTTACAGAAATAAGGAAACAGCAAATCGTTACCAAAAACACGGCGAATGAAAGGGGTAAAAGATTCCATTCCAACTTTTTGCTAAATTCATCACTCCTATATCCGTACTGCGCCAGAAAAGTATTTCCTTGGATATCCTGTTCCGTGAGGGTATAATATTCCTTCACAGAAGAAAGTACCTGTTCTTCTGCTTCCGGACTGTTTTCAATGATTATTTCACACAGTTTCGAAATATGTTCAAAGGCAGATTGCCTGCATTCATGCAGCCAGAAAACCGATAACGCCAACACACCGATAAAACAGACGAGCACAGGCAATAAAATTATAAAACGCTGCTTTCCCCTTTCCGTCATAAACTGTCCTCCATGCGATAACCAAAACTGCGTATCGTTTTCAAGCAAACCGGATTGTGCAATTTTTCTCTTAAACGCTTCATGGTAACAGTTAGGGTGTTATCATTTACATAATTACCATTGCTGTCCCACACCTGTTCCAGCAATTGCTTTCTGGTTACTGTCTTCCCCTTATTCTCCATCAATAGCAAAAGCAGCTGATACTCCGGCTGGCTTAATACAACTTCCTGCCGGTCGTAAAAAACAGCCATTTTTTCTTTATCCAGCAGCAAATGATCGCAAAACAGACGTGTTTCGTTTGCCTCGCCTACTCTGCGCAGCAAGGCAAGAATGCGAGAATGCAGCACATTCAATTCAAAAGGCTTCACAACATAATCATCGGCTCCGCTCTGAAAGCCAGACACAATATCATGAGAATCTCCCCGCGCGGTCAAAAAAATGACAGGCAAGTTGTTCCACCTAAGCCGGATCCACCCACATAGCTCATTTCCTTGTCCATCCGGCATATTCCAATCTATTAAGATAATTGTGGGAATGCAGTTTCTTAAAGCCCCTCTTGCATCAGCAATCGTCCGAAAAATCATCACCCTGCACTCCTGTTGTTCAAGATACTCTTTTACTGCCTGTGCAATATTTTCATCATCCTCAACATAATAGATATCAATCAACTTTGTCCCCTCCTTCTTGAGTGACTAACTTGTTTCTTTTAATGTATCTATAAAACACTTCCGATTTATACATTCTACTTCGAGAGAACAAAATTCACAAGACGCAAAAACAGGACAGACGCTCCACAAATACTGTGAAAGGTCTGTCCTGTATTATTTACCTCATTCAATCATATTCATTTTTAAAGAATAAGAATATTTACATAAATATTTTATTTGCCAATCCTCTATAGAACTCTCTAAGCATCTCATAATCCAAGGCATCCGATACCAACTTAAGAGTTGTATCTCTATAATCATCTTTGTAAAAATCCTCGTCACAAATGTAATTCACCAGTTCCATAATATCGACATCTAATGGTGCTGCAGGTGCAATATCTGTTCCCATTTGAATCCTATGATTTCTGACCTCATCTACAAGTGACATAAATTCATCATTAATGTTAACATGAAGCGCCAGTTTATAAATATCATATAGATGACGAGCATTCCTTCTTGCTTTTCCCTGTAAATAATAGTCACATACAGCAAACATTTTATCTATCAAAGTTCTACTAAGCGACTGTACTCTCATCGAAAACGGCGTCAAATTGTATGTTGAAACCAATTCCTGTTCTTCTTCGCCTAATGCATCAAATAAGTAATTCCCAATCTCGCGCTCTTCAGTTGGGAAAGAATAAGACATTAATGCCGTTTCTAACTTTACGAATGGCGGAATAATATTTATAGCTCTGTCGCCAACAACTGATTCGTAGTAAAAATCGTAGTGATTATAATTTTTATCACTCTCTATAGAATTCCAGTTCTTGATTTCAAGCCCTAGTTCTTCGGAAATCGGCTTAAGAATACTATATTTTAATTTCTTTCTTCTATTCTCACCTAGATGCTCCGTAAATGTTATATCGATATCCTCTGAAAATCGGTCTGTGATTTTATATGCTTTGGATAACGAAGTGCCGCCTTTAAAAACTACTGGATACTGAATCTCTGATAATTTCTGTAAAATCAGTGTCACATAATAATCTTTTTCTACGATATCTTCACTCACCTCAAGCTTTTGTGAAGTAATAAGTATCGCATCTCTAAATAGTTCCGGATTTTCCTTATGCAAGTACATGATCTAACTCCAATTCATAATAGTATTTAAAGATTACTCCTGGGAATTTTCTAATATAGAGATCCACATCGGTTCTTTTTATCTCATGTAAATCAATATATGCAGAAAACTTTACCTTCGCGTCTGCATAGGTATCATCAAGATATGCATCCAAATTCCTTAGTAGTTCTAACATTTGAAGTACATAGACGTTATCTTTGTTTATAGTAACAACCGGTTTTCTGACATAAAACCTTCTGTTTCCAATCTCTATTTCACGTGCAGAGGAATTCGTATTATTACTCACAATTTCCACAACTCTAGGAACTTGTGTTGTTATCCCAAGTTGATTAGCAAACGAATTCCCCGCATAAAAGCCATCTATGTTATCACCTTTAGAAATAAACCTGTATCTGGCAACCATATCCGCATTCGGCCCTATCGATGACTTTAATAATGATTTCTTTGGTCGAAAATACACGCCAGTATCATACTTCTCCAACAATCCATTTTTACATAAAGTCTTCAGCTGCTGATTCAATGCAGATTTTGTAATTCCTTCTATTTCAAAATCTGAGAAAAAAATCGGCTCTGCTTCCTTATAGTTATTTATAATATAATCATACAGCATCTAATTTTCTCCTTAACATTTTAGAATTAATTTATCCGTTTTATTAAGGTAATTATATGACGAGGTTACAATATTGTCAACAAAGCTTATATTTCCAAATTTTCAAATCCTTCTGATAATATATTTTGATTACAATCATCATATCCAATACTTTATAAAATAATGCTTTGGGAAAAGATAATCCTTATCCATAGAATTTTTATCTCCACTAACCAGAACCCACATTTATCCTCTTAACAATTTACAGCCACTTTTGTTTTTGATAAAATACAAATATCAATATATGTGCTTGGCTCACTATCAAAAGAATCAGAAGGTAGATAATATATGCGAGAGACAGTCAAAATCAACGTAACAGAACCAACTTATACCGCTATCACCGGCATCACTTTTTCACAGGTTGATTCCTGGTTCGGGCATAGCAGAAGAGACTTAAAGCTGGATATCATATATCCGGAGGATCCAGAGAAGCTTTATCCCTGTATCGTATGGATCTGCGGCGGTGCCTGGATAACCATGGACAGATCCGCACATTTACCCTATCTTGCAGAGTTGTCCCGCAGCGGATTCGTAGTTGCAAGTGTGGAATACCGCACTAGCAATGAAGCCGTTTATCCGGCACAGATAATTGATGTCAAGGCAGCGATACGATACCTGCGGGCGCACAGTAACCGTTACCGGATCGACCCGGAACGTTTTGGGGCTATGGGGGAATCTGCAGGAGGATATTTGACTGCAATGGCTGCATTAGCCAATGACCCGGCTTATGACGTGGGGGATTATCTGGAATATTCCAGCCAAATACAGGCAGCATGCCCATGGTATCCTCCTACAGATGTGGCAGCTTTCCCTTATCCCTCACCCTTAGAAGCTGCTGCTTCACCGGAATCACTGATGCTGGGTATGAATGTTATGCTTAATCAGGAAGAAGCCCTGAAGGCAAGCCCTGTGACCTATGTTTCCAAGTGTGCCCCTCCGTTTATGATTCTCCACGGCATAAACGACCATACAGTACCTTTTTCACAGGGGGAAATATTGTACGACAAGCTGGAAGCTGCCGGATGTGATGTAAAGTTGATCTCCATAGATGGGGCTGACCATGCGGACAGACAGTTTTTTCAAGAAGGAATCTGGCAGCGCATTATCGGCTTTTTCCATGATAAATTAAACCGATAATCGTATACATTTCTTCCTCCCTTTCTGCTTCTGCAGGCGGAGGAGAAGTGCTCCTTCGCCTTAATCAGAAGCCTTAAAATTATAAATAGGTTTCATCACGTCGATGACATCTACGGATTCTCTGATCACATCAATAATGTCCTCAAGGCTCTTGTATGCCATAGGCGCCTCGTCCAATGTATTTTCATTAATTGAAGTGGTGTATACACCCTTCATTGTCTCTCTGTATTCATCCATGCTAAGATTTGCTTTCGCCTTAGTTCTGGACATGAGTCTTCCTGCTCCATGAGGTGCAGAGAAGTTCCATTCAGGATTTCCCTTACCAACTGCGAGCACACTTCCATCTCTCATATTTATTGGAATCAGCACTTTCTCTCCGCTATGAGCTGCTATTGCGCCCTTTCTTAAAATCATTTCATCTGTATCAATATAATTATGAATTGTGTGAAATGCCTCGCCTTTGTTCATACCAGTTCTCTCCAAAATAATCTCAGCCATCTTCTCTCTGCTTCGTCTTGCAAATGCCTGGCATATCTCAACATCATGAAGATAGTCCTCGAGATATTTTCCGGATAAGTAGCAAAGATCTTCCGGCATGTTCGTCTCGCTCTCATATACCTGCCAATGGAGCTGCTTTAACGCCTCTTGTATTTCATTCTTACGTCCCTGCTCCTTGTAGGTTCTGATGATCTCATCACGCTTGTCAAGATAATCGCCATATCCTCTGTCAAGATTAATTGCCAGTCTCTGATAAAGCTCTGCTACCTGCTTACCAAGATTTCTTGAACCGGAATGAATTACCAGATACTTTGTACCGTCTGCGGCTTCCTCAATTTCAATGAAATGATTACCGCCGCCTAATGTACCAAGGGATCTTTCCAATCTCTTTGTATCTTTAAGTTCTCTGTAGCATGCAAGTCCTGTAAGATCGAAACGCTCCTGCCGTCCTTCCCAGACATTCATTCCTGACGGAATAAAATGTGCAGCCTCATCGACTTTTTCAAAATCGATATCCACTTTGCCCAGATTCACCGTATACATGCCGCATCCGATATCAACGCCCACTACATTGGGAACAGCCTTATCCGTAATCGTCATTGTGGTTCCAATCGTGCAGCCTTTACCAGAATGCACGTCGGGCATAATACGAATTTTAGAACCTTCGGTCATCGGGTAATCGCACATACGTCTGATCTGCTCTATCGCTTCATCCTCTACTACTCTTGCGTAGCAGATGGCTGTATTTACTTTTCCTTTGATCTCAATCATATCCATGTTTTTCCCTCATTTCTTTAATACATTGGAATTGTGGCAACTTAGCAAAAAACCGCCTGCCAAGTGTATCCACACAAGATAAGCGGTTCTAAAATCTATGTATCCAGTTGTCTCTGTGATTACATTTTTCCTTTCCCAGATCCATATCTTTTGGGTCCGCTTTTCTTCTTTCTATATCGTACTTTATCACAAAAATATTTAGCTGTCATTATACTTGTGGTATAACACAGACATCTATAACCGAAGATTGCTTATATATCTATATAATTTCCATTACAATCCCATTGTTACTATCAAGGCTAATCTCTGCTCATCCGGTCCATCAGCTTTTCTCTCGAACTTTTCGTTTCTTCTTCCGCCCCTGTTGCCTTATTCAATAAAGAAGTAAAAAACTCGTCCACATAAGCAAAAGAATTATACATCCCTTCAAGCTCCCATTCTGATTCGGGCACAATACTCATATTAGAATCGTTAACAGTAAATTCTTCAGCGCTTTCAGAATTAGAATGTTCTTCAAAGGAAGCTGTTACATATCGCACACAGCCTTGAATATCATAATCATCAAGTGCATATCCTACAAATTCTGCCTGTATATGATCCGTCAGCTTGAGCCCCACACAGACCTTACAAGTAAGATTTGGATAATCATCAGGGCTGATATGCCAAATATAGGAATATAAATACAGTTCCCCTGATGCATCCTCTTGATCTTCCATATAATAATGATCAAAACTCAAATCTGATACCTGTCCATTATAATTTTTTTTGACATATTCAGCAATCTGCTGTGTACACTTTTCCCAGTCAATAACGCTATCCAAAACTTCTTTTGTTTTGTCCTGCACCAGACAAGCAATTTCGCCATCTCCCGACATTACCATATTTGCGCCAGCATTTCCTGACTGGTTCATCCCTATTGTCCATCCATAAGGCAGATCCATAGAATACTCTCTCATCTGTATACCTCCATATTGTGCTTCTTTTCTGAATATATAGCCGGTTCGCGACATCTTAAGCGCCATACCCGGATAGATCAAATTGGGGTCCGAGAATACATCCCGATTGGCATCTGCCAATTCCAGATAATAACGTTCATCCCCCAACTGCTTTATCGCAATTTTCCAAAGACTGTCTCCAGGTTGAACCGTATAATCTTTTTCCTCTTCCGTCAGCACCATATATGTCCCATCCTCGTCTTTTACATTTTCATAAGTAAGAGGATATTTCTCCGCTGCCCAAACGTCCATATAAGACATGGGACTAATTAAAACAGCTGCACCTACTATATATAATCCCATTTGCTTTAATATTCGTAGTCCCATACACCTGCATCTTCTCCTAACCAGATATTATCTTTTTTATCTATACATGAAAGTACTTCTCCTGTCGATTCAGATTTTTCATACTTATCCCAGAAATCACTTTCCTTTCTAAATGCATCTAATTCTTCTGCACTCAACTGTGTATAATAACTCCGATTAACAGGCTCATATGTATATGCATACTCCAGTACCGGGTCAAGTGAAACACCGATAACAAACTCTTTCTCATCAGTTATATAGAAGAAGGGACGGCAAATAAAATCTTTATTAGTTTCCTCGTCTGTCTGCCAAAACCAGGATAACAGAAGATCAAGTTCTTCATCATCTGCATATTCCATATCCAGTTCATCACTTAAAGACCGATCCCACAGCTTCATAAAATCTCTATTAATTTCTAGGATGTCACCCAGTTCATAGCTCTGTCCGGTCAGCAAATCCACCGTAAGCGCTCTCTTTGTCCCATTTGTCATCCATACGGGATTGCCTGCAGCATAGTACTCACTATAATCCAAGCTTAAAAGATACTGACTATGATAAGTAATATCGCAATTTACATCACTGGCAAAAATACTAAAATACTCTTCCTGAAAATCCTTTACTTCATCAGAAGGCTCCAAATGCCAGTAATTGACCCTGTCCATGGCAGTATCATACATCAATTGATTCAACTGCCCCTGCACCTCTTCGTCTATTCCTTCCAATCGCGGATATTCCACTGTAATCACATCCCAGTAGTCATATTCTTCCGAATATTCCACAAAATACTGTTCCTTTTGTACCGTATAGTTCTCATATCCCTTTGGAAATGAAGAGTATATAATAGTTCCAGCAACTATGCCGATTATAAGGAGCACTGCCAGGATCACTACAAATATTATCAGCCATTTGGATCTACTTTTACTGCTATTTTCCTGCATCTCATTTGCAGGCATAATCTTCTCTTCCCCTTTATCTTCCGGTACTCCGTTTTCCATTTGACCCAAATCTCTTTCCTCCATATCTTGTAATTCCCTTCCTTATTTATATTTTATCTATTTATGCGGAAAAATTATCTAATCGCCATTATACATGCCAAATGCATCAAAGATGCATCAAAATTGCATCATAAGTACATCATTTCTGCATTTTCAACAAAAAAGGCTAATCAAGGAATTACACTTTCCAAGATTAGCCTCATTTTTTATCTTCTTCTGTCGATCCCGATTGTTCGGTAATACTCATTTTTCTCCTGATACATCAGTTTCTCAGCCTTGCTCATGATCTTTTGCAGGTTATCTTCAAACTTTTTCTCCATTGCCGAACCGATTGCCAGATTCACCGAATTTTCAATAGATTTCTTTCGCAGGAACTCAACGCGGTTCTGCAATGTATCTCCGTCAATACCCGCACAAATGGCAAGCAGTTCATCTCCTCCTATACGAAACAGCCCATATTCCCCGAAGGCACTTTTCAGACTCTCGGAAGCACGGCAAATCAACTCATCCCCCATTTTATGCCCCATTGTATCATTCATCCTTTTCAGTCCCGTAATATCACAGTATACAATGCCTATACTTGTATCGCTTTCGATATTAGCAATATACTCATCCATAGCATGCCTGTTCCCTAATGTCGTGAGCTGGTCGTGCAGGCTGAGTTCACGGAGCTGGTTCAGCATATTCCGCCGCTTAAGCATAGAACTGATAAAATATCCCACAATCTGAAGCATATTGAGTGCGTCCTCCACATCCTGCTTCGGAGGATTATCTATGCCGTAAAAGCCTATTAGACGATTGTCATCATAAAGCGGGACGACAACAATCGAATGGATATTCTGACTTTTCAGATTCTCATACTGTAATGGATCATCATACCGCATTTTCTCTATGTCGTCAAACATGATATTTTGGTTTTCATTAAAGCAATGATACCAGTTCGCGCAGACTTCAGGAGATACATTTTGGAGATTGTCCTTTTCGGGCGTTATGCCTGCCGCAACCCATTCATATGTATTATCATCTCCGCCTGATGAATTTTTTTCAAAAATATAAGACCTTTCCCCATTTAGTCCTTTTCCCAGAAATTCCAGTATAATATCAATTGATTTGTCGGGATTCAGTTCACATGCCGCACGTTTTATTCCTTCATTTACACACGCTTCAAAATCTTTATGTCTGCCAAGCGTTTTTCTGGCGTTCTCATTTTGACTGATATCTATGGCAAGTTCAAAACGTAAATGTCGCCCGTTTTCTTTTGCCATTGTAGCCATAATCAGAAAGTGCTTGTTCAACGCAGGATTGAAATATTTCTTCTCTACAAATTCACCCTCTGACAACTCCTCATTGCTGCACATCGCACAGGGAAAACCGTTCCCGTAAAACACCTCATAGCATTTCTTTCCCCTTAATTCATCAACATGGGAAATACCATATGTTTTCAGAGTTTTGCGGTTCATATACACTATTTCATAACTGTCCATATCGGACGCATAGGCAAGTTCGTTGATATTTTCAAAAAAATCCCAACCCCTCTCCACTGGCTCTACTTTCCTTTCTGCCTATCTTCCACCTTCATAAAGTCTATAATAACAGACTTTATAAGCGAATATTCTGACACGAATCGACCAGAGATAGCATTGAATCGACTATTTTCTCAAAATGACACACGAAGGATAAACCTGTCATCTTTGACCAAAAAAGTGTATATACCGCCATACTTCTCCACAACGGTGCATATGCTGCGTACTCCAATCCCATGTCCTGGATGATACGTAACAGGAACTCCGTACTCAAAGGTTATGTCCTCATCGCAGGAGTTGATAACCTGTAAAAAGAATTTTCCGCTTTTCTCATATGCAGAGACTTCGATCATGCCGGATAATCCCTTTTTTTCAATTTCGGACAAGCATGCAATGCATTTTCCATAGCATTGGACAATAGAACGCACAAGTCAGTTTCGGATATAGGAAGAGATTGAGAAATCATCGCCTTTATTTTAATTGGAATGTCAAGATCTAAGGCCCGTCCAGCAAACGAGGAAAATATCAGATTTGCCGCTTCATTTTTCACAAAAAGCCGTCACTTTGTTTGCTTCAATCTCTGAACAAATTTCCTGAATATATGCCTGCGCCTGCTCAATCTTCCCATTTTCAATGCAGGAGGAAAGATACTGCATACAAACGACATGAATTCCACTGTGACCAAAACACCATCCAACAACAGGCTCGTGTAGATACGGGTCAGATAATCGAAACCATAATATACTGCCGGCACCACACCGAACCGATACTGTGTCGCAGTCGGATAATGTGAAACAGAACGTACGGACGGCGCTATAAACCGCACCAAAATGAGCAGAATCGGCAGCGTCACAGCCAATTCAGCCGCGTTCTGCATCATGGGTCCACCCGAAAACACGGCAACAATCAAAAGCGCCAGCCATCGTCTGATCTGGCAGCAAAGATACGCAGTCAAAACAGAAATAACCGACCAAAAACATTTCCTACTGAGAATCCAAAGCATCATAATCAAGGGAAAATGCGTAATAAACGGATAAATGTACTCAACAATATCCGCATCGACAAAGAAATAAATAATTCCCTGAAACATTAAAATTGCACTCATACTGCCGGTCATAAGTAGAATCTTTTTTCGTGTCCAACAAATATCACAGAAAAATGCTGCTGCGACCATACCAAAAATACCCACAGAAGTGGAGTTCAACAAATAAATACCGCTCATAATATAAAAACCTGCTGCCTGTCAAATGCGTATTCAAGATAAGCATTTTTGATTTCAGAACATTTCCCATGCGGAATAGGAATTTCCGCAAGGCTCTCCAACTTAATCGCTTTATAAGAAATACTCTGAATATACTCCATATTGACTAAAAACGACCGATGCGGACGCAAGAAATTTTTATACTGTGTAAGCTGACCGCACAGTTCATCCATACTCCCAGTACTTTCCAATACAGTCCCATTATTCATATGGAACAATAACGTGTGTCTAATCACTTCACAATATTCGAGTTTATCCAAATTGATCCTTGTAATCCCACTTTTGCAGCGCAGGATCAAACTACTCGGATAATCCTTTCTGCATTCGGAAATAACGGAATCCATCAGCCTAAAAAAACTCTCCTCACGAATTGGCTTTATCTGGTAATAATATGCTCCTACCGTATAAGATTGTATTGCGAACTCGGAAGATGATGTTAAAAAAATTATTTTTACTATATTATCATACTGCCGGATCTCTTTTGCCGTATTAATTCCATTTTCACCCGGCATAATAACATCCAGAAACAGGACATCAAAACGCATCCCTCTTTCAATTTCAGCCAATAATTCCAAAGAACTACTGAAAGAGACATATACAATTTCTTGATTACATCTCTCGCGATATTGGTTAATCAACACATTGATTTCGTTTAACATGGACAGATCATCATCACAAAACGCTACCTTTATCATAGAATCATTTTTCCTTTCCATATGTTCATGATACCACTGCCTGAAATGATAAGCAAACCCAATGCCAAACGAGCAGGGAAATCTTTCTTTCCTGCCCGCTTATATTGTCTGGTCAGTATACAGTAACCTCTTATAAAAATGAATGCTTTGTCATGAATCAACCTAAAACCGCATTCAATCGACAATAATCAGGTGGGAGCGGCATCAAGTTCCACATTCAATCAACGCATCTTATCACCGCCGGCTTCATAAAGTCCGGCATAATCACCATCTGAAATTTCAAGGTGTGCCGGTTCTCCTGGGTAATAAATAATCATTGTATCATCATCACAGGTGTAAATTTTCCAATTATTCTCCTGCTGAAAGTTATCAACTGTAGTAAAATATAGCGAAAGACCATTGATAGCAAATTCCAGTGTGCCATAATCGTTGAAAAAGACCTCCAACCGGTTTCCTTTATCGTCTGTATAAATATTGCCTTTCATATACCAGTCGTCATCGGCAGCATTTGGTTCTACTACATCAAGATCCTCACCTGATGTTGCGTTTTCTGTATCGTTATGCTCCTCATTCAGCGCCGTTTCCTCCATCTCGCTAAAATTATCCTGCTCTATAATCTGTTTATCTTCCACTCCAGTTACACTCTGTCCGATATCTTCACTACTATTAATGCTGCTGCATCCGCTCACCCCGCACAACATAGCCGCTATCATAAACGCTTCCACTAAGTATCTTACATTCTTTTTCATCATTAAAATTTCCTTTCATCAATTTTTCTGCTATCTTTAATCATGTGTACCCACAACATTTTTATGGTATCACTGCGAAGTCAAAAGCATCAGCCAGCAGTTCCAACCTCTCATCATTCACACCAGTAATATCTGACATATCACCGCGAACATTTATTACAATAAAATGTCGCACCTCTAAAAGATTTTTCACGAAAAAGTCTCCCCGCTCTGCTGTTTGATTTGTTTGTGTTGATATGTTATACTTCTTTCGGACACAATCAAATTGGATTCCCTGAAAGGTGTGTTGATTAAAATGACAGATTTGGAATTAAATAAAAAGGCCTCCGAAATCGTGACCCAGTTTAGAGATAGTACCATCTCGGATGAGGCAATCCTCATCCAAATCCAAGAGGAACCGGAACTCGTTCATGCGAAGTGTTTGTCGGGTGCAAACCTGTTTCTTTCGGCGGTATTCTGGAACCGTTTTCCCGTTGCAAAAGCCCTCAGCGAGATGGGCGCCGATATCCATTGGGTGTGCAAGGCAAGTATGTATCATGGGAACGCGCTGAATGTGGCCCATTCTGCCCAGCAGGCGGATTGGCTTCTTGACCGGGGCGTTGAGATCGAGCGAAACCTGTTCCTGTCTCAACCGTTCTGGAACCCCGCAATTGTGGCGGCAGGGCACAACGACACTACCATGCTGTTCTATTGGCTGAGGAAACAAAGGGAGCTCTTCGCGGACGACCCAGAATATGTTGGGCAGATTTTCTATGCGGCCATAAATATGGTGTCCACGATGAATCAATATAATCTGCTTTCCTGCGTCATTGCCGATGATGAGCTGTTCAGCATTCTTAAGGAAATTTATTCCGAGGTTGACAATACAATGTCCATCCGTCTGTATCTCAGCACGTTGAGGAAAATAGACGGCACGAGCCTGGATGCCAGAAAAAAAGAACTGCGAAAGATATTAAATAAAAAAAAGAAAGAATTATCTTCTGCAACATAACTTCCCGTTTACCGAACACAGCAGCGATATATCTTTTGTTTTCAAAGAAAACAAGCTGGACTGTGCCTTTCCCTAAAAATAAAAAAGTTCTTTAAACTTCTTATCTAATGCAATACATAGAACCAACGCCAATTTAGCTGTGGGGTTGAACTGTCCTGTTTCAATAGAACTGATTGTATTACGAGATACCCCAACCAATTCTGCCAGCTGATTTTGTGATAACTTCCGCTCTGTTCGTGCTTCCTTGAGATGGTTTTTTAATATAAGCTTATCGTCCAAATCATCACCACCTTACAAAATTGTTGAAGATGCAATCAAATTATAGATGTGACATACAGACAGTGCGGATACCAATATTGTATAGGCGACTGCCATTACAAGCTCATGTTTACGATGAAGCCTGATGTATTTCACCCAGAATGTCGTCATGTTGGCACTGAAAACAAGCGCCCATAAGCCCCAATTCGTACCACCGCCGACAAATATCTGTGCTGCAAAAAAAATTGTCGCAAGAACCATCATTACTATGACCGCACCTGTACTCGCCTGCTTCAAAACCTCCTGCTCATAGATGTCCTTATTCTTATTCTCCGCTCTGCTTTTTTCCAATATTTCTTCTTTATTCATAGAAAAACCTCCATTCAGTATTGCCAAGTTTTCTTTGCACACTTTCATCATAGCGCTGCCAAGTTTTCTTGTCAATACTTTTTGCCAAGTTTTATTTACAAAAAGCAAAGCCAATGAATAATCACCGACTTTGTACTTATAATCAACGCCCTAACAATCATTTTGGACTTTTCAGATCCCATTCCGTTTGGTGCTTCACTCTCCACATCACTTATTTGTCATGCCTAAGTTGATAATATCAATATAATCATTCATACTCTTAAATTTCTGATAGAATAAATGATTCACATTTAGCTCGATTTCAATCTCATTTTTATTAAGCTTGTTGACAGCATCTTCTAAGCTTCTGGCAGCCTGCAAATCAAATCCATCGATATTATAATATGCCAATGTAATATGAGGTGTAAAAGGATAACTTAATTTCTTTACGGTATCAAAAAGGGAATATAAATCCATTAATCTGCGGTATTCACCCTCATCGACAGGATACAATCCCAAAACTAAGCTGGTGTCAACCATATTGAAAATGTATTTACTTTTCATTTTTATTATATCTTTTTCCTGTTTTTGAATTTCTCCCATTTTTTCTATTACCTTGAGTTCATTCTCAAACAACTCCTCTGCCACATCCCGTAAAACCGGAGCATTACTGAGATCATGCAAAGTTACATGAAACGTATGTGGAACTAATCTTTCACAAAAGCATTCCGGAGCAGACTGATATAATAATTCCACATATTCCGCCAGTTTCTCTTTAACAATATCATCTAATGCAAAAACTATAGTGTCCCATAAAAATTTCTAAACACATTATCTTTACCAACCTTTTGTGAGATTGATGGATTCCCCTTAAAAAGTTTGTTTCCATAATTTATTTTCCTTTTCTCAAATGAATTGATTCTGTCTAAAAATTCCTGATATGTTTCCATAAAATCAACCTCCTTCTTCCCATTGCGACTGTTTAATTATCTTTCACTGCAACCACTATATAGGCTGTACATTTCTTTGTAGAGAAGTATTTTCAGGTAACTCAAGATTTATTGATAGTTCCATTATACAATATCCCATTGAAAAAGCATATTACCTTTTAATGTCCCAATTCCCGTCTATTTCTAAAAAGTCTTTTGCTATCTCTTTACAAAACAGTAACCCACTGTCGCTATTCGTAAGAATAATTACATATGGTGTTACTGTGAAACCTTTAATTTTAATATTCAGAACTGAGCAGGAAATCGGCTATGTGCATTGTCTTAATGCCCTCATAATTTCCTCCTGCAAATTCATCAATCGTGAGAATATATTTAGGATAATTATCGTGTATTTCAAGCAGACGGTCATACTCTCGTTTTTCCGTCTTTTCTGAACTGATCTCCTGCGTGACCTGAACATAGACTTTTTCATTTTGTCTTGTTGCCACGAAATCAATCTCACCATCGCTGGTTTTACCCACATTGACGACATATCCCCGTCGGCAAAGTTCCAAGTAAACGATATTTTCAAGGCTTGAAGCCAAGCTGTCTGCGTTATATCCAAGAACACTGTACCTCAGGGCAACATCAGCAAGATAGAATTTTTCCTGCGTTTTCAGGATCTCTTTTCCCTGCAAATCATACCGTGAGCAGCGATGGAGCAAATATGCCTTTTCGAGCTTTTCCAAATAGCTGTAGACCGTCTCATTGTCAAGGGATCGGCGTTCCGATTTCAGATAATCCGCAATCGACTTTGCAGAAAAGGTATTACCGACATTGTTAAAGGTATATTTTACAACACGCTCTAACTGGTCTATTTTCCTGATCTGATTTCGCTTTACGATGTCCGAAAAGATCGTTGAATTGTATATATCCCTGACAATCGTATAGATCTCATCCTGAGAATACGCTTGCAAATGGGTTGCCGGAAAACCTCCTGACCGGACATATTCTGTAAGCTCAGATTTTGGATCACCAACGGCGGCATACTTCGCCTTGAACATTAGATATTCACCGAAGGACAGAGTAAAAATTCGGAAGGAAATATATCTTCCGGTAAGATATGTTGATATTTCGGAGGACATCATTCGAGAGTTAGAACCCGTAATATATAGGTCAACATCAAAATCCGACGCCAACGAATTGACAACTTTTTCCCAGCCTTTGATTTCCTGAACCTCATCAAGAAACAAGTAGGTCTTGCCGTCAGGTGAAAGCCTCTCTTTTAACTCTGTATACATCTGCTTCGCTGTCATATCCTCATATTCCATGGAGTCGTAACGGCAGTTTACAATACGCTCCCCAGGAACATTTCGTTCCGTTTTCAACTTTTCCATAATCATTTTCAATATTGTAGACTTTCCGCAGCGGCGTACTCCTGTGAGTATCTTCACAAAGGGAGTGTCCACATAAGCCATTATTTTATCTACATACATAGGTCTGTAAATCATGGTGATCACCTCCGTCTATAAATTAGTATACCGCATTTTTGTGGAAAATCAATAAGTTTTGCGATTATAAACCGCAAAATATTTTGATATTTTATTTGATTACGGATTACATATCTATTGTTCCCTTCATAATAAGTTCAATGCCAAATTATCCCGTTATTGATGCTTTATACCAAATATGGGAGAACCTGTTTTAGGTCCTCCCTATATACACTCATATGATATGTAATTTCATTATTCAAACTTTTGCGAATCGTGTTACATTTCTTCGTATTCTTTTATCCCAAAATCACTATATTAATGCCTTGATACATTTGTAATCGTGTAAGTACACATATCATTTACTACAGATTCCAGCCAGCCTTTTGAAGTGTCATTCATAATCGTTGCAGTATCTCCAATACCATACTTATAATCTAATTCTATTTTTTTTATTGACACATCAAACACCCCCATTAAGATAAAGGCAAAGAGAAATGGGTTCTTTTACTGAGTAAGGTCATCTGACTGGAAAAGGTTGCTCGTTTCTTTTTTTATTTCCATAATATCATATAGGTATATTTTATCATCACTTGCATGTCTCATCAGCATCAATGCGTGAAATACATTGTATTTTTCTACTTCACCGCTTTCAGTAAATACAGGCAGGGCAAATCTTGATTCATATCTGTACCAGCCATATTTCGCATCCTTGTTGTGTTTATCCTTCCTGTTCTCCTCAAACTGCCTACCAGTTGCTATTTCAATCATTTCCAGCAATCCCTGTGCTGCCTTTGCTTTTGCACTTGCACCCTCTGGCCTATGTGTATAGTTTGAATTTGCATATTCATCTGGCAAATCCGAACTAATATAAACAACTTCATTTGTGTCAGCAATTTCATGGAATGAATATCCCGAAATGCGTGAACGGTTGCAGAACCTTTTGGAACAGGGCGAGATGATAATGCCGAAACAGTGGAAAGCGGAAATACAGTCTTTGCAAAATGAGTATGACAGTATTGGCAGAGAGAAGTCAAAGACCGCCACAGAATTAGCTTATGCCGAGATAATCAGCTACAACAGGAAGAACCTTGAGAGAGAACTTCAGAACGAGAACCGACAACATAACAGGCAACAGAGCAAGGGCTGCGAAACGAAGAGAGGAAGAAATTTAATGTGAATTTTATTGTAAAGATAAGCGTTTTTTTGTATAATTGAAGTGTGGCAAGAGCAGGATATATTGTATCTTGTGCCACGGATTTTTAGAAATTGAGGTGTTAAAGTGCAGGACGATACAAAACAAATAGAGGAAGTCATAGCAAAGCGCACTGCAAAAAACAGCGTATTCCTTGACCTTTTTCAAAACAAGAGTTATCTGCTAAAGCTGTATAAAACGCTCCACCCAGAGGACACAACAGCGACAGAGGATTCCCTTACAGATGTGACGATTACAAATGTATTGACTGATAATCTGTATAATGATTTAGGCTTTATTGTTAATAATAAGCTGATGATACTTGTTGAGGCACAGTCTACATGGACAGTGAATATTTTAGTAAGAGTTTTGCTGTATCTGGCGCAAAGCTATCACGAATATTTTCAGCGTACCAGCCAAGACTATTATAAAAGCAGAAAAGTCAGAATGCCCAAACCCGAACTGTATGTGATATTTACAGGCAATAAGGGCAGAAAACCCGATAGGTTGCTATTGTCAGAGGAATTTTTCAAAGGTGCGGATATAGATATTGAGGTTAAAGCCAAAGTGATTTATGAAAGTGATACAGATGACATCATCAACCAGTACATCATTTTCTGCAAGGTTTTTAACGAGCAGACAAAACAGCATGGAATGACACAAAAGGCAGTTACGGAAACAATTCGCA
>CAYOED010000065.1:0-19983 GCA_964402925.1 uncultured Lachnospiraceae bacterium | reverse complement strand
CCTATGGACGGCTGCGCCGTTCCATCGCAAATCAATGCATTTAACAATTACCTATAAAAATAACAAAAGAGGCACTACGAGCCTTGCTCATAGCGCCTTTGCTTTGATATAGGAATTTTAGCACTGGAAGTTTTGAATGTCAATCGGAAGATGGAGGCTATTTATAAAAAATTGATATTAGTTCATTTCTTTTTTATGGAATAATTGGTGGGGGTGTGCTACAATTAGAATCGGTATTTTAATTTTGGAAGCAAAATGAGGAATTATATTTTAGGAAAGAGATCGGTTTAAACTTATGAGAATGGGATTTGATAATGATAAGTACTTAAAGATGCAGTCGGAGCATATTGAGGAACGGATCAATAAATTTGGAGATAAGCTGTATCTTGAATTCGGAGGTAAACTATTTGATGACTACCACGCATCCAGAGTACTCCCGGGATTTGAGCCCGACAGTAAACTGCGTATGTTGATGAAACTCTCGGATAGAGCAGAGATTGTGATTGTAATAAATGCTGCCGATATTGAAAAAAATAAAATACGCGGCGATCTGGGAATTACTTATGATGAAGATGTTCAGAGACTTATGAAGGAGTTCGAGAGCCGGGGGCTTTATGTGGGAAGCGTAGTGCTGACTCATTATGCAGGGCAGACGAGAGCATCTGATTTCAAAGAAAGGCTGGAGAAAAAGGGCGTAAAAGTGTACCTGCACTATGCGATAGAGGGTTATCCGTCCAATATACCATTGATTGTCAGTGATGAAGGATATGGAAGAAATGAATATATCGAAACTACAAGACCGCTTGTGGTAGTTACGGCGCCGGGACCGGGAAGCGGAAAGATGGCAACTTGCCTGTCTCAGCTTTATCATGACAATAAGAGAGGCATCAAGGCAGGATATGCCAAGTATGAAACCTTCCCAATTTGGAATATTCCCTTAAAGCATCCGATTAATCTTGCGTATGAGGCGGCGACGGCAGATTTGAATGATATCAACATGATTGATCCTTTCCACCTGGAGGCTTATGGCAAAACTACCGTTAACTATAACCGCGATATAGAGATATTCCCCGTATTAAATGCGATTTTTGAGGGAATCTATGGTGAGAATCCTTATAAGTCGCCTACAGATATGGGTGTGAATATGGCGGGTAACTGCATTGTGGATGATGAAGTGTGCAGCGAAGCATCTTACATGGAGATCATTCGCCGTTATTATACGGCAATGAATGACGTCATCAAAGGAAAAGCCAAAGAAAATGATGTATACAAAATAGAACTTCTGATGAAGCAGGCTAAGATTACCACAGATGACAGAAAGGTGACGGTTGCGGCAAATAAACGCGGTGAGGAACTGGGGGTTCCCACAGCTGCGATAGAACTTTCCGATGGAAGTATCATTACCTCCAAAACCACAGATCTGTTGGGTGCATCGGCGGCATTGCTGTTGAATGCTTTAAAATATCTGGGAGGGGTGGAGCATGATACGCATCTGATTTCACCGCAGGCAATCGAACCGATTCAGGAATTAAAAACGAAATATCTGGGGGGAAAGAATCCTCGGCTTCACACAGATGAGGTCTTGATTGCACTTTCCGTCTCTGCTTTAAATGATAAAAATGCCAGAAAGGCTTTAGAGCAGCTTCCGAAGCTGAAGGGGTGTCAGGTGCACACTTCTGTGATGCTTTCAGAGGTAGATATCAAGACATTCAAAAAACTGGGCGTGGATTTAACCAGTGAACCAACTATAAAAGGGAAGAGTAATTAAATGAGCGATAACAATTTGAACCAGTATGACGGCGGTCACGGAAGCGGCGGCGGTCCATCTAACAACAATGGAGGAAACGGTTCCGGAGGATCCGGTAAAGACCCAAGGAAACAAAGCATCATCATGTTTGTGATTGCGGCACTCTTGTCGCTGCTTTTGGTCAGTACTTTTGTCAAAATCATAACGGGGGATTCGGAGAAAGAGATTTCTTACAATGAATTCATCCAGATGCTGGAGGAAGAAAAGGTTGAGTCTGTGGTGATCGGAACAGACAGAGTCTATATCCATCAAAAGGTGGATAAGGAAGCACAATCGCCTGTACTGTATTTATATGGTATGAATCCGACAGTGAGTTATTATACCGGTAAGATTGAGGATGATGATACTCTGACCAGCCGTCTTTTAGAGTATGATGTAGAAGTAAAGGGGCAGGTGGCAGACGGAACCAGTGCAGTCATCAGCTTTCTGTTGTCTTACGTATTCCCATTTCTGCTTATGTGGGTGCTCTTAAGCTTTCTTTTCCGCAAGATGTCAAAGGGCGGCGGACCTATGGGCGTTGGAAAGAGCAATGCGAAGGTTTATGTGCAGAGAGAAACAGGTATTACCTTTAAGGATGTGGCAGGTGAAGATGAAGCCAAGGAGTCCTTGCAGGAAGTGGTGGACTTTTTACACAATCCGGGGAAATACGTCAAGATTGGCGCAAAGCTTCCGAAGGGTGCGCTTTTAGTGGGACCTCCGGGAACAGGAAAGACGCTGCTGGCAAAAGCGGTGGCAGGCGAGGCGAAGGTGCCGTTCTTTTCCCTTTCCGGCTCGGATTTTATTGAACTTTATGTGGGTGTTGGAGCTTCCCGTGTAAGGGATTTATTTAAGGAGGCTACTAAAAATGCTCCTTGTATTATTTTTATTGACGAGATAGATGCCATCGGACGCAGCCGTGACAGTAAATACGGCGGCGGAAACGAGGAGAGAGAACAGACCTTAAATCAGCTGCTCTCGGAGATGGATGGTTTTGATACCTCCAAAGGTATTCTGGTGTTGGGCGCAACCAACCGCCCTGAGATTCTGGATAAGGCGCTTCTCCGTCCCGGCCGATTTGACAGAAGAATTATTGTGGATAAGCCGGATCTGAAGGGAAGAGTGGAAATCTTAAAGGTTCATGCAAAGGATGTGCATCTGGATGAAAGTGTGGATTTGGATGCCATTGCACTTGCAACCAGCGGTGCGGTGGGTGCAGACCTTGCCAATATGATCAATGAAGCGGCCATCAATGCAGTGCAGCACGGCAGGGAATACGTAAGTCAGAAGGATTTGTTTGATGCAGTGGAGCAGGTTCTGGTAGGCAAGGAAAAGAAAGACCGCATTATGAGTAAAGAGGAGAGGAAGATCGTTTCTTATCATGAGGTGGGTCACGCACTTATCAGTGCCTTGCAGAAGAACTCGGAGCCGGTGCAGAAGATTACAATCGTGCCCAGAACGATGGGAGCGTTGGGATATGTCATGCATGTGCCGGAAGAGGAAAAATACCTCCAGACAGAGGCGGAACTGCATGACAGGCTGGTGAGTCTGCTTGGAGGACGTGCGGCAGAGGAAATCGTATTTGGAAATGTGACCACAGGCGCTGCCAATGATATAGAGCAGGCAACCAATATTGTCACGAATATGGTTACGCGCTTTGGTATGAGCAAACGTTTTGGATTGATGGGACTTGCGACGGTGGAAAGTGAATACTTAGGCGGTGGTGCAAGGCTGACCTGTAGCGACCGGACAGCAGCGGATGTGGATACGGAAATTATGGAAACGCTGAAGCAGTGTTATGAAGAGGCGAAAGAATTGCTTTCCGGCAATCGTGAACTGATGGATAAGCTCGCTGCACATCTGATCGAAAAAGAAACAATCAGCGGCAAGGAATTCATGAAGATTTACCGCAAGGAAAAAGGAATACCGGAACCTGAAGAAGACGAGGAAAAAGATCAAGAAAAAGATAAAGAAAAAGATAAGGATGAAAATACCTTCTTTGATCAGGACGCAATCAGCGGCGTGAGAAAGGATGAAGAAAAGCCGTCTGCCTCCGGAGAGGATCACGAGCCGGAAGATGCTAAGGAGAAAGAAACCGGCACAAGTGAGAAAGAAACGGTAAATGAAGGAAGCGCGCAGGAACATCAAACCGGACGGTTTTCCAATGCGCCTTCTGACTTTTTCTAAGGAAGCGCTGATTAAATCACTGCTTCCTTAGTGCCTCCGGCGGATGCACACGGATTTGCAAGGGAATATGCCGCTTTGCGGCGCAAATCCGGTGCGGGAAACGCTTTAATCAGCGTTTCCCTAAAAATGAAATGATTCAGGATGGAAAGGGGCATCATTAGGAGTACTCATAATGATGTCCTTTTTATGAATAGAGATTTGGGGATGGAGCAAATGTTTGATATTCAGGAAGAATTGAAAAAACTCCCGAATTGTCCGGGAGTTTATATTATGCATGATGATAAGGATAATATCATTTATGTGGGGAAAGCAATCAACCTGCACAATCGTGTCAGATCTTATTTTCGCAAAAACATAGGCAGGGGACCGCAGATAGACAAGATGGTGACGCTGATCAGTCGTTTTGAGTATATTGTCACGGATTCGGAACTGGAAGCGCTGGTGCTTGAGAATAACCTGATTAAAGAGCACAGCCCCAAGTATAATACAATGCTCAAGGATGATAAGACTTATCCTTATATTAAAGTTACGACTGGTGAGGCGTATCCGAGAGTGTTATTTTCACGTCAGATGAAAAAGGATCGTTCCAGATATTTCGGACCATATACCAGTGCTGCTGCGGTAAAAGACACCATTGATCTGATTAATAAGCTTTATCAGCTGCGTACATGCAATAGAAATCTCCCCAAAGACTGCGGCAATGACAGGGCATGTCTGAATTATCATATTAAGCAGTGTACGGCGCCCTGTCAGGGAAACATATCTCAGGAACAATATCAGGAGCAGATTAGAAAAGCACTGGATTTTCTGAATGGAAGTTATCAGGATACTTTAAAAGAACTGGAACAGAAAATGCAGGAGGCGGCAGAAAAGCTGGAGTTTGAGGAGGCGGCCAGATACAGGGATCTGCATAACAGTGTAAAGCAGATTGCCTCCAAACAGAAGATTACGGACAGCGATGGGGAAGATAAGGACATCATTGCTTTGGCGGCGGAGGAGAAGGACGCTGTGGTACAGGTTTTCTTTGTCAGGGGCGGCAAACTGATTGGAAGAGAACATTTTTACATGACACATGTGTCGGAAACACCGAGAAAACAGATCCTGCTGGACTTTGTAAAGCAATTTTATGCGGGAACGCCCTTCATCCCCAGAGAACTGATGCTTCAGGAAGAAATTGAAGATAGAGAAATAATTGAGCAATGGCTTACCAAGAGGAGAGGAGCCAGGGTTTATATTAAAGTGCCGAAAATCGGTTCCAAAGAAAAGCTGGTGGAACTGGCTGCCAAAAATGCGGCGTTGGTTTTGAGTCAGGATAAGGAGCGCATCCGCAGGGAAGAGGGAAGAACCATTGGTGCGGTGAAAGAAATAGCAGGACTATTGGGACTTGAAGATGTGAGCCGTATGGAAGCCTATGACATTTCCAATATCAGTGGTTTTGCAAATGTAGGTTCTATGGTGGTTTATGAAAAGGGAAAACCAAAGCGCAGCGATTATAGAAAATTCCGAATTAAGACAGTTTCCGGACCGGATGATTATGCCTGCATGAAGGAGGTCCTGACCAGAAGATTTCTCCATGGCATGGAGGAGCAGAAGGTTTTTGAGGAGAAGGAACTTGAAAAAGAATTTGGAAGTTTTACGAAATTTCCAGATCTGCTTCTTATGGATGGAGGCAAGGGGCAGGTAAATATCGCCCTTCAGGTTCTGGGGGAACTTCACTTGGATATTCCGGTCTGCGGCATGGTGAAAGATGATAATCACAACACCAGAGGTCTGTATTTTAATAATGAGGAAATAAAAATCGACAGAAACAGTGAGGGATTCAAGCTGATTACCCGGATTCAGGATGAGGCTCATAGGTTTGCCATTGAATACCACAGATCTCTGAGATCGAAGGCACAGGTGAAATCTGTGCTGGATGAAATTCCCGGTGTGGGACCGTCCCGAAGGAAAGCGTTGATGCGCCGCTTTAAGTCCATAGAGGAAGTGAAAAATGCAGATGTGGCTGCGCTTGCAGGTGTGGATGAGATTCCGGAGAATGTAGCAAGGGGAATTTATGACTTTTTTCACAAGGAACAATGAGGATTTGCGATTGTGATTGTAAAGTGTTTATGATACAATATCGTCAGATATTGTATTAATTCGAAGCAAAAATAAATGATGGAGGGAAAAGAGCAGGGTATGGCAAAAGTAAAGTTAGAAGAGATTATTGAGAAAATGAAACTGGAAAATCTGACTCCTGAGCTGGACATTTCCAAGATTAAGATTACTCAGCCGGATATCAACCGGCCGGCGCTCCAGATGGCGGGATATTTTGAGCATTTTGAGGCGACCAGACTGCAGATAATCGGATTTGTGGAATATACCTATATGGAAGGATTGCCTGAGGCTAGGAAAAAGGAGATATACAAGAGACTTCTTTCCTGTGATATACCGGCAATTGTTTTCTGCAGGGAGCTTAAACCGGACGAACTTTTCATGGAGGCAGCAATTGAAAATAAGGTTCCGCTCTTAATGACTAAAAAGGCGACTTCTGCATTTATGTCAGAAATTATCAAATGGCTGAATGTTAAGCTGGCACCATGCATTTCTGTTCACGGCGTGCTTGTGGACGTCTTCGGCGAGGGTGTTCTGATTACCGGCGAGAGCGGAATTGGTAAGTCAGAGGCGGCTTTGGAGTTGATTAAAAGAGGACACCGTCTGGTAACAGACGATGCCGTTGAGATCCGTAAGGTAAGTGAAGATACCCTGGTAGGTTCCGCACCGGATATCACGAAGCACTTTATTGAATTAAGGGGTATCGGCATCGTGGATGTGAAGACATTGTTTGGTGTATCCAGCGTTAAGGATACCAAGAATATAGATTTGGTTATCCGGTTAGAGGATTGGGATAAAGAAAAAGAATATGACAGACTTGGTCTGGAAGAAGAATATACAGAGTATCTGGGAAATAAGGTGGTCTGCCACACGATTCCCATTCGCCCCGGAAG
The DNA here is from genome assembly GCA_964402925.1 of uncultured Lachnospiraceae bacterium. GTDB lineage: Bacteria > Bacillota > Clostridia > Lachnospirales > Lachnospiraceae > Suilimivivens. The sequence continues at coordinate 13,026 of CAYOED010000065.1, read as the reverse complement.
GAATCTGGCAATGATCTGTGAGTCCGCGGCAATCAATCATCGTCAAAAAAAGATGGGTTATAACGCAGCACAGGAATTGTATAGAAGGGTACAGGAATCTCTTACGAGAAAGCGCGATGAAGATGAGGACGATGATTAAATTTTTGTAACTGTTCAGTACCTTCACAGTTACAATGCAAAATCCATCCTAAATTGCCTACGGCAATGGGATTTTGCATGCCTGAATCATATTCTTACGGTCTCAGCAGTAAATGCTTCGACCTGTACTGAATAGTTACAAATTTTTTTCCAAATAAGAATAAAACTACAGAAAAATAATAAAGATAGAGAGAGGGTTTTTTATGAGTCAGTATATTTTTGGAGTAGATATTGGTGGTACAACAGTAAAGCTGGGGTTTTTTGATGCAGAAGGAAATCTCCTTGAAAAATGGGAGATTCTTACAAGGAAAGAAGAGGGCGGAAGCAAGATTCTTCCGGATGTGGCAGAGAGCATTGAGAGCAAGATGGCGGAAAAGCAGCTGACAAATGCGGATATAGTGGGAATCGGAGTGGGCGCACCTGGTCCTATTGACAGTGATGGTGTGGTGCACAGGGCGGTCAATCTGGGATGGGGGACTTTCAGCATTAAGGAAACTCTGGAAGCTCTTCTGCACATACCTGTTATGGCAGGAAATGATGCCAATGTGGCAGCTCTTGGAGAAATGTGGAAGGGAGGCGGTCAGGGAAGCAGTGATCTGATTGTAGTGACCCTTGGCACAGGTGTAGGAGGAGGCATTATCATTGGCGGGAAGGTGCTTACCGGCGCCGACGGAGCCGGTGGTGAGATTGGGCATATTCATGTGCAGGATGGAGAAGAAGAATGCTGCGGATGCGGCAATAAGGGATGCCTTGAACAGTACGCATCTGCCACAGGAATCAAAAGATTGGCAGCAAAAAAACTGGAAGAAAGCGATAAGGACAGCATTCTACGCAAAGGAGAGGTTTCTGCAAAAACAGTCTTTAACGGAGTAAAAGCCAAAGATGAACTTGCCATGGAAGTGGCAGCGGAATTTGGAAAATATCTGGGAAATGGTCTGGCTGTAATCGCCAGTGTAATCAATCCTGAGACGATTGTAATAGGCGGCGGTGTGTCGAAAGCTGGTGAGGTGCTGTTTGATTATATCAAACCTTCCTATGAGAAAAATGTTTTCCATGCCAACAGAAATGTGAAGTTTGCTCTTGCAACGCTTGGAAATGATGCGGGTATTTACGGTGCAGCAAAGCTGATATCCGATATCATGATTTCTGATTCATGATATCGAATATCAAGTAAATTAAGAATAGCAGGGGAATAAAGGTGGAAAAAATCAGTTCAGCTATTTATGAGTTTATCCGTGCCTGTGTGCCGGAGGAAGATATTCTGCTAAATGAGCCGATGTATAAGCATACGACTTTTCGTGTGGGGGGAGAGGCGCAGTGTCTGGTCCGAATCAGTGAAGGCAGACAGCTTGAAAAGCTTATTCCATACCTAAAGGAGATAGAGATTCCATATTTTATACTTGGAAACGGAAGCAATCTTCTGGTAGGGGATAAAGGGTACGAAGGCATTATATTGCAGATAGGCAGCAGGATGAACGATATTTGTGTAGAGGGTGACTGTATACGGGCCAGTGCAGGCGCACTTTTATCTCAGGTTGCACGGTGCGCACAGGAAAACGGTCTGACGGGTCTTGAGTTTGCATCCGGAATTCCGGGAACCATAGGCGGAGGTGTGGTTATGAATGCCGGGGCTTATGATGGTGAAATGAAGCAGGTCGTGGAGCAGGTGACGGTTATGAGCGAACAGGGAGAGATCCTTGTTTTGGATGGAGAGGACATGGAGTTTGGTTATCGTACCAGTGTTATTAAGAGCAGACCTTTCGTGGTGCTTGAGGTCCTGATGCGCTTGAAGCCGGGAAATAAAGAAGAAATTTCGAACAAAATGGAAGAACTATCCAGAAGAAGACAGGAGAAGCAGCCTCTTGAGTTTGCCAGTGCCGGCAGTACCTTTAAAAGGCCGGAAGGACATTTTGCGGGAAAGCTGATTATGGACGCGGGGCTTCGGGGATATTCCATCGGCGGAGCCAGAGTCTCAGAAAAGCATTGCGGATTTATAGTAAACACCGGTAAAGCTACGGCAGCCGATGTGGCTGAAGTGATTGGAGAAGTGCAGGAAAGAGTGAAGGACAAATTTGGAGTTGCTCTGGAAACAGAAGTGATTTTCTTGGGAGATTTTTAAGGAGGCGCGGCATGCGGTTTGTGGTTGTAACAGGTATGAGCGGCGGCGGTAAAAGTACAGCACTCAGGATGCTGGAAGATGCCGGATTTTATTGTGTAGACAATCTTCCGGTTCCTTTAATTGAAAAGTTTGTGGAATTGATTGCAACGCCGGGGGGCGAGGTCAGCAAGGTCGCACTGGGGCTGGATGTACGTGCAGATCAGGCTTTTGCAGATATTCAGAAGATACTTGAGAAGCTGAAAGAAAACGGTTATGTCTTTGAGATTTTGTTTATGGAGGCAAGCGATCGGACGCTGCTTCGGCGATACAAAGAGACCAGAAGAATGCATCCCCTTTCTCAAGGCGGACGGATAGAGGATGGTATCAAAAAAGAAAGAGATATTTTGAATGATATTAAAGTCAAGTCAGATTATGTAATCGACACATCCAATCTGCTGACCAGGGAACTGAAGGAAGAACTTGACCGGATTTTTGTACAGAACGAGGAATACAACAGTCTGATGATAACGATTTTGTCATTTGGGTTTAAACATGGTATTCCGGCAGATGCAGATCTGGTTTTTGATGTGAGATTCCTGCCCAACCCCTTTTACATTGATGAATTAAAGCATAAAACAGGGAATGATAAAGAAGTGCAGGATTATGTGATGGGATTTCCTGAGGCACATACCTTTATTGATAAACTGGCGGATATGGCAGAGTTCCTGATTCCCAACTATATAAAAGAGGGGAAATATCAGCTGGTAATCGGAATTGGGTGCACAGGCGGAAAGCATAGAAGTGTTACGCTGGCAAACAGGCTGTATGAGCATATGAAGAACAGCGGCGGTTATGGAGTGAAGATTGCACACCGGGACATAGGACAAGGTGTGTAGGGAGTAAGGGATAGAGTTATGTCATTTTCATCGGATGTAAAGGAAGAATTGGAAAAGGTTATACCGGGCTCCCGGCATTGCCAGCTTGCAGAACTGGCCGCAATCATTCATTTGGGATGCAGAATTGAAATAGATGAAACGAATCAAGATAAAATCACAATTTTGTCGGAAAATCCTTTTGCCTCCAGAAAATACTTTACATTATTGAAAAAAACCTTTATTATAAATGGGAGCGCGGTCAAGATATTGCAGGCAGTTAAAGTTTTAGATGAAAGAGGTCATATGAATCCGTTTTCCGGGGAGACGAATCCTCTGCTTATAAAAAACAGCTGCTGCACGAGAGCATTTCTTCGGGGTGCTTTCTTATGCATTGGTTCCATGAGTGACCCGCAAAAAGGGTATCATCTGGAATTTGTATGTGAAAATGAGGCGCAGGCTCTGCAGATACAGCAAGCTATTGGCAGCTTTGAGATTGACGCCAGAATAGTCAGGCGGAAAAAGTATCATGTCGTATACTTGAAAGAAGGCGCAGGAATCGTTGATCTTCTAAATGTAATGGGTGCACATTTATCTTTAATGTTGCTTGAAAATCTCAGAGTTGAAAAGGAAGTCAGAAATTCCATTAACAGACAGGTGAATTGTGAGGCAGCGAACATTACGAAGACGGTAAATGCAGCAAGCAAGCAAATAGAAGATATTCTGCTTTTGCAGAAAAATTATGGTTTGTCAAATTTGCCGGATAATTTAAGGCAGATGGCAGAAATCAGGCTTGAACATCCAGAAAGTTCTCTGCAGGAACTGGGAGGGTACCTTAATCCACCGGTAGGCAAGTCCGGTGTGAATCATAGATTACGGAAACTTGGCGAAATAGCCGAGAAGATTAAGGGATAAAGGAGGAGCTAATATTATGATTCAAAAGTCTATTAAAATTCAACTAAACGGCGGACTTGAAGCCAGACCCATTGCAATGCTGGTGCAGGTGGCAAGCCAGCACGAAAGTTCCGTTTACATTGAAACAGACGGCAAAAAAGTGAATGCAAAAAGCATCATGGGAATGATGAGTCTTGCATTATACAGCGGTGAAGCCGTGACGGTCATCACGAATGGAAATGACGAGCAGGAAGCAATGAAGGATATGGAAGAGTACTTAAGCGGTGAAAAGAAGTAAGGTGGTTCACCTATATTTTTATTGAACATAGGAGCAAAGCGCGGGCTTTGCTCTTTTTTCAGAAAGGGGAATGATGATGGAAAAGAAAAAAATGCTTTTCATCTATAATCCCAAAGCCGGCAAAGCAAAAATCAGGAGTAATCTATTGGATATCATTGATATCTTTACAAAGGCAGGTTTTGAAGTGACGGCTTATCCGACCCAGTCAAAGGGGGACGCAGTAGCGGCAGTGAAGGAGCAAAAACAAGGATATTATGATATCGTTGTATGCAGCGGAGGGGACGGTACGCTGGATGAGGTGGTAACCGGAATGATGCAGTGCGGAAAGAGGACGCCTATTGGGTATGTACCCGCCGGAAGTACCAATGATTTTGCAAACAGTCTTCACATCCCTAAGAATATGATAGATGCGGCGCAGGTAATTGTGGAAGGAGATACATTCAACTGTGACATAGGTGCATTCAATGATGATATTTTTGTTTACATTGCGGCATTTGGGATTTTTACGGATGTATCCTATGAGACCCGGCAGGATCTTAAAAATCTTTTGGGACATATGGCATATATATTAGAAGGAATGCGCAGGCTTTCTGCCATCAAGGCTTATAAAATGAAGGTGGAGAGCGAGGAACTTTCGGTAGAGGGAGAGTTTTTGTTCGGCATGGTCACCAATTCCACTTCAGTGGGAGGATTTAAGCGCATCACAGGAAAATATGTGCAGCTGGACGATGGAGAGTTTGAAGTCACCTTAATCAAAAAGCCCTCAAATCCCATAGAACTAAATCTGATTATGGCCGCGCTGCTCAACCGAAATGTCAATACAGACTGCATGTATTGCTTCAAAACAAAAGCGCTGAAAATCACCTCCGGCGAAGAAATCGCATGGACCCTGGACGGAGAATTCGGCGGAAAACATACGTCGGTAGATATATACAATAAAAAACACGCGCTCGGCATTAAAGTTCCGGTAACAGTACAAGGGTAAAAATTAGCAAATCTTTCTAAATATTGTTCCATTTTTATGAGGAATAGGGTATAATAGGAAACGATTAGAGTGTTTATTAATTTAATGGAGGTAAATAAAATGTTAGTATCAGCAACAGAAATGCTTCAAAAAGCAAAAGCAGGTCACTATGCAGTTGGTCAGTTCAACATCAACAACCTTGAATGGACAAAAGCCATCCTGTTGACAGCACAGGAAAATAACTCCCCTGTTATTCTTGGTGTATCCGAGGGCGCAGGCAAATATATGGGAGGATATGATGTTGTAGTTGGCATGGTTAATGGTCTTATTAAGGATCAGAACATCACAGTTCCCGTAGCTCTTCATCTGGATCACGGCAGCTATGATCACTGCTACAAATGTATCGAAGCTGGTTTTTCATCAGTTATGTTTGATGGTTCTCATTATCCTATTGATGAAAACGTAGCAAAGACAAAAGAACTGGTTGCAGCAGCACATGCAAAGGGAATTTCTATCGAAGCAGAAGTTGGTTCTATCGGCGGAGAAGAAGACGGCGTAATCGGCATGGGCGAATGCGCAGACCCCAATGAATGTAAAGCAATCGCAGATTTAGGAATCGATTTCCTGGCTGCTGGTATCGGAAACATTCATGGAAAATATCCTGAGAACTGGAAAGGATTATCCTTCGAGACACTGGATGCTATCCAGCAGTTAACAGGAGACATGCCTCTGGTTCTTCACGGAGGTACAGGCATCCCTACAGAAATGATCCAGAAGGCAATTTCTTTGGGTGTTGCAAAGATTAACGTTAACACAGAATGCCAGTTATCCTTTGCAGCAGCAACACGTAAGTACATCGAAGCAGGTAAGGATCTGGAAGGCAAGGGATTTGACCCTCGTAAACTTCTTGCTCCCGGTTTCGAAGCAATCAAGGCTACTGTGAAAGAAAAAATGGAAATTTTCGGTTCAATTGGTAAGGCTTAATAAATTTACTGAATGATGGATTTAAAACAAAAGGCTGCCCATGTAATGTGGACAGCCTTTTTAAAAGAGTATGATTGAAACAGGGGGACTTATGAATATATTTAAGGAAATGGCGTTATCTGTTTACAGCTACAAGAGCTATAAAGAATTTTTAAACAATAAAAAAGGCAAGGTGTTTGGATTTGGCTTAATGCTCATGCTCATTTACTTTTTAATAACAATGGGATTACCTGTGGTGAATTTTTTCGGCATAGGCGGCATTGGAGCTTCAATTGATGAAAATGTACCAGACTTTGAACTAGAAGACGGAAGATTGTGGGTGGAGAGCAGGTTTGCTTATGAAAATGGCAGAAACCTTTTTGAAGTTGACACAAACCCAGATGAGGTTTATCTAAGTGCCTATGAACTCAGAGACTATCTGTATGATTATACAGATGTCCTTTTGATGGACTCGGAAAAGATAATTGTGAAATCGGACGGACAGGTAGGGGAACTTTACTTTTCTGATTTAGACTTTGAGTTTAGCAAAGAGGACTTGATGAGGTGGGTGCCCGCTATTTATATAATAATCGCCGTATTTATGCTCTTTGCATATATCTGGATGACCGCGTTCTTTTTCTTCGGCGTGTTATTAGTGGCTTTGATGGGAATGATAGCAGCATCCTGTATGAACTATAAACTCACCTTTGGACAGCTGTACCTGCTGGGAATTTATAGCAGAACATTACCTTTGATTATAAAGGCAGCGGTATCATTTCTGCCATTTAATATTCCGTTTTTCTTTATTTTTAACTTTGGGCTTTCTCTGTTCATTATAGTTATGGTAATACGGAAAATGAAAGAGCAGCAGCTTCAAAAACCTCTGGAGTTTACTTCTGAAATAATATAGTTGTTAAAAAGGTTCCGCAGGCTTAACCTACGGAACCTTTTTGACAGCGCGCTTAGCGACATATGTTCATTTGGAAATTATTCTTCTTCGGAAAGTGCCTTTTCCTGCATTTCCTGAATGACAGGATCAAAGGAAAGCATTGGCTTTGCCTGCTCATCTGTCTTGGTCACTTTACGGGCAAGATAATTTTTGGTGATAGCAAATACGGTGCCGGAAAGAGCTAGAACACCTATTAAGTTTGGAATAGCCATAAGCGCATTTAACGTATCAGCAATTGCCCATGCAAGATCGAAGCTCATGGTAGCGCCGAATACGATGCAGACAACGAAGATAACCTTGTAGACAATCGTCGCCTTGGTGCCGAATAAGTACTCGCAGGATTTGGTGCCGTAGAAGGACCAGCCTAAAACGGTTGAGAATGCAAACAGGCAGATGGCAATTGCCACAAATCCGCCGGCAAGTGTGCCGAGTCCTTCGGACAGCGCTTCGCTTACAAGAGAGGCACCGGTGGATGCTGTGAGGACAGCGCCTGTTTCAAGGTCAATCAAACCAGAACTTAAGATGGTGAAGGCTGTCAGTGTACAGACAACAATGGTATCAAAGAACACTTCAAAAATACCCCACATACCTTGGACGATCGGCTCCTTTACATTGGACGCGGAATGTACCATGACAGAGGAACCAAGTCCGGCTTCATTGGAGAAGACACCGCGCTTAAAGCCCATAGTCATGGCCTGCTTGATCATCATGCCAACGGTAGCACCGGCAATCGGGCGAAGACCGAAGGCGTTGGTAAAGATAGCGCCAAATACTGCAGGAACGGAAGTGATATTCATAATAAGTACAATAATTGTTCCCAGAATATAAGCACATGCCATGAAAGGAACGATTTTTTCAGTTACGCTTCCAATAGCCTTGATACCGCCCAAAATAACAAGAGCTGCAACTACTGCAATAATAATCCCGGTTGCAATAGGCGGAATGCTGAAAGTATCCTGCAGGGAACTGGCGATTTCATGTACCTGTGTCATATTGCCGATTCCAAAGGAGGCAAATACACAGAAGAGGGCAAAGAGTATGGCAAGGGGCTTTGCCAGGATGCCAATTACCTTTTTCCCCTTTAAGCCGTCCTGAAGATAATACATAGCGCCGCCGGACCATTCGTCTTTTGAATTCTTACGACGGTAATAAATACCCAGGACATTTTCCGAGTAGTTTGTCATCATTCCAAATAATGCAGAGAGCCACATCCAGAAGACTGCTCCGGCACCGCCGGTTATGATAGCGCCGGCCACTCCGGCAATATTGCCGACGCCGATTGTAGCAGCAAGTGCAGTAGAGAGTGCCTGGAATTGTGAAATAGAGTTTTCGTTTTTGGCGGTGTGGGCAGTTACATGCTTTTTCTTAAAGATGGCGAGAAAGGTTTCGTTCATCCAGTGCTTGATACGCGTAATCTGGAAAAACTCCATTCCAATCGTCATGTAGATACCGGTGCCGATAATTAGGATCAGCATGGGGATTCCCCATACGACACCATTTATGGCATCGTTTACTTTTGCAATCATGTTCATTACATTTTCCATTAATAGCCTCCATTCTTGATAAGTCTGCAAATTTGTTATAAGTGCAGATAATCGAATTTTACAAAAAAAAAAGAATTTACCACGGTAAATCCTCATTGATTCGTGTACTACTATACAGGAAAAGACGGAAAAATACAAGAGAAATTCAGAAAAAAATGTCTATAAAAGGGAGGATGCCAAGTAAACCTTTGTTTACTTGGCATTTATTATGAAAAAGTTATTAATAAATCAATTACTTTGAGGCTTTCTTCTTTGTCGCATCTTATGGTATTAGTATATGATGCAGAAATGTCTAAAGAATGTAATGCCAATTAAGTTTTTTTTAATTAAATATGAACAGAATGTGAACGAGACGACAGCCAGGTACTACAGCTTATCTGGTTCAGGATAGGTGACACCGAAGGTTTCTACAGTGACACTTTTCATTTTCTGCTCTTCTAAAGGGCGGTCAGAATAGTCGGTAGCTGTTTCAGCTATTTTATTCACCACATCCATTCCTTCTACTACTTTCCCAAAAGCGGCATAGCTTCCGTCCAGATGAGGTGCGTTCTTGTGCATGATAAAGAACTGGGAGCCGGCAGAGTCGGGCGCCATGCTTCTTGCCATGGAAAGGACACCTTCCGTATGCTTTAAATTATTTTCTACGCCGTTGGCGGAAAATTCTCCTTTAATGCTGTAACCGGGACCGCCGCAGCCGGTGCCTTCCGGATCTCCGCCCTGAATCATAAAACCGCGGATGACACGGTGAAAGATCAGACCGTCATAGAAATTTTTGTTGATCAGGCTAATAAAATTATTTACGGAAATGGGAGCGATTTCTGGGTAAAGCTCTGCTTTGATGACATCTCCGTTCTCCATTGTAAAAGTAACAATAGGATTCTCCATAGGATTTTCCATAGAATTTTGACTCATAATGATAGTTTCCTTTCTTTTCAATTAAATAATAGCGTATTATAATAGATATAGTATTTATTTTATATGAAGTGAGGGGACTTTACAATGCTAAAATGCATCCTTCTCCTGCTGTCAGAATATTATTACGAAATTGCGGAGAGCCGTTTGGGCGAAATTTGTGACAAAGTAAATGAACATCAGGTGCACGTTACATTAAAAAGAACAGATCAGCATAAGAGACAAGAGACGCTGGTCATAACAGATGAACCGGAAACTGCAGAATGTCTTTTAAAAGACGGCTGGTACGTGGTGATTCTATATCATGAGAAAAATAGGGACAAAACGTTTCCACAGGTCAGATATGCCGTGGAGGATCTGTTCCTTTTGGAATATCGTTCTTATGAAGAGGTCTTTAAAAGGCTTGCGGGACTGCCATGGGATATCCTCGAGACGGACAGGCTTAAAGTCCGCGAGAGTATGCTGGAAGATGTGGATGCGTTTTATAGGATTTACAGTGAGCCGTCTATTACTTACTATATGGAAGACCTGTATCAGAAAAGAGAGGAAGAAGAGGCTTACATGCAGGCATATATCGATCAGGTATACGGATTTTACGGCTATGGTCTCTGGACGATTCTGCTCAAAGAGACTGGAGAAGTAATCGGTCGGGCAGGGCTGAGCGTCAGGGAAGGTTATGAACTTCCGGAGCTTGGATTTGTGATAGATTCGGCACATCAGAATAAGGGATATGCCTTTGAAGTCTGCACTGCGATTCTCATCTATGCAAAGGAAGAACTTGCTTTTGATCAGGTGCAGGCGCTGGTAAATGAAAGGAACACGGCTTCGCTGAGACTGTTAGGCAGGCTGGGATTTGAGTTTCAGAGTAATGTGGTTGTGTCAGATTGCGATTATAAATTTTTTGTAAAAAAGTGTTGACAGGAAATGAACAGAATGATATCATGCAATACGTAAAGCAAAGGCGCTGCAAAATGACTGCAGCGCCTTTTCAAATTTATTTATTAAAAAACGCGGAGCAAAGGGGCTTATGGTAATAATTCCCTTTGTATCCGCTTTTTTTAATGTGAGGAGGAAAATTATGACAGAAGAAATTATGAGTGCCGTAAGCGGCGAGGTATTCGGCGTCTGGTTCCTGATTGGAGCAGCGCTGGTATTCTGGATGCAGGCAGGTTTTGCAATGGTAGAGACCGGCTTTACCAGAGCAAAGAATGCAGGTAATATTCTGATGAAGAACCTAATGGATTTCTGCATTGGTACAGTTGTTTTTATCCTAATTGGATTTGGTCTTTTGTTTGGTGAGGATCTGGTTGGTCTGATTGGAAAGCCGGGATTTGATATTTTTACCAATTATGCAAATTTCGACTGGTCCAATTTCGTATTTAATCTTGTATTCTGTGCAACCACTGCAACGATTGTTTCCGGCGCAATGGCAGAGAGAACAAAATTTTTATCTTACTGTGTTTACTCGGGTATTATTTCAGCTTTGATTTATCCCATTGAAGCCCACTGGATCTGGGGCGGCGGCTGGCTTGCCCAGGCAGGATTCCACGATTTTGCAGGTTCCTGTGCAATACATATGGTTGGAGGTATTTCAGCCCTGCTCGGTGCAAAGATATTAGGTCCCCGTATTGGTAAATTTGTAAAGGATAAAGATGGAAAGATTACCAAAGTAAATGCCTTCCCCGGGCATAATCTTCCGATTGGATGCCTTGGAGTATTTATCTTATGGTTTGGCTGGTACGGATTCAATGGTGCAGCATGTACCAGTATGGATCAGCTGGGTTCGGTATTTGTCACAACGACGATCTCACCTGCCATTGCAACGGTAGTATGTATGGTCTTTACATGGGTAAAATATGGCAAGCCTGATGTTTCCATGTGTCTAAATGCATCTCTGGCAGGTCTGGTTGCTATCACGGCATCCTGTGATGTGACGGATGTGGCAGGAGCAATTGTAATCGGCGCAGTAGCTGGCCTTTTGGTGGTATTTGGTGTCTGGTTCCTTGATTATAAGCTTCATATTGATGATCCTGTCGGCGCCGTTGCAGTTCACTGCTTAAACGGTATCTGGGGAACCATTGCAGTTGGTCTTTTTGCCACAACAGCCGCCCCCGGAAATGACAGTCTTGTAGGTCTTTTCTATGGCGGAGGATTTAAGCTCCTTGGAATCCAGCTGGTTGGATTTGCCGCTGTAGCTGCATGGACTGCAGTGACGATAACAATCGCGTTTTTCATTATTAAAGCAACGGTTGGCCTTCGTGTTACCCAGGAAGAAGAAATCGTCGGTCTTGATTCTTGTGAACATGGTCTGCCCTCTGCTTATGCAGGATTCAGTATCATGGATATTGCAAATACAATGACCATGGAAGTAAACGAAAACACAGATCTTGGAACGGCGGATTATGCGGAAGCATCCAAAGCGCAGAAGGATGCAGCAGTGAAGGTGGTTGCACCTGCCGTGGCAGCTACCGGTATCTACAAAGTTGCCGTGATTGCAAAATTGTCCAGATATGATAAGTTAAAGAAAGCCATGAACGATTTGGGCGTAACCGGCATGACGGTAACGCAGGTTATGGGATGCGGTATTCAAAAGGGCGCCGGAGAAATGTATCGTGGTGTTGAAGTGGATGCCACCCTGCTTCCTAAAGTGAAAGTTGAGGTCGTTGTCAGCAAGATTCCTGTTGAATCCGTAATCGAGGCGGCAAAGAAAGCGCTGTATACCGGTCATATCGGCGACGGAAAGATCTTCGTATACAACGTAGACAAAGTTGTTAAAGTCCGTACCGGAGAAGAAGACTTTGCAGCATTGCAGGATGTAGAATAAAGTGCTTTTTCCTAATTCCTTAGTTTAGTATATAGAAAAGCGAAACCCCGGATGCTTCCACCATCCGGGGTTTTGCTTTTGGATTTGTGATAACGATTTTTTGTCGCACCCATTCTGGCAATAGAAAGGGGGTGTTAGTTTGGTGATACTAGTAAAAAATATCCAAAATATAAGGAATCCCATTCCTTTTTGATGTAAAATTTAAGTGCTCAATCAAAAACCTTACTAAACAAAAATGAACGGATTTCTTATGCTTAATTCTGTGGAACGCCTTACCAGGCACCTGAATAAAGGGGTTCCTATTCCGGCTTTGAAATCTTATCTCACTACGATCCGTAAATGGGTTCCGGCTGATCCTGTCATCCACATAGATGATAGTAATGTAGTGAAACCGGATGGCTATGAATTTAAGTCACTTGGACTGGTCAGGGTGAAGTGCTATACACACGCTTTTCCATAGTCAAACGGAGCAAGGGGCAGTCGGCAGTTGAGAAAGCATCATACATCAGCAGAAAGAGGATAACCGCAAACAATGGAAATGTCAGATCGTAGAAAGCACCGACTGGAACA
>CAYOED010000064.1:0-20370 GCA_964402925.1 uncultured Lachnospiraceae bacterium | reverse complement strand
TTTGTGGGCAGATAAAAGCCGCACTTTGGCTTTTGTCTGAACGCAAAGTTCACTAGGGGGCAGGGGCGGCACTTTCGCCCCGATGAGGGATTGTAGCTCCCCCATGTGCGCCTGCCTTTAGCGCACCGCCCTCTGTAAGAGTCCATGCAAGTGAAACTTACCCCTCGGGGTGAATATGTTACCTCGGCTTTTGGGATAATGGACTGTGGGAGAGTGGTTTCTCGCCTTTCCGTTTCTTCTCGTTCTGCTTTTTCTTTTCGTTGGCTACACGCTGTTTTGCCTGTTCCAATGCCTGTAATACTTTTTCTAAGTCTTACTGACTTCAATTTTGTTTTCAATCATTCCTGATACCTTGACCTTTCTGTGATGCGTTGATAGTTGCTGAAAATAAAAAAGGTAGCTGATTTTCTGTTAAGATAAATCGCTACCTAAAATTAAGAAACATTCTGTTTTTTATATTTCTTTTTTTGTCTTGGCATTATAAACAGAGTATTAAAATAACACTTAAATTATTTCTAAATACTAAACACTGTTTCTTTCATATATCCCCCATTTACTTATTCCGCTAATGCTTGGATTTTTCCATAATTGCTTAGTTCACTCTTACTAAATACTGACTGTAGTTTCTCCCCATCAGTGAATAGCACACATCCTCCCGAAGTCAATGGTAACATACAACTACTTGCCTTAAAAACTTCTTCTGGTTTATCTGCTAAAATGATTAGCGGATTTTTTGCTTTAATTGGTTCAGCTAATCCCCAAGCTGCACACGCTGGCAACACAAGCAGTCCCCCTTCCTCATACTCATATAAACCTACGCTATTGGGTAACACACTCCCATCAACAGTTAGTATAGGCATCTGATCATCCAAAAAACTCTGCATATCTTTCATTAAACTGCTATATTCCACTGGTTTTAGTTTGTCTAAATCGCCAAACCGTTCTACCCATCGAGGATTAGTCATTATCAGATGGTCATATTCCCCCAACACATCTGAAAGCTCAATCTGACTGTCCATCGCATAAGAAAGCAAAAGATTTTCAGACATAGAATACAAAAAACTTTCACCTTCATCTATTAGCTCCGGATTTTCACATACAGTATCAATATCACTCCATTCAATATACTCAATTCCAGCGGTATCATATTCATCAAAAGTAACCTTTTCGCCACACCCAACTAATCCGAATACAAAAAATAGCATGAGTGTAATGAATGCTTTTCTTTTCATTGAAAATCCTCCTTAATCCCTGAAAAAAATAAAATGTCGGCTTGTTAATTTAGTCTTTTTTTATTTTATCATAAGCACACACACAATTCCATTAAATTTTCCTTAATTTTCTCTTGCCCTATTTTTCGCAATCATCATCTGCCTTTCCCGTTCCCTCTGTTCTGTACTGACTGTCCTTGGCTTGCGGTAGCTGATGTATGATTTCAGAAAGGAATAGGTCTTAGATACCTCGTCCTTATTCATCAGCTTGTATGTATTGGGGAAGTCGGCAACAAGTGTGTCAAGTTGTTCTGGTCAAGCTTTTTTGTAACAAAAATGACTGATAAATTTTAAATTTGCAGCTAAGGTTTTCTGCTCTTTCGGCATAATAATCCTGAAGTGTTTATTTACAATCATCAGGGGAAATATACCCAAAACTAATCAGGCTGTATATCTGGCTTCAAATGGTGTTTTATAACCATTATATGCGTGAGGACGCACATGATTATATGTTGTGTATGCAAACTCCCCGACTGCCTCATAAAGAGCTTCTTCTGTGTTATAAGAATGAAGATTTATAAGCTCATTTTTTAATGTATTAAAATATCTCTCCATTGGGGCATTATCGTATGGATATCCTGCCTTACTCATATTTGGGGTTATCGCATTGGTTTCACAGTATTCCACAAATTCTTTGGAGATATACTGGCTCCCCTGGTCACTGTGCAGGATCAATACTCCCTTTATGGGTAGCTGTGAATCAATAGCCTTTTTCAGGGTTCTTTTTGTTAAATCAGCAGTTATGTTTTATCTGTGATGCCTGCAATCACACTGTGGTCATGCAGATCAAGGATAGTACAGTTATACCGTTTGCTTCCATCGGAAAGAAACAGATATGTGAGATCTGTACACCACTTCGTATTTCTTTTCTCACAGTCAAAATCCTGCTCAAGGATATTCTGGAATACCTTATGTGCTTTACCTTTGTGGTAACCAGGCTTTTTTCTACGGGTTACACTTTTTAGCCCTAATTCCCTGTTCATATATTTGCGTATGGTTGGCCTGCTGTATTTTTTGCCTTTGTGTTCAAGATATACCTGCATGTCACGATGACCATCCACACCATTATGTTCATGATAGATATGCTCTATCATATCAAGGGTTTCCTGTTTTTTGGTATAGTAACCAGCCTTTCTGTTTTTCAGAAAGTTATAATACGCATTAGGATATATGTTGAGACGCTTAAGAAGCCATCTGACTCCAAAAAAGTCCCCGTATTTGTGAATGAACCAGTAAGCCATCAACCAGTCTCCTTCGCAAAGAATGCCGCTGTTTTTTTAGGAAAAGTACCTCTTTTTTCATTTCTGCTCATAACTGTTCTCCTTTACTTCCCATAAGCCCAGATTTTCTTAACCTGATCCTTTATTTCTTCAAAAGTCCACTCTCTTCTGCTTCTTGCCACGCAGTTCGGATCATTTATCTGAAACCCGCTATCACCATAACCATAAATGACAATGAAATGACCAGACACCGTAAAATCACCCTGCCCCATAGCACATATCAATACTTTTCCTTTATCCAGCTCCGCTTTTATGGAACGTTCTGTCATTCTGGGTTCTGTAGCCTTGATACCATATATTTCAGGAAAATCCTCCATCAATCCCCATGCGGTGCCTGTTCCACTTACATAGTAGTCGTTCTCCATAGAATAGGCTGCTATCCTGTCAGGCGTGAGCGTTTCATCCCTTGTCAGGTAATACAAAATCATTGACAAACAGGTGGGGCCGCATCCTGCAAGCCCGATGCAGCTGTCCCCGCCATATAGCTCATATCCCCAACGTGAGTCCCATTGGAGAAACAACGGACATTCCTGCTCCTTTTCCAATTCTGTTAGACCGCCTGCCGCATATTTGTTATCGCTCAAATAGCCCGCCACAAAATCTGCCATCTCCGGGTTATTTGCCAACGCAGTCAGCATAGCCTCCGGATATTGTGAGCTGCTCCTGCTGATTGTCGCAATTTCCGGGTTCTCTTTCCCCAGCTCCTCCAATCTTTGGATAGTTTCTGCCTGGGTACGCTGTACTGGTTTTTCCACGTTCATTATAGTAATGCTGCTGACATAATCTGTTTCCTCCTGCGGGTAGGTTTTCACAGACGTTTCAATCCTTCCATATTCCAACACTTCTATCCGCTTCAGTGCAGTCCGCATTTCTTCCAGTTCTGCCTTTATATCTCTAATGTGGAACACAACTACAGCGATAACAGCCACCATTGCAAGGAGAAGCAGCCTGTTTCCTGTCTGTTCTTTTTTTCTGTAACCCGCCCGCCTTTCCTTCATCCTAATATTTCTATTGTTATTCTTCATCCTAAGTTCCTCCCATAAAATAACTCATTTCCGATTCTCAAAACTCGCTCATAGTGTTAATACAGACCTCTTTTCCTTTTTACCTTTTCCCATCCTATCGTTGCCGCCAACAAAATTCCTGACAGCAAAACTGACACCAAAATACTCCATTTCATACAAGACAGGCTGCTTCCAAACACCCTATATATCTCGTTACCTACATAATAGTGAGAAAAAGAAGTCATTCGCAATGGCATGAAATTGGCAAAATAGTGGTTGACTGACCAGAGATACATCTGTTCAAAAAGCAGTAATAGAATCCAAAAAAACACAAATATCACCGCACTTGTCATGATTTTCTCCATGATAGCCGTCACGAGAAGCAGAAAAGAAACAGCAAACAGCAGTGCAACCAAACCGACCATGACATTAAGTAAAAACTGTTGGAGGTTCGTGATATTATAAAGGGAGAAGAATGTCTTTACGTTGCTCTGGATACACTGATTCCACCCTTTCAAGCCGAAAGGCACGATTTTTATCACAAAATGCAAAAAGATACCTAACAAATAAAGAAAAACCCCTATTATATATGCCACAAGGACTCTGGCGTGATCCAGCGGCGTTTTCCCATATTTTGTTGAACGGTACAGCTCTGTCATATTGCTTTTGGAATCAATACCGAAAAGCGGAAGCAACAGGACAGAAATCAGGATCAGCAGCACTGGCACAAAAACATTCATGCCATCATTCAGAACTTTCCATCCTTCCGCATAACCAAATTGAATCTCAGAAATCTGCCCTGCGTTCTGCATGAACTGCTCTATTTCCTCTTTGGTATAACGGATCACCTGACTTTCATCCAGCATCGCCCGTATATTGGATAAGCGCCTCGAATAAAAATTGCTGATATCTTCATCAGACAAATCCTGAACGGATTTTCCGCCATAATTAGCTGCAACAAGTCCTACCAGATTTCTTTCATCCACATAGGTAAATTCCCCCTCATGCTGCCGCATTAGATTCAAAAACTCTTTGTCTATCTGTGTCTTTTGCCGATCTGCTTTTGCATGGGACAGATTTTCATGCCATGTGACTACAATCCCTGCCACCCCTGGCACTTCATAGCTCCTCAATATGGAATAGACGCTATATGTGGAGAATAACGCAACGATTGCCAAAAACACCAGAAAAACCCTTATACTCAATATTCTTTTTCTTTCTATTTTAATGATTTCTAACATTTCTACCTCATTTCCGTACCTCTCTTGCATACAAAACCTAGTTTATATAGTATTTTTTATACGACAGCCACATTATCAGCCAAAGAACAGCTACATATACAATGCTCAGGATGAGAACAACAACAAAATAGGGAATGATTGCTGTGCCAACAAACAGGAAATTATAAGCTGACTCACTTCCTCCAAATCTTATAGGATTCAGTAGCTTTATCTGGCTGTATGTGTCTGTTCCCTTTCTTAACAATAGAACAGCGGCAATACCTGCCACTACAGCAGCTTTGGAGTTCTTTATCTTCATGGACAACAACATCACAATATTGGCAATGACCAAAGCGCCTGCCAGCCCGCCAAAGAAGATAAGTAACAACCCCGTTCCAATACTGATATTAAAGATACAGTCAAACCAGAATGTCTGTGCAGAAGCACCAATCCCATGCAGGCTGCCTATCATTCCATGAACCACCATAAGCACACCGACATAAATCAAATATGCTGTCAGAGTAAACAGATTTCCCGCTATCCCTCTTGCTTTCATATCCTTTTTTCTTCCATGCTTAGAGGACAGTGACAGTTCGTCAATGCCATTCATACTGTCCTTTGCATACACTGAAGCTAGGCAAAATGCCAAAATGATGAAAAATATAAAATACTCCATTCCAAAATAGCTGTTTAAATTAGCAAGCCCTGTATGATACGCAACCTTAAAAGGAGTTTTTAAGTGATCGACCTTATTCTGCAATGCCTCAATCTGGGATTCTGAATACTGATACACTCCATTTTCTTTATTCACATACAATTGCTGCTCTAAGATAGCATCCTTAAATTTCTGGTAAAAACTCTCCTCTGAATTTAAGAAATCATAATCCAGCCCTATCATATCGTTTCCATTCGACATATAAAGGCTGTAATATGCATAGTTGATCACATAGTTTGGGATGATATATTTTATCATCCCGCCTGTGCCCAAAAAGCCCCGGTTATTGTCCAAAAATTCCTTTTCAGGACTGGAATTATATTCCTCTATGAGATTTTGGATATATTCTCCGTCCATTACACCCTCCAGATCTTTCGATGCTTCTTTTAATGCCCTGAAAGCCGACAATCCGGTAACAATATCCCCATTCTTATCAAGCGCCCTCTGCTGGATATTTAGCGTGACCACAGAAAAAAGAATGGTAAGGATGCTTAAAGCAGCAATAGAAACAATGGATACTCCATTCCACAATTTCTTATACTCCAACTTGATTAAATCCTTCAATTTTCATCCCTCCATTATTCCATATATGAACTGCCGTGATGAATGACTTTCCATGCACTGCCTTTTCCTTCCCTTACAAGAATCAGATACTGCCATGTTCCGTTATCACAATACTCAACCACATAGATATTTTCCGGATCATACCCGTTTGCGACACCTTTATCCTCTGCAGAATAAATTGTCCATATCCTCGGATCAACACAATGATATGTAGTATTCCTTGTCTCCACGGAAATTCCAAGAGTATCCTCCACATAGCTATTCGCTGTGCCGTATGCTTCAGCTATTTCTCTCGAATCAAATGTCTCTAAAATACTTGCATCGTATGTAATGCCATACTCCTCCTCACTCACTGAACCACCCATCGTCACCCCATTTCCCAGTGAGGTAGGTTTCGCATTCTCCCTTGCCTCACGGTACGCTGCAAGTTTTTCTTCCAATTTTTCATCACTGTCCGGTGCCACCTGTTCCTGCGCTCCCTGCTGTCCATCAGAAGAAAGGTGCACTTCTTGTGCGTCTATTACATTCTGTGTTTCTGTTTTCTGTTGCGTTTCTATTTCGCCCTGTTTTTCTATATCACCGTTATCCTGCTCCATGTTCTCTGTAAAAGGAATTGGCTTTATCTGCTGTATTTCATTAGCTGTATTATCATCCCCGTTTCCACAGGCAGTTAGCCCCATAACCATCACACATGCCATTGCTGCAATAAATCTCTTATTATTTTTCATCTCTTACTCCTCACTTTCATTCATGATACCACCGGTAAAAATGTAGTAATCTTCCAGTGTCGGCTCCGCTTGCTGATTTTCTACATCAGGATATCTTTCTCCCACGAACCGAACCTGCACTTCCTTACCCATCTGCTTTAGATGTATTACTGACCGCTCTTTTCGGAGCCTCTGGTATGTTTCTTGATTTATTACAGTTTCCCAGACCTGTCCTTTCACTGTCTGCACCAGATCGTCCACATTTCCGGTCTCTAGAACCTCCCCTTTCTTCATAACCACAAGTTCATTTGCAATCGCTTCAATATCTGACACGATATGGGTGGACAGCAGCACGATTTTGTCCTTGCCCATATCACTGATTATATTTGAAAAACGAATGCGCTCTTTCGGATCAAGCCCTGCTGTCGGTTCGTCCAATATTAAGATCTCCGGTTCATTGATAATCGCCTGTGCAATTCCAATCCTACGTTTCATGCCGCCTGAAAAAGTCTTAACCTTTTTTTCTGCAACGTCTGACAGGTTTACAAACTCAAGCACTTCATTTATCCGGCGTTTCAATTTTTCTTTCGGTATCCCTTTTAAGACCCCCATATATTCCAGAAAATCCCTTGCCGTAAATCCTGGATATACACTGTAGTTCTGCGGCATATACCCTATCAAGCTGCGATATCCTTCATCCATTGAGAAAATGTTCTTTCCGTCATAACATATTTCCCCTTTTGTGGGAAAATCTACAGTAGCCATCATCCTCATAAGCGTACTCTTACCCGCTCCATTTTCTCCTAACAAACCATAAGTCCCCTTATGCAATGTGAAGCTGACATCCCTTAATGCCTCCTTTCTTCTGTTATAGGATTTGCATATGTGCTCTACCTGTAATTTCATCATCTTTCCTCCAATCAACCATATTTACCATAAGGCAGTCGCCATACCCCGGCAGATTTCCTTTTGTATTTGCTTAAAAAAACACTCAAGCAGAATATACTTATATTCTACCTGAGTGTTTCGTTTTACTTTCAATAAAGTTGTGTCATAGATGTAAAATATTTTCGGTAAAGTTGTGTTATGAGGCAAATTATTTCTAAATACAATGTCAGAACTCTTTGCTCACAGTTAGGGCATAGATAATTCTTACTTTTTCGTTATGAAGCATTTCATTATTGCCTATGAATTCTTTTCCATTGTAGGCTTGGGCATTTTGAAATTTCACCTCTGCAAATATATGACTGTCATCAATCTTTAATATAGCTTGTGTTCCTTCCTGATTTTTTGTTATATCTGTATTGGTGACCTGCAATCCGGATAGTTCCACAAAATGTTCTAATTTCTCATATGGTATTTCCTCTGGCATATCTTCATATAAGGTGATGTCCGCATTCCAGACTTTTCCAGTAACTGCGTTAATGTATAAAATCGCATACATAGACGAATCAGAAAATTGCACAGTCCAAAAACTATAATATAGTTCTGACTGTACCCCTGCAGACACTTTTTGCGTTGCAATACCAAGCGTTGCGGATACGGAATATGCCTCTGTGTCCTCCAGTCTGTTTTCTCCAATTTCCATTTCCACAAGCCATTTTTTTCCTTCTATTATGGCTTCTTCCATAGAAATCTGTCCATTTATAGGATTATGAACGGTTACTCCTGTGCGGTTATTCCAACAGCTTAGTATCTCCTCCACCTGTTCGGTTGTAAGAACATATCCTATACTGTCAGATTCTTCATCCGTTTCCCCGTCCTCTCCGCTTTCCTGCCCCTGCCATGACCGAACGGGTGCCTCTACTACAGCCCTGCCTCTTTCCGTTAATAACTGTCTTTCCTTTTCTCGCATAATAAAGTTCATACCAGCCATACTGCCAAAGGCAAACACAAGCGCAAGAAACAAAGTAAGGATTGTATATTTGTATGATTTATTCATTCCCATAGTCCTCCTATAAACAGAATGTAACACTGATCACAGTTCCTGCCTTTCCATCGCTTTCTATTTCCAACTTCGCCCCATGTATCTCCACAATTTTTGACACCAGAGCCATTCCTATCCCCGCCCCATGCTGTTTCCTTGACCGAGACTTATCCACCATATAAAATGCCTCCGTGATCCGCCCCAGCTCCTCTGGTGGAATTCCTTTCCCATTATCTTTAATCCTAATCTGGTAAGTGTTCTTTCCCTGCTTCCCTTCTAGCCAGACATCCTTGCAGTCTGCTTTCAAAGCATTATCCGCCAGATTCAATATCATTGTCTTGAAAAGGTCATAATCTACTCGGATCATTCCTTCCCCTATCTCCATATGCAGGGCTGCCCCATACTTCCTGCATACAGGCTCTATGCCCTGTTCCAGATTTTCAAACATTTCCCTGACAGACATCTTCTCCAAAATGAAGTCCTGCTTGTCCAGCATAAATAAATCCATCAGCTTCAGGGACAAAGCCTCAAGTCTCATACCTTCCTTCAGTATATACCCGGCAGCACTTTTTACTTCTTCCCTCGGAAGATTCCGCTGGTAAAGCATATCCGCATACCCAATCACGGATGTCAGAGGCGTTTTCAGTTCATGAGCAAAATTCGCAGCAAAATCTTCTTTTTGTTTTGCCACGTTGGACAACTCACCAATTTTATCCTCTACCTGCTGCGCCATCTCATTAAAATCTGATGCCAGTTCACTAATCTCATCCTGTCCCTTCGTGCTGATTCTTTCGGAATATTCTCCCCCCGCAATTCTTCTTGTGGCTTTTCCCACTTTATTTAAGGATGCTGTAATCACTTTCGTCAGCAGAAATACCACCAGAAAACTGATGCAGAGGATAGCCATGTATATTTTCTGGAAATAGGCAATCGTGCTTTTCTGGACATTTATCACAGAACTGATATCTGTCTGCGTAATAAGGTACATACTATTTTCACTTTGGCTGACATAATCACATACAAAAATATAGTGTTCCCCATCTTTTTCACAGATCTGGAAAGATATCCTGTCATCCTCCCCTTCGTCAAAATCAGGCTCCTCCGGAAGTGCTGACATATTTGAAAAAATATACTTTCCGTCTGTACCATACACGGCAACCGGAACGGTAAAATTCCTTGAAACGTCTGAGAAATCCGCTTCACTCTCTGCAAAGAACTCCGGATTGGAATACAGAATAGACTGCAGGATGTACCTGTTATATTGAAAATCTTGAAAGGCAAGTTTCTTTTCCTGGCTGATTGCATTTCCATAAGTATAATTTATCAGCAAATATCCCGCCACCTGAAAAGTAATGCTGAATATAACTACAAAGCATAGAAAGATTTTATGAAACAGCCTCATTCCCCATCCTCCAGTCGATACCCAATCCGAAATACGGTTTTAATATAATTATCCCAGCTCAGTTTCCTTCTGAGCCGCTGGATATGGGAATCCAGTGTGCGGGTATCTCCCACATATGGTTCACCCCACACCTTCTCATATAACTTTTCCCGGTACAATGCTACGTTTTTGTTCTGGATCAACTCCACCAACAAATCAAATTCCTTCACTGTCAAATCTACCGGATTTCCTCTCTTACTGACTATTCGAGAAACCATATCAATCTCTACATCTGCAAAAGCCAGCTTATTATTTATCTTGCCATATCTTCTAAGCAGAGCTTCCACACGAGCCATCAACTCCCCTACCTGAAAAGGTTTAGTAATATAGTCATCCGCACCGAGCTTTAATCCCTTAATACGGTCATCAACATCGCCCTTTGCAGTCAAAAAAATAACTGGCGTTCCCATTGGTTTTACATATTCTAATAGTTCATATCCGTTGATTTCTGGCAGCATTATGTCCAACAAGATTAAATCAAACATTTCTTTTTCAATATAGTCTGCTCCCATTTTTCCATCATAAGCACAAATACAATGATACCCCTCTACTACTAAATTAACCTTAATTAAATTAGCTATTGATTCCTCATCCTCAACTATCAATATTCTTTGCATCTATATATCCCTCCATTTTAACTATTATATCACACACTTGTGACTTAGTTGTGTCATAGAAAGCAAATAATTTAAAATATCGACACACCCTCCAGGTGTGTCGAAAGACAACCTTAGCAAGCACTGCCTGTGTCATGACACACAGTCGAAATTTAACATACTTTCCTAACGAGCGTATGATAAAATTTCCATAGGGAAGTATCCCTAACCCTCTTTATTATTGTCCTATTTTCCTTTTTAACTTCTTGACCTTTATCCTCAAGTCTGATACAATCTCACTTGGATAACTTTATCCAAAATTAAATAACCCTTGAAACCAACTGTTGTAAATCATTGAACATTTTACAGCAGTTTTTTTATACCTAAAAACAGAAGGAGTGTTGAAAATGGCAAACAGAGAACGCACCAATCCGGTGCAGGTTTACCTAAATGATGACGAGCAGTATATCCTAGATGAGAAGTTTAAACTATCAGGCATGAAAAGCAAATCTGCCTTTCTTCGAAAGCTCATTTTATATGGATATGTCTATGATGTAGATTACAGCTATTTAAGAAATTATAATACGGAGCTTGGACGAATCAGCTCCAGCTTAAACCAAATCGCAAAGCGAATTAACAGTACCAGTCATGTCTATCAGGAAGATATGGACGAAGTAAAGGAGTTGATGAATCAAGTATGGCATACACAAAAATCCATGCTATTAAGGCAACCGTTAATAAGGCGATAGATTACATTTGCAATCCTGATAAGACAGACGAAGGTATCCTTATTTCTTCTTATGCCTGCTCTCCGGAAACCGCAGCTATAGACTTTAAATATACCTTAGATCACTGTCGTGAAAACAGTCCAAATAAAGCCTATCACATGATACAGGCTTTTGCTCCGGGAGAAGTAACTTTTGAGGAAGCACACCAGATAGGAAAAGAACTTGCAGACAAAGTTTTAGAGGGAAAATCCTCTTATGTTGTTACCACCCATATTGATAAAGGACACATTCATAATCACATTATTTTTTGTGCTGCCGATAACATCGAACATGACAAGTACCATGACTGTAAACAGTCCTATTATCGTATCCGTCATCTTAGTGATAATCTGTGTAAGGAACATAACCTTTCCGTCATTGCTCCCAGCGGGAAACGTGGCAAAAAATATAATGAGTGGCAGGCAGATAAGAACGAAACTTCATGGAAAATACAGTTAAGAAAAGATATCAATACTTCGATTAAATTTTCTTCCACCTATGATGAATTTTTGTTATTAATGAGAGCCAAAGGCTATGAAACCAAAGGGGAAGACTTTGGCGAAAATGCTCCAAAATATATTTCATTCCGACTTTTTGGGAAAGACCGTTTTATACGTGGAAGCATTAAATCTTTGGGGAAAGAATATACAAAAGAACGTATCAAAGAACGCATAGAACGGAAGCAGGAACGCAAAACTAGTATTCCTAAAAAAAACTATTTCTCCCGCAAGTTAATTGACACTTCTGAGGAGAAATTTCAGAACAGTCCTGGTCTGAAAAGGTGGGCAGCCATTGAGAATTTGAAAATCGCTACACAAAATTATAATGAAGCTGGTTCTATCTCTGAATTGGAACACCAAATTGCAATCAAAACCGAAACAGGAAAGTCTGCCAAACAAAGTGTTGTGGAGTTGGAACACCGCATCAAAAACCTTGCGGAAATTATCAAATATGCGGAACAATACAAAGCCAATCGTTCCTGTCATATCAACTACAAAAAAGCCAAAAATCCGGATACCTATTTCCGAAAATATGAATGTCAGCTTATTCTTTATGGCGGTGCAAGACGTATGCTGGAACAGGCAGGAATTGACTTAAAATCTTTGAATATAGACAAATTGAAATCCAAATACCATGAATTAACCAGACAGAAAAACGAGCTGACTTCCACCTATAAGAATTGTGAAAAAGAAGTTCGTAATTTGAACCGGAAGCTGGAGAACCTTAATCAATATCTTGGTAGAAATATTGAGGATACTCAAAATTCCAAAAACAGGCAACAGAGCTTATAACTTAATTGTACATCCACGTCTTCAAGGTCATCTGCATTGCTACAGCCTCTCTAATCTTTTGATAGTTCTTAATGTATTGGAGATTCATCGTTTCCTACACTTCTCTATTCTTCTAAAGTTTAATCAAAAAAAGCAGGATACCTTTATCATAAAGATTTCCTGCTTTCAATGTTTTCTTGGGTTTTATTTTGCTTCAAATAATTATACTAATTGCAATCCTGCTAATTTTTCAATTTCCTCCTTCGATAATTTAGTATACTTCATTATCTTTTCTATTGGTTCGTTATTCTGTAACATTTCAGTTGCCATTTCAATTTTAGCTTCATGCACTTCGCTCTCCACATAAGAACACATTACTTCCTGTTCATCATACAATACCATCATAATGTCCACAACCTCCTTTTCCTTGCTTTCCAGATACTCTTTCAGTACATTCTTGTCTTTACAGATTCGGATTGCTTCTAAAATCGCACTCATCAATCATCTTTGTTATAACATTCCATTGGCTTGTAGGAGCAGCATGAAATTGCTCCATTCCTACAGGGATGAGATTATTCTCTAGTGCTACACCTACCAATGCCTGTCTTTCTTCTTTAAGGTCTTCATAGGTAGAGCTTATAAAAATAGAAAACTTTCGTATATTCTTCATATCAATATCCTCCTCGTATATTTATCTTTTATCACTTCACAAACACCGATTGTATTTTCACAAAATCTAAGGAATTTAATAACTGTTATATTTTGTTACTGTAAATTGCTCTAACCCTCGAAAACACTAAATTTGTATGAGGTGAGTTTTCCCTTAGACTTTCCCTTATGTTATTTCCTCTCCCTTGCTGTTACGAACCCTAATAAGGGAAGATTTAAGGGAAAGGAAAACCTATAACACATTATAACACAAAACAATTACGACGTGGGAACTGATTTGATATGCTTGTAAAAATCATGAAAGGACAGATAAAAATGAAATTACTTTACGCAAGGTACAATATGTATCACAACAGTATTGATATTACTACATTTGATGGCTACATATTACGGATTGACTGTAACAAAGCAGAAGAAGGATTAAAGACCACAGCATGGACGGATCATGTGCTAAATGTTATGGCAATAGGCAATCCGCTTGAATATGTAAGGCTTTATCTGAATAATGAAATGCAGATATTTATAGATGCTGAAGATAGTCTGGATATTTGACAAAATAAAAATGCTTAGAATCTTTTATGTCATGATTTTAAGCATTTTTATTTGTTATTCACTTTCACATTTTCCCTATTTGTGTCATTTTCATTTTACATATGGGTATATCATAACAATATAGGAAATCAAATTATACCCACAGTGTGCTATCATACAGCAAAATATAGAATTTGTCTTTATGTAGAGCAATCCTAGAACAATACCACACACAAACGCATATACATATCACTATGGTAATAATATTTATTGTGTTTGAAAATTCGGGAAAAATTTTTCTCCAAACTGCCACATCTAAAAATGTGTAAAAAAGCATGATTCCAAAGTAGGAAACGACCAAAAGCAAAGCTGTACTAATTTTTATATTGTATTCTTTCATAGCCTTTAAGTACTCCTCTAAGTGTAGATTTTTGGAAGTTAATGGCAATGTTTTACATTTCCTGTCAATCTTCTGGGACAAGTTCTCTTATCAATAAGCTGTTTGTATTTATCATATGGCATCCCTTTTTATTTTTTTGCAAGCAAATAGCTTTCATTAATTTTTCGATATATCTCATCAAGTGAAACCGAAGCATCAAGGCAAATCGTAATCCAATGCTTTTTGTTCATATGATAACCAGGCAGGATTTTAATGCCATCCACTGTGCTTTCAATCTCTTCGGGCTTAATTCGCAAATCAAGAATTTCAACCTCTTCATCTGAATCAAATCCCAACTTTCTGCGGGACACCGTAAGGAGAGCGGCATACCATTTCTTGTTGT
The DNA here is from genome assembly GCA_964402925.1 of uncultured Lachnospiraceae bacterium. Taxonomy (GTDB): domain Bacteria; phylum Bacillota; class Clostridia; order Lachnospirales; family Lachnospiraceae; genus Suilimivivens. The sequence goes on along the minus strand of CAYOED010000064.1, from coordinate 5,625 downwards.
CTTTTCTCCGCACAACTGCATTATTTGGAAATTTCTTCCATAGGTATTCAAGCTCATCACCATAAGTGTTTCGGACATAGGCAATGACCTCCTTTGCCCGCTTGCTTTTAAAAATTTCAGAATCAAAGCACTTTTCGGAAATTTTCTCAAGTACCGCTTCATATTCGCTCTTAACCTGTCCGACAAAAGAACCTGACGCACCTTCTACCTGGTGGAGTACATATTCATCCCCACCAATATTGTCAATAACCACTGTATATATCTTTCCGTCTGTATCTATCTTCACGGTCAGTCTCATTTGTCCGTCAACCAAACCGGTATGATAAGTATAACTGTCGTCGGATTCTTCAAAGCCGAAAGATAACAGTTTTTCTAAGTTTATTTTTCTGTTTTTTAATATTATCTCCGTCATCAGTTCAACTCCCTTTAGTCAAAGTAAACTATCGTATTCGATGTAATATTGTTGCTCATCAAGGTTCAATATCTCAAATTTTCATTGATCAATATGAATTGTTAATCTGCGTCGTAAAAGTCCTTTTCGTATTTATATCCCCAGTTCATCATCGCATAGAAAATTGGATAAAGGTCTTTTCCCTTTTCGGTAAAGGAATACTCCACATGAGGAGGAATCTCGTTGAATTGTTCACGGTGAACGATTCCCTTTGCCTCTAAATCTTTTAACGTAGTGGTAAGCATCGTATTGGTGATGCCTGGAAGATTCTTTTTCAGTTCTCCGAAACGGATGGAATCATAGATACAAAGCACATATAACACCTGATCCGTCCATTTTCCCTGAAACAATGACAATCCCGGTGTAACAGGGCAGTTTCCGGATTCTGTTACAATACCCTCCTTAACTCGCTCCACAAACTCGTCATAACTCATCATCTGCTCCATAGATACATTCTCCTTTTAGTAAGTTTTTTTGTACTATATACGAAAATTCTGCGTACTTGAATCATTTTTATAACACAAGTATAATAAATGTACTAAGGAAAGTCAAGTTTCGGAAGGAGAAATTGAAATGAACCAGGATGTAATTTACGAACTTTTGCAGGATAAACTAAAATGTGCGCCGAACGCCACAGCAGTAATTGACGAGCAACGAAGTCTTACAAGAATAGAGTTAAAACAATTGATTGATACAATTGCTGCTAAAATCCCATCTGAAGCAGACAGGGTTGGAATTATGATGGAGCATACTGTGGAAATGATTGCCGCTATTTTTGCGGTTTTGAAAGTGGGAAAGGCCTATGTTCCTGTAGAGCCGTTCTTTCCAAAGGAACGGATTGATTTTATGATGCTGGATGCCGAAGTAGATATTATTCTTACAAATAGTGTTTATAGAGAAAAAATCGAAAATTATCCCTGTGTTTTCATTGATCCCGGAATAGAAATGGAGGAGGTTTCCACTAATCCATCTGCTTCACCGGATAGTCTTGCCTATATTCTATATACCTCGGGCTCAACAGGCGTACCAAAAGGCGTTGCTGTGCGAAATCGAAATGTCTGCCACTATGTAAGGGCGTTTCAAAGGGAGTTTCATACAAATGAAACCGATACTATGCTTCAGTATTCTGTCTGCTCATTTGACATCTTTGTTGAAGAAGTATTTACAGCGCTTTTATCCGGTGCTGTGCTTGCAATCCCTTCTGCGAAAACTAAAAAAGATATTCACTCTCTTATGGAGTTTGTTGAGAGCAATCATGTGACTGAAATCAGCGGATTTCCTTATTTATTGCTTGAAATGAATCACCTGCCGCAGATTCCAAAGTGCTTGCGGCTGCTAATCAGCGGCGGTGATGTTCTTCGTGCAAGCTATATTTCAAATTTAGTTGACAGAGTAGAAATATACAACACTTATGGACCATCGGAAACTACGGTGTGTGCTTCCTATTACCGATGCAATGATGTGCCACCGCTCCCGGATGGTACCTTTCCTGTAGGCAAGCCAGTTCTTGGAACGCAAATCGAGATATTGGATGAACATATGGTTTCTGTGAAACCGGGAGAAATCGGAGAAATTTGTATTTTGGGAGAGGGGGTTTCCGCAGGCTATATTGGCAGCAGAAAAAAAGAGAATGCGGCTTTTGTTACTCGGCAGGATGGTTTGGTCGTATACCGCAGTGGTGATCTCGGCTATTTTCTGCCAGATGGAAATATTGCGTTTCTTCATAGAAAAGACACACAGATAATGATTCTTGGCAAAAGGGTAGAACCTGCTGAGGTAGAAAGCGTTTTATGCAAATGTCCGGAAATTGAAAAGGCAGTAGTAAGACCGTACATTGATGAGCAGAATCTTTCTTACATGGTGGCATATGTAGTCTTGAAGCAGCCGGAAGCCAATCTGTCAACTCTGAAAAAAGAAATGGCAAGATTTCTACCAAATTATATGATTCCTGAATTCTTTGTCAGAATGGCTGACTTCCCATTAAATGCAAACGGAAAGGTGGATTCCAAAGCTCTGCCGATTATTATGAAGGAAGGGGTTGTTGCTTAAATGGATATTACAATCAGGCAGGTTTCTGCCTCGGAAATCGAAAAGCTGATGGAATGGCGAATGGATGTGCTGCATCACGTTTTTGCTATTTCGGAGAATGAGAATGTGCAGGAACTTTATACGGCAAATCGGGAATACTATAAAAATTCTATTCCAAGCGGAGGGCATGTCGCTGTATTTGCAGAAATAAATGGAACAATAGTTGGTTGTGGCGGGCTTTGTCTGTATCAGGAGATGCCCTCGCCGGATAATCCCAGTGGACAATGTGCCTACCTGATGAACATTTATACAAGGCAGGAATATCGTGGACAAGGGGTGGGAAAAAATGTTGTTTGCTGGCTTGTCGGATATGCAAAAGAGCAAGGCATCACAAAAATATATCTTGAAACTTCTGATTGTGGACGGGCGTTGTATGAAAGCATCGGGTTTCAAGATATGAATGACTATATGAAGCTGTAGAGAGGAAACAATTATGAAAAAACCTTTAAAATTTGTAATAGACGGAAAACAAGTCACCTTTTTCAAGAATGAGGACAAAGGGGCTCCCATTATCTATGCCAATATGCATACAGAAGTAGGACATTCCGTTATAGCGCAGTGCAAAAAACTTGGATGCAGACCGTTTCATCTTGTTTCTATTACCAGTCTTCGTTGGGATGAAGAGCTTTCCCCATGGGCGCACGATCCAGTTGTTTCAAAAAGTGACCATTTTACTGGCGAAGCAAATCATTATGTTCGCTGTATGACAGATAAAATCATCCCCTTTATAGAGGATAAAATTAAACCGCCAACCTGCCGTATCATTGCCGGATATTCTATGGGTGGACTTTTTGCCTTGTATGCTCCATATATTACAGATGCGTTTACAGGCAGCGTGTCAGCGTCCGGCTCAGTTTGGTACCCGGAATTTGTATCCTATGCGAAAGAACATAATTTTTTACAAAAGCCAGAAGCAATCTATCTTTCTCTCGGAGATTTGGAAAGCCGGGCAAAAAATCCGTTTTTAAGTCAGACAGAAAATTGTATGAAAGAACTGTATTCTGTTTATCAGAGAAAAGCGATCGAATCCGTATTTGAACTGAATCCTGGAAATCATTACAAGGATGTTCCATATCGTCTGGCAAAAGGAATTACCTGGATGTTGAGAGAATGTCTACATTTTTGAATGCTTTTCAACACCATAAAGCACCATTACGAAATCTACGTGAAAAGCTGATTACAGCACTTCCAGATGTCTCTTTTACAATTCGCAGTGAGCGAGAAAGCAGATATTGTATTGAGTAGAAATTCGAATAAAACTTTAACGAATTTAGGGTTCCCATTGAACCATCCGAAAAGGCAAAAATGTAATGAATTTGCATTCAGCCAAACCGATTGTAAACGGTAGAAAAAAACAAATAAATAGAACAAACAGTATGTCATATCATTCAATATACTTTCACAGTTTTTCAACAAACTACGGGACAGCCTCAATTGCTGTCCCATAGTTCATCGCATATACACCGTTATTTATTGCAATAACTGTATGCAAATTATTCTGCTTATCCGCCCCATACATGTTCCTCATTTTGTGCTCTATACATAGAACGACTATACCTTGCACTTTCAGTAGTTTTCACTTCTTCCATGAAACTTTCTACTGCCTTCACATATACCTCTGCTTGTTCCAGTGTACATATCCGGTTCTCTGGTGTAATCTTGTCCCTTATTTCAGAAACCTTTACCCCCTGTTCCGCCTGCACATTCCAGAATCCCGCCAGTTGGTAATCCGTTCCCCGTCCATTATAATCCTCATATACCGGGACTACTTCCCCTTTTGATGTCTGCCATGAGGCAATCTCCAGGAAAATAACAAGTTTGTCATACCGGGGGAGAGAGGTTCGGTACTCTTTCAACAGCCTGCCGAGAGAGGTATAGCCATAAGGGGAGGCAGCACGTATATCCTTTTTTTCTTCCACAAGCCTTGTAAACTCCCTTACTATCGGAATCATGGATAACAGCTTATAAAGGATTGCTTTGAGTTTATCCAGCATATTGATGAAATCCAGCCGCTTTTCAAACTCTTTATCCAGCACACCGATATCCTCTAAAAGCCCATTCTTTCTTACCTGCATTTGTTCCTTTTCATTCTTTGCTTTCTGGACATCTCTTAAAAGATTTTCTCTATCGGAATGGAGGGTAAGCGTATCCAATTTTAACAACAGATTTTCCTGTTTTATTTCCTCTTGCTCTGCCATGAGTTTCTGTTTCGTTTCCTTGCTTTCCGTTTTTATCTGTATCAAATCTTCCTCTGCCCCGGCAATCTCCGCTTGAGTGTCAGACAAATGTTTTCTGCCTCCGTAACTTCCTTTTCCGCCTGTTCCAGACGGAGGCTGGTATCATAAAGCATATCCTGCTTTTCATCAAGGTTCTCTGCTACCATCTCAAGACGTTTTGTTTCCAGCCCACGCTTAAACCCTCTGCCTATGGGAACACCCACTACATGCATGTGTGGGCTTGCCTCATCAAAATGAACCACCGCATTTGCAACCCTGAAATCCGGCATTTCCTTCTGTAACTGTTCCAACAGTGTATCATATACCTTACAGATGTTTTCTTTATACTCTTTTTCGTTATCGGTTTCTATAAAGATGTTTTCCAAAAAGTCTTTATCCCCACACTGGAAAATGATCTCCACTGCCATGTCTTGATTTTTGTCAGATACATGCTCAAAATAATCCTCAATCCGTCGGTCTGCCCTTGTCTGCTTTTGGTTATATTGTTCCAGTGCTTCTGTAAAAGTGTCATGATAAACTTTTTTCACGTCCTGCAGGAGGTTTGTACTGCCAAAAAGCAGGACAATGTTATCCCTGTCATACTCTTTGGAACGGTATTTCCGCAGATTGTGTTTTGCCACACCGGACAGCCTGCTTTTGCTGTTGATTGCACTTTTCCCATTGCTGATATGGGCACTGTATGATACATCATCCATCCCATTCTCCTTTCTGCCAGAGGAAAATTTTCTCTTATCTGTCATTTCCTTTCCGGCTGGTTTCTTTACCAATCGTTTCACGTTTCCGATTTTCCTTTCGGCTGATGGGAACGTGGCGGGGTGCGGTTATCATTTCGGCTCTGCCGATAATGAT
>CAYOED010000063.1:0-20771 GCA_964402925.1 uncultured Lachnospiraceae bacterium | reverse complement strand
CCTATCACGAATTGCTTTTGTCCAAATATATGATTCACGACCCGCAAGATACGAACCCGCCGCTTTTGATGGCTTTTTACCTGGTGTTATTGATTGTTGTATCAGCTTCACTGATTTTGATTATTCATAACTCTTTTGCTGTATCTATGAACGCAAGGATCCATCAGTTTGGGATTTTTTCCAGTATAGGGGCCGCGCCGAAACAGATTCTTACTTGCCTGATGCAGGAGGCAGCGGCGCTTTGTATGATACCGATTCTGCTTGGAAGTTTCATTGGGATTGCGCTCGGTTTCGGTGTGATGCAGGCGATGAATTCGATTGCAGCAGAAATGGACGGACGGCATGAGGCGGTTTTTCAATATCATCCGTTGGTGTTTGCAAGTACAATTCTGGCTTCGGTTTTGACCGTACTTATTTCCGCATGGCTGCCGGCGAGGAAATTGAGTAAGCTGACACCGCTCCAGGCAATACGCAATACAGATGAACTTTGTTTGAGAAAGAAGAAGCATTCTCCTATTTTGATCTTACTGTTTGGCATAGAGGGAGAACTGGCTGGAAATGCGCTGAAAGCACAAAGAAAAGCACTTCGGACTTCTACTTTGTCTTTGACTCTTTCTTTTTTAGGATTTACAGTTATGCTTTGTTTTTTCACGCTTGCAGGCATCAGCACGAATCATACTTATTTTGAAAGGTATCAGGACGCATGGGATGTGATGGTGACACTGAATGATACTGGGATAGAGGACTGGGAGCAGGAGGAAGAAATCAGAAACCTGCAGGGTGTCCGGAGCAGTGTTGCATACCAAAAGGCAAATGCTATATGTTTTGTGTCGGAAATAAACGTGAGTGACGAATTGCGTGGGTTGGGCGGTCTGGAAGCTGTAACGGAAAATTCTGTGACCATAAAAGCACCTATTGTGATTATGGACGATAAAGGATTTGAGGAATATTGTGAACAGATCGGCATTGAGCCGGAAAATGGCGGAAGTATTATATTAAACAGGATTTGGGATAGTATAAACAGCAATTTTCGATACAAGGAATATATCCCGTTTATAAAAGAGGATCAAGATACGATCATTTTGCAAGGTGCCGGACAAACGGAAAATTCAGCGGAAATTCCAGTACTTGCCTATACACAGGAAACACCGGTTTTGAGAGAAGAATATGATAACTATGCGTTGGTGCAGTTTATTCCTTTATCTGTATGGAGCCAGATATCTGAGCAAATCGGTAATACAGAATCCGATACTTATATTCGGATATTAGGAGAAGATGAGGTCACGCTTGCCGAATTGAATGAGCTGCAAGCTGAGATTTTGCAAACGATTCGTCAGGAATATACGGTAGAGATTGAAAACCGTATTCAAGAGAAAGTGACTGATGATAATATGAGAAAAGGTTTTATGGTGATATTAGGAGCATTTTGTTCCTTGCTTGCTGTTATCGGCATTGCAAATGTGTTTTCTAATACGCTGGGATTTTTGCGCCAGAGGAAACGAGAATTTGCCAGGTATATGTCTGTTGGAATGACTCCGGAAGGCATACGGAAAATGTTTGCCATTGAAGCGCTGGTGATAGCAGGGCGTCCGATTCTTATTACTTTGCCGCTGACGGTGGCAGTTGTGGCATTTATGATTACAGCAAGTTATTTAGATCCGATGGAGTTTTTGGTGAAAGCGCCGATTGTACCGATTTTGGTATTTATTTTGGCTATTTTGGGATTTGTCGGATTGGCCTATTGCATAGGCGGAAAGAGGATGCTTAAATGTAAGTTGGCGGATGCTTTGCGAGATGATAATATAATGTAAACTTGTGTAAATGTCGATGTGAATGCTGGATAGTTGAGGAAGAGGAACATAACGTGAGCTATAAGATATTGATTGTGGATGACGATACAGAATTATTAAAAATGCTGAAAAGTTATTTTGAGATTAGAAGGTATGTTGTTATTACGGCGGAGAATGGCGCGGACGGATTAAAACAAGCGCAGCAGGGACCGGACATTATTTTGTTGGACGTAAATATGCCGCAGATTGACGGAATAGAGTTCTGCCGCATGATCAGAGATAAGGTGATGTGCCCTATTTTGTTTCTGACTGCAAAGGTGGAGGAGCAGGATCGGGTGAACGGTCTTTTGTCCGGCGGTGATGATTATATATTAAAGCCTTTTAGTTTAAAAGAGCTGGAGGCAAGGATTGGGGCGCACCTCAAACGGGAGGAACGCCGCAAAGTAAAGACAAAGTATCGTTTCTTTAGTGAACTTTCCATTGACTATTTTGCAAAAACGGTGCAGATTGGAGAAACTTATCTGGAACTGACGAAGCTGGAATATGAAATTATTGAATTTTTATCTATGAATCCGGGAATCGTTTTTGACAAAGAAAGAATTTACGAGAAGGTCTGCGGTTACGATGGGGAAGGCGACAGCCGGGTAATTACAGAACTGGTGCGGAGAATCAGAAAGAAAATTGGGGAACGGACAGAAACAGAGTATATCGAAACAGTATGGGGGATGGGATACCGGTGGATAAAATAAGAAATCTTTCTGTCAGAAAAACGATTATCCTGTATATGGCGGTCAGCCTGGTGTGCAGTTTTTTACTATCGGCTGTGATCGTGAAAATCGCCTCACGCAAACAGGAACAAATCTGGTGGAAATATGTGGACCAAGATATGTATTTTAAGGCAGTGAACGGAGAAGAAGAGGAAATTCCTTATTACAGAGCAGACATTCCCAGACCGATTTCCACGGATATGAGCAGAATGGATCTTGATATATCTGAGTTGTGCGATTTTCTGCAGACCTATACGATTTTGATTTTATCCGTCATGGGAAGCTGTGTGTCAGTTATTCTTTTTTATAGACATAAATTGAAAATCCCGCTTGCGGAATTGGAACAGGCGTCTGGCAGAATTGCCCAAAATGACTTAGACTTTCAGATTGCTTATGAAAATCAGGACGAAATGGGGCGTTTATGTCAGGAATTTGAGAGAATGCGGGGACAACTTGCACGGAATAATCAGGAAATGTGGAAAATGATTGAGGAGGAAAGAGCGCTTCGGGCGGCGATTTCACATGACATCCGCTCGCCTTTGTCGGTTCTTAAAGGGTATCAGGAAATGCTGATGGATTTCCTGCCTGATGGAACCATCGATACGCCAAAGGCGATGGAAATGGTGTCGGAAAGCATGAAACAGATTGAACGTATGGATACCTTTGTAGAGACCATGCGTAAAATGAGCAGCCTTGAACAGAGAAAGTTCCTATCCAGTCAGATGACAGCGGAAGAATTGAAGAACGATATTCAGGCGGAACTTGCCGTATTGGGATTGGATAAAGAGAAGCATGTGGTTTTAGATGTAGCTGGAGCACCAGAGAGTTTCAGGGGAGATAAAGAAGTGATTCTGGAAGTGCTGGAAAATTTATTGTCCAACGCTTTACGGTATGCAAAAGAGAAGGTGGATATAAAAATTAATGTAACATATTCCGAACTGAGGGTATGCGTAAGAGACGACGGGAATGGTTTTGAGGAGGAGGCTTTTAAGGTTACAGAAAGATTTCATCAGCAAAATATGAAAGACAGCCTGAAACATGCGGGTATGGGGATGTATATCAGCAGACTGTATTGTGAAAAACATGGAGGAAACCTGCTGCTGGAAAATGGAGAAACAAAAGGAGCTGTGGTAACAGCGATATTTCGCCGGATTGTGTAGACAGTCCGGCGTTTGTTGTCTTTTTGTTGTGATTTGGTATTTAAAATAAAGTCATCAATGAAAAGAGGAGATTTGTATGAAAGCAATTATGAAAAGGGAGATTAAGAATTATCTGAAAAGACCGTTATTCTGGATAGGTGTGGTGCTGGTGGCGGCTGGTGTATTTATGAATCTTGCGCCCTACATGAATGTCCATTATGTATCTTCCCAGGAAGAGCTGGACGAACTGGCACGGGATTACCCGGAAACAGTTCCTGATGCAGATGTCCATGATGGTTATGTGCCCTCAAGCGAGGAGCAAAGACGGGAACTCTGGGAAAAGCAGATTTGTGAGGTCTTCGTTTCGGAGTTTTTGATGGATCAGGCAGAAGCAGAAGCAGTCATCAGGGAAATGGAGGGAATGGATATCGGGGAGGCCTGCGGGTATCTCGAAAAGGAATATCATTTTTATGGTGCGATTTTTACTTATGGGTGTACCAAATATCATAAGGGGACAAAAGAAGAGGTGAATTCCTACATTGAAAGTAAGCTGCAAAAGAAAAGTTTTTCGTATTATTTTTCCAAAAAATTTGCGGATTTTGCCGGATTGTTCATGGCTTTTTTTGCGACAGTCATGCTAGCGGTGCTGTTCATGCAGGACACGAGGAAAAATACTTATGAACTTTTACACACGAAGGCTATCAGTGCGGGAAGTTACGTGACCGGAAAAATAGCAGGAGGATTTTCGGTTTGTCTGATCGTACTTGTGATCTTAAGTCTGGTGTTTTGGATGGTATGTTGTATCTGTACAAGAAGCAGAGGATTTGAAGTGAGATGGATTGATTTTGCCATAGCAGGCTGTCTTTATATTCTGCCGAATATGCTGATGATTGTATCTGTATATGGGTTGATCTCGCTGGTATTCAAAAATCCGCTCCCAGCGGTGCCGCTTCTGATTCTTTATATGGTGTATTCCAATATGGGCAGCAGAAATGCGGAAGGAGTGTATGGTTATCATGGCAGGCCGCTTGCAATTATGGTGCGGTTTCCCGGAACGCTTTTTGATACAACACCGCCTCCTATGGCACTGCTTAATCAGAGTTTTCTGATACTGGCGTCCGCAGGAATTATCCTGATTTGTGTACAGTTGTGGAAAAGGAGGCGGATATAGTGGACAAGGAAATCAAAATCTGCCTGCCTTTTTATAAAATAGTATATTCTGCCTTTTTTGTGGCAGTTTTGAGCGTGGTTCGGGGAGTAAGTCTGACGGATGAAATAGGAATTGCACTGGAAGCGCCGATGGCAGCGTTGGCAGCAGTTCTTTGTGCAGATACCTACGTACAGGAAATCATCAGCAAAAGATCGGAAGTAGAACGGCTATATCCAATGAAGAGAAGAATGCGTTCTATGTTTAAGAGGATGGTGATATAGGAAATCTATCTGTTGATTCTCGCTGTTGCGGGTTATGGGATGTTTTATATGATTCAGAAACCGCGTCCCTTTTACGGACCGTCCTTACAGATAGAGGATGAATTGAGAATGCTGCTTATATATACAGCAGCCATCGTAGTGACGTTGAATTTCTGGGGGATTTTATCTCACACTTTGTCCTGCCTGTTTCGCAGCATGTGGGTGGGAATGGGATTTTGTCTGGTTCTGTGGATTATAACAAATTCGACAGTCGGAGAGCGGCTTTTAGGAAAATGGAATGTGTTTTCCTACACTTTCAGAAATACACAGGATAATGGAGATTTGAGCTGGATATGCGGGAAAATACTTTGTTTGTTATTGAGCATCACCATGACGGTAATGCTTCCCAAAATAGTGGAGAAAAGAGGATAGGCGTATGAGCATTGAAATAAAAGATTTGACAGTGACTTTTAAAAACGGGGTGACGGCATTAGATCATGTTGAGCTGGAAATTCCCCAAGGAATCTTTGGCTTATTAGGAGAGAACGGGGCAGGGAAAACGACATTGATGCGTGTGCTGACGACGGTATTGACCCCTCTGGGCGGTGAGGTGACCATAGACGGAATGCGGTATAATGAAAGTAATTATGAGAAAATTCGGAGAAAAATCGGATATCTTCCGCAGGAAATAGATTTATATCCCAATCTGACGGTGCAGGAATGCCTGAAATACATGGGAGACCTGGCTGGCATCCCAAAGAAGATTTGCCAAGAACGTATTCGCTATTATTTGGAAAAGACCAGTCTGGCGGAGCATCAAAAGAAGAAAATGAAGCAGTTGTCCGGCGGCATGAAAAGAAGAGTAGGGCTGGTCCAGGCGCTGTTAAATGAACCGGAGGTCTTAATCGTAGATGAGCCTACGACAGGATTGGATCCGGAAGAACGTATCCGCATCCGCAATCTGTTGGTTGATTTTTCGGAGGATCGTACCGTCTTATTTTCAACTCATGTAGTGGAGGATCTGGCGGCGACCTGCCAAAAGCTTGCAGTCATGAAAAAAGGACAGTTTCTTTACGCAGGCGGAATGCGGGAATTGCTGAGTGAAGCAAAGGGGCATGTCTGGCTTTGTCAGGTTGGCAGCGAAGTTGAAGCACGAGAACTGGAAAGGGAATACCATGTTTCCTCAAAGCAGTATGTGGATGGTGGGCTGCAGGTGAGGCTTCTTTGTGAAAAAGTGCCTGAAGTGAAATGCATACCTTGTGAAGCCACGCTTGAGGATGCTTATATTTATATTACAAACAACGGAAAATGATGAAAAAAGTGATTTTATATATTTAGGGCTAGCCGCCGCGCCAACGACTTGGTACAATAGACGAGGGTGCGGCGGCAGTTTCTGTCACCTGCGTCACAAGAATCTTCGGTTTTCAAAACGAAAGGAGAATTCCTGTAATGAAAAGGAAAAAGAAGTATACTTATCTCTTTGTATTTTTTATATGTATCTTGGCTTTGGCGGCGTTTTTTTGCGTACTGCGTTTCAGGGGCGGCGTCATAGTACATGCAGACGAGGATATGATACCGGATAAGGATGTGGTATTTTACAGGCAGGATGATGAAAGGTGGGCGCAGGAGGCATTGGGGGATTCGGAGTACACGATGGAAAGATCCGGCTGTTTGGTATGTTGTATTGCTTCGGCTGTCAGCATGACGGGAAAAGAAAATACACCCCATACATTAAATGAAGAATTTTCCAGGCAGCAGGTATTTGATGGAGAAGGAAACCTTTTGTGGGAGAAGCTTCGGAACACGGGCGAATATGAGGCAGATGTTTTTTCAGAAGTGACAAGCGAACTGTTAATGAAATGCTTAAAAGATGGGAAATACCCTATTGTCAGAGTGCGGATGAACGGTTTGGGTAATTTCCATTATGTATTAATCGTAAAGGCTGAGAATGGGACATTTTACTGCATGGATCCGCTTAGGGATGGTCTGACTCCGTTATCCCGGTATGGGAACAGGGTATATGCGGTGCGCTGTGTATATTTAGATTGAAGCAGATTGAAAGAAAGGGAAACAAGCTGTAATGTAAAAATGAATTTTCGAGCAAAACCTAATGCAACTGTGTGTACATTTGTGGTAAGATAAAATCCATGAAAACAAAGCGAAAATTGGAATTGTATGGGAGGAATTACAAGATGAAGTTAAGTGCAATTCATCATGTTGCGATTATTGTATCTGACATTCAAGCGGCAAAAGATTTTTATGTTCATAAACTCGGCTTTGAGATTATTAGAGAAAACTATCGGGATCAGAGAGAGGATTGGAAACTGGATTTGAAAATTGGAGATGGAGCAGAGACGATTGAACTGGAAATCTTTGCGGAATTAAATCCGCCAAAACGTATCAGTCGGCCAGAAGCCTGTGGGCTGCGTCATTTGGCATTTCGTGTAGAAGATATTGAGGCAGTTGTCGCTGAATTGGAAAAGTGTGGAATTGAATGTGAACCAATTCGGTATGATGATTATACGCATAAAAAAATGACATTCTTTTTTGACCCGGATGGCCTTCCATTAGAATTACATGAATAAAACAACTTAAGGATTAAAGTGAGGAGTATATGTCCATATTTAAAAAGAAAGCAGCCCATAAGAAGCAATATGATAAAGAAAACCTGCGCCCGGTTTTAAAGTGCAGCATTTGCAACGGCGAGCAGGTTGCAGGGTTTAAGAATATACATACGGGCAAATTCGAGGAAATTATGCTCATCCGGGGTGAGGGCGATCTGAATACATTTATGAAAATATATGATATCGATACTGTCACAAAGGAGTATTAAAAAAGTATAAGGAGGATAAATTATGTTTTTTAAGAGCATCATTGATCAGGACCGGAGCGCGGTCGTGATCTGTAATTTGGAGCACGAAATTATTTATATGAATCCGGCAGCGGTCAAAAATTATGAGAAGTGGGGCGGAGAGAAGCTGCTTGGACAGAGCCTTCTGGATTGTCACAATGCAGAATCAGTAGAAAAGATAAAACAGGTGGTGGAATGGTTCGCTGCTTCTAAGGATCATAATCTGGTATACACATTTCACAATGAAAAGCAAAACAAGGATGTTTACATGGTGGCGCTCCGGGACGGCGACAAACTGATTGGCTATTATGAGAAACATGAATATAGAAATCCTGAAACAATGAAGTTATATGATTTAAAATAAAACAATGGGGAGAAAATTTTTCGCATGGGAAAGTGCCGTGTGAGAAAGGAATAGATGAAAACATGAGATTTATGGAAGCAGACCGGAAGGATAAGGCTGCGATTCTGGCGCTATACCGCTCGTTGGTAGGGACGGAACTGTGTGCATGGACCAATGAATATCCGGGGGAAGTAGATATTGAAGGAGACTTGTCCAGAGAGGGATTGTTCTGCCTGAAAGATGATAATGAGGAGATAATAGGCGTTATCTCCATCGATCAGGATGAAGCAGTGGAAAATCTGCCCTGCTGGAGCGAAGCATTAAAACCCGCAGCGGAATTATCCAGATTAGGCGTCCGAAGTGAAAATCAGAATCAGGGCATAGCAAGGAAACTTTTGCAATATGCTATGGATGAATTGAAACGCCGCGGCAAGAAGGGCGTACATTTCCTTGTGGCAAAGAGAAATCTTAAGGCAATCCGTTCCTATGCCCGATTGGATTTCAACGTAGTAGGGGAATGTGAACTCTTTGGAGAAGAGTGGTGGTGCTACGAAAAGAACTTGTGGGAAAATCGTGGAAACACTTGACAAAACAGGTTTTTTTTTGATACGATAAAAAAGATTTTTGGGGGACGATGGGGTTTGGTAGGGAAACACTGTGGTTCCTTTCTTTTTCACGTGTGAAAGACTCGTAGAAAGCATAAAAGCATGGCTTTTCATTTGGTTACAATAAGCTGACCCGCAAAGCGCGTCAGCGTTTGTTTGAAAAGGAGACTTTAGTATGATAAAGTATGTGGCAAAACGAATAATACTCGCAATCGTGACCATCTGGGCGGTTGCTACCCTTACTTTCTTTCTGATGAATATGGTTCCCGGCGGACCTTTCCTGTCAGAGAAAGCAATCAGCCCTCAGGCGACAGCAGCGCTGGAAGCCAAGTATGGTCTGGATAAGCCTTTGATGCAAAGGTATTTTACATATATGGCGGATGCCCTGCACGGAGATTTTGGGGACAGCCTAAAGCAGAGAGGACGTACTGTTATGTCCATTATCAAGATGAAGTTCCCGGTATCGGCAAGAGTAGGCGGGATTTCTGTATTGGTCGCGCTTTGCTTGGGAATTCCTCTTGGCTGTGTGGCGGCGCTAAAGAGAGGAAAGTTCCTTGACAGTCTGATCAGTGTGATTTCTACCTGCGGTATTGCGGTACCGAGTTTTGTAATCTGCACGTTGCTTTTGTATGCACTGGGCGTTAATTTGAAGTTGCTGCCTACCATGGGACTTACCAGCTGGAAGCACTATATCATGCCGGTCGTTGCTTTGGCTTTTTATCCCACGGCTTATATTATGAGGTTGATGCGTTCTTCCATGCTGGACGTGCTGGGGCAGGATTACATGCGCACGGCGAAGGCAAAGGGTGTTGCTGGTTTTTGGATTTTGTTTAAGCATGCCATGAGAAATGCTATTCTGCCAGTGGTTACTTATGTAGGTCCTATGCTTGCTTACACCGTAACAGGAAGTTTTGTAGTGGAGAAGATTTTTGTCATCCCGGGATTGGGCGGGGAATTTATCGGAGCCATCAGCGGACGTGACTATACACTGATTATGGGAACGACCATTTTCCTTGCAACCCTGATTATTATTATGAACGTAATCGTTGACATTGTTTATAAGCTGGTAGACCCCCGTATCAAATTGAAGTAAGGAGCAGATTATGAAGCAGAATCCATTAAGTTTTCAGTTAAAACTAAATCCGGAAGATTTTCTTCCGGCTACCGAGGAGGAGAAGCAGAGCCAGATCATCATGCGTGAGAGCGTCAGCTTTTGGAAAGACGGTATGCGACGTCTTGTAAAGAATAAGGTGGCAATGGTGAGCCTTGTGGTCATTATTCTGGTTATGATTTTTTCTTTTATTGTTCCTGCGTTTTATCCATATAATTACAAACAGCAGTTTAAAGGAGCCAATCATCTTGGCCCCATGGAGTACTCCGCAGAGGAACAGGCGAGAATTGATGCAGGAGAAAAGGTGTTCCCCCATATTTTCGGAACGGACAAGATGGGACGTGACTATGCTATCCGTGTGATGATGGGAAGCAGGATTTCATTGTTGGTAGGTCTGATTGCCACGGCGATTATTTTGGTCATAGGTTCTATCTATGGTTCGGTGGCAGCTTTCTTCGGCGGATGGGTGGATCTTATCATGATGCGTATTGTGGATATTATATATACCATACCGGATATTCTGCTGATTGTTCTTTTGTCTTTTGCACTGAAAGCGACTCTTGATAATTTAAAAAATGTGCCGGGATTTGCCTGGGTCGGTGTAGTGGGTGAGAACCTGATCAGTATTTTCATAGTCTTTGCCCTTCTTTACTGGGTAGGTATGGCACGTATGGTAAGAAGCCAGATTCTGACGCTGAAGGAGAGTGAGTATGTTACTGCCGCCAGGGCACTGGGAGTCAGTAACGGGAAGATTATCAGAAAGCACCTTCTGACGAATTGCATTGGTACGCTGATTGTAACCACTACGCTGCAGATTCCTTCTTCTATTTTTACAGAGAGTTTCTTAAGTTTCTTAGGTATGGGTGTAGCGGTACCGCTGCCCTCCCTTGGAAGCCTTGCAAGTGATGCCTTGAACGGTATCAATACATATCCCTATCTGCTTTTTATTCCGGCAGCATTGATCAGTCTTATCATCTTAAGTTTCAATCTGCTTGGCGATGGATTAAGGGATGCATTTGACCCGAAATTAAAACATTAGGAAAGGCGGTTTGAGAATATGTCAGAATATCTTGTTGATATAAAAAATGAACGACTTTCTTTTTTCACTCCTGCGGGGGAGGTAAAAGCGTTAAATGATGTTTCTATCCATCTGAAGGAAGGCGAAGTTTTAGGAATCGTAGGAGAGAGCGGTTCCGGAAAATCCGTAACGGCATACAGCCTGATGGGGCTGACTGCCCATCCGGGGAAGCTGATAGGCGGAAGTCTCTACTTTAACGGGCATCAGATTGAACAGATGTCGGATAAAGAAATGCGTAAGATCAGGGGAAATGAGGTGTCCATTATCTTCCAGGATCCCATGACAAGCCTTAACCCTGTTTATACTATAGGTAATCAAATTATGGAAGCCGTTCTGCTTCATACGGATAAGAACAAGGCGCAGGCAAAAGAACGTGCCAAGGAGTTGCTTGAACTGGTAGGAATCAATGAGCCTGAAAAGAGGTTGAAACAGTATCCTCATGAATTATCGGGCGGTATGCGCCAGAGAGTCATGATTGCAATAGCCCTTGCATGTGAACCTAAGCTTTTAATTGCAGATGAACCGACCACGGCTCTTGATGTGACCATTCAGGCGCAGATTCTGGAACTGATGATGGAGTTAAAAGATAAGCTGGGCATGGCTATCATCATGATTACTCATGATCTTGGCGTGGTTGCCAGCATGTGCGAGAGAATTGCGGTTATGTATGCAGGTAAGATCGTGGAATACGGAACGGCTGAGGATATTTTCTATAAGCCAAGACATCAGTATACTAAGGGCTTGATTCGTTCTATTCCAAGGCTGGATACCAAGGGACATGAGAGACTGGTGCCCATTGAGGGGACACCGGTGGATATGCTGAATCCGCCTAAAGGATGTCCATTTGCACCAAGATGTGAAGCATGCATGAAAATCTGTCTGAGGGAAATGCCTCCGGTAACCAATTTCGGGGAAGTCCATTATACCCAATGTTGGTTGAACCAGAAAGAAGAAATGGAGGAGGGCGCCGCAAATGAGTGAGAAATTCATACAGGTAGAGCATTTACGTCAGTATTTTCCGGCGGGCGGTTTTGGAAAAAATAAGAAGTATATCCAGGCTGTGGATGATGTCTCTTTTACCATTGAAAGAGGTGAGACTTTAGGTCTGGTAGGCGAGTCGGGCTGCGGGAAAACCACTACAGGACGTACCCTGCTCAGATTGTACGAGCCCACTGGAGGTCGGTTCGTTTATGATGATGAAGTCGTCTTTGATGTTGAGAAAAAGCAATATGTGGATATGCTTCCTTACAGAAAGAAGATGCAGATTGTTTTTCAGGATCCTTATGCAAGTCTTGACCCTCGTATGACCATCGGTGATATTGTAGGTGAGGCTATTGATGTACATAAGATGGCTGCAAACAAAAAGGAAAGATATGATATTATTATAGAAATGTTAAGACGTGTAGGTCTTAATTCCGAACATGCAAACCGCTATCCGCACGAGTTCTCCGGCGGACAGAGACAGCGTGTGGGGATTGCAAGAGCACTTGCAGTGAGACCGGAATTCATTGTCTGTGATGAGCCGATTTCAGCACTGGATGTTTCTATTCAGGCGCAGGTCATCAACATGTTTGAGGATCTGCAGGAAGAAATGGGGCTGACCTATCTGTTCATTGCTCATGATCTTTCCGCGGTAAAGCATATTTCCAATAGAATCGGTGTTATGTATCTGGGAAGAATGGTAGAACTTGCAGACAGCTATGAGCTTATCACACGCCCCTTACATCCTTACACAAAGAGCCTGATTTCAGCGATTCCCATTGCGGATCCTAAGACGGCAAAGGCAAGTAAGCGTATTGTGCTGGAAGGAGATGTTCCCAGTCCTTTAAATCCGCCTTCCGGCTGCCGATTCAGAACAAGGTGTCCTTACGCAGATGAAAGATGCGCGCAGGAGGTACCCGAGTGGCGCGAGCTGGAAAAAGGACATTTTGCAGCATGTCATCATATTGACAAGTGCAACTAAATGTGGTAAACAGATATAGGCATCTTAATTATTAAGTGCTTATATTGTTTATAAAAAAAATGGAGGAAAAATTATGAAAAAGAAAGTACTTGCACTCCTGCTGGCAGTGACCATGGTAGCCGGTCTTACAGCCTGCGGAGGGGGAGCTGATTCACAGTCTCCAGAAAATTCCGAGAACGCAGAGGCTGCCGATGCAACATCAACCGGCGAAAAAATTCTTTCCGTTCAGGTTGGTCCGGATCCTGAAACTATCGATCCGGCACTCAATAGTGCGGTAGATGGAGGTAACATGTTATTGCATTCTTTTGAATGCCTTTTGACTGTAGACCAGGATGGTAAACTTGCTCCCGGACAGGCTGAAAGCTGGGAAACAAGTGAAGATGGTCTTACATGGACTTTCCATTTAAGAGATGGATTAAAATGGTCTGACGGTTCTGACCTGACAGCAAATGATTTTGTATACAGCTGGAAGAGAGTATGCGATCCTATGGTTGCTGCTCCTTATGCTGAGACTGTACTTGGTATGGTAGCTGGTTTCGGAGAGGCTACTGAAGGCGACTTAGATGCACTTCAAGTAGAAGCAACAGATGACAAAACATTGGTTGTAACTTTGTCAAGTCCTTGCTCCTATTTCGGAAGCCTTGCAGCATTTGCTACTTTAAGCCCTGTTCAGCAGGCAACAGTAGAAGCAAACGGCGATGCATGGGCAACAGCAGCAGATACATACATTTCCAATGGACCTTTTTATATTTCAGAATGGGTACCCGGATCTCATATTCTTATGAGCAAGAACACCAATTACTGGAATGCCGATGCAATCAAATTAGACGGTATCAAGTGGAATCTGATTGAGGATGCCAATGCATCTTACAGTGCATATCAGACAGGTGAAGTTCTGATGATCAAGGACGTTCCTACAGAGGAAATTCCTTCCTTATCCGGAAATTCTGATTTCTTTGTAGATCCTATTATCGGTACCTACTATCTGAGCGTAAATACGGCCAGAGAGCCTTTTACAGATGCAAATGTCCGTAAGGCATTAAGCCTTGCAATTGACCGTGAGTATGTTGCTAATACATTGATGCAGGGGACATATTCACCGGCATACAACTTCATGGGTCCCGGCTGGGTTGATACTGATGGAAGTCAGTTTATCAACAATTCCAATGGCGGACAGACTTACATTTCAGAAGATTATGAAGCAAACCTTGAGGAAGCAAAACAGCTGTTAGCAGATGCAGGTTATCCTGACGGAGAAGGTTTCCCTTCTATTGTTTACTCTACTAATGATGCTGGTTACCACAAAGTAGTTGCTGAATACTTACAGGAAGCATGGGCACAGCTTGGTGTTGACTGCAAGGTGGATGTTGTAGAATGGGCAAGCTTTACACCTATGAGACGTAACGGTGATTATGATGCATCCCGTAACGGATGGGTAGGAGACTACAGTGATCCTTCCAACATGCTGGATCTGCTTTACTCCACAAACGGCAACAATGACGGTAAGTTCAACAGCGCTGATTATGATGCGGCTATGGATATTTCCAGATCTACACTGGATGCAGCAGAGCGTTCCGATGCTCTTCATACAGCAGAAGATATCCTTATGGAAGAAGCAGCATGTATCCCGGTAGCTTATTACAATGACTTCTGGTTACAGAGTGAAAAGATTACAGGTTCTTGGCATTCACCTTACGGATACTGGTACTTTATGTACGCAGATATCGCTGAATAAATAGATTTTTGCGAATAAAAATAATGGCAGGGCAGACACGATTTTAGATTGTGGCTGCTCTGTTTTCATTTTAACATAAGAATGTAGAAATATTTTAGAATCAATTGATGTTTATGGAGAACAGCAAGAGTGTGCATCAAAAATGCACACTCTTCATTATTCTGCAGATATCTGTGCAACATCAACTGGCGGTAATGACACTGCCAGTTTTTCCTTTCAAAGCATCAGTTACAGATTCCAGAGAGGTAATGAGCACGCTGCCGTTTTCATTCTCTGTAAGATAAGTAATGGCTGCTTCGATTTTGGGAAGCATAGTACCTTCTTCAAATTCACCGTTTTTAATCATTTCTTCACATTCCTTTATGGTGAGGGAGGTAAGAGCCTGCTGGTCTTCTTTTCCAAAATTGCGGTAAACATAGGGGACGGAGGTGAGGATGATCAACTGGTCGGCGTTAAGGTCAGCAGCCAGTTTGCCGGCAATGGCATCTTTTTCAATGACAGCGGATGCACCTTTCAAAGCATGCTTTTGCTCAATAACAGGAATACCGCCTCCTCCGCAGGCGATAACAATCTGACCGGCATCAGCCAGGGTGCGGATTGCGTCAATTTCTACAATATCAATGGGCTTTGGCGCTGCAATGATTCTGCGGAAGCCTTTGCCTGGAACTTCCTGTACATAATTGCCTTTCTTTATTTCCATTTCGGCGTCTTCAGAAGACATATACCGACCAATTAACTTGGTAGGCTCATAAAAAGCTTCATCGTAAGGATCGACAGTCACCTGAGTTAAAATCGTAGACACTGTCTTGCTGATTCCGCGGCTTAACAGTTCAGCCTTTAGGGAATTCTGGATATCATAGCCAACATATCCCTGGCTCATGGCACTGCAGACACACATAGGAGCAGGGGTATAATCGATATACAGGCGGCGGAGTTCCGTCATAGCCTTGTGAATCATGCTGATCTGGGGACCGTTGCTGTGTGTAATGGTCAGCTGATAACCGGCTTCCACCAAGTCAGCAAGTGCCTGAGCGGTAACCTTGACAGCATCCCATTGCTCTAAGGTAGTATAGCCAAGTGCATTATGTCCAAGTGAAACGACAGCTTTTTTCTTATTCATCATTTATGTAACCTTCCTTTTGATGTATTTTATATTGCTGAATCATATCTCTTTTAAAAATAGGATAAGGACAGTATAGCAAAATACGTATCATTTGTACAGTCCGCGGAGGGGATGACAGGTGGAAACTGGAACAAAAAATATTCAGATCTGAAGTAAAAAAATTTGGCATCATTCGGATGGTAAATGCGTGTTATATGTGTAGGAGGTGATAGACAGGTGACGGTAGAGGAGATTGTTGAGGAATATGGAAGTATGCTCTTTAAAATCTGCATGGTCTTGCTTGGCAATGATCAGGATGCAGTCCAGGAGGCATTTTGCAGATATATGGAGCATTCGAAAGTATTTCATGACAAAGAGCACGAGAAAGCATGTCTGATGAAGGTTGCTGTTAATATATGCAGGGATATGCATAGGGGAAGGATGAGACACCCCACAGTGAAGCTGGATGACATTTCAGAGTATCTGCCAGTGCCGGAGCAAAGTGAAGTACTTCTGGAATTAATGAATCTGCCTGGGAAGCTAAAGACAGTCATTTACCTGCATTACATTGAAGGTTATAAGACAACAGAAATTGCAGAAATGATGGGAATTACGGCTAACGCAGTGAGAAAAAGAATGCAGAGGAGGCAGAGGAAAAGATTTCTGCTCTTCATGATAAGGCAGCGGATTTTATGAAGAAAGAGAGAAATGAGACTTATCAAAAGGAATATGTTTTTTATGAAAAATATGACGATGGTACAACCAGGGAATATGTGAAATTTATTTTTGAGAAAGAGGACGGAAGTGTTTATACAGCGGAATATGGATGGAATGGCGTGCTGTCTTATTATGGAGAAGATAATCTTTCGGATTATCATGACGGAATAGGAAGGATCCGATTCATAGAAAATCAGGGGAAAAGAGTCGAATCCGTGTTTAAGCAATTGTAATACAGGCGGATGATAGGGGGAAACTTGAGCGTGCAATAGAAAATTACTGGAACGGAAAAGGGCATAGTGCGTTGCAAGCAAAACGGCTTTGTGATAAGATGATAAAGTTAATTGATGTATACCATATGCATATATGCGTATATACAAAAGAAATCATTGATAAAAGGAAATGGAGTCATGATTGATTTATGGAAACGATGATTCAAATAAAGAATGTCACAAAGACCTTTGTAGGCAAGGATAATACGGTTGAAGCCTTAAAAGGCATTGATCTGGATATACATAAGGGTGAGATATACGGCATTATCGGTATGAGCGGTGCCGGGAAATCTACGTTGGTAAGGTGTCTAAATTTTTTGGAAAGACCTACAGGCGGAACCGTGTTTGTGGAAGGGAAAGATTTATCTGCATTGAATGGAAGGGAACTGCGCCTTATGCGCACGCAGATAGCCATGATTTTCCAGCACTTCAATCTTTTGATGCAAAGAACCGTTCTTGATAATGTATGTTTTCCTATGGA
Source organism: uncultured Lachnospiraceae bacterium (assembly GCA_964402925.1). Classification (GTDB taxonomy): domain Bacteria; phylum Bacillota; class Clostridia; order Lachnospirales; family Lachnospiraceae; genus Suilimivivens. The sequence goes on along the minus strand of CAYOED010000063.1, from coordinate 3,407 downwards.
GATTATCAAGACACCCAGAAAGGATGCCGTCCAAAGAGCGAGAGAACTCCTTTCCATCGTAGGACTTTCGGAAAAAGAACTGGCTTATCCTGCACAACTTTCCGGCGGGCAGAAGCAAAGAGTGGCGATTGCCAGGGCGTTAGCGACTAATCCAAAGATTCTTCTGTGTGATGAGGCAACCAGTGCGCTGGATCCGACCACCACCAAGGCGATTTTAGCGCTGCTTAAGGAAATCAATGAAAAGTATGGCATTACCATTGTTATCATTACTCATGAGATGGCGGTGGTACAGGAGGTCTGCAGCCATGTGGCAATTATAGATGAAGGTGTCCTTGCCGAGACAGGGACTGTTGAGGAAGTATTCCAAAGACCGAGGAGCAAGGCGGCAAAGAAGCTTGTTTTCCAGGGAGAGAGGCAGCAGCGTGAGGAGATGAAAGGAAAGCGGTGTGTCCGTATCGTATTTACCAGTAATTCTTCTTTTGAACCTGTGATTGCCAATATGGTGCTTACCTGTAAGGAACCGGTCAATATTCTGCTGGCGGATACCAGAGATATCGGAGGAGTGGCGCATGGTCAGATGATTTTGCAGCTGCCTGAAGACTACGTAGCGGCTGAGAAGATGATACAGTACTTAAAGGATAGGAAATTGGAAGTAGAGGAGCTTGATAATTATGTGGGATAGTCAGATCATTATGATGTTGGTGGAAGGAACAGGGGTGACCCTATATATGACATTGGTTTCTACGCTGATTGCGTATGCGCTGGGACTCCCTATGGGAATCACTTTGGTAGTGACCGCGTCAGGGGGATTGAAACCGAATAAGATTGTTTATAAAATTCTGGATATTGTGGTGAACATCGTAAGGAGTATTCCCTTTTTGATTCTTCTAGTGCTGCTCATACCCTTTACAAGGCTGATCGTAGGGAAGAGTTATGGAGCAACCGCAACCATCGTGCCGCTGTCAATGGCGGCAGCGCCCTTTGTGGCAAGACTGGTGGAGTCTTCACTTCTTGAGGTGGATCATGGCGTGATCGAGGCAGCGCAGAGCATGGGAGCAGACTTATGGACGATTATCTGGAAAGTGCTTCTTGTAGAGGCAAGGACTTCTCTGATTGTGGGTGCGACCATTGCCCTTGGAACGATTTTAGGATACTCGGCTATGGCAGGTACCGTCGGAGGAGGCGGTCTCGGTGATATTGCAATTCGTTATGGATATCACAGATATCAGGCGGATATTATGATTGTGACGGTCATTCTGCTGGTGGCGCTGGTACAGATTCTGCAGGTAATCGGAACAAAGCTGTCCAAGAAGCTGGACAGAAGGATTACAGGTTAACCTTTCCAGCCGAAGGGAATGCTGTATAAGTCGAAGAATCCTTTTGCTCAAAAATTTAAAAAAAAGCAGTTCTTTTTTGTGACTATTGGTGATAGCTTTTTAAAGCCTGTGTGATTATACTCTATTGTGATTAATCACACAGGCTTTTGCTTTGTGGAATTCGGGTGTCAAAGAGAACTGCGGTAAATGCTGCTGGGGCTTTGACTTAGTTTAGATAACAGGAGGATGGAAACGGTTATGAAATCAACAAAGGACATGACGGTAGGTTCTCCCATGAAATTGATTCTGGGATTTTCGCTTCCGCTTTTATTTGGTTTTTTATTTCAGCAGTTCTACAGCGTAGTGGATACAATTATCGTGGGACGTATTTTGGGCATAAATGCACTGGCAGGTGTGGGTGCGACGGGATCCATCAACTTTATGGTAATCGGATTTTGCATGGGCGTCTGCAGCGGATTTGCCATACCTGTGGCGCATAAATTCGGTGCAAAAGATTATTCGGGAATGCGGCAGTTTGTTGCTAACTGTGCGTGGCTTGCCATTGGATTTTCGGCAATCATGACGGTAATCGTGGCAGCTTTGTGCAGAAATATCCTGACATGGATGAAGACGCCGGAAGATATTTTTGAAGATGCTTATATTTACATATTAATTATTTTTTTAGGAATACCCGCCACTTACCTTTATAACATGCTGTCTGGTATCATTCGTTCTATGGGAGACAGCAGGACGCCGCTGTTTTTTCTGATTTTATCTTCTTTTTTAAACATTGGTCTTGACCTATTGTGTATTATTAATTTTCATATGGGAGTTGCCGGTGCAGCGGTGGCAACGGTTGTATCCCAGCTGATTTCCGGGATTTTATGTCTTTTATATATGATGAAAAAGTTTGAGATCCTGCATATTACAAAAGAGGAGTGGAAGATGAATCCGTCCCATATGAAGGTACTATGCGGGATGGGCATTCCCATGGGATTGCAGTATTCTATCACGGCAATCGGTTCCGTGATTTTGCAGACCGCAGTGAACACTCTGGGTTCTCTGGCAGTGGCATCCGTCACGGCTGGCAGTAAGGTGAGTATGTTCTTCTGCTGTGCATTTGATGCCATGGGTTCCACCATGGCGACCTATGGAGGACAAAACGTGGGCGCAAAGAAACTAGACCGCCTTGGACAGGGACTTAAGAACTGCATTTTACTTGGCGTAATCTATTCTGTGATTGCATTTGCAGTGCTGTACTTCTTTGGTGAAAATCTGGCAGCCTTATTTGTAAATTCAGATGCAAAGCAGTTGCTGGCAAATGCAAGATTAATGCTGATTGTGGTCAGCGCCTTTTATATTCCGTTGGCACTGGTCAATATCATCCGGTTTATGATACAGGGAATGGGATTTAGTACGTTTGCGATTTTAGCAGGGGTATTGGAAATGATAGCAAGAACGCTGGCAGGGCTGGTGCTGGTTCCCAAGTTCGGCTTCATAGGAGCCTGCTTTGCAAGCCCCTTAGCCTGGCTGTTCGCAGATGCCTTCCTAATTCCCGCATACATCCATGTACACCGGAAATTACAGAAAATGATGAAAGAGTAGAAATGCCCTTAAGTCAAGAGCCGCCACCGCCCTGGAAGGGCTTCACACTTTGGGGCAGAGGATCAGGTAAAAAGTCTGCGCCGGACCTATGTACAGTGGTAAGAAGAACTAAGCATCCCTTATATAGATGCATCCATGAGGACGCAAACGGCGTATTGGTCCATCCATGGACCAAGTTACGCCTTCGGTGGACGTCCTGTCCACCGATTGCTGGATATTGAAAGGAATGCTAAGTTCTTCTAACCACTTCCCATAAGGCCCGGTGCAGACTTTTTATCTGATCCTCTGTCCCAAAGTGTGAAGCCCTTCCAGGGCGGTGGCGGCTCTTGACTTAAGGGCATTTCTACAGCCCAATCTATTCATAAACTCTATGTTTTATATAATGAAAACTGTTAGTTTAGTGATGCTTGCAATAATAGCGATAACGTCCGGGCAGGGAGACGCAGCGGTGTGCAGGAGGAGGCGGAGGGGACAGTGCAGGTATCG
>CAYOED010000062.1:0-20827 GCA_964402925.1 uncultured Lachnospiraceae bacterium | reverse complement strand
AAAGAGAATCTCAGAAGCCGCATAAAATAAGGCTTCGAGATTCCGAGAGTCTATCAATATAAAAAGGAGTATTGAACGGATTGGTTCAATACTCCTTCTTTTTACTTAGAAATAATTAGTTGTAATTATCTATGCAGGGCTGGAACATATCTTTGGATACGCCGCAAAGAGGACAGCACCAGTCATCCGGAAGATCCTCAAAAGCTGTACCAGGTGCAATACCATGTTCAGGATCACCTTTTTCAGGATCATATGTGTAGCCGCAGGGATTACAAAAATACTTTTTCATTGTTGATAAGCTCCTTTCTTAGTTAAAATATCTCTTAAGCAGACCTTCAAATGCCTTACCATGTCTAGCCTCGTCTCTAGCCATTTCGTGAACGGTGTCATGGATTGCGTCAAGGTTTGCAGCTTTAGCACGTTTAGCGAGGTCAAATTTACCAGCTGTAGCGCCGTTTTCAGCTTCTACTCTCATTTCGAGGTTCTTCTTGGTGGAGTCGGTTACAACTTCGCCTAACAGTTCAGCAAACTTAGCAGCATGTTCAGCTTCTTCATAAGCAGCTTTTTCCCAATATAAACCGATTTCAGGATAGCCTTCTCTGTGAGCAACTCTTGCCATTGCAAGATACATACCAACTTCTGTACATTCACCGTTGAAATTTGCCCTTAAATCTTCAAGGATGTCTTCGCTTACACCCTTAGCAACGCCTACCACATGCTCGGCAGCCCAAACTTTCTCTTCACCTTGAGCGGTAAATTTCTCTGCGGGTGCATTACAAACGGGGCATTTCTCAGGTGCCGCATCTCCTTCATAAACATAGCCACATACCTGACATACAAATTTCATAATACTTATCTCCTTTTCTTATATTAATTTTTGGATAAACAATTGTTACAGCGACCATAAAAGTAAGTCACTTGTCCTTCAATTTCACCTTTAAAGATCTCCTGTGCTGCCTTTGATAGATGTTCTGTCATTGGCATATTCAGATCCATTACACATCCGCATTCGGAACACACGAAATGATAATGAGGTGAAGTATCATAATCAAAGTGATCTACGCCATCGCCTACCCGGATTCTTGCTATTTCACCGATATCGGCAAGCAGGGTCAGATTCCGGTATACAGTTCCCAAGCTGATATTCGGAAAGGACTCGCGAACATTCCTGTAGACAACATCTGCAGTAGGATGATCTTTTCTGGTGGCCAGAAATGATTTGATAGAATCTCGCTGTTTACTGTGCTTCAGATTCATGAAGATTCCTTTCTGCTAAAATAGTAATCATTACTGTTTTAATTATACAAAAATCATCTAAAAAGTCAATATGTCTCGTACAATTTATAAATTTTTTATAGATTCATTGATTCTTTAATAACATGCTTTTTATAGTATGTGCTATAATCGGTATAAAAGACATGTAAGGGGATAGGAATGAAGTTTAAGACTAGATTAGTGATAACATTTCTGACGATTATTTTACTTCCTCTGGTACTTGCCTGTACAGCGTTTATCTGCATAGGAGGTTATTTTATCAAGGAGCAGGAAGAATACGGATTTCGCAATGACGATTATAACATGTTGATTGATCCCACGCAGGTATCCAGATTGATTTCTGATGAGATTTTCCAAGAAGTTGAAGTAATTTTGACAGAAGATCCTTCCAATCTCGAGAGAGAAAATATTCTTGTACAGATTAATGAAAAGATTGCCAATAAGTCTTCTTATATCATCGTACGGAAACAGGATCTCCTTTTTTATACGGGCAATGAAATGGCGGCAAAGCAGATTTTTGACAAGCTGCCGGACTTTCAGGAAGAAAATATAGGGCAAAAGGAGAAACCAAGTTTCTATTATGATGATATGAAAAATCTGGTGCGGCAGATGGATTTTCATTTTGATGATGGGAGTGAGGGCAGCTTTTTTGTAATTACAAGAACCAATTCTATTATTTCAAGAAAACTGTTTGTGGATATGGCAATTGCTATTATGGTAATTCTGATTTTCACAAGTCTGTTTTTAACAAATTGGATCAGCCGCGGCGTTTTTTCTCCAGTCAACCAGTTGAATATTGCCATGCAGAATATTGCGGAGGGCAATCTTGAATACAGGCTCCCTGACAAAGATGACGGAGAGATAGGAGAGCTTTACCGGAACTATGAGGATATGCGGCTAAGGCTGAAGGAGTCCACAGATGAAAAGATTCTGGCAGAAAAGCAGAATAAGGAACTGGTTAGTAACATATCTCATGATTTAAAAACGCCGATTACGGCAATAAAGGGATATGTGGAAGGAATCATGGATGGTGTGGCAGACACACCGGAAAAAATGGATAAATACATCAGGACCATTTATAATAAAGCAAATGATATGGACAGACTGATCAATGAACTGACCGTTTATTCGGGAATTGATTCCAACCGGATTCCTTATCATTTCCATAAAATAAATGTTTCTGAATATTTCGGAGATTGTATCGAAGAAGTGGGACTTGATCTAGAGTCTAAAAATATAGAATTAAATTACTCCAACTTGGTGGCGCCGGGCACGCTGATTATTGCAGATCCGGAGCAGTTGAAGCGAGTAATCAATAATATTATAGGAAATAGTATTAAATATCTTGATAAGCCAAAAGGAGAAATAGATATTCGAATTTTGGATGAAATAGATTCCATACGTGTGGAAATAGAAGATAATGGAAAAGGAATTGCGGCAAAAGATCTGCCCAAGATATTTGAACGTTTTTACAGATCAGACACCTCGAGAAATTCAGCGCAGGGCGGAAGCGGAATTGGATTATCCATTGTAAAGAAAATCATTGAAGACCATGGCGGGTACATCTGGGCTACAAGCAAAGAGGGCGAAGAAACCTGCATGCATTTCGTAATCCGTAAATATCAGGAGGCGGAATAGGAAATCTCACGTGTATAGGCACTATGATTAAAAAAGAAATAGATTGAAAGGAATGATTAGTGAAATGAGCAGAATTTTAATTATTGAAGATGAAGAAGCAATTGCCGATCTGGAAAAGGATTATCTTGAGTTGAGCGGATTCGATGTGGAGATTCAAAATAAGGGTGATGATGGGCTTAAGACAGCAATGTCTGAGGAATTTGACTTAATAGTGCTTGATTTGATGCTGCCCGGCATGGATGGATTTGAAATCTGTAAGCGAATCAGAGAGGAAAAGAATATCCCCATCATCATGGTATCCGCCAAAAAAGACGATATTGACAAGATCAGAGGTTTAGGTCTGGGCGCTGATGATTATATGACCAAGCCTTTCAGTCCCAGCGAACTTGTAGCCAGAGTGAAAGCGCACATGGCAAGGTATGACAGGCTTGTGGGTTCTACACAGAAAAATAACGACGTTATTGAAATCCGGGGTATTCGTATTGATAAGACAGCAAGAAGAGTGATTGTGGATGGCGTAGAAAAGGCATTTACCGGCAAAGAATTTGACCTTCTCACTTTTTTGGCGGAGCATCCAAATCATGTATACACAAAGGAAGAACTGTTTCGGGAAATCTGGGATATGGATTCTATCGGAGATATTGCTACGGTGACAGTGCATATTAAAAAGATACGTGAGAAGATTGAGTATGACTCTGCAAAGCCCCAATATATTGAAACAATCTGGGGAGTAGGCTATCGCTTTAAAGTGTAAGGACGGAAAATCAGGTGCAGAAAAATATTATTTACGAAGATGAACATATAATTGTCGTGTTTAAGCCCGCGGGAATTGCCACCCAGACAGCAAGAATCGGTCAGCAGGATATGGTCAGTGAATTAAAAAATTATCTTGCAGGGAAGCCTGAGTATCGGGAAAATGGAGAGCCTTATCTGGGAGTTGTCCACAGGCTGGATCAGCCGGTTTCAGGAATACTGGTCTTTGCCAAAACGAAGCAGGCGGCGACAGGTTTAAGCAGTCAGGTAAACAACGGCAAAATGCATAAATATTATTATGCGGTAATTTACGGGGAATCCCGCAAGGAAGAAGAGCAGCTGGAGAATTATTTATATAAGGATGCCAAGACGAATAAATCTGTTGTGGTAAAGGAAGATTTTCCGAATGCCAAAAAAGCGATTTTAATTTATAAAAAGATGAAAACGCTGATGATTTTGGAAAAGGAACAGGAGGTTTCCCTGGTGGAAATACGGCTCCTTACCGGACGGCATCACCAGATCCGGGCACAATTTGCATATAATGACATGCCTCTTTTAGGGGACAGCAAATACGGCAGTGAAAGTTCGAAACAGCTTGGCAGAGAAATCGGATGCAGAAATGTGGCGCTTTGTGCCTATAAGCTGATACTGGAGCATCCTGTTAAAAGAAAAGAAATGATTTTTGAGAAACAGCCGGAAGAAGAAATTTTTCTTCCTTTCTTTACCAGAGGAATTTAAAATTTTTAAGGTCATATTTCACTTGAAATTACCCATACTACCAATAGTCTTTTGTGTAAACTGGTAAGGTATGGGTGATTTTTTATGGACAAATTTTCTGTAAATAAAATAAAATTAAGCGAAGCAGGAAAAAAATATCTGATATTGGCGGCGGTAAGCTTTCTGGTATATCTGGCAATGAAATATATCAGCCCTATCGTGTCGCCATTTCTTTTTGCCTTTTTGCTGGCGGGAATTTTGAATCCAGTGGTGCAGACACTTCACAATAAAATGAAAATACGAAAGTCAATTTTGGCGGGAATTCTTTTATTTGCAGTCGGCGTTCTGATCCTAATACTAATGTGGATAATCTTATCAGCGCTCATTTCCGGCGGAGGGCGTCTGGCAGGGCAGATACCGGATTACCAGAAGGAGTTCAATGTCCTTTTAGGGGACTGCTGCAGTATGATGGGAGAAAAGTTTGGAGTGGATGGTGTTCAGATTGAAAAATTTATTGTAGAGCAGGTGAATGTCTTTATTGACAATTTTGAGGTCAATGTGCTGCCTGAAATTATGGGAAAATCTGTAAATTATATGAAAAGCATTGTGAGTTTTATCAGCATCATTGTAGTGATGATGATTGCAGTGCTGCTTATTATGAAGGATTACGATAAATATATGCTCGGATTAAAGAATGAAGAGGGACTTTCGGGTGTAAGGGAAGTTGTGAAAAAGGTGATTCTTTATGTGAAGACCTTTATCAAGGCACAAATCATCATCCTCTGTACTATCAGTACCATATGTGCTGTTGCGCTAGCGCTGATAGGGATGGAAGGGGGTATTGTCTATGGGATATTGACGGGGATTATGGACATGCTTCCTTTTATCGGAACCGGAATCATGCTGATTCCGCTGGCGGTTTTCCGGCTGATCAGTGGAAATTATTGGCAGGCATTTTTTTGCTTTTGCCTTTATGCTGTCTGTGCGCTTACTCGGGAATTTCTGGAACCCAAGCTGATTGGAGAGAAGGTGGGGGTGTGGCCGGTAGGAATTTTGTTTGCAGTCTTTGCTGGGATTCATTTGTTTGGGGTGTGGGGAATCGTCAAAGGACCGCTGTCGTTGGTGATTATATGTGAGACTTGCAAATATCTGTGGAGTAGGATGGAACGGGAGGAAACAGCTTTGGAGTAGGGGGAGTTCACAGGCAATCTCATTCAGTTAAGCAGCGGCGATGCAGCATAGGGCAGCAGCGGGCAGACCCGTCGGACGACAGTACATTTTATGATTTCAAGTCTCTGGCGAAAAATCGGCAATTTCACTTACAGAATGGCGAAAAAACAGGGTGAAACCGCCACGGATGGCGGTTTCAGGAGTCATGCGGCACGGATGCCGCTGACTCCGCCCCGTCCGTCTTGAAACACCCCCACCCATTCTGTTAGTGAAATCCGATTTGAAGACGAGACTTGAAATCATAAAATGTACTGCCGTCCGACGGGTCTGCCCGCTGCTGTCCCATGCTGCATCGCCGCTGCTTAGCTGAATGAGATTGCCTGTGAACTCTGGCGGAATGGAAGTATTTGCAGGATGGGTTTTTGACTGTTATACTGATGTTATTGCTGAAAATGGCTAAAAGAGGTGGAATGTTGGTAAAAAAGGCAGGGAATTTGTTTACAACTGCATATTTATTGCTGATTTTTGGGGCATATCCTTTGTATATGAAACAAGGGTATGTGGATATCGGGAAGGCGAAGTATCAGTTCTTTATTTATTGTTCTCTGGCGGCACTTGGTATTTTTGCGCTGATTGGTGCGATTTACGGGGTGCAGGTGATTTGTCGGTGTATCAGGCAGAAGGAAGCCTATCTCATTAATTGGGATGGGATGTCAGTGACAGATGTATTTGTAATGTTGTATGCTACGGAAATTTTTGTTTCTTATGCTTTTTCTGACTATCGGAAGGAAGCCCTCTGGGGGACAGAGGGGTGGTATATTGGGTTAGTACTTTTGCTTACCTTATGTGGGTTATATTTGTTTGTCTCCAGATTTTGGGGAGGAGAAAAGAACGTCTGGTATGTGGCGCTGGCAGTGTCGGGGATGGTTTTTCTTCTTGGTATTTTGGATCGGTTTTCGATTTATCTTCTTCCTATAGAAATCAGGGATCCTGTTTTCATTTCCACGCTGGGAAATATTAATTGGTTTTGCGGGTATCTTTCTGTTTTAGCGCCCATAGGTATCTGTCTGTTTTTGTTTCAGGAACGGGGAAAGGTGTTGCATGGTGTTTATACGGTCATTGCATTTATGGCAGGATTTTGTCAGGGGGGAAGCAGCGTCTTTCTTTTCTTTGGTGCATTATTTTTTATTTTGCTATGGATAGCTGTAAAAAAGAAGGAATGGATTCGGGATTATTTTCTGCTTATTTTTTTGTGGGGGCTTTCGGCACAGTTGGTTCGCATGATTCGTGTGTTTGTGCCGGATGGATATAATTATGATCTGGATAATTTGTGCGGTTATCTGACAAATTCCAATATCACTTTGCTGATTGGTGCAGTTGCTTTGGGGGGATATTTCTTCCTGCGCTTTATGTGGAAGGGATCTATAGATGACAGAAAACAGAGAAATATTCATGGAATCATGAGCCTGCTGCTGGGCGGCGGGATTCTGCTCTGGCTGGTGCTGACGGGAGTCAACACGTGGATAGGGATTCCCGGGCTTGAAAACAAGGATGGGTTTTTGTTAAACAGAAAATGGGGAAATGGCAGGGGAGCGGCTATTTACAGTGGTCTTCAGATGTATGGTCAGATGCCGGTTTTCCAAAAACTGTTTGGGATAGGACCGGATTGTTTTTCTGCATATGCATATTCCCTGCCGGAAGTTGCGGGAGGCCTTAGGGATTACTTTGGGGCTAACCGTCTGACCAATGCGCACAATGAATTTCTCACTGCCTTGGTAAATACAGGGATACTTGGCGTGTGCTTCTTTGCAGGTATTTTTATTTCGTTTGGAAGAAAATGCATGAAAGAGAAAGAACAGAATGCGGAATTTTACTTTTATGCTGTGTGCATTGCCTGCTATTTTGTCCATAATGTGGTGAGCTTTGCGCAGGTGTTGAATCTTCCTTTTCTGTTTCTTATCCTTGGGATGGGAGAGGCAAAAAGGAGGTCGCAGTAACAGCTCAGCCCTGACTCCGGCTATAGAGCGAAGCAATTTTTGGAAGAAGTCTGTTGACAAATGTTTCTTTTTTATCTACAATCATGATACAGTTTGGTTCTGCATGAAGCGGAGCATAATAATAAAATAGCATCACAGACGTGGCGAAGAAAAGGAATAGTACAGATAGGAAACTTCCAGAGAGAAAATCCCTTATAGAGCAGACTCCATAGAGGAACTGCCGGAAGGAGCTGAAAGATTTTCAAGTGAAATATCTGGAACCTGCCTTGGAGTCCTGCATGAAAGTGCAGCGTAGCACCGGCGATAACGGTATGAAAAGAGAATGTCTACAACAGTGTTTGGTTTGTTGCATTAATTAGGGTGGTACCGCCGGTTTCCGGTCCCTTGCGGGGTGGAGAGGTGTGCCGCCCTTTGTGTTTTGTCTGGAAAGTCTATGGCTGGTACGGAGGCACGGACTTTCCGGTATAGGAACTGAAGTGGAAAGTAAAGAAGAAAGAACCGTACAGAAAAGAGGAGAAAATGGCTGAGAAAAAATTAGTAGAAGCAATCACATCCATGAGCGAAGATTTTGCGCAGTGGTATACGGATGTGGTAAAGAAAGCAGAATTGATTGATTATTCCAATGTAAAGGGCTGTATGGTAATTAAGCCTGCCGGATATGCTATCTGGGAGAATATTCAGCGGCAGTTGGATGACAGATTCAAGGCAACCGGTGTGGAGAATGTATATATGCCCATGTTCATCCCGGAAAGTCTCCTGCAAAAGGAAAAAGATCATGTGGAGGGTTTTGCGCCTGAGGTTGCATGGGTGACTCATGGAGGGCTAAATCCGCTTCAGGAAAGAATGTGTGTCAGACCTACTTCAGAAACCTTGTTCTGTGATTTTTATAAGGGAGATATTCATTCTTACCGTGATCTGCCTAAAGTATATAATCAGTGGTGCAGCGTGGTGCGCTGGGAGAAGGAGACAAGACCATTCCTGCGCTCCCGGGAGTTCTTATGGCAGGAGGGGCATACTGCTCATGCTACTGCCGAGGAGGCGCAGGAGAGAACGGAACAGATGCTGAATGTCTATGCTGATTTCTGCGAGGAAGTGCTTGCGATTCCTGTTATTAAAGGACGTAAGACGGATAAAGAAAAATTTGCAGGGGCGGAGGCAACTTACACCATAGAAGCACTGATGCATGATGGTAAGGCATTGCAGTCCGGTACCAGCCATAACTTTGGAGACGGTTTTGCAAAAGCCTTCGGGATTCAGTTTACAGATAAGGATAATCAGCTGAAATATGTACATCAGACTTCATGGGGAATGTCTACCAGAATTATCGGTGCAATCATTATGGTACATGGAGATGACTCGGGTCTGGTGCTGCCTCCTAAGATCGCACCCACTCAGGTCATGATCATTCCGATTCAGCAGAAGAAGGAAGGCGTTCTTGACAAAGCATATGAACTGCGTGACAGATTAAAAGGGTTCCGCGTAAAAGTGGATGACAGTGATAAGAGTCCCGGATGGAAATTCTCTGAGCAGGAAATGAGGGGAATTCCCATGCGTGTGGAAATCGGACCAAAGGATATAGAGGCAGGAAAATGTGTTATCTGCCGCCGTGATACCAGAGAAAAGATTGAGGTAGAATTGGATAAGCTGGAGGAGACGATAGCAGAGCTTCTTGTAAAGATTCAAAAGGACATGCTGGAAAGAGCAAGAAAGCACCTTGAAGCACACACTTACACAGCAAGCAGCAGGGAAGAATTTGAAAAGATTTTTGAAGAGAAAGCAGGCTTTGTGAAGGCTATGTGGTGCGGGGAAACTGCCTGTGAGGAAGCCATCAAAGAAAATATGGCAGTCACCAGCAGGTGTATGCCTTTTGAGCAGGAGTGCCTGTCGGACACCTGTGTTTACTGTGGGAAACCAGCGAAGAAAATGGTATACTGGGGAAGAGCATATTAATGACGCAGCAAGTTTAGAAGGAATTTACGAATGCAGAATACAGTCATGATACAATTACCTAAAAAAGTGAAATTTATTATAGATACCATCATGGAAGCCGGCTACGAAGCATATGCAGTAGGCGGCTGCATTCGTGACTTTATTTTGGGAAGAACGCCGGATGACTGGGATATCACCACCTCCGCAAATCCGAATCAGGTAAAGGCGCTTTTCCCGCGGACAATCGATACCGGGATACAGCATGGAACAGTTACGGTGATGCTGGATAAGGAAGGTTTTGAGGTCACTACTTACCGCATTGACGGTGAATACGAAGACGGCAGGCATCCTAAAGAAGTGACTTTCACGGCAAACCTGGTGGAGGACTTAAAGCGCAGAGATTTTACCATCAATGCCATGGCGTACAATGATAAAGCAGGGCTGGTGGATGTTTTTGAAGGCATGAGGGATATAGAAAAAAGGGTCATCCGCTGTGTGGGAGACCCGATACAGCGGTTTACTGAGGATGCACTTCGTTTGATGCGTGCCGTGCGCTTTTCTGCCCAGCTGGGATATGAGATTGAAGAAAAGACATTAGGTGCAATGAGAGAACTTTCCCCTAATCTGGTTCATATCAGCGCGGAAAGAATTCAGAGCGAGCTGATAAAGCTGGTGATATCACCGCATCCAGAGAAGCTTCGGATTGCTTATGAAACGGGGATTACAAAAATCATATTGCCGGAATTTGATGCATGTATGGAAACAGAACAGAACAATCCCCACCATTGTTATAGTGTGGGAGAACATACATTAAGGGCGATGCAGGAAATACGGGCGGATAAGGTGCTGCGCCTTGCCATGTTGTTCCATGATATAGGCAAGCCCGGGACGCTTACGCTAGACGAGGAGGGAATTGTTCACTTTCATGGGCATCCGGCTCTTTCTGAGAAAATGACCCGGGATATTTTGAAGAGATTAAAGTTTGATAATGACACCATTTATATGACTACGAATCTGGTAAGATATCATGATTATGATGTTGAACCGGGACCTAAATATGTAAGGCGTGCGATTATGAAGGCAGGTGAGGATATTTTTCCGCTTTTGTTCGATGTTAAGCTGGCAGATATAAAGGCGCAGAGCGCCTATATGCGTAAGGAGAAAGTAGAGAGGTTAGAGGCGGTCCGTCAGGTTTATGAAGAAGTAGTTGCACAGAAGCAGTGTGTATCTTTAAAAACGCTTGCTGTTACAGGAAAAGATCTGATGAGGGAAATGGGGATGCAGCCGGGACCGGAAATTGGATTAATACTTAAGAAGCTACTGGATCTTGTGATTGAAGATCCTTCCCTCAATGAAAGAGAAATTCTTATAAAAGCAGCAGAAGAATTTCAGTAATACTTTAAGGCGGTTACTCATATGATAGGATATGACACGAATTGGGGGTAATCGCCGTGAATGACAGAAGCATCAGTCTGCTGGAAAATTATGATATAGAAGTGCTTCGTACCTGGAAGGGGCGGGGCGCTATTCTTTGTGAAACAAAGCAAGGGGTTCTGATTTTGAAAGAATACGCCGGGCATAGGGAGAAGGCCGCGTTCCAGAGTGCCTTGCTTACCATAGTAAAGGAAAGAGGATTTGAGAACGTAGAAAGCATCCTTAAAAATAAGGAGCAGGAACTTTTGACGCAGGATCAGGATGGAACCTTGTATGTTCTTAAAACATATTTTGAAGGACGGGAATGCAATGTTAAGGATATGGAGGAATGCAGGCAGGCAGTGAGGGTGCTTGCCCAGTTTCATAATGTATCTTATGCTGATGATTCCCTGCTATCTGGTGTAGGTGAGCCGCGCTATGCTTATATGGAATTTGAGAAGCATAACAAAGAGCTTCGAAGGGTTAGAAAATACCTGAAAGACCGGGGTCAGAAAACAGATTTTGAAATCTGTCTGATCAAGAATTATGATTACTTTTTTAACTTGGCGCTGCAGCTTGCCGAGGAACTGAGGTTTTACCAAAAAGAGGAAGAAAAGCGGTTCATATGTCATGGCGATTATCAATATCATAATATTATCGTTGCCGGTGACCAGATGAATTTGATTAATTTTGAAAAATGTGTTTCCGAGAGTCCGGTCAGAGATTTATACTTATTTATGAGAAAATTGCTTGAGAAGAGCGGCTGGGTAGAGAATATAGGATTTGAACTGGTAGATACATATGAAAAAGTAAGACCCATAGAAAAGGAAGAATATCGGCAATTATATTACCGGCTGGCTTATCCGGAGAAATTTTGGAAGATAGTCAATTTCTATTATAATTCCGGAAAGGCATGGATTCCCGGGAAAAATCTGGAGAAGCTGAATAAAGTGACGGAACAGGAAAAGGATAAACAGAAATTTCTTGAAAAGTTCAAGAGTCGATATGGAATATAATAAAGTACAGAAGGCAGTTTGAACTGCCACCTTTTAACAATTGCACATAAAGGTTTGACTAATTTGGGCTTCGTGGTATACTCTAAATTAGAAAACTAAACGTGTTTGTATTTGAGGTATAGGAATATGATGAATAGAAATAAAATACAAAAGATGATAAAACCTCTTCTCTGCGGACTATGTCTTATACTGACCGGATGCAGCGCCGCCAGTATGGCGCATGAATCAACTTTTGAGAGTGCGTATGAGAACGGTGAACAGGAAGAGTCTGTGAATATTTACACCTCTGCTGCTTCTGCAGTTATCAAATCTGTTAATGCACAGGATCAGACAATAAGCGTATATCTGATAGAAAGAAAGGAAAACAGAACCTTAAGCTATAATGGTGCCACAACGGTTCAGGATAAGTATGGCAGTGCCATGAGTATGGCACAGCTTAAGGCAGGGGATGTGGCTGATCTTACATATAACAGTGAGCTTGACAGAGCGGGTTCTATTGTACTTTCAGGAGATGCGTGGAGCTATGAAGGTGTAGTGAAATATAATCTGGGCGCAGGGAAGGGAAGCGTTGCCATTGGTGATGAGACTTACAGCATGGATGAGACGGTGCTTGCATTTTCAGATGGCAGACCAATTGAAACGGATGAAATCATCCATCAGGATATTTTAACCTTCCGCGGAAAAGGGCATAGCATTATAAGCATCACAGTGGATAAAGGGCATGGATACCTGGATCTTGTAAATGACGAGGCAGTTTTGGGAGGATGGATAGAGATTGGACAAACTGTCATTTCTCAGATTGCTCCGGATATGTTGTTTACGGTTCCTGAGGGAAACTACAGTGTCAGACTTACCGGTGCGGGGATTGATGAAACACGGGAGATAACAATTGAGAGAAATAAGGAAACGGTGCTTGATCTTGGAGATATAGAAATACCGGAACCGAAAAACGGAGTTGTAAAATTTGAAATCATACCGGAAACAGCAGTCGTATATGTGGATGATGTCAAGGTAGACACTACTTATCCAGTCAGATTGTCCATGGGACTCCACCAGGTGACGGCAAAAGCTTCGGGCTATGATACCCTTTCGGAATACTTCCAAGTGGAGGAGGAAACAACTACCGTCAAAATGAATTTATCGGAGACTGCCACTGTCTCCGGAAACAATATTGCGCAAAGTCCAAGTGTAAATGGGGGCAGCAGGATTACAATTGAAGCGCCGGCGGGTGTGGATGTGTATCAAGATAATCTATACAAAGGAATTGCACCGGTTACTTATACTAAGACTGCCGGCGAGCATACGATTACGTTGCGCAGAACAGGATATATTACCAGAAGCTACGGTATCACGGTTCCGGATGATAACCAGGATGTAACGTATTCTTTCCCGGAACTGGATCCTGAAAATGCGGAAGGTACATCTAAGGATATATTAGGAGATTATACGGTGAGCGGAAATATGCTAATCAGAAATACGGTTAGCGGTAATTCTGTGAGCGGCAATACGATTAGCGGTAATTCGGTAAATGATAATTAGATTGTTGATAGGAAATAAACTCTAAAAAACTTAGGAACCGCATAAAAAGTGCATAAATAGGAAATATTTCTTGACAAATATATCCAAAAACGATATATATAGATATAGGCGTTTCAAAAGAGACATCTACGAAAAAAACACTCATATAAAGAGGAGGAGTTCGAAATGAACAAAACAGAATTAGTTGTAGCTATGGCAGAACAGGCTGAATTATCCAAGAAAGATGCAGAAAAGGCTTTAAAGGCTTTTATTGATGTTGTATCCGAGGAATTAAAGAAAGACGGAAAGGTTCAGCTGGTTGGCTTTGGTACCTTCGAAGTATCCAAGAGAGCAGCCAGAGAAGGCAGAAATCCTCAGACAGGCGAGGTAATGCCTATTGCAGCTTCTAAAGCACCTAAATTCAAAGCTGGTAAGGCTTTAAAGGATTTAGTAAACGAATAAGATGAACCATCTTAAGAAGACCTGCACCCGCAGGTCTTTTTTTCCAGTAAGCCCATGTGAAGCGGGCGTCTGGTGAGAGAGGACATATATGAGATTAGATAAATATTTAAAAGTTTCCCGCCTGATCAAAAGAAGAAGTGTTGCCAATGAAGCCTGTGATGCAGGAAGAGTCCTTATTAATGATAAGCCTGCAAAAGCTTCAGCAAATGTGAAAGCGGGAGATATAATAACGATTGCATTTGGAAATAAGGATGTCCGGGTCGAAGTATTAAATGTGCAGGAAACAGTCAGAAAAGAGGAAGCCAAAGAATTGTTCCGTTATTTATAATTTTGTAAAAAGTGATTCTACAACAGCAAGTCTCCTAATATAATTTTCTAGAGAAGATTGTATCAGGAGGCTTATTATGGAAGAACTGACCAATGTAAACAAACGTGCGCATAAGCTGATACTGAATAATAGAAGAAGCTGCAATCTGACAGGGGTCAATGACGTTCTGTCCTTTGATGAGCATGAGATTATCCTGGAAACAGAACAGGGCATGTTGATGATTAAGGGAGTCGAACTGCATGTGAACAGGCTCACTCTGGATAAGGGAGAGGTAGATGTTGACGGAAGGATAGACAGTCTCACTTATTCGGAGCAGTCCGGGATGAACGCTAAGGGAGAGTCCTTACTGTCCAGATTGTTTAAGTAGGTGCCTATGAGCCAGAATATTATAAATGAGGTGGTCTTTCTTCTGCACTCCTTCCTGCTGGGGATAGCAATTACGTTTATATATGATGGTTTCTTGATTTTGCGCAGACTGATCAGGCACAGTCTCTTTCTGATTTCAGTGGAAGACATGATTTTCTGGATAGCCTGTGCAATTGGTGTTTTTTATATGCTTTATGAGGAAAACAACGGAATCTTAAGGTGGTTTGCCGTGTTTGGCGCGACACTGGGAATGATAGCATATAAAAAGAGCATCAGTCCGCTGCTTGTCAATGTTCTTTCAGCAATCATAAAGCGGGTTTTTCATGTGCTTTTTCGTGTGATTGGATTTTTATTTAAACCGGTCAGGTTCCTGGGGAAAAAATTGGGAAAAGTCTTGAAAGTTTCTTCCAGAAAGGGAAGAAAAGCGGGGAAAACTATGAAAAACAAGTTGACGGGCAGTATGAAATTACTTAAAATAACATTATGTAAACATTAGCAGATTTGAAAGAATGAAGGTATCGTTATGGCAAGGAAAGTTGCGTACAGGAGAAAACAGCAAAATCATTTTGGGATGTTTCTGGTTTCTCTGGTCGTGCTTATGCTGTTGGTTGTAGTGGCTTTTAACAGCATAGGACTGATGGCGAAGAAAGAAGCTTATCAGCAGAAGGAGACGGCGCTGGAGGAGCAGATTGCAGCGGAGCAGGAACGGGCGCAGGAAATAGAGGAATTTGAAAAATATACGCACACCAAAAAGTACATTGAAGAGGTGGCAAGAGAGAAACTGGGACTGGTATATGAGGGCGAGATATTGTTTGAAGATGAGAATTAAAGCAGGCGGATGAATCCCCTGCTTTTTTTGTCAAAATATTTTCTGTTTTTGATACGTATTTATGACAAAATACGTACTGCTTGCTGTGTATAATAATCTTTTGCAGGAGGAAGCGGCTATGAAAAAACAGATATTAGGCGAAAGAGAAGAATTCAACAGTATACTGCCGGAATATGGAAGAAGAAAACTGCTCACCTACGCGGATTCCATCAGGGAATTGGCAGAAAGCTTCCGGGAAACTGAAAATAACAGAGAAAATATGACAGGGGAAGCCGCAGCGGACAGAAGAGACTACATATGGCAGAAGCGCCTCAATGAAAATAAGAATCTGATGGTAGAGCATCTTCAGGAAATGGCGCAAATTATGACGCAGCTTGCCGAGGAATCAAGAAAATGTGTGCCCATGGGAGAAAGGCGTTTTAAGCAGATATCACATGCACTGCGCGAGGTGGATATCCAGCTTAAGAATCTGTATCTGATAGAAAATGAAGCGGGACGTATGGAAGTATCGCTTACCATGAGAAATATTAAGAAAAATAACTTGTCTTCGGAAGAAATCGGTGATCTGCTTTCAGTCCTCTTAAATATGCGTCTTATAAGCGCTCAGGATAATGCCTTTTTCCTGGGAGCAGACTGGCAGACCTTTTATTATGTTGAAGAGGCAAGATTTCATGTGCTGACAGGTGTTGCCAGTGCAGTTAAGGAAACAGAAAAGATTTCAGGGGACAATTATACCTTTTTCCGCACGGAAGCGGGAAACCTAACTGCAGTGCTTTCGGATGGCATGGGTTCAGGGGAAAAAGCATGCAGTGACAGCACCATGGTAGTAGAACTGATGCAAAAATTTCTGGAAGCGGGATTTCAAATGGAAATGGCGATTCAGATGATCAACAGTGCACTGCTTACGGGGGAAGAAAATTCAAATATGTCTACACTTGATCTTTGCAGTATGGATCTGTACAGTGGGGAATGTCGGTTTGTGAAGGTGGGAAGCGCCAGTTCTTATATCAAACGCCAGCATTTAGTGGATAGGATTTCTTCCGGCAATCTTCCCCTTGGTATTTTCCAGAAGCCGGATATGGAGACAGTGGGAAGAACTCTGATGGACGGAGACTATATTGTCATGGTGTCGGATGGGGTGCTGGATGCTCTTTCCCAGGGAATCGGAGAAGATATGCTTTCCGAGATTATCGGCAGTACGAATCTGGAAAATCCCGGCGAGATGGCAAATGCCATATTGAATTTCTGCATTCACCAGTGCAGGGGGCGCATTCGGGACGATATGACGATTTTGGTGATAGGAATATGGAAAAAAGAGGATTAACTCTTTCTTTTTCTGTTTGTTTCCGCTATATTATATAATATGATTAAAAAAGTACTGGAGTATGTCAAAAAGTATCACATGATTGAATCGGGGGATACAATAGTGGCAGGAGTTTCAGGAGGCGCAGATTCTGTTTGCCTCCTTTTTATGCTGGCGGAAATGCAAAAGCAAATCTCGTTTTCCGTAGAGGTAGTACATGTCAACCACAAGGTTCGCCCGGATGCCGCGCAGGATGCCTGCTTTGTGCGGGAACTTTGTGCCAAACAAGGGATTGCTTTTCACCTTGTGGAGGAGAATGTGAAGGAAAGAGCAAAGGAGTGCGGTATTTCCGAGGAGGAGGCGGGCAGAGCCGTCAGGTATGACGCATTTGAAAAAGCGCTGGAGAACAAAAAAGGTAAAATTGCAGTTGCCCATAACAGCAATGACAGAGCGGAGACCATGCTCTTTCATCTGTTTCGGGGAACAGGGCTTACAGGAGCAAGCGGTATTCGTCCAGTCAACGGGAAAATTATCCGTCCGCTTTTATGTTTACGGAGAAGTGAAATTGAGCAATGGTTGGAAACGGAAGGATATTCTTTCTGCCAGGATAGCACGAATGCGCAGGATTTCTATACCAGAAATCGAATCAGACATCATATATTGCCTTATGCGGAGCAGGAAATCTGTCAGGGAGCAGTTGCCAATATGAGCCGGGCAGCGGATCAACTGCTTAGTGCTGAAGAGTATATTGCAAGACAGACGAAAGCAGCTATGGAAAGATGTGTGCAGGTCGAAGATGAAGGAGAAACGGTCATCATTAAGATACCAGAACTTTTGAAGGAGGATACATACTTAAGAGGGCGTATCCTGATGGAAAGTGTGGCGATGGCGGCAGGGCGTAAAAAGGATATCACCGCGGCACATATTCACAGCATGGAATCTCTTTTTCGGGGGGAGGGGAGCAAGGAATTACATCTTCCCTATGGAATCACGGTTTATAAAAAATATGAATTGGGTATGATACAAAGGAAGGACAAAAAAATTGGGTTAAATAAGGCTGAATGTGAGATATCCATTCCTATATCCCTGTATATTGAAAATCGTGTCGGAGAAGGAGCCTTAAGACTGTCCGCCGTCAGAGTACCGGGGCTTGGAATGGTGGAATTTACAGTGTTTTCACGAAAAGATTCACAAAATATTCCAGAAAAAACATATACGAAATGGTTTGATTATGATAAAATAACTTCGTCTGTTATGTTTCGTACGAAGAGACCGGGAGATTATCTCACCATCAATCGTCAGATGGGGCATAAGTCACTGCAGGATTATTTTGTTAATGAAAAGATCCCGAAGGAAGAGAGAAATCAGATTTATCTGTTAGCCGAAGGAAAACATGTCATGTGGATTCCGGGACTAAGGATAAGCGAATATTATAAGATACATAAGGATACCCGGACGATTTTGCAGGTAAGCATTGTGGATGAGGAAGGATAAATACAGGCGGCAGATACAAATGACGTATTGGCCGGAAAAGAGAAAGGAGCTGATAGTATGGCTGAAAAAATTAGGGTGTTGATTTCGGAAGAGGAAGTGGATGCTAAGATCAAGCAGATTGGTGAGCAGATCAGCAAAGATTATGCAGGTAAACAGGTTCACTTGATTTGTGCGCTTAAAGGCGGGAGTTTTTTTATGTGTGAACTAGCGAAAAGGATCACTGTACCGGTTTCGTTGGATTTTATGTCAGTTTCCAGTTATGGCAATGAGACTAAATCCAGCGGTGTGGTAAAGATCGTGAAGGATCTGGACGAACCAATCATGGGTAAGGACGTTATTGTAATAGAGGATATTGTAGATTCGGGGCGTACCTTAAGTTACATGTTGGATTTACTTAAGGAAAGAAAGCCTGCAAGTATCAGGCTCTGCACCTTGCTGGATAAGCCGGACCGCAGAGTGGTGGAGGTGCCGGTAGATTATACAGGCTTCCAGATTCCGGATGAGTTTGTAGTGGGATATGGATTGGATTATGCACAAAAGTATAGGAATCTTCCCTACGTTGGGATAGTAGAATTTGAATAAGTAAAAACAAGGTCGGGAAATTTCCGGCAAGTGAGGTAATAAGATTGAACAAGAAAAACAGAGGATATAATGCATATTTTATACTCATATTATTGCTGTTGGCATTGCTGATTATTCCGAATCTGTTGGATCATGGACAGGTGGAATATACCCGGGGTGAACTGCTTTCGGATTTAGAGGGCGGTAATGTGGTACGCGCAAGTATCAGTCCCAGCCGGCAGACACCTACAGGCGAGGTTGATTTTGAACTAAAGAACGGGGCGGAGCGAACGCTGTATGTGACAGATGTATCTGAGATTGAAGAAGTATTGATTTCCCATGGTATTGACCCGGAGGTCAAAAAGGTGCAGGAAGAAAGCTGGTTTTTGACCAGTGTATTTCCTGTATTGCTTGCAATTATTGTGATGGTCTTCTTTTTTGTGATGATGAACAGCCAGAATGCCGGCGGAAACAGCAAGATGATGAATTTTGGAAAAAGCCGGGCAAGATTATCCATGGGTGATGGGAAGATTACATTAAAAGATGTGGCCGGGCTGAAAGAAGAAAAGGAAGAACTGGAAGAAATCGTGGAATTTTTGAGAGATCCTGCCAAGTTTACCAGAGTGGGGGCCAGAATTCCCAAGGGTGTGCTGTTAGAAGGTGCACCCGGTACCGGTAAGACGTTGCTTGCCAAGGCGATTGCAGGTGAAGCGGGGGTTCCTTTCTTTAGTATTTCCGGTTCTGATTTTGTGGAGATGTTCGTCGGTGTCGGAGCATCCAGAGTACGTGATCTTTTTGAGGATGCAAAGAGGCATGCGCCCTGTATTGTGTTTATAGATGAAATCGATGCGGTGGCAAGGCGCCGTGGTACCGGTATGGGCGGCGGTCATGATGAAAGAGAGCAGACTTTAAATCAGCTGCTTGTTGAAATGGACGGCTTTGGCGTAAATGAAGGAATTATCGTGCTTGCCGCTACGAACCGTGTAGACATTCTGGATCCTGCAATCCTTCGTCCGGGACGTTTTGACAGGAAGATCAGTGTCAACAGACCGGACGTGGGCGGAAGAGAGGATATCCTCAAGGTACATGCGAAAAATAAACCTCTTGGAGAGGATGTTGATTTAAAGCAGATTGCTCAGACCACGGCAGGGTTTACGGGAGCAGATTTGGAGAATCTTTTAAATGAGGCATCCATTGTAGCCGCTAAGACGAATAGAAGCTTTGTCATTCAGGAGGATATCAAGAAAGCCTTTATCAAAGTAGGTATCGGCGCTGAGAAGAAGAGCCGTATCATTACAGACAAAGAGAAAAAGATTACTGCCTACCACGAGGCAGGTCATGCGATCCTGTTTCATGTGCTGCCAGATGTAGGACCTGTTTATACCGTTTCGATTATCCCCACGGGATTAGGCGCAGCGGGCTACACAATGCCTCTTCCTGAAAATGATGACATGTTCATCACAAAGGGAAAAATGCTGCAGGATATCATGGTTTCCTTAGGCGGAAGAATTGCGGAAGAGATTATTTTCAGCGATATTACAACGGGTGCTTCCAGTGATATCAAGAAAGCGACCAAGGCAGCCAGAGATATGGTGACAAGATACGGTATGTCAGATAATATCGGTGTCATAAATTATAACAGTGATGACGATGAAGTATTTATTGGAAGAGATCTGGCACATGCCAAGAGCCACAGTGAATTGATATCCGGAGAAATCGATAAGGAAGTAAAGAGCATTATTGATGAATGCTATGGGAAAGCGAAGGCAATCATCTTAGAGCATACAGATATTCTTCATAAGTGTGCGGAAATTCTTCTTGAGAAAGAAAAGATTGGAAGAGAGGAGTTTGAAGTGTTGTTTGAACGTAAAGATACTTCTCCTGAAGCTTTCTTTGAAGGGTGATTGTGCAAAGTGTACAAAAAAATAAGATGAAAATTGTAATATTTGTGAATCGTGAGTATTTACGTAAAATGAGGGGTATGCTATTATACTACTTGTAACCCCCCCAATACATTATATAGTTTTTTGCTATACCCCATAAGAAAGAAATACCTTC
>CAYOED010000061.1:0-20966 GCA_964402925.1 uncultured Lachnospiraceae bacterium | reverse complement strand
TGCGGAGCGGGAGCGCGGCGACGTTGGATTATTTATCCTCTCAGAGCGTCACTCTGGCCAGTGTGTGAAAAACGCTCAAGCAGGAACTGTAATTCCTTTTGAATAATTCATGGACATTTCTTTGGCAGGCACGCATAATAATGAAAAACGGCAAAGAGAGGTATTATTTATGCATACTTTAAATGAATGCATCAGCGAGTATATTGAATTTTGCAAATTTAGGAAGCGTTTAGACGTCAAAACTTTAAAAGCTTATCAAATTGATTTAAAGCAATATGGGAACTTTTGTTCCGGTTCATCCAGCTATCTCTTCAAGGATACAGTAGACCGATTTATCACCAGTCTGCACAGGCAATATAAACCCAAAACCGTCAAACGCAAAATTGCAAGCCTAAAGGCTTTCTTTCATTACATGGAATACAGAGAATTATTAAATGAAAATCCTTTTACCAAACTGGATATCCGCTTCCGCGAGCCAAAGCTCCTGCCGAGGACGATTCCCTTTCATTCTATCCAGGCCTTCCTGTCTGCTCTTTATGCCCAAAAGGAGTATGCAAAAACTGAATATCAACTTCACTGCTGCATCAGGGACATAGCCGTCATTGAATTATTGTTTGCCACAGGCATGAGGATTTCTGAACTGTGCTCTTTAAAACCGGCAGATCTCGATTTGGAGAGCAGTAATGTGCTAATTTATGGGAAAGGGGCAAAAGAAAGAATTTTACAGATTGGTAATCCAGATGTCATTTCTGCGCTGGATTTATATCAAAACACTTTTAAAGAGGAGATTGAGAGTTGTGGATATTTCTTTGTAAATAAACTCCGGCATAAACTATCGGATCAATCTGTCCGCTTTATGATAAACCGCTATGCAAAGCTTGCCGGCATTGAGCAGCATATTACTCCGCATATGTTCCGGCATTCTTTCGCGACCCTTCTTCTGGAACAGGATGTGGATATACGGTATATCCAGAAAATGCTTGGACATAGTTCCATCAGCACCACAGAAATCTATACCCACGTATCCAGCGTAAAGCAAAAGGATATCCTGTTCCATAAGCATCCAAGAAATCTGATGGAAGTAAGCAGAGAATCATAACTCATTTCCCAGCATTTGTTTCTATTAAGAGAGCGTGAGACGGGGTTCGAACCTAAAAACGCTTAAAAAAACCCATAAAATCAAGGAGGAATGCACGTTGTCTTCAACGTGTCTTCAAATGAAGATTTCTTGAACAGGCTATATAAGCTAATAGAAATACTATAAAAACAAGGTATCGTCATAGGTATCTTGCTTTCTATTTGTTCCATCAAAATTATATTTTATTTAAAAGTCTAAGTTGCACTCTCCCCTATTTCCTTGTCTGATAAATGCCTAGCGTCTAGGCTGTCACGAAGGACTTAGTGAGGTTTTTGCAAACTTTGTCTGACTGACTGGTACGGTTATTAAAAATCACTGTTTGTTGCATGAGTATTATTTACAAGCCAGTCTTTCAAAATTTTATTGATATATTGGCTAAATGAACGGTCGTCTTTTTCTGCTAAATCTTTTATTTCCTTTATTACATTATCATCAAGTGTTATGCTTACTTTCGTTTTTAATGGTTTCATCATGGTTACTCCTTTTTATTGAAAGCATATCATCTTATAGGATTAAATATTGACTTGTCGCTTTAAGTAGTATATAGTAATATAAGGTAGGATTTAGCAAGATAGTGTGTCCTATAAAAGAACAAATACAAGTAATGTCATATGCTAAAAAAAGGGGGAAAACTTGGATAACAAATAATTTCAATAACAAAAATTTATATCATGGAGGTATGGATTAATGAAGAAAAACATCTATAGAATTTTAGCAGCAACTTTCGCAATGGCAATCATGGTAGCATCACCTGCAACAACCCTTACAACACATGCATTAGGATTCAATGCTGATGCTCATGATGATACAGATCGTGGTAAGAGACCCAGTTCTTCTGATAATGAGTCCAGCGAATCTTATACAGAACCCAGCACTTCTTCAAACAGTGAGTCCAGCAGTTCTTCGAGTTCCAGCAGCGGTTCTTCAAGTTCCAGCAGTGGTTCCAGTAGCAGTTCTTCAGACAGCGGTTCCAGCACTGTAGAAACACCAAAGAACCCTAATGATGTAATTGTCAGGGTAGCAGGTGGTCAGACATTCCGTAATGTTATGAATGCAGACCATACAACTTATCAGGTATATCATTGTGGTGACAACAAAGTTACTTTCACCGTAACAGATGCTGAAGGTAATGCTGTAGCATACAAAACCGTAAAGCTGGAACAGGGCGAAGATAAACTTTGGTATGAAAATATCACATTTGCAGATGATGTTGATGTAAAAGGTCTCACTTTGAATGTAACAAAAGGTGATGCAACCTATCTGTCAACTGAACTTGGTGTAAGCGGAATTAAGATTAATGGTACAGTAGTACTGTCAACAGTTCCTGCTGAGCCTGAAACAGAATCCGTTGTTGGTCATCGTTATTGTGCAACTTGTGGTGCTTCCTTTGATATTTATGAGAATAGTGGTGTTGATGGCGCTTGGAAGACACACATGAAAGAACATTTAGCAAAGGGCGAACCAGCGAGATATTCTGATAAGTAAGTCAATAATGAATAAATAGAAGAACAGTGAGAACATTAATTTGTCCTTACCATTATTTTTTCGGTCCACATACGCAGACCGAAATACTCGGGGTCAAGCCCCACACCCTAATTACTTATGAATAAAATTTAATAAAATCATTCAACTTATATCATCTTATTGAGGAGTCAAAAGCAGATACATAGATCTATTGGCACAAACAGTACCTGTTTGTGGAGGAACTATGGGCGAAAGCCCATACCCATTTTGTTTTTGAATAAAAAAAGAAAGGTGGTAAAGACTATGAAGAAACTGTTTGCTAAGATGAGAAAAGTAAGAATGACTCGTTGGCGTAAATTAACCTCTGGTGAAAAGGTCATGAAGGTCGTTATGACTTTGGTTAAGTATGCAGTGCTGGCTGCAGTTGTAGCAGCGGTTGCTAGTGCGGTTGTGGCAGTAGCGGTTGGCGTTGTGGTGGCATTTGGCGTGATGAACGCAGTTGCTGGTGGTTTGGGCAATGCGAGCCGCGCATACAGACCTGGTGACCGTTATGTGAGGTTCTTTTAAAGCCATACATACGAGACACAATGTAATGGAAAAAGCCCTTCTTTTGCGATACAATGTAATAAAGTATTGCAAAAGGGGCATTTCTTTTACGGAACACAGAGAACCTGAAAGGAGGAAATTTGAAGCCCTGAAAAAAGCTGATATAGTCCGTATGCATCGACGCAGGCGGTTCTTTTCAATTTACACTTAAAGGAACGGAGTCATATAAAGCAGCAGATATACAATTCCCTCTTCCATCTTTAAATCATTTGTATGCAATACATATGGTATATGCATGTATTCCCCATACTTTGCAATAAATTTGCGCAGAGATGAGAGCGTATAGTTTTTTCAAGAGCCATTATACACGTAATCAATATTTTTTAGATTCTAAAATTACACATAATCAATATTTTTATTCTTTAATATTTACACATTTTCAAGATTTATTCTTGGTAGTCATCCTTTTTCACAGATTACGATCCCTGTAGATTTCTGAATATACATATATCCGTCTTTATCCATTTTGCCACGCACCCGTTTCAGAAACAGCTCCTTGTCCCTGCTGATGCTCTCCTTTACCTCATGTGAATAGGAAGATACATACTCCAAAATTAATTCTTCATCCGGTACAAGCAGGTCATTTTTCTGTTCCTCCACCGACAGCACCGTAAAGTAAGGCTCAAGCTCCTGCCTGGCAGTTTCCATCCATATGTCAAAGGAACTGGAGGGGATATGAATCCCTGAATCATATTCTCTCAGCATATCATTCAATTCCAGGAAATGCTTTTTTCCTATCAAAGTGCATGAAAATCTTCCCTTTTCTGATAAAAGAGTCCTGATTTTTTCATAAAGCTTTAAACGGCTCTCTCGATTAACATGATACAGCATATGGTTTGCCATAATCAGGTCAAATTCATCTGTGGGATAATTGAAATCTGCTGCATCCCTTTTGTCAAAGATAAATTTCAGTCCTTTTCGGGGATATTTTTTTACAATTTCCTCTGCAGTTCTTTCCGCGCTTTCCAGCATTCCTGCAGAATAGTCAAGCAGATGTATTTCCAAGTTTTCCGGCAGCCGGTCTGAAATACTTTTCCAAAAAGCTGCATTTCCACATCCAATGTCCATAATTTTCATCCCATCAGACAATTCCAGTCTCTCTAACATCCATGGATAAAATCCCATTTTGGCAGTGCTGTAATCATGAATGGATATTCGCTTTTTCAGATTATCTTCATTTATGTATTGGGTATCCACATACTCCCTCTCTTTCGTGATCTCTATGATGCGAAGCAGATTGTCCCACAATCTGTCATTGGGAGCAGCTTCCGCCCTCTTTACCGCATCCAATATCCGCTGAATATGCTCTTTTTTCTCTATTAACAATTTTTCCTGCTCATGCAATGATTCTCTGACATTGAAATTTTCTTCCTTCATCATTTCACTTATCTGGTCAATTGAAAAATCCAAGAATCTGAGCATGACGATTTTTTGAAGGCGCTCTGCGCTTTCATCATCATAAAGCCGATAGCCTGATTCCGAATATCCGCTTGGAATCAAAATCTCCTTTTCATCATAAAACCGTACTGTCCTTGCCGATACGCCGCATTTTTTTGCCAATTCTCCTGCCGTGTACTTCATTCCCGTATTCCTCCTTTTTCTTTACCATACACCTTGACGCAGCGGAAAGGTCAATCATAATAAATAACGGCGGTTTTAAAACCGCCGCCACTTATTATGATTTTCTTTTCTTTCTGAAATAAACCAGGCCCGCTGCCGCTATGCAGATTCCTCCTAAGCCCAGCAAAATACTGCCCAGTGCAGAAGCTGATGTTCCGCTTTCCTTTCCATCCGTCTGTGATGCATTACTATCTGCTTCGGAATATCCCGAAGTCCCCTTCGTCAGTACCATAGCGGATATTCCCTCCACTTCTACGGTTCCGCTTACAGTGCCAAGTACCTCACACCCTGCTTTTTCACCATTTATATAAATCTCCCATTCTCCTTCGGGAAGAGAAACGGTGACTCCATCCTTATTTCCGTTATAAACTACAAAAATTTCTTCAGCGATCTCTTGGTTCGGACTGTTTTCAATGGTATACGCTACTACATTCGCCCCCAGCCCGTCTATGAAAGTAAGATTATTCTGAATCTCTTCCGCCGTGGTCATGCGAAGCGCTCCATGTGCCTTGCGGAATGCAATCAAACCTTTATAATATTCATAAACATCAAGCACATTTCCTTTGTTGTCCCATTTCAAACTGTTTGTAGCATCCGGCGAACAATAGCTGTTCTCATCCACTCCTCCTTCTGTGGTCTGGGAAGGCTTTGTGCGGAGCATTTCTTCCCCTGCCAGGAAGAAGGGAACTCCCTGTGATGTAAAGACAATCGCACTAGATAGTTTATTCATTTTAATCCGGTCTTCTTCGCTTGCATCTTCGTTGGCGACCATCAGCTTATCCCAAAGCGTCAGATTATCATGACAGGATGCATAGTTGATGCTCTGCCCCGGCTGGCCCGACCAGAAATTAGAGCTGCCTTCGTTTGCAAATATATTGATCTGCTCGTTTTCTGTAGCGCCCACCACGCCAAATTTGATTCTTTCCTCCAGCCCTTCTTTTCCGCTTACAAATCCGGTATCTAAAGCGTCAAATACATTACCTCTGATTCCGTCACGGATATCATCACTAAAAGCGCCTACCCTGTCCATCTGGTAGGTATGATTTTTCGTTGCCTGCAGGGATGATTCTATTGCTGCGTCCCCACTGGTCCATCCTTCGCCATACATCATAATGGAAGGGTCTACTTTATCCAGCGCCTCTCTGATTGCCATCATGGTTTCCGTGTCATGCACACCCATAAGGTCAAAACGGAATCCATCAATATGGTATTCTTCTGCCCAATAAACAACAGAATCTATCATATATTTACGCATCATAGCACGCTCAGAAGCAGTCTCATTTCCACAGCCTGACGCGTTAGAATATGCATCTCCGTTTTTGCGGTAATAATAATCCGGAACTGTTTTCTGAAACCATGATTCTTCGGTATTAAAGGTATGATTATATACCACATCCATGATGACGCGTATGTCGTTTTCATGCAGCGTCTGTACCATCTGCTTCATTTCCTTTACCCGCACTTCACCATGATATGGATCCGTACTGTAAGAGCCTTCCGGAACATTATAATTCTTCGGATCATATCCCCAGTTAAACTGAGCCTGGTCAAGCTTGCTCTCGTCCACTGTAGCATAATCATAGCTTGGAAGAATCTGCACATGGGTGATTCCCAGATCCTTCATATGATCAAGTCCCGTTGCCAAGCCTTCACTGTTAACCGTTCCTTTTTCCGTAAGTCCCAGAAACTTTCCTGTATTCTGAATTCCCGAAGAAGGATCGGATGATAAATCCCTGATATGAAGTTCATAGATAACCGCGTCTGTTGCATTAACAAATTCTGGACGCACATCGTTTTCAAATCCCTCCGGGTCTGTTGCATCCAGATCCAGAATCATTCCTCTGTTGCCATTTACTCCGGTACTTCTCGCATATAAATCCACTGCTTCGTTTACTGTATCTCCAATTTTCACAGAGTATGTATAGTAGGTTCCGTTTAAGTCACCTTGTTTTTCACAAACCCATGTACCTCTTTCGCCTGCCTGCATCGGAATGGATTCCAACAGATTATCTCCATCCCCCTCTTCATAAAGGTTTAACGAAACTTCAGACGCTGTGGGTGCCCATACCTTGAATTTCGTACTTTCCTTCGCATATGCTGCGCCCAGATCATCTCCCTCATAAGCAAATGCTTCGTCAAAATATGTAGAGCCTATCACCTTCCTCATAGATACCTGACACCCTTCATAATCCTCTCTTACAATTGTATAACTCTTTGACAAATCAAGCGGTTCTTTCATAATCAGGTATGCCGTTTTTTCTACCTTTGGATTTTCTGACCATACCTTTACAATTGGATAACTCGTGCCGCTTTCATCCGTTACCGTAAACTTACTTCCTTCCGACTCATCTGCCGTGTCAATGGGCTGGGAAAGAGTAAATATAATCTGTTTACTCGTGGTCTCTCCAAAATAAGCATCTGCAATGACCGGATTATAATTTACCTCTTCCTTACTGTACCAGACCGTGGGATTCCCTTCTACCGTATAAACGTCGAGGATATTGTCCTGTGCCTTACTCAAATCCACCATTCTTGCCGAAACCGCATCGTCCACACCGCTTTGTATGATCCGCAGTCCCGCTGTATCCACACCTTCATCCGGCATAAGCCCCACATGAAAGACTGCTCCGAAATCATCTGTTTCCACATAAGGATAAGAGCCGCCCGCCTCCTCTCCTGTCCATGCAAAAGCTTCAACAGCATCACCCGAATAGCTTTCTTCGTAATTATAATAATGTACATTAAGCTTGATTGCTTCCTCTTGCTCATAAAGCTTTGTCCGGGCTTCCTCTACCGCTGCAAAGTCATAACTTTCCGCACCTTCCGGCGCCTGCGTCAAAAACTCTGCCTCTCCGCTCGTCACCCAGATTTCAACCACATCTTGATCCATCGAGACATATCGGTCATCCTCCACATCCTTTTCCACCCATTCGTTCAGACGGATAATAAAACCGATTTTGGAAGGTGAATCATTACTTTGATAAACAGCTACCTGTCCAAAAGAATCCGTCCCTGTAAAAGAGACCTGCTGTCCATCCTTTCCTTCTTCCCAGATCCATAGATTCCAACCGTCATAGTTTCCATCACTCCGGCCGCCGTAATGAATAATCAAAGTTTTGCCTGCCGCATAGATGTCCGTCTCCGGTATAAAACTTGCAAATACCGCCAGAATCATCATACATAATCCCATTAAACCTGCTATAATTCTTTTTTTCATTCCCCATCCTTTCCCAAAGTTAAAAACTCTGCCTATTATCAATATGTTCTATTATAACATCATAACTTATTCCAGTCTAAACTTTTTTGTAATAAAAAAGAACCCTGTCTCCAGGATTCTTTAATGCTTACCTCTATGCAATTTAAAAATAGAAATTTTGTGAATGCATGATTGCCCAGTCAATCATTCCCATGAACATTGAAAATCCGGTCAGTACCATGGTGAGAAGGATCGCCGGCACATCATAGACCACTTTGCTCTGCTCTAATATCTGCCCTTTTTCGTTCCATACCTCATAAGTTTTCTGCCTGCTGCCCAAAAGCACCTCTATCCCCAGCGTAATCAAAATAACCGGCCAAAACCTAAAAATCATTCTGTAATCTAATCTTGGCAGGAACAAGTGAACAAGGAACAATATTCCTGTAACAATCAATATCATGCCAAAGGTGACCGAGCCTACTCTGCGTATTCTAATCGTCTGCTTCTCCATTATTTCACCCATGCCTTTCCTACTGCTGATTATCCCTGCCCTCTCCACCTGACACTTTTCCTTCTATCGTTCTTTCTTCTTCTGCCACTTCCATCTTTTTCCCGCCAAGCAGCTTTACTCCCAGGAAAATGATTCCGCAGCTAATCAATATGCTTGGAATGAAATCACCTATCCGCCACATGATTCTATATATAAAACGGTACTCTTCCGGCAGTATTCTGTATACAAACTCTGTCATGGTATTCCATAAAAAGCTGATTCCAATCAGAATCAATCCCCAGGCAACCCATTTGCGATATCTTTCCACAAAATTCTTTGTACCGGGAAAGGCATCCAAGCCAAAAAGATACTCATCCTTCACCTTCCCAAACTCTTCATCATTCAGGCTGGCCAGATGATTTGCATAGAAAAAGCAGTAAAACCACTCTACTACGCAAAAACATGCAATCGCTCCCTGATTCGTCCATACTGCAATGAGAATCGTAAATGCGAACATCAGCATCATACTTAATCCCATCTTCATAAATCCCATATACATTTCGCCTGCCCCTGGTATACATGACACCCAAAAGGTCAAAAATCTGTTCTTTTTCTTAGTTTTCATTTAAATTTCCTCCATTTCTCATTTTAAACAAGCTTTCTATCTTCAGATTGCTTATCTGATCAAACCAGTCATTTAAGCGATGCTCCGCCTGCCGCGCATCTTCATTCAATACATCATTTGCGTTCATTTCCTCCTGCTCCTGTGTCCATGCCGCTTCCTCTTTCTTTTCCCAGCCTTCCGCTTCCTTTTCCATTCTGTATTCACTGTCCATTCCAAGCGAGGGAAGCAGAAACAGCATAAAAATTGCCGCTGCCATTCCGGCTATAATTTTAAGACGATATGAAAGGAGCTGAAGCGATCCCCTGCTGCTCCCAGAACTTGGCAGCACCTCCACGGTTTGTTTTGGAAATGCCTGGCTTAAAATCTGCTCTTTCATATGCTTCGGCGCATAAAGTTCCTGCTGCTCCATCTGATTGATAAAGAGCTCTAATTCCTCATCTGTCGGGTATTTGCTCATGCCGGTTCCTCCTTTCCGTAAATCTTCTTAAGCATCTGCTTTGCCCGATAAATCTGGGTCTGAACAGTCTTAATACTTTTGCCCTGCCTTGCCGCTATTTCCTTCGGGCTTTGCTCTTCCAGATAATATGCCCTCGCCACTTCATTATAAGGCGGCTTTAACGCTTCACACCTTTGCGCTAATTGATTTTTGATCTCCTCTTCTATGCATATTTCCTCCGGGGAACCCCGTTGCTCCGCGGCAAATTCAAAAAAGGTATCCTCTACAGGCACATTCCTGCGGCTTGCACTCCTCAAATAATCGATGCTCTTATTTGTAGCAATCCTGCATATCCACGCTTTTTCATTTTCACCATTAAAAGTATCATATTTTTGAAATGCCGATAAAAATGTCTCCTGAGTCAGATCCTCTGCCGTAAAATAATCGCCGGTCAGCTTATAACAGATGGAAAAAACAAGTTTATCATATGTATCCAGCAACTCGGCAAGCCTGCTTTCCGTACAGACTGCTTCCTTTTCCATCGTACTTATTTTTCCCACCTCACTTCCTGCTTTCTTTCACCCATTATAACGAACCTGCATTTCAAATGTCTTCAATTTTTTAATTTTTTTGGGAGTAGTCCGCACAGGAGAGAGCAATATTCCAACGTCGTCGCGCTCTCGCTCCGTAAAAACGTAGCAGGCGCTAGGCTCGAAAGAACCTCGCCAAGCGCTGACGTTTTTACAGGGACTCCTTATGGAATATTGCTCTCTCCTGTGCTACGTTGCTGGTACAAGTATAAAAAAGTGTGGCGCGGGGCTATTTTTTCATTCCAGTATAGGACTGGATGGAGAGTGTTATTTTGTGGTATTTTATAGTACTGGGGTTGGGATTGGAGGTATGGAGCAATGGCGTTTAGATAATGGGGAGTGTTGGTGGGACAGGTGTTCTGCGGCGCTTAGGATGGGGGCAGGGGCGGACGGCATGTGCGGAGGGGCAGCGGGATGCTTTTGGTTTCAGGGCTATGGCGAAAAATCGGTAATTTCACTTACGGAATGGAAGAATATCAGGGGAGTCCCGCCACGGATGGCGGGACTAGGAGCCACAAGGCAGGATGCCGTCTGGCTCCGACCCGTCCGGCTTGAAAAAAATATATCCATTCCGTTAGTGAAATCCGATTTGAAGACTAGACCTGAAACCAAAAGCAAACCGCTGCCCCTCCGCACATGCCGTCCGCCCCTGCCTCCATCCTAAGCGCCAAAGAACACCTGTCCCACCAACACTGCCCATTATCTAAACGCCATTGCGGTCCGCTCTGAAATATTCATAATTTTATAAACATGAAACTTGTCATGTGGTTTTAAATACTATATAATAGAGATTGTAACTTATTAGGCGGGTTATACCCCTAATTTTAACAGTCATAAGCGAGGCAGGATTTACATGACAATCGACCGAGAAGATTTAATAAACAGTATCATAGAAAGTCTGGGAAGAATACAGCACATAGATCTGGAAGATATCCCCAATATTGATTTATATATGGATCAAGTTACAACTTTTATGGAAAGCAAACTGCGGAGTTCTACGCGGAACCCAGAAGAAGATAAGATATTGACCAAGACCATGATTAACAATTATGCCAAAAACGACCTTCTTCCTCCTCCGGTAAAGAAAAAATACAGCAAGGAACATATCCTGCTGCTCATATTTATTTACTATTATAAAGGAA
The DNA here is from genome assembly GCA_964402925.1 of uncultured Lachnospiraceae bacterium. Lineage (GTDB taxonomy): Bacteria > Bacillota > Clostridia > Lachnospirales > Lachnospiraceae > Suilimivivens. The sequence continues at coordinate 9,659 of CAYOED010000061.1, read as the reverse complement.
TACTTTCAATCAGTGATATTCAGACTCTCTTAAAACCTATTACAGAAAAATATTTCCATACCAGCAAAGAGATGGATCTTGGAGCCATTTATGAAGAGGTATTCAGCCTTGAAAAAGATGCAATTGCTGATCTGCAGGAAAATATTATCAAGAAATTTGATCTTTCCCATAATACCTTTAAGGACGCCCCGGAAGAAGACCGCGAAATGCTTCAGCTTTTTTCCTTTATCTCTATGCTCAGCTATGATGTTTATGTGAAGAAGCTGCTGATAGAAAAAATGATAGACAGCTTTACTTTAGGACTTTAATATGTTAAAATTCTACTGTGCGAATATGCCATGGGAGGATTTACAATATGAACAAGAAAATACAGACAGCCGCCGTAGATCATTTATTTGAGGCTGTTTTATGTTTAAAAAGTAAAGAAGAATGCTATGACTTTTTTGAAGATCTCTGTACAGTCAACGAACTTCTGTCTCTTTCCCAGCGTTATGAAGTGGCCGCTATGCTCAAAGAACGTAAGACCTATCTTGAAATAGCGGAAAAAACCGGTGCTTCCACAGCAACAATAAGCCGTGTGAACCGTTCTCTGAATTATGGAAATGACGGTTATGATCTGGTATTTAATAGAATAAAATCAAACGGATAATCACAAATGATTATCCGTTTATATCAATTAATATCATTGGGTCAATATATTCATCATTCTGTATGATCTGATAGCCAAGTTCCTGATTATCATCCTTCACCGAAAATAGGATATAACCTTTTCCCAAGGTTTCTCCATTCTTAACCAACGCTGCCCCGCCATTGCGGTAAACAGACTGGTATCCATTGCCATGATCGATTACGATTCTGGTTCCATAAACCTCATCCGCATCTACGCTGACTACCGTCCCTGTGCCCGAAGTAATCACATTGACACTATTTGCTGCCGTAAAAATCAACATAGGATCCCCTTCCTCTGCTTCCTTCATTGTAGCGGAACCGCTTAAAGGAAAACCTTTGGGCATGGCATTTTCGACAGTTTCCTGGGAAATAGCATCTTCAACCTCAGTTTTCTTTGTGACGGTTTCACTTAAGACCGCTACCTTACTCGAAAGCGTGGAATTTTCTACGCTTAACGCCTCGTTTTCATCTGTCAGATTATTAATCGTGACAATCTGGCTTACAATTTCTTTTCTTGCGTCCTTAATTGTGATCGAGTCATAAACAAACTTACATATGATTGCCACAACCAGCACAAAAAGTACGGCGGCTGTTACTTCAACTACGGCGGAACTTATTGTATGCTTCTTTATGGTGCCATCGTCTTTTTCATGTACCCAAATCAGCGCATACTTACTTTTTCTTTTAGAATGCTGCTCCATAATTTACTTGTCACCTCCGGTCAATTATTTTTATTTTAACACATGTAACAAATTAGCGCAACTTTATTTACAATTTCTGGTAATTCCTAAAATTTACGAAAATTCCATTATTTTCTTTACTTTTTAGAATAACTGTGCTATTCTAATTGTGTTGCAAATTGTATTACATCATCATATGTTTGCACAACTATTTATTTTTTGGAGGTATCTATAATGAACAAAGGTACAGTAAAATGGTTTAACAACCAAAAAGGTTACGGTTTCATCTCTGATGAGTCTGGAAATGATGTATTCGTACACTACTCAGGACTTAACATGGAAGGTTTCAAGTCTCTTGAAGAAGGCGCTTCCGTTGAATTCGATGTAGTAAACGGCGAAAAAGGACCTCAGGCTGTAAACGTAACAAAGTTATAATTAGCGCAGACTATTTATAGCATATTAATCAGTAACACAATGTGCCTGTTCTTAAATATAAATGTTTCATTTTATTTTGAATTTGCAATATTGTTTTATCGGATTAAGGAAATAACCTATCTCGCAATGAGATAGGTTATTTTTTTATATAGGTAAGCACATCTTCAAACTTCATACTGCCGCCGAACAAATCCAATGCGCTGCCAATAGTAACATCTATTTTCCCTTTTCCAAGCTCTTTCAATTTCTGAAGATCTTCAAAATCATGAACACCGCCTGCATAGGTGGACGGAATCCTACACTCCTCACCAAGCATAGCCGCCAGTTCCTCCTCTATTCCCTGTGCCTTACCCTCCACGTCCACTGCATGGATCAAAAACTCAGCACAGCTTTCGGAAAATTCTTCTATTGTATCAGAATTTAACTCCACATCCGTATATTTCTGCCACCTGTCAGTAACAATAAAATATGCCCCCTCCCTTTTCCGGCAGCTTAAGTCAAGCACAAGATGCTCTCTGCCTACTGCCGAAAGCAACTCTTTTAATCTATCCCTCCTAAACTGACCGTCTCTGAAAACATAGGAAGTAACAATCACATGGGAAGCTCCTGCCTTCAAAAACGCTTCTGCATTAAAAGGATTGATGCCGCCTCCCACCTGAAGCCCTCCGGGATAAGCATGCAACGCTTCTAATGCCTGCGCTTTCGTCTTCTCATAATATTCACTGGAAGAAGGATTCAGCAGTATAACATGTCCGCCCTTTAATTCCTTCTCCTTATAAAGCTGCGCAAAAAATGCAGCATCCTGCTGCGCCACGAAATTTTCTGCCGCCGAATCTCCCTGATCCTTAAGGCTGCCGCCGACGATCTGCTTTACTGTGCCGTTATGGATGTCGATACATGGTCTGAATTTCATTTATCCCCCTGCGTGCCGCATCTGCGGTGCTTTATTACCAATCTTTTTATCATTTCTTTATATTTTTATAGAATTGCATTAATTTTTTCAAGTATACCACATTTCTGCTTTTTCCAGAAAGTTTCTTTCAAATTTCTTCAAGTATATTTTCATTTTCCCTGCACATAATATCATAAGAACTGACAATCATGCAGTTCTTATAGAAGGAAGTCAGGATGGACGAACTGCCATGCAGCAGTTTATTCAACGTGAAATGCTTCAGAATGGAGGAAATTATGAAAAAAATGAGAAAACTGATTTCGGTATCTCTTGTCCTTGCAATGCTTTGTATTTTTACGGCCTGCGGAACCGACAAAAAGAATAATGCAGATGACATGGCTGGAAATACCAACACAAACACTACAGAAAACAATACAGCCGGAGATAATACACTCACCGGCTCTGCTGGCAACAATACTGCTACAGATAATGCAGGCGGCAATCTTACAGGAGACAATGCCGCTAATGATGCCGGCAGCAATGCCGCAAACGGCGGAACAGGTATAAATGCAGATACCAATGGAAACTCTACAAATCAAGATGGAGATTCCATTCTGGATGATGCCGGCAATGCGGTCGGTGATGTTGTAGATGACATTACTGACGGAGTCTCAAACCTTACAGATGATCTGGTAGGAAACGGGGATGATCAGACGAACACTGATGGTAACAATACCAACGGCAATGCCGACAGCAATACAAACAATGGCACCAATACAACTACAGCCAAAAAATAACCCCGCATAAACACTTTGAATTACAAAGAGGAGGTACAGCCATTTATGACTGACCTCCTTTTTAAATACTTTTAAAAAAGTTATTTTTCAACAATCGTGCCGTCCCTATATGCCTGAAGAAGCTGTTCAAGCTGTTTGATGCTTTCCTTCAATTCTGTACCGATATCGGTATCGGCAACCCTGATTCTGATTGGCGAAATCTCGACTATCGTTGAATCCGAAAAAATATCTGACTCATGCAATATCGCCGCCTCCATGGATTCAAAAGGCTCATGAGCAACAAGACGCATACCATGGGAATTTGCTACCAGTGTATAACCTGCAATCCCCGTCTTACTTTGATATGCCTTGGAAAATCCGCCGTCAATAATCAGCAGCTTCCCATCACATTTGATGGGCGTCTCACCTTTTTTCAGCTCCACAGGTACATGCCCATTGATGATATGGGATTTTTTTGTATCCAATCCAAATTCTTTCAAAATACGGTTTAAAATATCCTCATCATCCAGCATGGAATAATAACTGTTCTTTGTTTCCTTATGCGCTTCCTTATCTTCTATAAAATATCTCTCAAAGGTGGTCATCTTATCCTTGCCGAATACCGGTGAATTAGGACCCGCCCAAGTATACCAGATATAATCCTGTGCCTTTCGCATACCCACCGGGTCATTTTGGGCATAATAACCTTTTCTGGCATAATTATCCAGAACATCATACAGCGCTCTTCCCCTGTATTTCCTTCCATCCACATTTACTGATTTGAAATTCCCCTCATCATCAAGCGGAACACAGCCATGATAAAGAAGATTTGAATTGTGGATCTTATAAAGCCCGCCATTGGAATAGAGAAAACGCACATGACGCTGAAGCTTCTCACACTTTAAAAATGCCTGCTGGAGTCTTGCCATCACCTGCTCTTCATCAGGTGTCAGATTATAAGGATCTGTCGGATCCACTGTCGGGAAATCGGTATCTTTCATAGGATATTCTTTTCCGTAAGCAATCACCGTCTTTTTTTCATAATCAATTTTATCAAGGAGCAGTCTGTCATCCATCTCAAATTTAGGACGCTTTTTAATGATCTGCCCTTCCAACTTTAACTGCATGATTGCAATCGCCTTATGGATCTTCATGTCCAGGCTCAAATCTTTGGTATTATAGTCGGTATTATATTTGATGGTAAAAGCGTCACAATTCACATCCTGATACGTCTCCAGGGCAAAAGTCGCAAGGGGAATCAGATTAATGCCATAGCCCTCTTCGATGGTATCAAGACTCCCATATCTGACCGCAATCCTGATGACTGTAGCGATACAGGCCAGATGCCCGCAGGCTGCTCCCATCCATAGGATATCATGGTTTCCCCACTGAATATCCACTGAGTGATAATTCATCAGCGTGTCCATAATAACATGCGGACCGGGACCTCTGTCGTAAATATCCCCTACAATATGCAGGTGATCGATAACCAGCCGCTGAATCAAATTGCTTAATGCCTCAATGAAATCCGGCGCTCTTCCAATCCGTATGATTGTGTGAATAATTTCATTATAATAGCCTTCTTTATCAGAAATATCCGATTTCTCTGTGATTAATTCTTCAATAATATAAGAAAAATCTTTCGGCAGCGCCTTGCGCACCTTTGAGCGGGTATACTTGGACGCTACCCTCTTGGTAATCTGCACCAGCCGATGCAATGTAATCTTATACCAGTCCTCAATATTTTCTTCCTCACGGGCTATAATATCAAGTTTTTCTTTGGGATAATAAATCAATGTTGCCAGCGACTTTTTATCCCTGCTGCTCAAGGTATTTCCGAACTCTTCATCAATCTGACGGCGCACCGCACCGGAACCATTTTTCAGCACATGATTGAACTGCTCATACTCCCCATGGATATCTGTCATAAAATGCTCTGTCCCTTTAGGCAGATTTAAGATTGCCTGCAGATTAATGATCTCCGTTGATGCTGCCGCAATATTCGGATATTGATTCGCCAGACTCTTTAAATACTTTAATTCCATTTGCTGAAGTTCATTCATCACAATTCTTCACCTTTCGCTCTGCTCAGTCTTATGCATTTATGCATATTGCATTTATGCATGTTGCATTTATGCATGTTGCATTTATGCATGTTACCCTATCACATGGCTCATATCATAAAGACCTGCCGGTCTGCCCTTCAGAAACTTAGCAGCCTGAATTGCTCCCTTGCCGAAAACCGCTTTGGAATATGCAGTATGAGAAAAAGTGATTACCTCGTCAGCCCCTGCAAAGATCACATCATGATCTCCCACAATTGTTCCGCCTCGTACAGCAGAAAAGCCAATCTCTTTTTTGGGACGCTTCTCCCTCCTTGTGCTTCTGTCATACACATATTCATATTCATTATGAAGTACTTCATTAATAGAATCCCCCAGTGCCAGAGCCGTTCCGCTGGGCGCATCGACTTTCAGTTTATGATGCTTTTCCACAATTTCAATATCAAACCCTGCCGGTTCCAAAACAGCGGCGGCTTCCTTAAGGAGTTTCAGCAACATATTGATTCCCAAAGACATATTGGCAGACTTTAAGATCGCTACCTTCTTTGATGCTTCCTCCACCTTTTCAAGCTGCTCTTCACTTAAACCTGTGGTACAAAGGACACAGGGAATCTGTTCCTTTACACAATAATCCAAAAGACCATCCACTGCAGGCGCCGCACTGAAATCAATGATTACGTCTGCCTTCGCGGTACACTCGCTAATATTCTTAAAAACGGGAAAAGGATTCTTTCCTTCATCAAAAGCATCCACTCCCGCTGCCAGCGTGATTTCCTCATCGCCGGCAATCAGTCCGGCAATGGTCTGCCCCATTTTCCCGTTGCATCCATGCATGATTACACTTGTCATAAAACAGCCTCCTACTTCTCTCTTTTACAAAATCCCGTATTCCTTCATTGCTTTTTCAAGCTTTGCTGCATTTTCTTCTTCCATATCCGTGAGCGGAGGACGCAGTGATCCGGCTTCTTTTCCCATCAGATTCAAGGCCTTCTTCACAGGAATAGGGTTTACCTCGCAAAACAGGGCATTGCAGAGAGGAATCGCACGGAACTGCTCTTTGCAGCTCCCCTCAATATCACCTTCAAAAAATTTCGCACAGATATCATGGGTCTGTCTGGGTGCCACGTTGGAAAGCACCGAAATAACACCTTTTCCGCCTAAGGCAAGGAGCGGTACAATCTGATCGTCATTTCCGGAGTATAAATCCACCTTGCCATCGGCAAGAGACATCAGCTTGACAATCTGACTGATATTTCCGCTGGCTTCCTTCACGCCCACAATATTTTCAACGTCCGTGCAGAGCCTTACCACCGTCTCCGGGGCAATATTACAGCCTGTACGGCTGGGTACATTATAAAGGATGCAGGGAATCTTCACCGAATCCGCAATCCTCTTGTAGTGCAAATAAAGTCCGTTCTGGGTGGCTTTGTTATAATAAGGTGAAACCAGAAGCAGTCCGTCTACCCCATACTTTTCAGCTTCCGTAGAAAGATATACTGCCGTTTCCGTACAGTTTGAGCCGGTTCCTGCAATTACAGGAATACGCCCTGCAACCTTCTCCACACAATATTTGATTACATCAAGATGCTCCTCATGAGTCAGTGTAGATGACTCTCCTGTGGTTCCGCATACAATGATTGCATCTGTTCCTCCTGCAATCTGATCTTCAATCAGTTCCGCAAACTTTTCATAATTTACTTCTCCATTTGCTTTAAAAGGTGTAACGATTGCGACACCTGCGCCTGTAAAAATTGCCATATCTTCTCCTCCTTTAAAAAAATCGGTGCACTTTACTGCGCACCGACTACTCCAGATACCTCTTCATCGGATAGCGCCCCATCAATTGCTGATGACAGTCATGCAGTTCTTCACTGCATGCCCAAGAATCTGATTCCAGGAAATTCAAATTCTTTCGGCGTATTTTCCTTTCATTTTTCTTCTCCTGTGCCTGTCACATCCAAAAAATTACTCATAAAACACGCAACCTCTACCTCTAAGTTCTATGTAATTTCCATATGATAAAAATATCATAGCACCATGTGCAATTACTGTCAACGCACAGATGCTATGATTTTATGCTCATAACCATGCAAAAAATGCTAAAAAATGCTACTGACCATACTTTATCGTTTCAATCTTTGAAACTTCATCTGCCAGCATGCAGATTTCGTCATTCAAAGAAATACCTGTCAAAATGACGTCTGTTTCTTCATCTCTTACGCCAAGCACATTTTTAAGATCGTCTACCGTGATGATATCATTGTCAATAAGACCCAGAATCTCATCAAGAATCAGCAGATCACACTCTCCGGTCGCCAGAACCTTCTTTGCAAAATTAATTCCGTTTCTGATGTTAATGATTTCTTCCGTCTTCTTTTCTTCGGAGAGTTCAAAAAAATTCACATCTGATTTTTCAAAACGGAAAATTTTGATTTCAGGTTCAAGCCTGTATAAAAATTCTGTATCTGCGAGTCCCTTTCCCTTGAGGAACTGAATAATCACAACACTTTTTCCTGACGCTGCCGTCATCACTGCTTTTCCTAATGCTGCCGGCGACTTTCCATGTCCATCTCCACTGTATATATGTACCGATCCCTGTCTCATAAATATACACCTCATATGAATATTTGCCAAAAGTTATTGCAATCATATCACAGAAGTATACAAAAATCAACATTGATCCGCTGACTGCGAATTCTTTATTCTTCAACCAACTCCAGTTTGCTGACAGAGACTTCATATGCAATTCTTTTTTCTGCATCCTCATCCGACAATCTCTTCATATATTCCCTGCTCTGGATCCTTCCCCAGATCTCGCATCTTGTTCCCACTGAAAAGTTACTTGCAAATCTTGCATTTCTCCCCCAGCAGATACAGGGAATATAATCGCTCTTCCCGTACGGTCTGTTTACAGCAAGCAGTAAATCAGCAATTTCCCTCCCAAGAGGTGTTTTTCGGTAAATCGGCTCTTTACAGATATAACCATCCAGGTAAATCTGATTGGTCTTAGAACTCTCCGGCGTTTCATCCACAAATTCAATTTCCCTTGCAAATACAGAAAGCACCAGTCTGTTCTTGCGTTCCTCGTGGCGGTTATAAGAACGGAACTGCCCCTGGACCATAATATCCAGTCCCTTATAATCCTCCTCCACATCAATCAGGCGTTCAGATACCATCAATGGAATTATATCACTGGAATCACTTAACCTTGGTACATTTACATCTACCATATAAAAGCCTTCCCCGAAAATTTCATGGCTGAATACAAAATCACTGACAACTTCCCCCATGATTACCACCTGGTTGTTTTCAATTACCTTATCTGTCATTTTAGTTCTCCCTTCTTACACTTTAAGAATTTTTTCCTGTCATGTATTACTATATATATGAGAAAATACCAAAATGAGAACTGTTATTTACCGCATGTTTCGACAAATATCCCCTACTACTTTTCAGGGGTTAACCAATAGTCCGCACCGGATAGGTAAATATGCCAACGTCGTCGCGCTCTCGCTCCTTAAAAACGTAACAGACGCTAGGCTCGTGAGGAACCTCGCCAAGCGCTGACGTTTTTACAGGGACTCCTTATGGAATATTTACCTATCCGGTGCTACGTTATTGGCAGTCTGTAAAGCAGCATTATATTTACTGTTTTTCATTAGGCTGCCATAGCACAGCTCTGAGAGGATAAATAGTTGGGCGTCGCCGCGCTCCCGCTCTACATAAACACGGCAGAAACTAGGTCTGGCAAAAAACTGTGCCGGGACCTTATGGGAAGTGATTAGAAGGATTTGGCAGCCCTTTAGGTACACAGCAATCGGCGGACAGGACGTCCGACGAAGGCATAATTTGACCCATGGATGGGTCAATATGCCGTTTGCGTCCGACGCCGATCACCAAACAAGGGCTGCCTAATCCTTCTTACCACTGTACATAGGTTCCGAAACAGTTTTTTGCCAAGCCTAGTGTCTGCTGTGTTTTTGTAGAGTGGGAGCGCGGCGACGCCCAACTATTTATCCTCTCAGAGCGTCCCACTGGTCACCCCCCTGAAACATAATTTAATGTGGGAGCAAAGGTTTACATCTGGCGACAGCCGTGAAAGGTAAAAATAATTCGCACTAATACTGCTGAAAATAAGCCTCTT
>CAYOED010000060.1:0-21196 GCA_964402925.1 uncultured Lachnospiraceae bacterium | reverse complement strand
CGGAAAATTTGAGGTTCCCAGGCAGGCTATAACGGAATTTACCTTTCAAAGCTGATCTGGCGATTTTCATATTTACAAGTCTAAGCGGTGGTGCTATACTGAAACGGTTTGAAATGTGATAAGGACAATATGAGGAGTAAAATAATGAATCAGAAACGAGAAGATGTGAGAAATATAGCAATCATTGCCCATGTCGATCATGGGAAAACGACTCTGGTTGACGAGCTTCTTAAGCAAAGCGGTGTTTTTCGTGAAAACCAGGAAGTAGCGGAACGTGTCATGGATTCTAATGACATTGAACGCGAACGAGGGATTACGATTCTTTCAAAGAATACTGCCGTAACCTATAAGGATACCAAGATTAATATCATCGACACCCCCGGACATGCTGATTTCGGCGGCGAAGTGGAACGAGTCCTTAAGATGGTAAACGGGGTCATTCTGGTGGTGGATGCTTTTGAAGGCGCTATGCCTCAGACTAAATTTGTATTAAGGAAAGCACTTGAACTTAAGCTGCCTGTTATTGTATGCGTAAACAAAATTGACAGACCGGAAGCCCGTCCTGATGAAGTTGTTGATGAGGTGTTGGAACTCTTTCTTGAACTGGATGCAGATGAGGCACAGCTTGACTGCCCCTTCGTATTTGCTTCCGCCAAGACCGGTACTGCTACCCTCGATGTAAATGAACCCGGCACCAATATGGTTCCGCTGTTTGAGACGATTCTGGACTACATTCCGGCGCCCGAGGGAGACCCGGAGGCAGGCACACAGGTGCTGATCAGTACCATAGATTATAATGAATACGTCGGAAGAATCGGTGTCGGCAAGGTGGACAACGGTTCCATCAAGGTAAATCAGGAGGTTGTCATCGTCAATCACCATGATCCCGACAAATCAAGAAAAGTAAAAGTAAGCAAGCTTTATGAATTTGACGGATTAAATAAGGTAGAAGTCACTCAGGCAGGTATCGGTTCCATTGTAGCGATTTCCGGTATCTCCGACATTCATATTGGTGATACTCTTTGTTCCCCCGAGAATCCTGTTCCCATACCTTTTCAGAAGATTTCGGAACCCACGATTGCCATGCATTTTATTGTCAATGATTCTCCCCTTGCCGGTCAGGAAGGCAAATATGTCACGAGCCGTCATTTAAGAGACCGCTTGTTCCGCGAACTTAATACAGATGTTTCTCTTCGCGTGGAGGAAACTGAGACTACTGAATCCTTTAAAGTATCGGGAAGAGGGGAACTGCATCTGTCGGTACTGATTGAAAATATGCGCCGGGAAGGCTATGAATTTGCCGTCAGCAAGGCAGAAGTTCTCTATAAGACAGACGAAAACGGAAAAAAACTGGAACCCATGGAACTTTGTTACATTGACGTTCCCGAAGAATTTTCCGGTTCAGTCATCGAAAAACTGAGCCAGCGGAAAGGGGAACTGCAAAATATGGGCGCTGCCTCCGGCGGTTATACACGCCTTACCTTCTCCATTCCCTCCAGAGGGCTGATTGGCTATCGCGGCGAATTCATGACAGACACCAAAGGAAATGGCATTATGAACAGCGTTTTTGACGGCTATGGTCCTTATAAAGGTGATATCCAATATCGCAAGCAGGGCTCACTAATCGCATTTGAAGCCGGCGAGGCAATCACATACGGTCTGTACAATGCACAGGAACGAGGAACACTTTTCATCGGTCCCGGTGAAAAGGTCTACTCCGGTATGATTGTCGGGCAAAATGGAAAGAGCGAGGATATTGAACTGAATGTGTGCAAAAAGAAACAGCTTACAAACACCCGTTCCTCCAGTGCCGACGAGGCGCTCCGCCTGACGCCTCCGAAAGTCTTAAGCTTGGAACAGGCTCTTGAATTTATCGACACAGATGAGCTTTTGGAAGTCACACCAAAATCACTTAGGATTCGCAAGAAGATTCTTGATCCTACCATGAGAAAGCGCGCAGCCATGCGTTCCGCCTCTCTCTCTCAAAATTAAATCATTCTTATATTTTAAAACTCCGGTCAAAGATGCATCGACCGGAGTTTTGATATAATAATAAAAATATAAATCATTTATCGTTGCTGTCTGAAAGCGTTTCTATCCGATATGCAAAAGATGGGTGGCAATCTGAAAATAAACCAGAAGCGATAATACATCCACAATCGTCGTAATAAAAGGACTCGCCATGACAGCCGGGTCAAACCCAATCTTTTTTGCAAGCATAGGCAGCATACAGCCCACAGCCTTTGCAATCATGATCGCAGCAATCAATGTCAGACATACAACAAGCGCTACCATAATATCTACCCTGTCCAGCAAAAGCAGCTTACAGAAATTTGCAGCTGCCAATGTGACACCGCAAAGCACCGCCACTCGAATTTCTTTCCATAACACACGTAATGCATCGTGAAACTCAATTTCATTTAATGACAGACCACGAATGATAGTCACACTGGCCTGTCCGCCGGCGTTCCCTCCCGTATCCATCAACATGGGGATGTACGCAATCAACACACCATATGCCATCAGGGCATCCTCAAAGGTCGTAAGTACACTTCCCGTAAGGGTCGCGGAAATCATCAGCAAAAGCAGCCATGGCATACGCTTCTTCCAAGTTTCAATAACACTCGTTCTCATATATGGCTTGTCCGACGGCACGATAGCTGCCATCTTTTCCATATCTTCCGTTGCTTCTTCTTGAAGGATATCCACGATATCATCTACCGTAATGATTCCCACCAGACGATTTTCATTATCAACCACAGGCATCGCCGTAAAGTCATATTTCTGGAACTGTCTTGCAACCTCTTCCTGATCCATCAGTGTATTGATGAAAATAACATTTTCATGCATAATATCCCCGATAACGGCATCTCCCGGACTAATCAAAAGATAGCGGAGCGCCACTGTACCGACCAGGGTTCTTTTTGCATCTAACACATAACAGATATTGATGGTCTCACTGTCCACACCCACTTTTCTGATGCGCGCAACAGCATCCTCCACCGTCATGTCTTCTTTTAAATCTACATATTCTACCGTCATGATGCTTCCGGCAGAATCCTCCGGGTACCGAAGCAAGTGGTTGATATCACGCCTGGTCTCTGGATTTGCATTTGCAAGCAGCTTCTTTACTACGTTTGCAGGCATTTCCTCCAAAAGATCCGTCGCATCATCCGCCATCAGGTTATTGATGATGCCTGCCGCATCCTTCTCCGACAGACTGGTGATAATAAACTGCTGATTGTCTACTTCCAGATAGGAAAATACATCCGCCGCCATATTCTTAGGTAGAATACGAAAAATTTTCAGTAGTTCTTCCTCATCCAGTTCCTCCATAATAACGGCAATATCAGCTGTGTTCATTTCTGCCATCTTCTGACGGAGTCTGGTGTACTGCTTTGTTTCCAATAGTTCCTTAACTACATCAAAATCCTTAATTTCTTCCATAGCATTTCTCCTTGATATGTGATTTTTATGCTCCGTTCATGAGGAGGAATATCAGTACTACTGCCTGCTGTACTCTTTTTCATAAAAACCACCACCTTTCCAGAAAATGCTTTGAATTTCTTACCACCTTATACTTTAGCCCAAGGACTTCGCTTTGTCAACGAGTTTTGCCTCTGCCGAAATTTTCTTTTTCAATTAAAAAAGCATGCGTTATTAATCATTCCTCTATATCCATGTAATAATCTGCACCTGTAATATGAAGCTTTGCTCTTGCTGCAGTTGCTTCTGTCAATGCCTTTTCAACAGCCCTCTCCTCTTCCTTCGGGATACGGATGTCAAATTCCACCTTGTCCGTATATCTGGACTGTGAAATCTCTATCTTTCTATTTCCAAGGAAATACTGCACCTTCCCCACATCCGTATAATCCATCTCGATGGTCATCTCTGTTTTATAGCGCATGGTGCCGATTCCGGCATTCTCTATTCCCATCTTTGCCGCCTGGGTATAAGCTCTGACCAGCCCTCCCGTTCCAAGCAGGGTTCCGCCAAAATATCTGGTGACCACTGCCGCCGCATTGGTCACTCCGGCTCCAAGAAGTACCTCCAGAATCGGTTTGCCCGCTGTGCCGCTGGGTTCTCCGTCATCGCTGCACCTTGTCAGTTCTCTGTTTCTTCCTATTATAAATGCGCTGCAATGATGCCTGGCATCATAATATTTTTTTCTGACGGACTCAATAAAAGCTGCCGCCTCTTCCTCTGAGGATACAGGTGCAACACTGGCAATGAACCGTGATCTTTTCTCTTCATATTCTCCATATCCCTTTTGATATACCACTTTATATGGTGGAAATTCATTCTTATTCCCTGCCATGTTCTATAACCTTTCTTTCGTTTTTCTCATATTATAATTTATTTGTCCATGACTTGAAGTTTATCACAGATGGGAATAAAATTATAGCTGAATGTGAATAATTCTTAATAAACCATAAAAAAACTTTATTTCAGTTCCACATTTTGGTATACTCTAAGTATTGTAGATTTTTATTTGATTTCAATCTATACGGAGGCATATAAATGAATTACACCAAAAGAGGGATTCGAGCCAAGCAGAAATCCCTACATACAAAATCGACAAAGATTGGAAAGAAAATACTTTTGTCACTTCTAAACCTCTCTCTGCTCTGTATTATAGCAGTAGGCATCATTGCACTCAGCATGGGGCTTGGTGTTTTCAAAGGTATTATTGACACCGCACCCAGCATTGAAAATGTGCAGGTTGCCCCCACAGGTTTCTCTACCTTTGTCTATGATCTGGAAGGAAGGCAGATTCAAAAACTGACTGCCCAGAATTCTAACAGAATTCCGGTTACCCAGGACATGATTCCCGAAGATCTTGCCCACGCATTCGTTGCTATAGAGGACGAACGTTTCTATGAACATAATGGTATTGATATCAAAGGTATTTTCAGAGCAGCCTATGTAGGCATTACACACGGCTTTCACTTTTCAGAAGGCGCCAGTACGATTACACAGCAGCTATTGAAAAACAACGTTTTTACTGACTGGACAAGTGAAAAAGGGTTTGCGGACAGCATGAAGCGAAAAATTCAGGAACAGTATCTTGCCATCGAGCTGACCAAAACCATGTCCAAGGATGAAGTTTTGCTCAATTACATGAATACCATCAACTTAGGACAAAATACATTGGGTGTTGAAGCGGCTTCCCGCCGTTATTTCAACAAATCGGTAAACGCCCTGACACTTTCCGAGTGTGCCGTGATTGCCGGAATCACCCAAAATCCCTCAAGATTTAACCCAATTTCCCATCCTGAGGATAACGCTGATAGGCGTAAAAAGGTTCTGGGAAATATGCTGGAACAGGGCTATATCACCCAGGCGGAATACGATGAAGCCATGGCTGACGATGTTTACTCCCGCATCCAGCTTGTCAATGAAGAAGTGGAAGAAGATATGGTTAATTCTTATTTTGTTGACGCATTGACCGATGATGTTATGAATGATCTTCTGGCTGCCGGATATAATGAGACTCAGGCATTCACCCTGCTTTACAGCGGCGGTCTGAAAATTTATTCCACCCAGGATCCTCATATTCAGGCAATCTGTGATGAAGTTTTTTCCAATGAAGAGAATTATCCTGCCAATACCAGATGGTATCTGAACTATGCCCTTACCATCCAGAAGGCGAACGGTGAATTTGAAAACCACAGCACAGAAATGTTTCGCGCGCATTATAGAGAGCAGAATCCTTCCTTTGATCTGATTTATAATTCACAGGAGGATGCTTATGCACAAATTGAGGATTACAAGAATGCCGTAGTGGAAAGCGGCGATGAGGTATACAGCGAAAGCGTTACCCTGACTCCCCAGCCGCAGGTATCTATCACTGTAGAAGACCAGCATACCGGATACGTGGTTGCCATGGTCGGCGGCAGAGGCGCCAAAGAAGGAAGCAAAACCCTAAATCGTGCTACAGACACTAAGCGCCAGCCGGGTTCCACCTTCAAAATCATTGCTGCTTACGCTCCTGCCCTTGACAGTGCAGGACTGACACTTGCCACGATGCTGAACGATGCACCATTTAACTATGCTGACGGAAGGCCTGTTAGCAACTGGTGGGGCAGTGCATATAGAGGACTGAATCCTCTGCGTCAGGCTATCATTGATTCCATGAATATCCTTGCCGTTAAGACGCTGACAATCATTACCCCCCAGCTTGGCTTCGACTATGTAAAGAATTTTGGCTTTACCACCGTTGTGGATCGTAAAGAAATTGTTGTTAAGGGCAAAACTGAGGTGTTTTCTGATATACAGCAGTCTCTTGCTCTGGGCGGACTTACCGACGGTGTCACAAATGAAGAGTTAAATGCAGCTTACGCTGCTATTGCCAATGGCGGAACATACATTAAGCCTAAACTTTACACAAGGGTAGTCGACCATGACGGCAACATCATCCTGGACAATACGGAACCGAATTCCAAACAGGTAATCAAAGAAACCACTGCATGGCTGTTAACAGATGCCATGATGGATGTCGTAACACAGGGCACAGGCGCTTCCGTCAATTTCGGCAATATGTCGATTGCAGGAAAAACCGGTACAACCTCCGCTTACAATGATATCTGGTTTGCAGGTTATACCCCTTACTATACAGCCACCACCTGGGCAGGGTATGATAATAATACAAAACTCCGCCAGGGAGATGAAAGAAATGTTGCCAAAAAACTTTGGCGCGCAGTTATGTCCAAGATACATGAGGATTTACCCAGTGAATCCTTCCCAATGCCCAGCGGTATTGTGCAGGCAACTGTATGTGCCCGTTCCGGTAAGCTTCCCATTGCCGGACTGTGCGATGGAACCCTAAAATCAGAATATTTTGCAGAAGGAACCGTACCTACCGAGAGCTGCGATGTGCACTATCAAGGTATGGTCTGCCAGTACTCCAATCTGCCTGCCTGCGAGCAATGTCCTTTTAGCGTGCCCGGTGTATTAGAACTCACTCCGGTTGAACATCCGCTCTTACAGCAGGGCTCTTCTGTAATGCAGCAGGTAACCAATGAAGACGGCAGCACTTCTACCGTCGCCGTACCTCAAAACCAAACCGGCTTTTGTCCTCACAATATAGAATTCATGACACAACCTGGTATAGAAGGCATTATAGAGCAACAGCGCAATGAAATCGCCGCTGCACAGGCTGCGCTCGCGCAGCAGGCTGCCGAAGCTGCCGCTGCCGCCGGACAACAACCGGCTCCGCCCCCTGATGACAGCAATGGTGTTTCAACAGAATAGAAATAATTAGCTTATTATAAAGAAGGCGGTGCTCCTAAAACGAGCACCGCCTTTTTAATCACTATATCTATATTCCTGATTTTCTGTTCTACTCTTCCTCTACTTTTATCAACTTCTTCCTGCTCCACTTGCCGGACACATAGCGGATAAAGGAAATCAGATAGTTAGATGCCCATCCCATGGGAACCGCAAACCACACTGCCTGTACACCGATAAGCGGTGCCAACGTAAATGCTGCCGTCACGCGTATTCCCAAATTGATAAGATTTGCAAGTGTAAATACCACTACATCTCCCGCGCCTCGAAGCACACCGTCGGTGATTGCCTTAAGTCCGATAAACACAAAAAAGAATGCAATAAATGATAAATATGCATTGCCCGTTTCAAAAGCTGCCTGCTCGCTTCCTGCATCTAAGAAAGAATGTATAATGCTCTCATGGAAAAGAGAAAGTATGGCGCAGATCAGGATTGCAAAGGCTGCCACCATCCGTACTGCCGCAAGATAGCCTTTTTTCACTCTTTCCGGCTTGCCTGCCCCTAAATTCTGTGCCGTAAAGGTAGAGACCGCATTTCCCGATGCAATCATTGGTACAATGCAAATGGATTCTATTCTCATTCCCGCCGTATATCCCGCCAAAACAGAGGAGCCAAAGCCATTGACTACGGACTGTACCAGCAACATACCGATGGATACAATCGACTGCTGCAACATGGAAGGAATTGCAACTTTAATCATATTCCCAAGCATATGGACATCGTAAAGCTGCTGTCTGCGTTCTTTTTCTTTCCTGCCATCCTCCAGCGCTTCTATCTGCTCCTTTGTGTCTTCTGCCTTAGTTTCATAATGTTTGAGAGACCGCATTAAAAGATAAAAGGAAATAACCGCAGAAAGCCCTTGAGCAAACACGGTAGCTGCCGCTGCTCCTGCAATCCCAAATCCCATTCCGCCAACCAGCAGAAGGTCAAGTACAATATTGAGCAGTGAAGAAAATATCAATAAATACAAAGGCGTTTTGGAATTGCCCAATGCATTGAAAATCGAAGACAGAATGTTGTACATAAACAGAAAGGGAAGTCCCACAAAATAAATGTTCAGATACAATATGGCATCTGACAGAATGTTCTCCGGTGTATTGAGCGCTGTCAGTATGCCTTTGCTGAAAATCAGACCAATACTCCCCAGCAAAATACTTACTGCCAAAAAGGTGATGAGCGCTGTATACACGGAAGTCTTCATCTTTTTGTGCAGACCTGCCCCCAGGTATTGGGATGTAATCACAGAAGCGCCGATTCCGCCTCCAATGGCAATCATAATGAATACAGTGGTCAGTGAGTAGGATGCTCCTACCGCTGCAAGCGCATCTTCCCCTACAAACTGCCCTACTATAATCGAATCCACTGTGGAATAAAACTGTTGAAAAAGATTTCCCAAAATCATGGGAAGTGCAAAAAAGAATAAAGACTTACCGGGACTGTCGGTAAGCATACTGTATTTTTTCATAACATTCTACCTGCCATTTTCATTTTATATATAAAATATTCCCTAATATTGTTCCCAGAAAATGGGTATGTATCAATTGAAGATACTCCTTCCAGTTCTCTGACCTGCCATGCGATTGAATCTGCCCTGCAGACGAAAACCACTCATCCCATTCCTGCCCTTTGCAGGAATCCCGCCATATGCCACCTCATTTTCCTGCTTTATACAGATATGTTTTCCATTATAACAGCTATCTGATAAAATTTCCAGTTACCGTTGACAAAGCAATTTATGCTGTGGTACAATACAGTTCGGTGATGCAAAATAATGCATTACAGGCTGCTGTGGCTCAGTCGGTAGAGCGTCGCATTGGTAGTGCGGAGGTCACGGGTCCGATTCCCGTCAGCAGCTTTAAAGTAAAGTCCTTGATTTTTCCAAGGGCTTTTTTGCATCTTATGAGGAGACCATAAATGAAAGCCACAGCCATTTACACCCAAAAAAACAGATTCCTTATCCTGTTCCTGCTATGTGTTCTGCTCCTTTTTTCCGCCTTTGCAGGTATCTTATTTGGAAGTGTTTCCATCCGTCCGGCGGAGATTCTTGGGGTGCTTGTTTCAAAAAGCAACAATCCTACTGCTTACACTTTGATAACGGCGGTCCGCATTCCCCGGGTAGTGGGGGGAATCTTTGCAGGAATAGGACTTGCCTGCGCCGGTGTCATCCTGCAAGGAGTGATGAACAATTCTCTGGCAAGCCCCAACACCATCGGTGTCAATTCAGGATCCGGTTTCGCCGTGATGCTTGCTTTGATGATGTTTCCTGCAAAATCTGGTCTTTTGCCGCTTTTTGCATTCTGCGGCGCTCTCTTCACTACGCTTTTCGTATTTCTGCTGGCCTATCTGGCGGACAGTTCCCGGACTACGATAGTTCTTGCCGGCATTACCATTTCCAGTTTTTTCAATGCCGGAATCAATACTCTCAAACTGCTGGATACGGAAATTTCCATCAATCTGACTTCCTTTATGATCGGCTCCTTATCCGGTCTTACTTTAAATAAACTTCTGCTGCCGTGCATCTGCATCCTGGCTGCTTTTTGTCTGGCGCTTCTTTTTGCCAGACCTTTAAATCTGTTAGGACTTGGCGACGATATCGCCCGTTCTCTTGGGCTACAGGTTTCCTTTACAAGGTTTCTGCTCCTTATGCTTGCCAGCCTTATGGCAGGCTGTGTTGTCAGTTATGCGGGACTGCTCAGCTTCGTAGGTCTGATTGTCCCTCATATCTGCAGGCAGCTTTTTGGCAATGATGCCCGCTTTCTTCTTCCCTGCTCCGCCCTTCTGGGGGGAAGTTTTGTGCTTTTGTGCGATCTGTTGGGGCGGACTTTGTTTGCTCCTTTTGAACTTCCTGCCGGCATTTTGATGGCTTTCATCGGAGGACCGTTTTTCTTATATCTCTTGCTAAAGAAGAAAGGAGGGCGCAGAATCAATGCTTGAATATCGCCATGTATCTGTATCCTGTCAGCACACGCCGATTTTGGAAGATATCTCTTTAACTTTTCCCGAGGGTAAGATTACCACGATTATCGGTCCCAACGGCTGCGGTAAAACGACTCTGCTGCAATGTCTTAACGGTGTATCCCATGTCACCTCCGGCAATATTTTTCTGAATGGAGAGGATTTCCTTAAATTTACCCCCAAAGAGCGTGCCAGAAAGCTTTCTTTTCTCCCTCAGGTGCGCACGATCATCCCCACTTTGCCCGTAAAGACCCTTGTGGAGCATGGGCGCTTTCCCTATCTTGGCTTTGCAAGAAAGAAATCACAGGAAGATATTGAACTGGTTCAGAAAGCTATGAATTTTACCCAGGTGAGTCCCTATGCAGATCAGTATGCCGACACCCTCTCGGGTGGTACAAGGCAGAGGGTTTTCTTTGCAATGACCCTTGCCCAGAACTGCGATGTCATTGTGCTGGATGAACCTACCACTTATCTGGATCTGCGTGCGCAGAAGGATTTTTTGAACCTGCTGGATGTCCTCCGCAAACAGAACAAAACGATTATCCTGACTTTACACGATCTGAATCATGCCCTTCAGATCTCAGATCATCTGGTCGTGATGGAGAAGCGCAAAATAGCTGCCAGCATGGCTCCCATGGAATGCCTTAAACAGCATATCATTGAAGAAGTATTTCATACGAAATGGAAACAATTTGAAGATGAAGACGGAACCTACTATTTCTTTGAGTAAAACCTTCCTATGTTAAATCAAGCCCTGCTGTCTCTCCCACCACGATCACAGCGGGTGTTTCCAATTTTGCTACTTTGACCTTTTCCCCAATATCCGAAAGGCTTCCCCGTACGCTCTGATGACTTCCTTCAAAGTTTCCATGAATGACCGCAACGGGTGTTTCGGGATTCCTGCCAGATTGTATCAGCCCTTGCGCAATCTCTTCCAAATGCCCAAATGCCATCAAAAGGACCAGTGTTCCCTTAAGATTAGCAAATAGATTCAAATCCTCTAAAAGACTCTCTCTCTCATCTGCCGTATGTCCTGTTATCACATGAAAACTCCTGCTTAAGCCGCGATGTGTCACGGGAATTCCCGCCGCCGCCGGCAGCGCAATGGCAGAAGTGATTCCAGGGATTTCTTCCACTTCAATTCCTTCCGCCCTGAGCGCTTCGATTTCCTCTCCTCCCCTTCCAAACACAAAGGGATCACCGCCTTTTAATCTTACCACACGTTTTCCCTGCTTTGCCCTTTCTATCAGCAGTGCGTTGATCTGTTCCTGAGGCATGCTGTGCTTTCCGCTGCGTTTTCCCACGTAAATCTTTTCACAGCTCTCCGCTGCATGTGCTATCAGCCTTTCATCCAGCAAATCATCATACACCAGTACCTGCGCATTGTGCACAGCATTTAATCCTCTCACCGTTATCAGATCAAAGGGACCGCATCCTGCTCCCACAAGCGTAACGCTGCCCTTTCTCTCCTCTTCCCTCATAAGATGCTTTTCTTCTTCTATCGATAAAGGTCTGCCCTTCTCCATGCACAGACTCGCTGCTTCTTTCAGGAAGGCTGAGCGTCTGCCCCCTTCCGGGATTTGCTCTTTGGCATATTCCCGAAGCCGGGCAAGGTAATCCAGAATTTCTTCCATCTGACACGGAATCTCACTTGACGCTCTGCTCCTTAAGTCAGATGCCACCTGCGGACTTGCCCCCTGGGTGGATATACCAATCGTCAGTTTACCTTCCTTTACCAGTGCCGGAAATAAAAATCCGCACGCTTCCTGGTCGTCCACTACATTCACCAGAATATTTTTCTCTCTGCTAAGCGCCGCCGCATGTGTATTGATTTCCCTATCATCAGAAGCTGCTATCACAAACATGTTCCCTTCAAGATCCTCATCCCTAAAAGGACGTTGCTTACAGACAAGTGCGGGATTTTCCAATAACTCCGGCAGGATTACGGGCGCAACCACAGTAAGAGCCGGTGCAAAAGGCAGCAATTTTTCTACCTTGTGTGCTGCCACAGCGCCGCCCCCTATCACAAGCCCCTTCTTTCCCTCTATATCCATAAAAAAAGGAAAATATTCCATTCCAAGTTTCCTCACTTTCCGCTCTACTGTACCGGATAAAGGATATCCGCAAGCCCTTCATAGGCATCGCCCCATTTTGCATTGGGCTTTAAATTGTACAGACGCTTATCCAACAGATAATAATTTCCTTCCTTCACAGCACGAAGGGAGGACCATGCAGGATTTGACAGTAACATTTCCTCCACGTTCTGCATCGCCGCCTCCTGATTGTTCCCCTGAATCGTCACAAAGATAAAATCCGGATCTTCCGCGATAATCGCCTCCATACTGAGGTCATCCAAAAGCCCGTGATTGCTGTCTGCAATGTTGACGCAGCCAAGGTCCGAAAGCATTTCCCCGCAGACATTTCCTTCACTTCCCTTTGCCTTTACGCTGGAAGAAGATGCCCGCAAGAACAGCACCTTGGGTTCTCTTCCATCGATTCTCTCTCTGGTCTTATTAATCTGCTCCTGTACTTTAAGACCATTTTGTTCATACAAGTCTCTTCTCCCTGTGATTTGTGTGCAGATATCCAGCATATGGAGATA
Source organism: uncultured Lachnospiraceae bacterium (assembly GCA_964402925.1). Classification (GTDB taxonomy): domain Bacteria; phylum Bacillota; class Clostridia; order Lachnospirales; family Lachnospiraceae; genus Suilimivivens. Next base: position 8,349 of record CAYOED010000060.1, on the reverse strand, counting down.
TTCGTCAAAATTTGAGACCCCAAAATAAGCTGTGGGTATCCTCGCCTGCATCAGAATCTCCTCCATTTCAAGATCCGCGTCTGTATTGACACTTGCAAGTATCAGATCCGGCTGGGATGCAATCAGCTTTTCGATATCAGGCTCCTGAATGCTTCCTAAATTTACCACATCCTCCCCCAAGGGAAGCTGCAAGCTCTCCCATGAATCATTGGCGGCAGCCGTCACCTCTCCGCCTGAAAGCAGCCATATATCCGTAAAACTCCCAATCAGCGCTGCCACCCTTTTCGGCTCCCTTACGATTACTTCCCGCCCCAGATCATCTGTAAAGGAAAATGTACCTTCCTCCTGATTTCTATCTTCCTGATTTCTATCCTCATGATTCAGAGTCTGTGTATTTCCACATCCATTTAAGAACAGCAGCAGAATAAAAAATCCTGCTGCCCACATTTTTCCCATTCTCTTCAACGCTTTTCCTTTGCCTCCCATATCAGCAGCAAAACACCGTTTCTTACTGCAATCCTGCTTTCTTTTCCCACAAATTCATTGCTTACGCCCACGGGGTACTCCTTTTTCAGCACTGCATCATGCAATCCGTATTTAAGGCCCTCCTCAAAGACCCCTTCCGCCTTTTCTCCAAGGCAGAACACAGAAATAAATCCCCTTTCCTCCGCTCCGAAACAGATTTCTTCATTACAGATGACACGATACCAGGAATCCTTTCCCATAAGGATACCATGAGCTCCTTTTCCGGCCAGATCTGTGAGCAGCTGGATATTGGCAATCGTATGGGAAATCCTTCCTCCCGTGCCTCCATAGACCACAAATTCCCGATACCCCTGCCTTAGTCCCTCACTGACTGCCCATCCCGTATCTGTATCATCTTTTTGAGGCATTAACCTGACCACTTGGGGATGCTCCGGGACATAGGAAAGAGAATCAAAATCTCCCACCACCAGGTCCATCCTGATTCCTCTTTTCCGGCAGGAATCATACCCTCCGTCACAGGCGATTACCAAATCTTCCTCCGAAGGGCATAATACTCCATCGCCAAACTCTCCAGCTCCAATAATATAGCAGATTCCCATGCTTACACCTCTATTTTATCTATCTTAAAATGGTCTATTTCACTGTTCATAGATCAATCTTCCTCAAGTTCTTCCGCTCTCTGCTGTGCTTTCTTTCTCAACATAGCTATCAGCCTGCTGCCTCCTTTCCCTGAAGAAGAATTTTTCTCCTTAGAGAAGATGTCGTAAATGCAGGGAATGACTACCAAGGTAAGCAGCGTACCATAGGTCAGACCGCCAATGGTGACTACCGCCATTGGCTTTGCCAGTTCAGCACCCATGTCGTTACTAAAGACCATTGTGCATAAAGCCAGAATCGTCGTCAAGGCTGTCATGAGCACAGGACGCAGTCTGGTTCTTCCCGCCGTAAGAATAGCCTCTTTCTTTTCCATGCCTTCGCCGCGCAGCTGATTTGTATAGTCAACCAGAACAATACCATTGTTGACGATGATACCGGAAAGCATTACAAATCCAATCAGCGCAATCACGCTGAGCTCACTTCCGCTGATAACAAGCCCTAAAAAGCCTCCGGTAAAAGCAAGGGGAATAGTAAACATAATGATAAATGGTGAGAGCAGGGACTGGAACTGCGCCACCATAATCAGGTACATGAAAATCAGTGCCAATAGCAACATCAGATACAATTGTCCCATTGCATCCATGATGGTTTCATTTTCGCCGCTCATTACCAAGGAATAGCCGGCAGGCATCTGATATTGGTCTAATTCCTTCTCCAGTACTTGCGATACCAGACCTACATTATAGCCATCTGCAATCTCAGCCGACACTGCAATATATCTGTTCTGGTCGGTTCTGTTTACAGATTTCGGTGAAATTGTATCTTCAAAGGAAGCAATCTCTGACAGCGGTACCTTTTCTTTCGTTCCATCCTGCTTTGTACGGTCCAGTTCCAGTTCCTTTACCAGACTTCTGGTCAATACCATATCTCCGGCATGCTTCACATAAACACTGTACTCAGCCTCCTGCGCCTCTAACGTCGTGGCGCTTGAAGCCTCTTCCAGTTTTGCATAAACCTGCTGGAATACTTCCGCCACCGTCAACCCATGCTCAATCGCCTTATCCCTGTCGACAATGACTCTGAGTTCTCCCGTGGATTCCTCCAGACCATCGGAAACATTGGTTGTTCCTTCCACGCCTTCTACGATTCCGGCAATGTCGGCAGCAATCTCCTGGAGCATGTCAAGATCACGCCCGCGCACTTCCACCGTAATACCGCTTCCGCCCATGGCGCTCATATCCATGGAGGAAGTATCAATCACAATTTCAGCTTCCTTCTGTTCACAGATATCGGTCATCTCCTCCATGATTTCCTCTGCAATCACATCATTGGATTTCTTCTTATCTTCGCTTAAGGTAACATAAATCATCGTTTCATTGGTTGCCGAATTACCGCCTCCGGTAAGCATTGCCAGGGAAGAGGTGCTTGCCATTGCGCCTACATCCAGAATTTCTTCCCGCGCCATCAACCGCTCTACCACTTCATCTGTGACCTCCGCCGTTTCATTAAGAGGCGTATCCTTTGGCAAGGTAAGAGTAATCGTGAACTGTGTACTGTCCATATCGGGCATGAATGCAGTTCCCTTTGCGTAAGAGGCCACTGCACTTGCCGCCAGCAGAACAATTACAATAAGAAGGACTACAGCCTTAAACCTAAGTGCAAGGCTTAATAGCTTGTCATACACATTCATCAGACCTGTAAAAAATTTCCCCTCTGTGACCTCTTTCGTCTTAATCAATACTTTCGATGACATTGCCGGCACTACCGTGAGCGCTATGACCAAACTTGCCAGAAGGGAATAAGCAATCGTCAGCCCCATATCCACAAACAACTGCCTGGTGATTCCTTCTGTAAATACGATAGGCAGAAATACACACACGGTCGTCAAGGTTGATGCCATAATAGCACCCGCAACTTCTCCTGCTCCTTCAATCGCCGCTTCCTTTGCTGAATAACCCAGATTCCGCATACGATAGATATTTTCAATTACCACGATAGAGTTATCTACCAGCATACCGATCCCTAAAGCAAGTCCCGATAAGGATATGACATTCAATGTCACATTGCTGAAATACATACAGACAATCGCCGTGACCAGACTGATCGGGATGGAGCAGGCAATCACTGCTGTAGGTCGCAGATCCTTCAAGAATAAGATTAAAATCAAAATTGCCAGCACTGCACCGAAAAGGATATTATTGATGATGGAATCCATGACAAGATCAATATAGATTCCCTGATCCATCAGGGTAATCAGCATCAAATCTCCATTCTCTTCCATCAACTGATCAAATTTATCCAAAATCTTATCGGACACATCTCCTGTGGAATAACCGGTCTGCTTCTGAATCGTCACCATAATTCCCGGCGCGCCATTCACATTTGCATAGATATCTCCTGAATTATCTGTCATGAATACATCCGCTACATCCTCTAAAGTGATAATATCCACACCGTCCATTTCAAGATTTAAGATCGGCATCTTTTTCAGTTCTTCCACATCCTCAGGCTTATCTCCCACACGAATCAGGAAGGAAATTCCCTCTTCAGTCACGTAGCCCGCAGGCATGGAGAAATTTTGTGCGCGCAAAAGAGCCTCCACGGTATCTACCGTCAGCACGCTATTCATATCCGCCTTATTATAAGCGTTTTCTCTGCCTTCTTCCAGCTGCTTCTCCCCGTCTTTGATTTGCTCTAAGGCATCCGCCAGCTGTTTGGCAGTGTCGTTTAGCTGTTTTTCTCCGTCTCTGATCTGCTCCCAGCCGGCATCAATCTGCTCCTGCCCGCTTTCCAACTGCTTTTCTCCTGATTCAAGCTGCTTCTCGCTTGCCTCAAGCTGTGTCTTCGCCAGATTCATCTGCAATTCCCCTAGACTGATGGCAGTCTGGGCATTGGCAAGCTCCGTTGCCGCTTGTATGTTGCCGATATACAACTGACTCAGTGCACTGTCCAGAAGTGCAATATTGTTGTCCAGTTCGGAAACCTTAGCTTCCATCTCAGCAATGGATTTTTTGTAGGTATCTATCATCTGCTGTATTGCTGCGGACTGACTTCCCTGCTGTTCCTCTATCCTGTCCCATATCTCCTTTTGTCCCTCAAGCTGTGCTTTTTTACCGCTGACTAAAGCCTTGACCTCTCCTACCATCGTATCATCGCTAGGTGAAAAATCAGGTGCAAGAAACGTCTCTGCCTTCACCCTTATTTCCTCATCCAACTCAGCATAAGGCTTACTGTCATCTTCTCCCTCCAGCAATCCCTCTAACTCGTCAGCTGCACTAATTCCTTCCTCTATCTCCCCTTTTGTTGGTATTCCCTCTGGCAGCGGTAAATCCATGATTCCTCCCTCACCATTCAGACTTTTTTCTGCCTCCTCCAACATTGCCGACATTTGTGCGATTTCTAGTGTAAGATGCACTTTGGCTGCCTCTGCATCCGCCTTTGCAGTGAGAAGCTTTGTCTCTGCTGCTGCAAGTTCTTTCGCCGCTTCATCCTTTTTGCTGGCTAATTCGCTCTTTCCTTCCTCCAGTTTGGATCTGTTTTCTTCAATCTCCGCCTTGCCGTCTTCTATTTCCTTTTTACCATCCTCAAGTTCCTGACGGCTTTCATCCAATTCTTTCTGGGAATCTGCCAACGTCTGCTTAGAATCCACAAGTTCTTTCCGGGCATCATTGATCTCTGCCTGTCCGTCATAAACCTCCTGACGGCTCTCTAAAAGTTCCTCCCTTGCTTCCTCTATTTCCTCGTCAATGGATCCGAATACCTGTTTATTGATTTCGTTGATTTTTTCCTGTCTGATTACAACACTGACACTTTCCTCCAAAAGTCCCGTAGCGCTGGCAGAAGCTACCCCTTCAATACTTTCCAGTTCCGGTATGATCGTGTTTTCCGTCATTGCCGTTATCTGGGCGGCGTTCATATTGTTTCCTCCTACGGCTGCAATCATGACCGGAAGCATATCAGGATTCAGCTTCATGATAATGGGATTCCCCACAGAGTCATCCCAAAAGCTTTTAATCTGGTCTAAGTTCTCCCTTATTTCCAGAGACACTGCATTCATATCCGTGGATTGTGCAAATTCTAAAATGACCATAGAATAATTCTCACTGGAAATAGAACGAATACTCTCAATGTTGCTCACCGTTGCCATGGATGACTCCACCGGCTTGGTAACGATCATCTCCACCGTTTCCGGGCTTGCACCGGGATACGTTGTCATTACGATCACATAAGGTAAACTGATATTGGGCAGCAAATCTGTGGTCATTCTGGTAAAAGCTACCACTCCCAGAACAATTGCAAGCACCACAGCCACCAATACCGTATATGGTTTTTTGACACTGAATTTTGATAACATATGTATCTGCTCCTTTTTTCATCTATGTCCTATTTGCATTATTTTAGAATTGCTCTTCTCAGCTTTGACTTAATTCTCTGAAGGGCATTGTCTGTAGACTTATCATCCCTTCCTAAGACCTTTGCAATCTGGCTGTATTTCATCCCTGTAAGATAAAGATCAAGTACCTGATTCTCAAAACTGCTAAGTTCCTTTTCAATTATCTTTTCCAGAAGTTCCACATTCTCCCTGTCAATCAAAAGTTCCTCTGGATTTCTCTCTGACTGTGACAGCATGCTGTCAATCAGTTCCCATTCTTCTCCCCCTTCTGCGCTTCCGTTTTCAGAGACGTTGGCATAAAGAGAGATATAGGTGTTAAGCGGGGTATGTTTCTGCCTTCCCGCTGCCTGCACAGCCGTATACATCTGCCTGGATACGCATAAATCCGCAAAGGTGAAAAAACTGGCATCTCTCCCCGTATCATAATCGCGTATCGCCTTGAAAAGTCCGATCATCCCCTCCTGAATCAAATCTTCTCTGTCAGCGCCCAAAATGTACATGGATTTCGCCTTACTTCGCACCAGATTTTTATATTTATCCATGATATAATCAGTGATGGCGGACTCTCCATCACGCAGCCGCACGATTAGCTCCTCATCGCTGTATTTTTCATAGTCTTTGCTTCCAAATTCTGCCTGTTCCAAAACATCTTCCTTTCTTATTCCTGCTCTTCCGGGACATCTCCTCCATACATTCTGACAAGCTCAGCCGCCAGATGTTCTGCCAGCACAGAGTATCCCTCCGGATTACAGTGCACACCATCCGGCATATAGTTATAAATCACCGCTGCATCATGCGTATCCAGAATATTAGAGTTGTAAAGATCGATCACTGGAATATCATATTCCGTTGCCAGCTGTATAATGATATTCACCAGCACTGACTGCGGCAAAAGGTAATCTCTCTCTTTCTTAAGCATATCATGAAGTACATTGGGAAGAGGCGTCACAAACACAATCTCCGCCTTAGGATAGTTCTCCCTAAGCCCTCTCATAAGTTCGTCTAAATCTCCGATAAAAGTTCCTGCCTTCCGCTCCTCCATCGTTCCAATATCTTTGTCACTCATGCAGAAACCATCATTGGTTCCTCCCATGACTAAAATCAAATCTGTATCTTCCGGTATCTCCTTATACCTGTCCACAAAGGCATTTTCCCAATATCTTCCAATAGAGGATCCGCCAATTCCCAGATTCGTCACGCTTTCTGCATTCAAAAGTTCTTTCAATCTGGATGGGTAGGAATACTGCTGATAATCCTCCGTATTATTTAAATTTGCTGCTTCCGTGATGCTGTCGCCCAGACAGGTGATCGAGATATCCGAAAAGTCTGCGCTGTTTTCTGCAATCACTTCCAGATCTATTTTATTCTGCATCTGCGTTTCTATATAAGAACTGCGGATTCTTTGTCTTTCCGTAAGGGTATTACCGGAAATCCCTCCGTCATTCTCTGTCCAATTTCCAGAGATATCTGTATATCCATCCAAATCATTTGAGGAAACGCTGCTGTTTCCTGAAACCTCGTTTCCCGTAACATCCTGACTTCCAAGGAGTTCATTTCCTGTGACATCCAACTCTTCAAGAAGTTCATTTCCTGTAACATCCGTATTTTCTGGAAGTCCATTACCTGTTACATCCATATTTTCAGGAAGTTGGTTTCCAGTAATATCTGCATTTTCAAGGAATTCATTTCCGGTGATATCTGCATTCCCGGGAAGTCCATTTCCCGTAATATCCGCATTCTCAGAAAGTCCATCTCCTGCCTCCGTCTCGAAATATGATTTATTTTCCTCTATAAACGCTGTGATTGCCTCCTGATCCTGAGAAAGCTGACTGATCGTCACCTGCATATCCGCCACGTCCGCATATGCCTGCTCATACCGCACCAGCCGCTCACTTTCCCATTTCCATGCATCATAAGCCTGCATTCCTCTGTCGATTCCCACTGCTGCAAACATAATAGCTGCCATGGCAATCATCAGCAATAAAACCTTGTTTACCTTTTCCATATTCTTTCCTTATACTTCTCTTATCATCTACATCAATCTCTGACGGACGATCTCATAGGCAAGCACCCCGGCTGCCACAGATGCGTTCAGCGAATCTATGTCGCCTTTCATGGGAATTGCTGCTGTCATATCACATTTTTCTTTCACCAGCCTGCCCACGCCATCTCCCTCACTGCCTATCACCAGACCGATCGGTCCCTTCAAATCAAGGTCATACATTCTGGTTCCGTCCATATCAGCACAGACGAACCAGAGTCCTTTTTCTTTCAACTCCTCTATGGTTTTGGCAAGGTTCGTGACCTTGGCAACAGGGGTATAATTTAATGCCCCCGCCGAAGTCCTTGCCACAACTGCGGTAAGCCCTGCTGCCCGGTTCTTTGGAATGATCACACCATGGGCACCCGCCAGATTGGCGGTCCTTATGATGGCGCCCAGATTGTGGGGATCTTCTATATTATCCAAAAGAACGAAAAAGGGAGGCTCGCCCTTTTGCTCCGCCAGTCTGAACATGTCCTCAATTTCTGCATACTCGTAGGCTGCCGCACAGGCAATGACGCCCTGATGCTTTCCTGTTTCCGACATCTGATCAAGCCGTTCCTTTGCCGCATACTTGATCAGTACGTCCCGCTTCCTTGCTTCCCGTTTGATGGTAAGGATGGGACCATCCTGGCAGCCGTCCTGTATGTACACCTTGTCAATGGGTCTGCCTGCACGGAATGCCTCAATCACGGCATTTCTTCCTTCTATGGTAAATTCATTGATTCTCTGCTTTATTTCTTCCACCTGACTGCCTCCTTCTGCTAATTCCTTTCTATCGTAACTGTTCAGTACCTTCACAGTTACAATGCAAAATCCATCCTAAATTGCC
>CAYOED010000059.1:0-22145 GCA_964402925.1 uncultured Lachnospiraceae bacterium | reverse complement strand
AGCGGGAGCGCGGCGACGTTGGATTATTTATCCTCTCAGAGCGTCACGCTGGTCAGAGTTTGAAAAGTAACCTGCCAAATCGATGCTTATACATCGGCTTAGCAGGAGCAGAAAGCACTTTCCTACGAAATAACTGTTTTCCAAAATCCATGAAGATTACAGTAGGCATACGCGGCAACCGCCTCATCACCGTCTGCCAGCACGAATTCTCCCACAGGCTGGGCATCGGGCTTAAGCCTTATGAATGCTCCGCCCTTCTTTGTCTCCAGAAAGATCCATCCGATACTGTGCTCCTGTGTCATGGGATGGAAGACACTGCCCACTTTCACCGTAATTTTATTTCCTTCTCTCTCTACCACCGGAAGATGCTTTTCGCCTGCCCCTTCCGAAGTGCTGCTGTCAAGCAGCGTAAATCCTTCACATTTACATCCGCCCAGATTGTCCTTGCTTCCGGATACCAGATATAAAACTTCCTCATCTTTTTTTAAAAACACCGTTTCCATTTTCTTCTCTCCTCTTCTTATTTCTTCTCACTTATTTTACAAAATTGGGTTTTCTGTCTTTGCCTTAAGACATGCAAATCTTCTATCCACTTCTTCCTGCATCTCTTTTACGACTTCTGCATAGGTCTCCTTTTGCAGATGTTTTGTCCTTCCCATCATGGAAAGCCATTCGATCACAGGTATCTTTTTGCCCGCCGCATCGGGATCATAACTTAAGGTGGTCTTTCCCTTCTCTACCTCGTAAAGCGGGAAATAACAGCAATTGACCGCCGCCTCAATTACCCGGCGTTCTGTGGCAGGTTTATCATTCCAGTTTAAGGGGCATGCAGATAATGCCTTCAGGTATGCCGTTCCCGTTGTTTTCGCGTAGTAAGCGGCTTTTGCCGCCTTTTTAATAAAATCAATGGGATTAGATTCTGCCGCAGTTGCCACATAGGGAATTCCCGTGGCTGCCATAATCTGCGGCATGTCCTTGTGGAAAAAGGTCTTTCCGTACTGATCCTTTCCCACATGGGAGGTTGCGCTTCTGGCTCCTTTAGGCGTTGAGTAGGACAACTGGTATCCGGTGTTCATATAGCCGCCGTTGTCATATTCGAACAGGATGAGACGATGTCCTCGAAGCGCTGTGCCCAGTGCCGATCCCATGCCGATATCCATGCCTCCGTCCCCGCTTACCATGATAAAAATGATATCTCCGGGCGGAATCTCGCCTTTTTTCTGCTTGCGATAGCAGATTTCAGCTATCCCGCTTAAAGTAGCCGCACCGTTCTGGAAAAGATTGTGCAGAAAGGGAACCTTAAAGCTGGTGCGGGGATAAGCCGTGGTCACAATCATACCGCAGCCAGTCTGGAACAACAGCACCACAGGATCCTCAATTGCCCGAAGAAGCATATTTACATTCACTGGTATGCCGCAGCCCGGGCAGGCGCCATGTCCCGGTGCCAGACGCTTTGGCATGGCTGTGGTGGCATTCAGGCTTCCTCCGCTTATCTCTACCCTTCCCGCCTCCGTTTCCTGCGCCCGCATAATCCCAAGCTTTGTCTTCTCCCGTGTCAGCGGTGCAAAAAAGGAATCATTGTCCATCGCGGGTCTGACGCCGGTAAGCCCCTGGGTCAATGCCGCATCCTCCTCCTCCCCCTTTGTAACTCCGTAATATTCAAACTCGGGCATATCCGGATTCTCCGCCCACTCAATCATTCTGACTGCGTCTTCTACAAAAAAGTCCTTTCCTCCCAGACCATATACCAAACTTTTTATCTTGACGTTGCTGCCAAATTTCTGCATTGCTGCGCGGACCTCAAGAGAAAGATTTCCGCCGCCTGCCCCATAGCTGTCCTGCCGGTCTGCCACCAGGAGATTGACTGCATTTTTACAGAGAGAAAATACTTCTTTATCAGGAAAAGGACGAAGCACATGAATCGTCACGGCACCCACCTTTTTCCCTTTGTCACGCAGCTGGTCTATCGCTTCCAGCGCCGTATCATAGGAAGAACCCAGCAGGAGGAGAATCGTCTGCGCGTCTTCATTTCGATATCCTTCCACCTTTTTATATCTCCGCCCGGATATTTTTTCATATTCATCAAAAATCTCCGGCAGAATTCTGTCCGCCCTTTTCATAGACAGATGTATCTGGTATCTGTTGTTAATGAGATCCGGCTCGTTCATGTAGGAGCCCACTGTAATCGGATGCTCCAGATCCAGAAACGGATACTCCTCCTTTTTAGGTCCTAAAAAATCCCGTACCACCTGTTCCTGCTCAAAACGCATACACCGCCACTTCTGATGGCTGGTAAAAAATCCGTCATATGCCACTATCACAGGCAGTCTTACCGCCTCTGCCAGCTTTAGTGCCATCAGATTGAAATCATACACTTCCTGTACGGAATGTGCAAAAAGAATAGGCCATCCTGCATTCAGCATGAACATAATATCGCTGTGATCGCCTTTAATGGATAATGGACCTGACACCGTCCTGCACACCACATTCATGACCATAGGATATCTGGTTCCCGACTGCACCGGAAATTGTTCTATGGCATACAAAAGACCATTTGCGCTGGTGGCATTGATTACCCTGCCGCCGCCCACTGCTGCCCCATAACAGATTCCGGCGGCACTGTGTTCTCCTTCCGCAGCAATCATAATTAAATCTGTCTCTCCCTTTGCCCGCATGATATCCAGATTTTCTGCAATCTGGGTGGAGGGCGTAATGGGATAATAACCCATCAGATCATATCCGATCTGCCTGATGGCAATGGCTGCTATCTCATTTCCGCTTGCATATTCTTCTATCTGCTTTTCCATTACACTTCCCCTCCTTCCATTCTTTTTTCTGTCAAATAGGACTCTGAAGTGACATAGCCGTCAGGTCCTGTCTTAATATAATAATCCGGCATGCGCACCATTTCCTGATTAGGCAAGAAATAATCTTTATCAGGATGTTCTGCTTCCAGCCCCTGTACCAGCGCATTTACCGGACACACGTCCACACACCTTAGGCACCCTTTACAGTGATAATAATCCAATCCCTTATTCACCATCATTTCCCTGCCTTTATACTCTCCCATGGCAAACTGGAATACCATATCGGGACAGGTGGAGTCGCACATCCCGCAGTTGATGCATCTTTCTTTTATAAAAATGGGAATATAGCCCTGCCTTGAAGGTGATAAGTCTGCCGTTACCGTACTGCCAAATCTGGGGTTGATTCCGCCTATGGGGGCAGTAGCATATCCCCACTCGCTTGAAGAGAACCGCTTATCCGGCTGTTCTTCTCCGTTCGTTTTTCCTTCCGCCACATTGCTTTCTGCCGATAGTAAGCGTACTTCTTCATATCCCCGTCTTATTCCTTCCAGATTTCCTTTCAGTGCATCCGGATACTTCTTTCCCAAGGTGTCCGCACAGATTTTATTCACATCTTCCAAATCCGTAAATCCCATAACCTTCGCAATGGCTCCCAACATCACTACATTGATTCTCGAATGCGTTTCCATTGCGATTTTCTGCGCGTTTATCGCGTAACAATTTTTTACCTTTACGGGTATCTTTCCTTCAAAAGTCCCCTGACCTCCATCTAAGGCGATAATGACTTCTGTATTTTCATGGCATCCCGTCCATGCACTCCCATCTTTCAGCAGAGCCTGATGAAAGACCACCAGCAGGTCAGGTTTAATAATGGGGGAATGAATTCTGATCTCTTTCTCCTTTTTGCAGTACCGTATGAACCCTTTTACCGGCGTACCTGTTTTTTCCGAACCATAGCTTGAAAAACTGGTGCTGTTCAAATCAAGATACTTTATGCCCAGCTCACCAAGCATCTTACCGCATAGATTGGCTCCAAGACCACCAATGCTCTCCAATCTGATTTCATAATAGCCGCTTGTCGTTTCCGGCAGACTTACTTTTCCCATACCATTCCTCCATGCACATTTTCAAGCAATTACGCAAAAGTGCGTTTTTAGACAGTATGTTTTATTTTAAAAAAAATATGCATTTCACGTGCCAGTGCAAGCTTGCTTTTTTCCTCACGCGCGTTCATAATAAACAATGGGTACTTAGTAAGAAAATAATTGTAAATCGATTTACTTTAGAAAGGACATATTATGGAAGTGAAATTCTATGAATCTGTTGATGATGACCTTTTGAAATTTGCAGTCATTATTTCAAAATATCAGGGAAAATGGGTATTTTGTAAACACAAAGAGAGAAATACCTACGAAATCCCCGGCGGTCACAGGGAGAACAATGAAAGTATTTTAGAAACTGCCAAAAGAGAACTCTATGAAGAAACCGGGGCAGTAGAATTTGAAATCCTGCCTGTCTGCATCTACTCGGTTACAGGTAAAACCATCGCAAATGAATCAGGGGAAGAATCTTTTGGTGCACTATACTTTGCTGATATCAAACAGTTTGAGCCGGAACTGCACAGTGAAATAGAGAGAATTGAATTTTTTGATGATCAACCGGCAGACTTGACATATCCTGCCATACAGCCCTTATTATTTCAGGAATATTTAAGATGGTCAAATGCGTCATCTTGAAGACCATCTGCAGCCTGCTATCCCAAAGTTTTTCTGTATTCTTCCTCAGCTGCTTCTTCTGATAGAGCAAATTCCTGCATCAAGGACTCCTTGATTTCCGCATCGGAATTCCTGTTTGCCAGCATCTTTGCAATATGTCTTGAGATTTTGAGTTCCTTTTCTGCCTCGTTTTTCGCTGCCTCAGCAGCCGCTGTTGCTTGTGCTGCTTCCTGTGCTGCTTCCTCTATTGCTCTCTTAAAACTAAATGTTACGCCTTCAAACATTCTCCCCATCTTACGCTCCTTAATCCTCGATACCGCATTTTCTGTCCGCTCTTCCGGCAGCTGCATGCTATAGAGCAACGCACGGAGCTGCTTCTCTATGATGCCCAGAAGATATTCCGGAGTATCCTTTAATATCCGGTCCATCTGTTCAGCCGGAAGGCTGGTAAAAGCCTCCATATCCTCGGGACATCTGATCTTGTTGATTAGCATTGCAAGGGAAATCTCGTCCCCTTCTCTAAAAGCTCCTCATTGCTGTAATCATGCAGTCTTATCATCTGATATTTGAAATGCGGAAGGTAATCGCCCAACAGTTCCCTGCAGAGGATCCGGTCAGACAGATCATGGGGTGCCGTCCATTTCTCAGTTCCTTCATAATATACAATCGGGAAAATGGGCGGATAGCGAAAGTCTTTCCTTGCGCTTATATTGGGATGTGCTTTATCCATTTCTTTCTCATAATCTTCCCATATGTGAATCATATACCGGAGTATCTGCATAGCTACATTATACTCTACTTTTGTCTTATGTTCAACAAGAGAAACAATATAAAGCGGCAATTTGAGTGGATTTTCGTTATTTTCTAGGTGGAGATACTTTGCTATATTCACTTTCTTTACGGTGTCGCTCTCACGTTCATTACTGTACAGAGGAACGTAACGCTCGGACACGTCTTCAATATCCTCCGGCTGGATATTTCGCAGGATTTCCATATCGGCATAATCCCTTAGGAACTGCGAACAGAGAATGCTGTCTCCGAAGATCAGCTTACTGCTACTGTCCCGAAGATGCGGGTTGTCAATAACGGGTCTGTTTTCTTTTGTCATAATAGCCTCTTTTCTGGTGCAACATAAATGCACCATGTGGAAACAGAAAAGAAAAAAAGCATGAACCTCTGCCCCTTATTTTACCTTTCCTGTTAAATGATGTATTGGTAATCTGGGACGATCTGCCCCGTTCATCTTCCGTTCTGACCGGAAGTTAGATATCGTATGGATTCATACGATGTTTGAATATGTGATTACTATAACACTCCCCGGCTATTAAGGCAAGTGTTTTTTACGCTGTCACACTTCGCGAGCCAGCTTATTGTAACAAATAACCCGGGAGATCTCTCTCCCGGGTTACTCTATATAAAAACACACATCTTACAGCCATCATCCCTTAGCGTTGTATTTACTGCCGCCTAACAGTGCGTCAAAAATATCGCTTCCCTGCTGGTTATACGTATAGTTCCCTGCATACTGGCTTCTGTTAAGGACTGCAAGATTCGTCTCTGCGTTGGAAATTACATTTTCTGCTCTTTTTCCGATATCATCTATAAAGGTACCGGCTTTCCCCAAAACCTCTTTCATTTTAGAGGCATCAGCCGCCTTTAAGAGTTCTTTGTTAAGAGACAGAGTGCCATCGCTGTTCTGCGTGATTCCAAGCTCTTCCAGCTTTGATTTGGCATTCTGGAAATATCCTTTCATCTGCTTTGTATAAATTTCATTGACGGTGCCGCCTTCTTCCGTCATCTTTTTTATCATTTGATTATAATCGCTAATGATACCGGATACTTCTGTAACCACGTCTTCCTTATACTTTGTAACTTCCTCTTCTGTAAGTTTTTCCCATTCTTTTTCAGGCATATCCAGAAGGGTTTTCGTCCGTTTCTTAAGGCTTTCCGCTGCACTTTTGATAGAAGTATAGTTTTCTTTTGACTTTGTGTCCGCTGTGCTCAGCAGACCATTGTTCCGAGAAGCCGCCTGCTTTTTAATCGCGTTCGCCAGCGCACTGCTGTTATTTCCGGAACTTCCCTGCAGGATTGCTCCCATCTTCGTGCTTTGCGTTCTTGCCCGGGACCTTGCCTGACTTACCAGCCTGTTCTGTAAAATAAGTGAATTAATTCCATTTCTTGCCATTTGTTTCTATCTCCTTTCCCTGAAGCATGATTTCCAGCAGGAATTCTTTTCCGCTGCTTTCCCACCTCAGCGTCCCAAAATACTTTTCTGCACAGCTTTGCATATTTTTCATGCCTAAGCCGTGGATTCCATCATCCGTTTTACTCGTCAAAAGTGTTTTCTCCGCCTCATCAGCGAACAACTCTCCGGTAAACGTATTCCGGATTTCTATAAAGAACATATTGCCATTTGCATAGGAGTCCAGATGAATCGATGGTTCCTCTTCTTTTTCTGCTGCTTCCAAGGCATTGTCCAAACCGTTATTTAAAAGTATACTTATGTCAAAAGCACTAATTCCCAGTTTTTCCGGAAAAATAAAGGTGCTTTCAAAATTGATTCTTTTTAGTCCGGCACTGCGCATCTTCCGGCTGATCACCACATCCGTGACCGGATTTCCGCTGCTGCACTTCATGTCAAGTTCTTCCATCGCCTCACACAGACCGTCCAGATAGCGCCTGACTTCTTTTTCATATTCTCCTGAAATGTTCTTCTCCTGCCCAAGCAGAATCTCTAAGTCAGCCAGATGATTTTTCATATCGTGGCGCATCCCGCGGATGCCATCATAGAGATGCTCCACATCCTTCATATGTTCCTCCATATCGCTGATACGGTTCTGGTAAACCTCCACCAGCATTTCCTTTTCACTGCTTTCCATCAGCTTCCTCAAGATTACGGAACTTAAAATGATAGAAATCAGACAAAGTCCCGATAACATTGGAATCAGCAGCCTTGTTTCCGGATATTCATCCATCACAAATCTGACCTGGCTGCCATTGTAAGCGTATAAAATACTGCGCAGCAAGATGACAAGGCAGAAGCCCATAACACTTGGCACCAACAGGAACACTTCCTGTATGTTGTTCCGTTTTCTCCCTACACAGGGCAGATTCCTGTGTAATATCTGAAGCACTTTATAACACAAGAGAAAAAATACCGCCTGATAGGAAAGATTCCAAACCATCTCTACAACTTCAAAAATCTGTGTGAAATGACTGAGTACAAATTCATTTCCATTTAATGCAACCGAAGTTAAAACTGCTGAAATAATCTCCAGCAAAACGACAAACAGCGAATGTAATGTAAATAATGTAAGTTCGTTTACAGTATAAGCAGTAAATGCAAGATAAAAAATACTGCTCTTTTTGCCGGAATAAAAGCAAAAACAATAAACCAGCATCAGAAGAAGGCTTATGAACAGGGGCGCAATACTTGCCCTGCTCGTGAATATTCCCTCCTCATGACCGTAAAAGAATTTTTTGAGCGGCGGCAGGTAATTGACTGCAAGATAATATACGGTAGATATAATTACAAAACCGACCTTCACCCACTTTTCACGGCTTACATATTTATCCTTTACCGTAAGCAGCCCATGGACCAGACCTATCATGATCCATCTTCGTAAAATCAACTCCGCCAGATCTAATAAGAAATAAATGATTTCTTTCAACATCCTGCAAACTACTTTCTGCGTAAGAATTCCATATAAGCTGCAACAAAAGCACTGTACTTCTGCTTTGCCATCAGAATCGTCTCACCGTTTTTAAGCTGGATATTTCCTGTATCATAGCCTTCCACTGCACTGAAATTCACAAGGTATCCTCTGTGGCAGCGGAAAAACGAATCTCCAAGTATTCCTTCCAGTTCGCTCATCTTCGCGTAGTAGGAAATTTGTTCCTCTTTTAAGTGGAGCACGACCTTTCTCGCTTCATTTTCTGCATACAAAATACTTTCTTTGGGAATGTTCCTGTAAATTCCTTTTACACGTATGACAAGGGGCTCCGACTGTTTTGACGGGCGGCACTCTGCAATCGCCATATCAAGTACTTTGAAAAATTTATTTTCATCTATAGGTTTTAGCAGATATTGAAAAGCATGTACATCAAACGCATCAAAAACATATTCCTTAAGCGCCGTCACGAACACAATGACCGCCTCGGATTCTTTCCTTAAGCTTCTTGCCATTTCAAGCCCGCTCATATCCTTTAAATCAATATCCAGGAAAAAAATATCAAAATTCTTTCCTTCCTTCAGTAATTCCTGTCCCTTTGAAAACACCTCTACCTGATACTCTTCACTATCACCAATCCTTCTTTGAATCAGTTGTTTCAGATATTCTCCCATGGTCTTTTCATCATCGCAAACTGCAATCCGAAACATCTTGAACCATTGTCCTTTCCCTCATCTGTATGAACCTTACATATTTATATCGGTCAATTTTAAAAAAAGGTATATTTGTGTTGTAACGAAAAGATGCTTTTTTGTAATTAACGCTATATACCTTATCAAACTTAAGCCATCAAGTCTCGGCAAGCTTCGGGCCGAGTCTCAAAAGCAGGCTGGCAAAATCAATGTTCTGCGCCAATCCTTTGGCATCCAGCAGACCGTCAAAATCCATCCGCCGTATAGCGGCTTCCTCAAAGACCCGTTCCATAATCTTCTCCTTCTTCGCCGCTTCTTGCTGGAGTTTCATATATTTTTTGTGCCTTTTGATGCGTTTATCCCAAAAACTTTCCTCAGACTCCTTCTCAAACAGCGCATTCCCTTTTCCATTTTGAAAGCCCGTATACCAGCCTTCTCCATGATAGTCTTCCTTACTGGCGCCGAAATGATGCACCGCAAAACTGCCTCCGCAGACCTCTGCCCACGGATCATAATAGGAAAAATCTGCTCGAAGAACATCAAGCACCCATTTCTCGTATTCGGGATCCCTTTGCATGGCTTCCAATCCTTCATCCGAGATATGGACGGAAACCGACCGCATCGCCTGCGACGGATGCACAGGAATTTGACAGATTCTGTTGTAAATGTACTGCTTATACTCTGATAAGGTCATATCTTTCGTTGAAGCGGCATTTACCCCGCTGCTGCCATCAAGCGAGGTAACCACATCCTTAAATCCCATAGCACCTTTAATTTGGCTTCCGGCAGTCTGGCTTTGCAGATATCTGTTGAAGGCTCTGGTCATGCCGTCCACAAAAAACTGATTGTCTCCCATCTCCATCTCCTCCTTTCCCCAAGAATGAATAAAGCAAAAGCGCACCTCCAAAGACTTCAATCCTTTGAAAATACGCTCTCCTTAGCTTTCTTCTGCTACATATATCGTTCCGCATCAGAAAATGTTTTAGTGTTGTTATACCAAATCAACGAATTATGTCATAAAATACTCCCGGCTTCATAATTCTGCACTGGTCTGACGTTTTCTTACATTATGCCTATAGAAAAATAACGAAACCGCTGTTCCGATGATCCATCCGATGGGCCACGCACTCCATATACCGACGGCTCCCATAAATCCGGAAAGCAAAGCGGCAAGAACGACACGCAGTATTAAATCGGTGAAGGTCGCTGTCATAAATTGCCCCATCAGACTTGCCCCGCGAAGCACACCGTCTGCTGCCAGCTTGACGGACACAACAAAGTAAAAGGGAACTAAAATCCTCAGAATCTGCACTCCCGTTTCTATTGCGGGGCCTTCTGCACTGTCCATGAACAAAAATACCAGTCCTTTTCCAAAAATCAAGTAAACAAGAACAATCGGTACACACAGAATCCAAACTAGCTTTAATCCCGCCTTAAATCCGCTGTGCACCCTGTCATATTTTCCAGCTCCCATATTCTGGGCAGTATAATTAGAAATACCGTTTCCTAAGGTGGTGAAGGAAGTAATCACCAGATTATTCAGCTTGATTGCCGCCGCATATCCGGCAATGACCGATGATCCAAATCCGTTGATGAGGCTTTGGATTATGATATTTCCTATTGATATGAAACTTTGCTGTAATATGCTCGGAACTGCCACAATGCAGATTTGCTTAAAAATATGCCCCGAGAAAATCTCTGACTTCTTTTCACTCTTAAGCGCCTTTAAATGCCGGAAGACTACCGCCAAAGCCAGAACACAACTGATTCCCTGACAGATAAAGGTCGCCCATGCCACACCTGCAACTCCCATTTGAAGATATTTGACGAATGCATAATCCATAGCAATATTTGCCGTAGAAGAACAAGCGAGGAAGTAAAATGGGGTTTTAGAATCCCCTAACGCTGAAAAAATACCTGTTGCAATATTATAGAAGAACAAGAACGGCAGACCTGCTATGTAAATCATCAGATAAAGCCGGGAGTCATCCATAATCTCCGATGGCGTGTGAATCAGTTCCAAGAGAAAACTGCATCCGATAAAACCTGCCAGCATCAACAATGCACACAGGACACCGCCGCTAATTAATGTCGTATGTACAGCAGTCTTGGCATGATGGTATTCCTTTGCACCAAAGTACCTGCTCACGATAACAGAGCATCCAATATTGCATCCAAAAGCAAATGCAATGAATATCAGTGTAATCTCATAGCTGTTGCCCACTGCTGCAAGCGCATTCTCTCCCACGAACTTTCCGGCAATCAGACTGTCCGCGATATTGTAAAGCTGTTGAAAAATGATACTGCCAAACAAAGGCAGGCAGAAATGCCAAAGCACCCGCTCCGGCGTTCCTTGTGTCAAATCCTTATTCATAATAACTCCTTCTACTACCCACAGCCCCCGAATAACAGATTTTTGTTCCCGTATGAAGGTGATAGTCTTTAAGAAGTCTGTCCCCTCTTAGAAGGGCAATCGGATTCTCAGTGCGCAAAAAACAATTTTCCATATCATCCATGTCAATTTCCAATTGCAATGCCTTATTTAATGACCTAATCAGTTCATCTGCTGTAATGTAAAGAGGAATCTCTAAATCGATTTCCTCACCGGTAGATTCGTTTGCAAAAATAACATTTAATAATTCCTTCATATGTACCTCCCGCTTATGTATCCTTAACTCATTCAATTTCTATGCCTTCTTCCCCCGTAATGCTTTTCCTGGCATGTCCCACGCGCATCATCCACCATGACACAATCATGAAATAAGTCATATAGGGCATATAGTATTCCATGCAATATTTTTCTTCAATGACTTTCTGATAACGTCCAATACCCCTAGCGCATCTTCATATGGAATTCTGTCACACTCTCTAAGCACATACTGTTTCTGCATGGTTTCATATGCACTAATAATCAGTTTGTTATCCTTGATATCATCAAAAAAGGTAAATTCCAAAGGCACCACCCCCGGGATTCCGTCTAATCTTCCCAGTTCTTCTGTCATCCGGATATTCAGCAGATGCTTCATTTGTCCTTCGCTGCACATTAAATCACTGATTTCAGAAAGTTTGCTCATTACAGCCAGATCATATATATGCTTGGCTGCTTCAAAAGCCCTGCCTTTTATTTCAGCCTTTCTTACATATGCCTCTGTTGCAAACAGCTTATCAATAAAAATTCTTTCCAGTGTGATTGTCTGCACTGCAAAAGATTTTACATCATACATATCCTCCAGAATGCGTTTCTGTTCCGTTGTAGCCAGTTCATAAACCATTGGAGCTACTACCAGACTTGTAACCGGCTCACTGATGGTAAACGAAGTTGCTTCAATTTTTAATTTTCCAAATCTCTGCAATGCATCATCCTTATCATAATCAGTTATCGGCTTATATAAATATACGGAAATAACTTCTGAACGATTCGTAACTCCTTGACTTGCATCCCGCACCAGTGAAGTATAGCGTTTTGCCGCTTTCTCAAGTCTCTTATCACTCTGTGTCCTGCTACAGTTTCTCGTATCCACAGACAAATCTATATCTTCCGAGAAACGGTTCGTTGTATGCAACGCCTTATATAAAGCCGTTCCACCCTTAAAATATGCCGGCAGTCCTTCTTCCTGCATTTTTGCCAGTTCTTCCAGCATCAGTACTACATAATAATCCTTTTCCAGTACATCAGGACGATACCCTGTTCTATCGTTAATATCACTTATCAATACGCGAAAAGCATTTATATCTTCATGCAATTTCATAAACTTCTCCTGCTACATGTGCTAATTGTATCACCGTGTTCCGACTGTAATAATTATTGGCAATTGCAAGAAGCTTAAGGTACTCCAGTCTAAATCGCTCAATATATTCACCAATAATATTGTAGGGATTATCCGCATCCACTGGAGCATCATCAAGAATGTCCAGAACATCCAGTATCTTTAAATACTGTTTATTTTCTGCATTAATCTCAACCTTTGGCGGACGAACCACAACACCAAGCTTATGATCTATTCTTGCACAATCACCAGCACGATTGGTTGCCAAAATCCTTTCCCTCGGCAACTGTGAGGTAAGTCCCAGCCTATGCAGTACAGACAATCCCGTTTCATAACCGATATTATCCTTGAGATATTTATCTTCAATCAACTGTTCCTTATCAATACATGTTTCTCCAAATGGAGTTATCGTAACCCGATAATAAATACCTTTCTGATAAAACCGTAGTTCAGGAATCAGCCTTCCATCCATAATGCGTTTACAAGCTACAGATACTGCTCCAGCCGCTTTCTTTAGTGGCATATGGTATGTCTGCGCCATACACTCACTCATTCTGCTTACATAGATAGGTTTCCCTAATTCCTGCTCTGTCATCAGTTCACATATAAACTCTATATATGGCTTCTCCATCCAACCACCTCGCTTGAAATATTTTTTTCGCTTTCTAATTTTTTTTTCGTTTTTATTATATCATTATATGAGGTTCTGTCAATAAAAATACATTGGAAATCTACTGATAAGCGCTTAATCTATTTAGTCGCTCTTCCCATGGCGTTCCTACAAAAGCACTGGGATCCACGTATCCAACATTATCAATTCCAATTACTTCAACAAGTTTGCTATTCTTAAATGCCGATTCTTCTATTGATTTTACACTCTTCGGAATTGTAATGCTTCTAATCCCCGTCCCTTCAAAAGCACCAACTGAAATTTCTTCTAAATTCGAAGATAACTTTACCTTTGTTAAGTTTTGGCATCCTTCGAATGCCATTGATGAAATGTATGTTACTGTGTCCGGAATTGTTACCTCCTCAATATCTGATTCTTGAAAACACCAAGCGTAAAGTCCTGTTACCTTGCGCCCCCACACCTCTTCTGGAATTTTAACATTTTTTTCCTTTCCAATGTATTCAGCCAACCATACCCCATTCCCTGCTAAATAATAATAACTTTGACTTTCATAATGAAATATCTCTCCATCAAATTCGAATTCTTCCGGTATACTAAGTGAAACAATATGTACTTTTTCATTTCTAAATGCATCATCCTCTATGCGTTTGACCTTAATTCCCCAAATTCTTTGAGGGACATTTACTTCCTTTCCTTTTCCTTGTGCAACATACGCATTTATAACTGCCCCTCCTCCTTCAATCGTCACATCATAAGGATAAGTCAGCCATATAGGCATATGCATTTGCTGCGAATCAAAAGAAGCAATTCCTACTACAAGTAACGCCAATGTAACTATAATCCAGATGTTCCTTCCATTTCTTATTACAAATTTTATTACACCTTTTAAGATATATTGACCAAAGCCGTCCGTCCTACCTAGCCAGTCTGTTACTTCTTTCTTTATGCTATCACTTTTATTAACGCATCTCATTCGCATCAACGCCCAGAATATCATTATGAAGTAAGCACTGCTCCACACATATACCGGAAGCACTACCTGATAAGCATATTCCAAATCCTCTTTTTCTACCCATCCACAGCTGAACGTATATTCAACCAGATATAAAATCGCAATTACTGCCATTATAATTATTGGCATGTGTGCTTCAGTCGGCGAGTTTTTTTCCCTTTCTGTAAATATGGCAAAAAGAATTCTTATCAATGCAAGACAAAAAATACCTGTTATTATTAAAGAAGCCCGCATGATTCCTCTCTGATTCCACGTATCCAGCAGTATCGTATCAAGCATATGATCCAGTACAATCCTTGCCGTGACTGTAACCATACCTGCTCCCAACGCTGCGAAAACTGCCTGCCGCCATTCCAATTGCACTATTTTTTCCCATTTTAGGGTAAGGCACAGGCTTGTTCCATACAGAAACCATCCAAGCATTGCTAACCATGTATTGTCATACACTCTCATGCTTGTAATATCTGACACATTTCCCAAAAAGAAATGCATACAGCACGCAAAGACCAAATGAATGATTATAATCAGATTGATTTCCCATTTTCTACTACCCTGACAGTCTTTTGTCTCGCAAGTCTCTTTCTCTTTATAAAAGAAGTCTTTTCTATTATTGTAATATGCTATCAAAAATACCAGAATAATTTCCGAAATCGTTGCACGCCAAAAAGATATTCCCCCATTCATAATATAAGCTGCTGTCTGAAGGATCAGCAGCGCTATCCAGCAGGAATAACTGTATTTTTTTCTTATTATTGTCATGACCGCCAGGGTTATCCATACCACCACAACAATCGCCATGAACCACGTCCGCTTCACATTATTACCTGATAAGAAACAATTCATCGTGATGCCCATAAAGCTGAACAGAGCTATTGGCTGACGTGCGAATAGTTCAAACCACATCCATTTTTTACTCTTGCCATAAGCCTTTAAATCAACATAAAGTTCTTCCATAATTCCTTTTCCCCACATATATCCTCTATATTTGGATTTTTCTTCTCAAGGTTTGCATCTTTGATACTGACTGTATTTATCAAACTATATTCAATCTCTGCCATCAAGCAAACAATCAAAAACTAATAGTATTCATTGTATCTAATTCACTTATTCCATATCTGCGCTATACCACTTCCAGTCATACCATTCTATGTAATCTTCCATACTCAATATCTCATGTTGCTTTCCATCCACAGAAGCTATCCAATCCAGTGTACACCCTTCATAGGTGATTTCCCTACCATCCTCTATCAACATTCCCAAAATGTCTTCTGCATTTGGATAACCTGAAAAAAATAGCTTCACTCTATCCCATTCCTTTATATCATACTCTTTCAATTTAGGGAACTCCGCATACAGCTGAGCATTATTCTTTGGTAATAGAGATGCCAACATCTCCACCGCGATGATTCCATTTTGCCAACTGTCAAGATAAGTTATCCATACACCTCCATCTTCAACTGAATCTTGAGAAAATCCATTGACCTCAAGAAAATTGCATCGCCTATCAGCAATGATATAAAAAGTCCTAAAGTATTCCTTTTCTTCTTCTGTATACTTCGAGGATGGTGCCACGTTAATATAATCCACCACCTCTTCCTTCTCAAGATCATAAGTTATAACTTGAGATCGTTTATAATCGTATGGGTCTTCTATCGGATAGGCTCTCCATCCCAGATATGGTCTGTCATCTATTACTTTTGCGTTAATTGTATCATAGAATCTGAATTGTTTTCCCGGTGTATTTTCTTCTGCTATAGACACGAGCTCAAGCGTTTTCTCTATTTCGCCAGTTCTAAAATTATAAAGTTCAATAATATCCTCATCAAATTTCTCTATATAATCTGCATCTCCCTCTGGCATCAAATATCTCTGCCCCTTTATTTTCCGGGAATAAATATATTTATTTAAAATAATTTGATAAAAGTTTAGCGACTCTCCTTCGGGTGCTATCAGGCATAGACTCCCTTCTGTCTCTGATCCTGCCTCTATAAAGGAAAGTCTCTCTATACTACGCATTTCTTCAAAAGCAACTGGTCTATTTGGGGACATATTTATTTTATCTGCAATACATACATATGCTATATTAATTATAACAACTATAACAATCGAAACAATAATTACTTTTCTATTCATTCTTTTGCTTGCACCTCATTTGTCTTTCCTTTGCCATTCGCTGCATCATCTTTTACACTCGTACCTACTCAAGCGCCTTCTGCATGGCTTACGCGTTCAAGTGAATATCCGCATCTGGTTGTCCGGATTTTATCATCTATTTATATACTATAAGTACAGGCGCTCACCAACATCCATCCAGTTGATTTCTGCGCCTGCCCTGACCACCATTTCTCCCCCTACAAATATAAGGAAGAGAATAATACTAAAACTTGTACCCAAAATATCATTTACAATTTACTCAATAAAAGCTATCCTTATCAAACTATATGCAATCTCTTCCTATGCGTCAAGCATATAATCAAAATATGATTTTGCCAGCACTATTGAGACTCCAACTGTAATAGATGTCAGAATGTGATTCATTCGTCATCATTTTGCTCTCTCAGTGTCTCTTCAATTTCCTCACGCATCTCATCTCTCGTGCTTATCCTATAATGCAGCGAGTGTTCCTCTGCATAAACGTGTGCTGGGGACGCAGACATTGTTACGATAGTTTTTCTTCTGCATACAGTGCTCGCATCATCCACCATGACACAATCATGAAAATTGAAAAAAACCACCGATTGACACAATTGATTTCATTGACACCCAGATTTGCCCATTCCATAAAAGTAAAAAAACTAACATTTTCCAAGTCATACACAGGTGAATCGAATAATATATTAACTTTCAGTTTTATCATGATGATTATCAATATGTAAGATACAATTACAGCTATCATAGCAGTTTTTTGTTTTGAAACGTTATTAGATAACCGGCATTTCTCTTTCGAAAAGAAATGGAATAAAAAATAAATAAACAAAAAGCCTATAACTCCATTTCTAATTCCTTGGGCTGTTGCACCCCTCATACCGCCCAGCAATATCAAACTAAATAACTGATTTGTCAGCACCTCAATTATCGCCTTTATAATGGCTGTTCCTATTCCTATCAGAAGCGCATATGCAAGGCATCTGCTTAAATTCTTCATACCATCTTCACTCCTGATTAAAACAAGATACAGGCTTCCTGCATATAGCGTCCATCCCAGCACGACCAAAACTGTATGCGTGGAAAATAAGTCATATAAGACATGCGGTATTCCATGCAAAAATATGCCCATATAAATGACGAGCAAAACATTAATTATAATAATTAATTTATACTCTGTTGCTTTTTGTTTCATCTAATATTATCCCCCTATCAATTATTCCTTTACGTTATTTTAGCTTATATCCGTAATATTTCCATCTGCTACTTCTTCTATGCCCTCCCAATCATAAAGCGATCTCATCAACCACCAAAGTATAATCATAAGGAAAGTATACGTCCATACATTTATTGGAAGTATAAAACCATACGCAAAATAATAATCTATTTTATAAATATTCTCTTCAGTAGTTCCAATCAGCTTTGTCATTCGATCAATTTGACTATATACTCCGATAAGTGAGCCCGCATAAATCAAAATATCCGCTAATATCCACAGGATAGGTTTTCGTACGAGCTTTGTCCATTTTTTCTTTCCTTTGACAAAAAGAAGGAAAAGCACAACTGTTAAAAAAACACCAAAAACATCTGATAATATACCAGATATGCATGCTATTTTACACGAACTCCAGACAGACCATATAAATTGATCAGATATATAGTCAAAAGCTGCTCTTACTGCTATAATTAGTACACCACATACAACTGCCGATAAAAATAATTTATTCCATACCTGCAACTCCTTTTTTCCGTATAGCAACACCATGCATAAACTGCTTCCATACAAAAACCAGCCAATCATCGCCGAATACGTAGTTCCATCTATTTCTATAAGCGAAATATATAACATACTTCCCAAAAAAACTCTTGTACAAATGGCAAATACTACGTTTATAACTGCAATCAAGATATATTCTTTTCGTCTATTCATCACCCCAATCCTCCCATGCTGCTTCCATTACTCGTTGCATATCCGTAGGTACTTTTGTCGTTTGCTTTAACAATTCTGTACAATCATAAATTTTTTCCTTTTCAAAGCCATACATAAATGTACATTCTGAAATATGCGCCTCTTCATCTGGAAAAACATACGGTGTATATAGCAATTCGTTCTCTTCAGAATATGATAAATAGCCTGAGTAAATCATGTTTCTTCTTTCCTCATTAAGATTTGCAACCACAGTGTAATACCCATTAGGATTGGGTACTTCCTCCCCTGTTAAATTTTGATACAATGCTTTACTTGCATCACTGATAGCATTTGTAACCAATACAACATTATCTGAATTTAACGCATATATATTTCGTGGTATATTAAAATTAATCTTTTGCATATTCAGTCTGGTTTCGCTGTCTCCCACATAAATTCTAACACGTCGACTATCACCATATGATTCAAATTCCATTTCAACAAATGTGCATGATAGGGAATTTTCTATAAAACTTGTTAATCCTGTAAGCATAGAAAGTGCCACTGCACCGTTAACATTTTTATCGTTTGAATATACCTCCCGCTCTCTCATGACGTGAATCCCTCCTTTCGTCTCCTCGATTACAGTTCTTTTTGGTACTTCTTCTAATTCAATCCCCAATATGCCTGCTACTAAATCGAATTCCATTTGTGAAAACTCTTTTGTTCCATCCTTATTCCATATTGGTTCAAAAGTAGCATCACCTGTCGGCACATCAATATAATATACTTTTCCACCGTAAATCACTGCTTTATAGTCACTAGACAATTTTACATTGTCATTATACATAGTACTGCAAATGTTCTGAATATCTGCTTGTGTCAAATGCACTCCTCTTCTTTCCAATTTTTCTATCTCATTAGGCGACAAACCTGCTGCAAGCACTTCATATGTATATCCCATAGCAAGTATTTTTTCAATTTCTTCTTTACCCACAACATCATATATATTTTCGGATGCAATCTCAGTTGTCTTGCCATCTACCTCAAATATTGATGTTAATCTGCCATCAATAACCTTAAACGAAATGTCAAACTCTATCGACTCCGGTAATATTCCATACACTATCTTCTTTCCATTCACTGAATACATACTTCTCTTCTGTAATGAATAATATGCCAAGCTATTTTTCTCCGGATCTAATTCCTGCAGTATTTTTGCAACAGCATCACTGTCAAAAGATATCTCATACTCATATGTGGTTTTAGCCACATTCGTATGAGCACCTTCTTTTGATTTTATAACATTGACTTTTTCTTTTTTCAACTTATTATATATTTCTTTTGCCAATTCTTCATTACCGTTATCTTCACTATAGATAATAATTTTTGCTGCAACATATGCCTCCCCCACCGTCCATGTACCATCTACGCTGTCTCCCATATGATAGATAACCTTCTTAAGTTCTTTTATCTCTCCATTTTCTATTAACTCTGTCAAGATTTCATCCATTGCTCTCCTGTCATCTTCCGTCATGCTGTTGATGGACTTATTCATGGTTTCTATTAGAATTTCAATCCGAAGTTCTTCTGATCTTCTTTTATTTGCCTGCATTTTTCCTATCTTCACGTCAATACTTCCGTGCTTCAGCTTCCTTCTCTCCACACTCTTCGGATTCATAAAGGTATCATAGATACCTCCCAGCGCGCCTGCAAGCTCCGCATCCGTGTTCTCCACAAAGGATGCATAGTTCTCCAGATTCCTTCTGTGCGTCCCCAGTCGGTCTATCTTGTCGCACTCTTCTCGCACTGTTGATGTATAGTATGTCACATCAAATGATACAACCTCCAGATTCAGTACATTCTCTATCTTATAAGTCGACTGGCGTATTTCCTCTCCTAATCTTTCCGCTTCTGTGCACATCTCCATCAGTCCTTCCACTGCATCATAGTCACAGAACATTGCTCCCGGAATCTCCTCATTGTCATTCGTTGCTTCATTCGCACCTCCACCCAGTGCATCTACAAAATGCTGGCAGTAATTCTTACAATATCTGGCATTTTCCAGTCCCTGCTCAAGAGCCTTCTTCATGGATTCCGCATGTAGGCGTATATTCTCCACCTCATTATCCAGATAGTTCTTCATATCATCCTGCAAAGTATTCGCATCTTCCCCTATATAGTTATCCTCAAGGTCTGTCATGGTCGTTTGCACATCCTCTATGACTGCTTCCATGGTAGTTGCGGCGGCTTCACATGCCTCCATTGCTACCTTCATATTTTCCAGGTTCATTTTAACCTGATTGTTTCCACCTTCCATACTCATGTTCCTCCTTCTTCTGATTGTTCCATTGCCATGCGCAGCCTTTCATATTCATGATAATCTCTGTCTTTTCTATGATACTCTGCCTTCTTTTGCTGGGCTTCATATATCTTACCTGAAATGGCTCTTCCCAGAGAATCCCTTTTGGGTCTGAGATCGTCGTCCAGTTTGTCAACTGCTACTTCAATATCTTCAATATTGTTTGCTTCATATGCTGCGCATTCCCCACCCTTAATCAGCTGTATTTCACTTTCCAGTGAATCATTAGTGTCATCCATTCTCTCGTTTATTTTATATGCCTCCTCCAGTTTAGCGATATCTCTTTCATATGCTCTTATCAAGCTACAATAGCATGGCATCTTCATCCTCTCCTTCTATATCTGTTTCTTGTTTGTCCTCTTTTTCGGTTTCTGTTGCAGAAGATTGAACTCTGAACCTATTAGTGAGCACAATAGTCAGCTTCCTATAGGACCCGATAGATTTCCCATCGCATTCATTTTCAACATGTTGTCTATCACACTTCTGTTGAACCTAACCTTCGTCATCAACTTCGATGTTTCGCTAAACCTTCCAGTTGCATCTTGCAATTCATCATATATCTGCAACGCACATTTGCACATAGGTAGAAACGCATTTCCAAGCATATCCTTCGTAAAATCATTTAATGCCGTGTAAAGTGTTTTCTTCTCCTCTGTAATCTTCTCTTCTACTTCTTTGAAATCATTAGATGCTTTCTCCAGTCCAGCACTGTTTGTATATGCTTCTCCCATATCTTTCTCCACTCCAATCCTTTATGCTAAATGCTGTAAAATATAGTTGCTATTTTAATTGTCTTTCTTATTTTCATCTCTCTATTCTCCCATAAATACCCTGTTACCTATATTTTTCAACATATTCAATTCCCGTAATTTCTTTTGCCGCACTATATGCAAATGCTCCTGACGCAATTTCCACTATATTTTCCGAAAATTCAATCTTCTCCAATCCAGCCGCTTCAAATGATTCAGCTCCAATATATTCCAAACACGTGGGAAAATTAATCTGTTTCAGATTTTTGCAGCCTTTAAATGCTCTTTCTCCGATATGTGTTACCGTCTCCGGAATGACCACTTCTTCCACATCCAAATCAAGAAAACAATTACGTGCAATACATGTCACCTTGCGCCCCAGACTTCCTCCGGAATTTCTACCTTTCTCTCATTTCCCACATACTTGATCATCCACGCACTATCATCAAATACTTTATAATAACTGTGACTTTCATAATGGTACAGCTCTTCAATGTCAAGATGATTCGGTACTTCAAGGATGATTGCATCTGTGCCCAGTATGCTAAAAGCATCCTCCGCTATATATCGCACCTCTGCGCCCCATATTCTGTCCGGGATGCTGATTTCCTTTTCTTCAGATAAATAATAATTGAACAAAATCGCTGCGCGATGGCCTGCCAAGGCTGTGGCGCAGTTTTTCTAT
>CAYOED010000058.1:0-22614 GCA_964402925.1 uncultured Lachnospiraceae bacterium | reverse complement strand
TGCCGCTTATCTCTGCGTGCATGTCATTCATCTCTGCATGGATGCCGCTTATCTCTACGTGCATGTCATTCATCTCTGCATGGATGCCGCTTATCTCTGCGTGCATGTCATTCATCTCTGCATGGATGCCGCTTATCTCCGTATGCATTTTAGTAATTTCTTTCTGCATACTATCCAGTCGGTTTAATATCAATTCAGTATCCGTCATTGTATCTCCTCCTTTCCTAAAGTACTTCCCCTCTTGTTCGTAAAATTGTAAACTGAACAAAAAGAAGTGTAGTTCCATACTATCGAAAAAGAGCATCCTTGTCAATCTATTTTCGTGTTATAATTTAATATTTTTTCGAGCACTTTCAAACAAAGGAGGCAAAGCCATCGCCGCCTCCTTTGATGTCGTTTTGGCTTTATCATCAGCCAAGCATTTCTCCCACGATTTTATTTACGAGACTTCCGTCCGCCCTGCCCTTCACTCTGGGCATAAGCTCTTTCATCACTTTTCCCTTATCTTTTCCTGACGATTCTGTAATTCCAAGCACTTCAAGTACTTCCTTTACCTGGGCGCGAATGCTTTCCTCGCTCATTTCCTCGGGGGCGAATTCCTGATAAACGGCAAGCCTGATTTCACAGGCTTCCTTGATATCTGTCCGCTCTGCCGGAGCCAGTTCCATGGTTTCTCTGGTCTGTTTGATTTCCTTCTTGACCACTTCGTACTCCTCCGCCTGCGTCAAATCTGCGCGCTTATCAATCGCTTTGTTTTTAAGCGCTGAAAGCAGCATGGAAAGTGCATCCTTTCTGTCCTTATTCTTGTTTTTCATTGCCTCCATCATCTGAGCGCGTACTTCATCAATCATACTCATTGTGATTCCATCCTTTCTTTATATACAATCATTTTTATATACATTCAACTCTCTCAGTGAGAATATCTTCCGGTAAATTCCATGATAAGTCCAGTTAGGCAGGTGTCCTCATAAAGATTTCCCGGATATACTTCTGCAATTTCAAAGCATACTTCCAACATCCGTCTGGCATTTTATTCTCCCACACTGCTGTATTGGATAATCAGCATCTCCACACTCATATTATCATTGAGT
This sequence comes from uncultured Lachnospiraceae bacterium, assembly GCA_964402925.1. Lineage (GTDB taxonomy): Bacteria > Bacillota > Clostridia > Lachnospirales > Lachnospiraceae > Suilimivivens. The sequence goes on along the minus strand of CAYOED010000058.1, from coordinate 21,523 downwards.
CTTCCCGTCTTGATTGCTTCTTCCGCCGCCACACAGGCTTCCACCGCATCCCGTATTTCCTGGGTCCTAAAACGTGAAGCCTGTACAACATATTTTCCTGCAATAAATCCCGGCAGCCCCACTTTTTCTCCAATCGCTTTATTCTGATATCCTTTTCCCTTTAATTCCTTTACCTGCAATAAGAGATTGAACTGTCTGGCAATTAAAAATAGGATTCTCATGGGCGGCTCTTTTTGTGCCAGCAGTTCATAGTAAAGTTCCAGTGCCTGCTTTTGCTTTTTATCCGCTATCGCGCTTACCATATCGAAAATATGATTGCCAATCCTTTTCGTACAGATTTCCTCAATATCTGTTTCCGTAATAGCTTCCTTGTCCATGCAGTAACAGAAAAGTTTCTCCGTTTCTTTACGGATATTTTCCATATCTGTGCCGGTCTTTTCCAAAAGAAAATTCAAGGCACTTTCTGATATCCTCTTATTTTCCTTCTTCACCATTCCCACTATCCACTTCTTCAGAGTGTTTTCATCCTGAATGGCAAATTCTACTGCACAGCCCTTTGAAGAAGCGGCTTTGTACAAGCGGCTCCTTTTATCTACCTCTGTCTCGACAAACAAGAAAAATGTGGTGTCTGACGGAGCGGAAAGATACTCTGCAAGCTGTTCTCCTCCGCTTTTAAAGAAACCGCTGTTTTCCAATATAATAAGCCGTCTCTCAGCAAAGAAGGGAAGTGTTTCCGCCTGATCTATGACCTCTCCTATAGAAATATCCTTTCCCTCATAGTAATGATAGTTCATATTATCATCACCTATAATTGCATTTTTGAGTCTGTCTCTATACTGTTTTCTCAAATATGCTTCGGCACCGTAGAGAAGGTAAATCTGATTAAATTGTCCTGACTTTATGTCTTGAGTTAAACGCTGCATAATCTTACCTGTTTCTGCACAATAATTATTATAAGTATATCACAAATGATTGTATATTACATTTAAAATATTTGTACGGATGGAAAAGTGTAGAGGGAGGGGGGGGAAGCACCGTGTGATAAGGTCGGCTCAGGGATTGATTTGGCATTGGAGAGAGGAAAAAGCTTCATCGGACCCATGTACGGCAGTAAGAAGGGCTATGCAGCCCTGGTATAGGTGTATCAGTGAGGACGCAAACGGTGCATTTGACCATCCATGGTCAAGTTGCACCTTAATCGGACATCCTGTCCGATTATTGCTGGTGGTTTAAAGGGCTGCTAAGTCCTTCTAACTGCCTGCCATAGGGTCCGGTGAAGCTTTTTCCTCCCTCCAATGCCAAATCAATCCCTGAGCCGACCTTATCACACGGTGCTTCTTCGAACACTTAAACTCTTATGTAACATTGATATCATTGAGGGATGATGATAAAATGACAATAATTCAGTAAAAGTTTTATTCTATCAAAAATGCAGAAAGAAGGTATATCATGGCTAAGAGGATGTTGGATTGTTATGCTTCGGATTTTGAGAAGTTTACGAAGGGGGACTTGTTGGAGTCTATTGCGAAAAGCGAGGGGCGGGTGATTGCCTGCGAGACTATAGGTACTATACAGCCAATGCTGGGGGATGTGACGAATGCAGAGTTTGTATCGGCAATGGGGGCTGATATTCTGCTTCTGAATATGTTCGATGTGAAAAATCCTAAAATCCAAGGGTTGCCGGAGGGGAACCCTGATGACACTGTGCGGCTGATTAAGGAATTAACGGGACGTCCTGTTGGAATCAACCTGGAACCTGTAGATGCCGGAAAGGAAGGGGAGACTTCTCCTTTGTGGAAAATGTCGGAAGGCAGGCGGGCTACTCTGGAAAATGCACAGCGCGCATATGAGATGGGCGTGGATATGATTCTTTTAACGGGCAATCCGGGGATGGGTGTCAGCAATGAAGGGATTGAAAAAACTTTGTCCCTATTCCGTGAAAAACTTGGCGACAAGATCATACTGGCAGCCGGGAAAATGCATGCTGCCGGCATTCTTGAGGAAGCCGGGGAGCATATTATAACCAAAGAGGATGTAAAACGCTTCCGGAAAGCCGGTGCCGATATCCTTCTTTTCCCCGCTCCTGCTACTGTCCCGGGCATTACAATAGAATATATAAAAGAGCTCGTCACATATGCTCACTCTCTGGGCGCATTGACAATTACTGCAATCGGCACTTCCCAGGAAGGTTCCGATGTAAACACCATCCGCCAGCTTGCCCTGATGTGCAAGATGACCGGAACAGATATTCACCATCTAGGGGATGCGGGCTACGCTGGAATGTCCCTGCCGGAAAATATCCAAGCTTATTCCATCGCTATACGGGGATTACGTCACACCTACCACAGAATAGCAGCTTCGATCCATCGTTAGACAATTACAGAATACCTAGCCGGCATGGAAGGGAATCCCGCCCTCCGGCGCCAGACTGGATAAAAATACTTCTCCGAACCTTATGGGAAGTGGTTAGAAGGACTTAGCATCCCTTTAGTACTCAGCAATCATCGGACAGGACGTCCGATGAAGGCGTAACTTGGTCCATGGATGGACCAATACGCCGCTTGCGTCAATCTGGATACACCTACCTAGGGATGCTTAGCCCTTCTTACCACTGTACATAGGTTCGGAGAAGTATTTTTATCCAGTCTGGCGCCGGAGGGCGGGATTCCTCGCTACCCGTTTTTATTTCGAATTTTTTCTCATGGAATAAAAGGGTCCACGGTTACCTTCCCTTTTTTATATTTTATGGTAATAGCTCCGCTGTCCTTTGTTTGATAGATGTGGCAGCCTGCCTCTGTAAGGCGCTCCAATAATTCTTCGTGGGGATGTCCATAAGAGTTATTTTCTCCGGCAGAGATTAGTGCAATATCGGGTGATATGGTTTCCAGGAATGTTTCTCCTGTAGAATATTTTGAACCGTGGTGTGCCACTTTCAGAACTGTTATCTTGCTTCCGCCTGTTTCTTGCAGGAGCTGTGTCAGCTTTTGCTCTCCTTCGCCTTCCACGTCGCCTGTGAGCATCACACTGAAATTGCCGTTAGTGAGAGTAAGCACCGTTGAATATTCGTTGGCATCCTTGGTCAGATATCCCTTTGAAGGATGCAGACAAGTGATTGTCAATCCGTTTTTCGCAATTTGCTGTCCTCTGCTAATATAGGAAACAGGAATGCCTGCCTTAGCTGCCATCTGTTCCAGCTTCAGATATGCCTCTTCCTTCCCATCCTGAGAAATATCAGGCAGCACCAGATGTTTTATTGCGATTCCTTGTAATTCGCCGCTTTCCATCAATTCCCTGATACCATTGCAATGGTCTTCATCAGGATGGGTTATGAACACTGCTTCCAAATGGGAAATTCCCTGTGATTTTAAAAAGGGAATGATTCGATATTCCCCAACAGAATTAACAGAGGAACTTCCTCCGTCAACCAGATAATTCTTTCCATAACCATCTTCGATACAGATGCAATCTCCCTGCCCAACATCCAGAAACGTAATCTTGAAACCTTCTCTTACCGGAACCGTGACAAGCAACACCGCCGTCGCCGCTATTCCCCATCGCAGGAGAAGATTTCCTTTTTTCCTGAAAAGAATGAGCAAAAGCAATACCAAAATATAAATCACAATCTGCCATTTCTCCGGTCTGCCGCATGTCAGAAGGTTACCCGGAAGCGTATCACAGATTCCGCAAACTTTTTCATATATTCTGAGAATCCCCTTGATCAACCATACAAAAGGCAGTACCGTGGGAGGACATAAAATACTGCATGCCAAAAGAAGCAGACCTGCGGCCATTAGAAAACTCATCAGGGGGATTACCAGCAAATTCAGGAATACTGAGTAAACTGGGAACTGATAATAAAACCATAAGTAAACCGGCAATGTGACGACCATCATTCCCAAACCTCCAAGTACCTTTTTCACTGCCGGATGAATTTCTTTTTTTCCCTCTGTCAGCGACGGAATAATCAGACCGATTCCCAGTACACATCCAAAAGAAAATACAAATCCGCTGTGCTGCAGGTAAAGGGGCTGGCTTATGAGAATCAGCACCGCTGCCACCGCCGCTGCCGTCAGCATATCATAAGTACGCTCTGCCATGACAGCTCCCATATGTAAAGAAAACATGATAACGGCACGGACCGCCGACACAGAAAATCCGGTCATCATACAATAAAGCAGCATTGCAAGCGCTGAAAGGGCAGCGGCGATTTTCATCGGAACTGCGCACTTTTTAAGCAAACTGTATAACCCCATTCCGATCATAGAGATATGAAGCCCTGAAATAGCCAGGATATGTGCGATACCATTTCTCTGATAAAGTGCCTTAAGTTCTTTATCCATGCCTCCCTTTTCGCCAAGGAGCATTGTCTGCATCACTGATGCCTCCTGCTCGGGAAGGCACTCGAAAAGTTTTTTGGAAAGGAAGCTTCTGATTTGATATGCCGTTTGTGTAAATTTATTATATTGTTGTGATTTTGCTGATATAACTGCCTGATTCAGGCGATAGGAAATTCCTAAGATCTGATAATAAGAATATGCATCAAATTGTCCCGGATTGGATGCTCGTTCGAAGCTTGTAAACTTTCCTGTTATCCTTATAACACTGCCCATTTCCGGCTCCTCTTGTCCGGATTTCAAATAGCAGATTATCTTTTGCGCCCCGGGCACATCATGTGCCTCTTTGCGCTTACTGCCATATTCAGAAACAAGCTTTATATACAACACCGTCACCGTGCCGTCGATCTGTCTGATTGATTCTTTCTTATACACCTTGCCTTCGACTGTAAGCATTTTTCCTGTATATGCACTGTAATCCTGAACTGATGCAGGCTTCACGCTTACGATAAGATATAGGACAAGGGAAATCATCAGGCAGACCAACCCAAGCGGGCGTTTTACCATACTTATACCCATGCCTTTCCCATATGCACCTCTCCCCAGCAGGGCAGGCTGCAGATGTTTTGCTAATCTTAAATCCATGTGGAGACTTAGTACTTCTTTGCGAAATGCCCTCTGGCATGAGCTTTAGAAGTACTTCTCACACTGCTATTTTACAAGTTCCAGATTTCTCTCGAACACCGTGGAAAAACTGATATTTTCTTTGTAATTTACATTTGTATCACCGTTTATGGATATCTGGACCTTATTCACATTGGAAAGTTCCACCAGTGAATTTGTAATGGAATAAATTGTCACCTCTGAAGTCACATTATAAATCTGCGTCAGAAATGCACTGTCCAAATTTACATAACAGATACCATCTTTCACATTGACGCTGACCACCTTCGTATCTGGATTGATAATCGGAAATACCTTTTCCTCCTCACGGGGTCCTGCAATCAGTTGTTCTACCACAAGCCTTTCCATTGCAATATTACTATTATAAACCACCGTCCTGTTTACCGCCTTAAGCCCGTCCCCATCTTCATTCGCATAATATAAGGTCAGCTTCACCTTTTCATAAGTATTGATTTCATTACCTGCATTATCAATAAACATATCTGCATTCATGATTCCGATGACTGTGCCGGATGCATCCGTCAATGGCTCTGATTTAATCTGGAAGGTAACATATTGTATTCCCTCAATCTGCGTCAAAGTTCTTACGATTGCTGCCCGCACCAGCACTTCCGTGGTAACCGGCTGCCATTTATAATTTTCATCAAAAGTCAGTGTCAGCTGATCCTCCGCAATGCTATAATCCAACAAATTGAAATCGCCGGATAACGGTGCTTTATACTCCAGCTTCCCCGAAACAGTCCCCAGCTGATCTAAAAGTTCCAAAAGCAGTGCTTCCTTATCGGTAGTCTCTGTTTTATATTCCTGAGGATAAATTCCCGTTTCATCGTTGTTTTCATAATACACTCTGTACATATGTGCCTGATCCGGCTTATTCTGCCTTCCGCAGGCACAAGCCACTATGAGCAATAGCAAAAACAAGAGAATAAGCTTTCCTCTTTTTTTCAGTCTCATTCCACTCTCCTTATAATAAAGCCCTTATAAGCGGTATCTTTAACGTAAACGTTGATCCTTCTCCCTCCACACTGTCTACCTTGATCGAGCCTCTGTGGAGCATAACCGCATTTCTGGTGATGGCAAGACCTAATCCTGTACCGCCAATCTCCCTTGAATGCGACTTATCCACTCTGTAGAAACGTTCATAAATCTGGCTTATGGACTCCGCCGGAATACCGATTCCGGTATCCGCCACCTCTACCGTGAAAAACTGATGGTCTGCGTCCAGTGTCACATCCACTTTTCCCTGCTCTCGGTTATACTTAATCGCATTTTCGACCAAATTAGTCAATATCAGGGACATCTTTACCTCATCCACTTCTGCTATGATCTCGCGCTTACTGATTAAAGTTACCTCAATGTTATTTTTTCTTGCAATAGGCCGGAGCCTCTTTAAAATGATTTCAGTCAGGTCATTGATGTTGATCGCGCTGATATTTAGTTTTGCTACCGATTTATCCAACTTTACCAGTGCCAGCAGGTCGTTGATAATTTTATCTTCTCTCTCGATTTCTTCTGCGATATCCACCATGAACTCATGATAAAGCTCCGCCGGGACATCCTGCTGCGCTAACAAAGAGTCTGCCAGCACTTTGACAGAAGTAATCGGTGTCTTAAGCTCATGAGACACATTTGCCACAAATTCATTTCTGGAATCATCCAGCGCTTTCATCCTCTCAAGGAGACTGTTGAAAGCATCAACAATATGCTCTGTCTCCAGATAATCCGGCACTGAAACAGGATCATTGGTATATCCTTCCTTCACTTCACTGATTGCCTTTGAAATCCGGTCAAAGGGTCTGATTAGAATCTGCGCCAAAATAAGAGCGATGGCAAAAATACAAAAAACCATAATAATCTCAACGATAAGTGCCTTTCGGTTCAAAAGCTCCATGGTATTTACGATACTGTCCGTAGAAACACTGGTAAGCATTACTCCTCTTACCACTTCCGTCCCTTCCGGCACCTCTGCAGTCGCCATCTGTGCGGACACCGTTTCCACAATTGGAATCGTAATCTCAATGAATCCATTGACTGCATCGTAATTTGTCGTATTAATACCTTTCATGCATCGGATGACTTCTTCAGATATAATCGTTTTGCCTTCACTGATCGCATAAGTGTCTTTCACCACTTTCAAATTTCCGTTGATGATAAGAACCCTCCCGTTGTACAGGTTTGAAATCTGTTCAAGTTCTGCGCCTATCACCTCTGATGAGGCATCCTGCAGGTAATTGTATGTAATCAGGTGATTTGCAATGATTCTAAGCTGCGTCTGTACATCAGAAGTCCGTACCTCCACCGCACGGCTTTCATAATTTTCTAAAATGCCCACACGCACAAAGATACTGGGAATACTTCCCATAAGAAACATAATGATAAACAGGCGGACCTTGAGGCTCCGCCATATTTTCATATTTTTAAGAATTGCTTTTATATCAGCCATAATCGGCACTGCCTTTCAAACCAGCTTTTAAAGGGCTACGCAAAATAATACCCCACGCCCCATTTTGTATGCACATATTTAGGCTCTGAAGGATTCTGCTCAATCTTCTCCCTCAGTCTTCTGATATGTACATCCACCGTCCGGACATCCCCCGGATAATCATTTCCCCATACCAGTTTCAGCAGATTTTCCCTGCTGTATACTTTATTGACATTCACGACAAGCAGTTCTAATAATTCAAATTCCTTTGCAGTCAGATTAATTTCCTTCCCTGCCACATAGACTCTTCTGCCATCGCAGTCAAGCCTCATGTCCCCACTCTCGATAATCTTTGCTGCTTCCTTCGGTTTAGGAGAAGTACGTCTTATTATGGCTTTGATCCTTGCCTTAACTTCTAAGATATTAAAGGGTTTGGTGATATAATCATCTGCGCCGTACTCAAGACCCAGTATCTTATCCATATCTTCTCCCTTTGCAGTTAACATAACAATCGGGACACTTGAAAATTCCCTGGTCTGCTGACAGACCTCAAATCCTGTAAGCTTAGGAAGCATGACATCCAGCAAAATAATGTCATACTCCTTGTTTCTGATCATCTCCAGCGCTTCCTCGCCGTCATAAGCACAGTCTACTTCCATTCCATCCTGCTCTAGGCTAAAACGTATTCCCTTTACGATCAGCTTTTCATCATCCACAACCAGCACTTTTTTTGCCATATTATCAATCCCACCTTATTTTGCATGACTAAACTGTAATGCTGTCTTTTATCTTTTCAAACAGCCCATTTTTTATTCCCTCAACGTTCATGATGTCTTCTTTTTTCTCAAATGGTCCATTCTTTTCCCTATAGGAAATAATGCTTTTTGCCTTAGTACTCCCTACACCTGGAAGCGTGCACAGAAGTTCTTCTCCAGCAGTATTGATATTTACTAAAGAATTTTCTTTCTCTGTACTATCATTGCTGGAACTCTCCCAAATATTCGTCATTCCTGTTTCTTCTACTTCGCTTTCCGTCGGTATATAAATCTTCATGCCATCTGTAATCAGATCCGCCTGATTCAGATAGTCCTGAGCTGCATCTTCGCGAAACCCGCCTGCCTTCTCAACTGCCTGATAAATTCGGCTTTTGCCTTCAAGCGTATAAACGCCCGGCTCTCTCACTGCACCGCAGATATGTACTACACAGTATTGCACAGCATCAGACTCCCTGACGCTGTCCTTCGCTGTATCAGATGGCTTTTCTGTATCTTCCGGCATCCCGGTCATTACTGCTCCAGCCTCTTGTGATACTGCATCTGATTCCGTATCATTGACAGGAAGGAGCAGCAATTCCTCCTGCTCCCTTTCCCTCTTTTCACAACCTAAAAACATACAGAAAAACACCACTAAAATTCCTGCTGCCAATCCAAAATTCTTTTTCATCGCTATCTCCTTTCTGTTACGCAAAATGCCCTCGCACAGAAAGCCCCTTATAACGATACCATTTCATTTTAAATTAAATCGAATAGATTGACAAGCCAAATATTTATGATTTTTCATTTCCATTTGAAGACCACGATTCCCGCTATCGCTACCAGCATTCCAATGATTTTTCTCCATTCAAGGGGCTGTTTTTCCACGCCGAACAATCCCATCAATTCAATGACATATGCTATGATGAGTTGGGCAATCACGATCAGCATAACTGCCCTTGCAGGTCCCAGCATCTCCATGCTTTTGATTACGGTATATGTGATGAATGCCCCTATAGCGCCCCCCAGCAGCATGTACTTTGGTTCCACTTTGAATAATGTTCCAAAGGATGAGCGGTCCGTAAGAAACCATGCGCCAAGACAAACCAGAAGCGCTGTAAACTGAACAAAAGCATTGGCAACCCAAATACCGGAAGTCTTGGTCACCTGCGTATTGAACACGCCCTGAATACTCATCAGGGCACCCGAAATAAGTGCAATAAAAAATCCAATCATATGAGCCTCCTTAACACTTTTCGTTAATTCATGATGCCCATATGATTGGAAAATTATTCATAACGACAATCGGCTTTTATTCTTACTCCTCGGTTCCCTCCTGCGCGCCTTCCTCTTCGTCCGGATACTCTTCTTCCTGCTCCTTCGGTTCCTCAAGATAGTCTTCCTCGTAGGCTGTGCCTGTCACTTGTGACATGATCTGCTCTGACAGTTCTTTCAACTTTTCGTTGGCATCCGCCCCGTTCCAGATCTGTGAAAATGCAACCTCCAGCTTCACCCAGAAATTACTGGTTTCGATCATTTTAGGCATGGATATGGATTTTTCATACTCCGCCGCAAATTTGTCAAGCGGATCATAGCCATAATCAACGTCCTTTGCCGCTGAAACCTTTCCCGTCCTTGCATACAGAATATCATTGTACCCGGCAGTCAGGAAGTATGCAAAATCGTTGGCAACCTCCTTATTTTCCGAATAACCGTTTACGACCACGCAGCTTGTCATGGACAGGGAACGAGTCTGTCTGTTCTCATCTATCGCCGGCGTCAGCGCAATATCATAATCATATTCAAGCAATCCATCCGCTTTCGCCTGCTCCAGCTTAAATACCGCATCTGTGGTCGCCATCGTAAAGACCATCTTTCCAGCCATGAATTCATCCAGTATCGCCTCGTATTCGATTTCGCCGGTATCAATGGAAAAGAACTGGTTCAATTCCTGATAAACACGCAGACTTGCAATCGCATCCAGATTATAGATATCGATCTGTGCGGTATCCCATCCGGCTTCTCCGCCCATTTTAATGGAATTTCCTATAAAAAAGTAGTTGTAAAAAATGTCTGTGACATCCCATTTAAAAACGCCCTCTACCTGCTCCGGCGCATCGTAATTATCCGCAAAGGATTCAATATCCTGAATCGTAGCGGGGAGGAGCTGCTGCACTTTTGCTTCAATCTGCTCTTCTGTAAATACCACATCCTGCGTATTCTCCGCCTCCAGCGTCTGTCCTTCTTCCCCTGCTTCCTCTATCCTCTCCTGAGCTGCTTCCCCTTCTGCCAGGTCAGCCTCCGCCTCCATCTGACTCCTCGCCATATCTTCCAGATAGGTTTTATTGTACAGCAGTGAACTAGTCTCAAAATAAAAAGGATATCCAATAATCTTGTCTTTATAAGATGCTGCCTGCAACCCTGTGCCTATATAAACCTCATCCGGTTTTATGCCATCCTTAGGCTTTATTTCGCTTGCCAGACCTGCAAGATATGCCTTTCCCAGTGAATCATGGCTGATAATAAATAAATCCGGCGCACTGCTTTCAAGCGAGGTGTGGTTGATTCTCTCAAGATATTCAAGTCCCGATTCCAATACCGGTACGATCCGTACATCATGGGTCTCATTATAAGTAACTGCCGCACTGCTCAAATAGGAAGTAAGTGTTTCATCCGTATACCACAGGTAAATGGTCTCCTTTCCTCCCGTAAATATAACAGCATCCTCCTGCTTTTCACTCACTTGCCAGCCTGATATGGCAATGACAAAGACAATCACTGCAGCTATGGCAATCATACAAACTGCCGTAAGTCGTTTTTTCAGACTCATTCTTTACTCCATTTCTATTCTGCATCCAGACAGTCCTTTAAAATTGCTGTCATTTCATCTACATGTTCCTTCGTGATGATAAGGGGCGGTACAAAACGGATGATATCTGTTCCTGCATTGATGAGAACCAATCCTCTCTCAAGCGCTTTCGTAATGATATCCCCTACCGGTCTGTTAAATACAAGTCCCTGCATCAGTCCAATGCCGCGTCTGGTTTCTATACAATCATATTCCCTAACAAGTTCATCCAGCTTTTTCTCCAGATAAGCCCCTGTCGTAGTCACATTATCTATTATATGGTTCTCCTCAAATAAATCAAGTACAATATTTATGGCAGCGCCTGCCAGCGGATTTCCTCCGTAGGTGGTGCCGTGATCGCCGCTTGTAAGGGAATTTGCCCCCACCTTTTCTGTCATCAGAAATGCTCCCACAGGAATGCCGCATCCCAATGCCTTGGCTGTGGTCATAATATCCGGCTTAATTCCATATCTCTGCCATGCATACATATAACCGGTACGCCCCATTCCGCACTGGATTTCATCTAGGATAAGCAGGATATCCTTTTCCTCACAGAGCGCTTTCACCTGCTTCATAAAATTTTCCTGCGCAGGATGAATGCCGCCCTCTCCCTGCACCGTCTCAAACAAAATCGCGCAGGTTTTGTCATTCACCTGGTTAAGCACACTGTCAAAATCATTCATTTGAGCAAACCGGACATTTCCAATCATCGGCTCAAAAGCCTCCCGGTACTTGGCATTACCCGTTACCGACAAAGCTCCAAAGGTTCGTCCATGAAAGGAATGCTCCATTGCAATGATCTCATGATCTTTCCGTCCATCCTTTAAATAAGCATACTTACGTGCTGCCTTTATGGCTCCCTCCACAGCCTCGGCGCCGCTGTTGGTAAAAAAGACCCGATCCATCCCGGAAACCTCTTTTATCTTTTTTGCCGCCTCGATAGCAGGAACATTATAATAGTAGTTGGAAGTATGAATCAACTTATCAATCTGTGCTTTCAAAGCATCATTATATTTTTTATTGTTATAGCCTAGCGCAAATACCGCAATCCCTGCACAGAAGTCCAGGTATTTTTTCCCCTCAATGTCATAAAGGTATACGCCGTCTCCCTTATCCAAAACCACCTGATACCGGTTGTAAGTATGCAGCAGCGCCTTTTCAGCGTCATCAATATACTGTTTCATCGTTTCCATCTTTCTTTTTTAACCTCTCTTTTAATCATTCTGTTCACAAAGCTGCCTGTCTTCATCCCTGAGAATCATAGTTCCCACACCTTCATTGGTAAAGATCTCAAGAAGCAGGCAGTGCAAAATACGCCCATCCAGAATATGCACTCTGTTGACACCGTTTTTCACCGCGGAAGTACAATTTCCCAGCTTCGGAAGCATACCGCCGCCAATCAGCCCGCCTTCAATAAGGGCATCCGCATCGGATACAGTGATTCTTGGAATAAAGGAACTTTTATCATTAATGTCCTTGTAAAGCCCCTCGATATCGGTAAGAAATACCAGCTTATCCGCTCCTACCGCCTTTGCAATGGCACATGCCGCATCATCTGCATTGATGTTATAAGTGGCAAATTCATCATCCAGCCCTATGGGAGCGACAATGGGAAGAAAATCCTTTTCCAGAAGGTCATATAGGATTTTAGGATTGACATTTTTAATATCCCCTACAAAACCAATATCCTCGCCGTTTGAATATTTTTTCTCCACACTAATAAGACCGCCGTCCTTGCCGCTGATTCCCACTGCTCTTACACCAAGCTCCTGTACCATGGTAACCAGCCTCTTATTTACCCTGCCAAGCACCATCTCTGCAATTTCCATGGTCTCCTCATCTGTCACCCGAAGCCCGTTCACGAATTTTGCTTCCTTACCTACCTTGCCTACCCAACGGCTGATCTCCTTGCCGCCGCCATGGACGATAATAGGCTTAAATCCTACCAGCTTAAGCAGCGTCACATCCTTGATGACATTTTTCTGCAGTTCTTCATTGCTCATGGCTGAACCGCCGTACTTGACCACAATAATCTTACGGTTGAATTTTTGTATATATGGAAGTGCTTCAATCAGTACCTCCGCTTTTTTTAATACTTCCTGTATATCTTTGCTCATTTTTTCCTCCATTTTCTATTCTAATCCATCTAACAATCCCTAGCTTCTATAATCCGCATTGATTTTTACATAATCATAGGTAAGATCACATCCCCATGCGGTTGCTGTCTCATTTCCCATCTTCATGTCAGCTAAAATAGTCACCTCCGGTTCTGACAAGATCCTGCTTGCTTCTTCCTCACTGTAATTAGTAGATATCCCATCTTTGCAAACCTGTATCCGTCCGGCTTTGCTCTCAAAGAAAAGCTCTATTTTGTCCGGGTCAAAGGAGACTCCAGAATATCCCAGCGCACAGATCATCCGCCCAAAGTTTGCGTCATGTCCATAAATCGCTGCCTTGGTTAAGTTGGAACATACCACGGATTTACTTAATCTCCTTGCATCTTCCTTGGTAGCTGCGCCAATCACCTTTGCCTCTAAAAGAGCGGTAGCCCCTTCACCGTCACCAGCCATCATCTTAGCAAGGGTTTCGTTTATGTAGTGAAGCGCCTCCTTAAATGCTTCATATTCCGGCGTGCCTTCTTTAATTTCCTCATTTTCAGCCATGCCGTTTGCCATCACCAGAAGAGTATCATTGGTGGAAGTATCACCATCCACAGAAATCATGTTAAAAGTGTCAAGCACATCCTCTTTGACCACTTTAGTCAGAACCTCTTTTGAAATGACTGCATCAGTTGTTATAAAGGCAAGCATTGTGCACATATTCGGATGAATCATTCCAGAGCCTTTACTCATACCGCCCAAGGTTACCTTGATACCATTAAGGTCAATCTCTACAGCAACCTGCTTAGAACGCGTATCAGTCGTCATGATTGCCTCCGCCGCCTGTCTCCCCGCCTCTATGGTGTCGGTCTTTGCTTTGGCGAGTTTCTCGACTCCTGCCTCTATCCTGTCTATGGGAAGCTGCATTCCAATCACTCCGGTAGATGCAACCAATATTGACTCCTCCGGTATATGAAGCACTGCGGATGCCCGCGATGCCGTTTTCTTGCAATATTCATAGCCTTCTTTGCCTGTGCAGGCATTTGCAATTCCTGCGTTCACAATCACAGCCTGCCCAAAAGGTGATTCCTCCACCACTTTTTTGTCCCACAAAACCGGAGCAGCTTTCACCACATTACTGGTGAAAGTTCCTGCCAGCACACAGGGCTTCTGACTGTAAATAAGCGCCATGTCCTTTCTATCCTTATACTTAATCCCAGCCTCAACACCTGCTGCCTCAAATCCTTTTGCTGCGGTCACGCCGCCTGTCCTTATCTTCATGTTCTCCTCTTTCTGTACCCCCTGGGCACTTAAAAAATTATTTGAATCTGTATTTGCCTTTTCCCATTCCTTTGACGGGACAAATCAGCCCTGCCGACAATAATTTCTTTAATAATGCTGATGCCGGAGATTCTGTAACGTCAAGCACACTCATGATATCTCCCCTGCCAAATGCTTTTTCTGTTCCATACGCTCCATATATTTTTTTTACGTTCAGCAGCGTCTTTCGGGAAAATCCTGCTGACTGCAGATTACTTTCAAACATGCTGCGGGCATCAATGTCCTGTTTTTGCGTTTCAATGTCCTGTTTTTGCGTTTCAATGTTCTGTTTTTGTGCTTCAATGTCCTGTTTCTGCGCTTCAATGTCCTGTTTTTGTGTAATTTCAAAATATCTGCTGATGTGCATGTATCTATTGCGGAGTTCATTTTTTTCATTTAATAGCAGATTCCTCAAAAACAATTCCAGATATTCCCTTGTCTCATGAATACCTATCTTCAAATTATTGTAGTTGGCACGCACTAATGCATTTCTGAAGTACCATGCATTTTCCGCAAAAATATCATTCGTAACGTCAAACCCCAGTGTTCGCAGATATTTTATAAAGAAAACTGCCGTCGAACGCGTATTACCCTCTGCGAAAATGTGAATCTGCCACAACCTTGCCACAAAGACTGCCAGATGTTCTATCATCTGCGCTATAGATAAACCTCTGTAGCTAAACGCCCGCTCTACCTCAAAATCATATTCTAAAGTTGCCTTCAATTCGCTTGCGCCGCCGTATATTACCGTATCTCCATCCAATATCCATTCCTTTTTTGTAATATTATAATCCCTGAATTTTCCTGCATGGGGATATATTCCCTCAAACAATCTGCCATGAATTGCCAGATAATATGTGGGTGAAAAAGTAAATGCCTTTTCTGAGAGAATCTGGGCAATTCTGGCAGAAACCTTGTCCGCCTCTTCCGTGCGTTCTTCCGGCTCCGTAGGGTTTTCCTCATAATAGCGCTCAATCAGCTCTTTCGCCTGCTCAATCGAGATTTCTCCTTCGATATTTCTTTTAGCCGTTTTTATTAAATATTCTGAAGTTTCCAGTCCATCCACTGCCTGCAGCCCAATCGCAGTATGCCACGCATAGCCTTTATCTCTTTTTCCAGGTTCTGATTCTCTTAAATATTCTTCAAACGAATCTTCCCTCATCCTTTTTCCTCCGGAATCATCTATCACTTATTATAATTTACTATATTTTCTTTATTTAAAGTAAAATCATAATAATTCAAATCTTCCCTTCTTGTCCACCCTATTTCATTCCAAAAAGCATTTCCAATATCATTTGCCGTAAAGGCAATCAAGGAAACCTTGCTGATCTGTTCCTTTTCCAGTTCCTTCATGCAGTAAACTACCATGCGCTTTCCAATCCCTCTCATACGGTAATCCTCATGAACGCATACATGATACAGACACCCGCGCCTGCCATCATGACCACATAGAATGCTTCCCACGATTTTTCCATCCTCCACCGCTACCACGCTGGAAGTAGGATTGCGTTTTAAGAACCGCTCTACCCCTTCCTTTGCATCATCAATGCTTCTTATCGCAAATCCCTTAATACTCATCCATAAATCGTGCACACCCTCATAATCTTCTAATGTCATGGTTCTGATTTCCATATCAATCTCCCATCTGCCTTTCATTTTCTTTTCTGAGGAAGCGCTGATTAAATCAGTGTTTCCTATGCGCTTACACTCATGCTGTCATCTCCATCTAAATGTACCGTCCGATACGTATGCCCCACAAAAGGCAGAAACTTTGACAGCACGTCCTTCGTTCTAAGCCTTAAACTGGCAGTATTCACACAAGGATGACAGCCTAAAAATTCTTCTTTTAAAACGTCCTCATCAATCAGAAGATTCACATGATTTTCTTTATCATTCATCAGTCCCATAACGCTCACTGCGCCCGGCGAAATATGAAGATATTCCTCCATAAATTCCTCCGGTGCAAAGGAAAGCCTTGCGCTTCCAATCTGTTTTGATAATTCCTTCGTCTTAAACTTCTTTTCTCCCGGCATCAGGAGAAGATAAAAAACAGTTTTCTGACTGTTGCACAAAAACAGATTCTTGCACATATGTATTCCTAAAATCTCATCTACTCCCCTGCATGCCTCTATAGTAGCCATAGACTCGTGATCCATTCTCTGAAAAGGAATTTCCAGACTCTTAAGCAGTCTGTACACTTCCATTTCCCTTTCACGCCTTCCCTCGCTGTCTGGAATGTCTTCATATAAAGTGGCATCGTGTATCAATTCATTCATGTCAAACTCCTCCTATACCACAAAGTGTCTACAACTTATACTGCATAAAGTTCTTATCCAGCAATAATCATATCTATAATCCTGTCAATTGTAGCATCAAGTTTATTTTCTCCCCAGCCTAAATCCCAGCTGCTTTCAACATATACATCCGAAATCACATAGATTGCTGAGGCGGCACATTTTCTGTAGTTCGCTATCGTGAAAAGACCTACTCCTTCCATTTCCACGCACAATGCTCCCTTTTCCCTATGTTCAATGACCTGTCCCCAGGTCTCCCTATATCCTGCATCGGTTGTCCAATGTTTTCCTCTTCTAAATTCGACCTGATTCTTTGATAGGAGCTCACTTAATTCATCTGTTAATTTTTTTGTTGATTCTATCACATCATAATCAAATCCATATAATCTTGCAACAGCCGTATCATTATAAGCGCCATCTGTGAGGACAATATCTCCTGCTTTCATATCCGGCTGCAATCCTCCCGCAAAACCCACATGAATCAGTTCCTGCACCCCTCCTGCTATCAAATCTTCAGCCTGTGTCGCAATCGCCGGAGAGCACATGTGACCTTTTATAAATCCAATATCCTCATTTCTATCGAACACGAAAAGCTTCCCGCCTAACGGATATTTATATGTTCCGCAGTTCCTCGAAACCATAGTATCATAAAGACTGTCCGCCAGAAGATACACTCTTTTAGGAACCTTTATCTGATCAATATCAAATCCTGCATTTTCTAACTCAAGCCGGACTAATTTCTGAGGGTCAGTTAAAACATCATTCATATTCATAAATCTATTACCTATCCTATCGATTTTCTTAATTTCCAACTTCCGGCATTGTCTTCTTACTTTGCATACTCTGCCAACTCGTACGCTCGCTCTTTCGTCAGTTCAACTGCCTTCATGGATTCTGCCATAGGCTGCATGCTTCCGCCTTCATATTCCTGCCCGGCAGCCTTCACCTGCTCATCTTTGTTTGCAATCCAGTTTCTTTCCTCTGTTCTCAAGGTTTCCATCTTTGCATCATCAAGTTCGGATTCCAGAAGCTTCCACACAGTATTTAATGCATCATCCCATATCTTAAGCAATTCTGCACTGGTCGTATTCATGTCCAACTGGGTAGCGGCCTCCTGCAGTTTTGTCTCCAGCTCTGCTCCCCGCTCCTCTGCATAAGAAATTTCCTCTGCAATTCTTTCAGAAAGACTTGGCTTCTCATACTCACAGCTAAAGAACCCATTTTCCTCATTTATGTTATAAAGCCCATAAAACGGAAGTTCTGTTTCTTCGGTACTATCCCAGCCATAATGCCCTACCCATCTACAATATTCTTCCGGCAACTGTGCCAACTTTGCGCCCGGAAGATACAGATAAAATTCCTCGCCGCCATCCAGCCCATAGGCAGTCGAGTAAATATACCGAACATCATCTGCCAGTTCTTCTTTTCCCGGCTCCTCCTCAAATTCAAGAGACACCAGCTTCATTTTAAAGGTAAATTCATCTACCCTTTCTAAGCTTTCAAACCTTCCTTTAAAGCTACAGATATATCTGGTACCTCCCGGATAACCCTCTCCACTGTCCCCCATGTCAGAATCATGAAAAAGCCCCTCAAAAGATCCATCATTGTTTATAAAAAGCTCCGTATCCCAAGCACCCGCGCCGCTGCTGAAAATGAAAATCCTGTCAGACACATCTGCAAAACTAAATTCTGCTTCTGTACCCTCTTCCAGTTGTGTTTCAGACTTCTGGGCTTCCGGCTGCTGCCCACCATGCTGTTCTTCCTGCAAATGTTCCTCTGGGGACTGATCCCCTGTAGAATTGTCCTCAGGAATTTTTTCAATTACCGGATACGATATCTGGCTGTCTTCTGCTTTTTGGCAGCCTGCCGATAATGCCAGAATTAAAATGATTATTGGCAAACTAACTTTCTTTATCATAATTACATCCTCAATCAAATTTTAGGAACTGAATAACAGGTTCATTTCTAAAAACCTCTCTAACAGTCTTCTCTTCCCCTTGTTTAACATAATCAATATCCATTCCATTATCATGTAACAAGCTAAATATTCTTTTCAGATCTTCTTCTAATTCAGATGTAAGTATCCGATCTGTTCCTACTTTTTGCTCACTATGATTATAGGAAGGCAAAATCTGCCTTGCCTGCAGGCAGGCTCTCCACACACATGAATTTCCATATGAATCAACCGCATTTACATCCGCCCCCATTTCAGTTATTCTCTTTAAAATTTTGTAGGCGCTATCAGCTTCTTCTTTACTGTGGAAAACCTTTACTCCGCCATACATGATTTCTGAATTTACATTCCATCTGCTATTCATAATTGCAGCATTTATCGCGTCATGAATTACGGGCGTACGCCATTCATTGCAGCAATCTTCCGATTCCATAAAATTAACATCTGCATGCAGATTGAGAAAATAATCTGCAATTTCAAAATTACCCGTTTTAAGCGCTACCTGCAATGGAGATTGCCCATCATCTTTCTTGGGCGGCTGCTTTGCAGTAGATGATATTAGATTTGGCTTTTTTTCTAATAATTCCTTAACAGCTCCAATATCACCCTTCCTTATTGCTTGAAATAATTTTTTCATATCTGCACCTTCATATTGATACTATATTTTTCTTTTTAGAAAATAAAACATTCAAATAACACAATCTACCCAATAATCCTTTATAACTTTTATTGAAAAGACACGCATGTATAAGTGTGCTGACCAATATCCACACAAACCCAAAGGAAGCCACTTTCTGATTCCATCAGATAATCAAAAAACGGGCTGCGCCCAAACAACTCCCTGACGCTCCATTTTTCATTACATCCTGTCTCCTGTTCGAAATGATATAATGATATGTATAAAGCCTGAGAAACTGACGTTTCACATATTTCACTAAAAGGATTTTGGACAGAAATATGATAGTCTCCATGAAAATCAAACTCCTGCCACTCCAATTGCGATGCATAGGGAATCTGATTAACACCTGCCGCCTTGTCACCCTCTTCATACTGTGCATACAAAATCACATATTTTCCCTCTTCAGGGTGAAACAACAAATCCATCGACACATCATGATTGTTCTGAGAAATTACAGCATTGTAATATCCGCCGTCTATAGGATAGATCCTCTCCGCCGTCCAATGATCTAAAGTAAAGTCATATCCTACTCTCCTGCCATAATCGCGCAAAATATAAGTTATCTCCGAATAAATCCACCAATGGTATCCCTGCCCATCTCGTGATGCCATGAAGTCATGCATATATACGAAATCATCTACCTTCTCATAAGAAGACCATATAATCGAACTAATGTTAGACTGCACGGCTTTTTGATCCGCAGCGCGCTTTCCCTGCGCTGCAACTTTTTCTGTATTGAAAACTCCCAGAGCAGCAATCACTGCTATTCCAGCAATTATGGCTATGATTCTTTTATAATGACTGCTTTTCCTTGTCTTCATTCCTACGCCTCCAAAGCAAGCCCCTTATCCTCCTCACACCCAAGCATAATATTAAGGCATTGGATTGCCGCACCGGACGCGCCTTTTCCTAAATTATCAAACCTTGTGCTCACAAGTACTCTGTCCTCATTCCCAGTCACATAGATTTCAATACCGTCCCATCCTGCACAGGCATTGCCTGAAAGGAACCCATTGTAATCTGCCTCCTTGCCAAAAGGCATTACCTTTACAAACTTCCCGCCGGAATAATACTCACTTAAAAATGCATGAATTTCCTCAGGTCGTTGTGCTTTTGAAAGCATATCCGTATAAAAAGGAGTGGTGAGCAGCATTCCGCTATAATAATCACATATAATAGGAGAAAACAGCGGCGCTTTTAGAAGCCCGGTAATCTTCTGCATTTCCTTTAAATGCTTGTGATTCTGAGTAAGGGCATACTCCCTTGGCGCGTCAAGTTCTCTATCCCGTTCCTTTGCCTCATAGACGGCAATCGTCTTCTTACCGGCTCCGCTGTATCCCGACAGTGCAAACGCCGAAACCGGATAATCCGCCGGCAGGATTCCTCCCGCAATCAACGGATAAATAATCGTGATAAATCCGGTAGCATAACATCCCGGCACCGCAATACGCTTTCCTTCCCTGATTTTTTGTCTATGTACCTCAGACAATTCCGGGAATCCATATGCCCAGCCTTCCTGCGTCCTATGTGCCGTCGATGTGTCTATAATTTTCACATTTTCGTTCTCTACAAGACTTACCGATTCCCTCGCCGCATCATCAGGAAGACAAAGGAACGTAATATCTGATGCATTAATCAGCCTTTTTCTCTCTCCCACATCTTTTCTAAGTTCGGAATCAATATGCAACAGTTCAATATCATCCCGCCCCTCAAATCGCTCATATATCCGAAGTCCCGTAGTTCCTTCGCTTCCATCAATAAAAATTTTTGTTTTCGCGCTCATAACTCTCTCCTCTCGATTTTCATCCTACATTTTGCATACCAAACGCAGATTATTATCCCTCTCAATAAATAGATACATTCTTTCATCACAAAATCAAATGAGACACAAAATAACTATACTCTTTCTTCTATAAAATCTCAACATTTTTAGCATACATAGCCTTACCTGAAGTAACAGTCCAGCCTTGACTCAGGGTATAGGGCGCGGCGGAAGGCAGCATGAAATAAGGGTGCTGAGGTTTGCTTATGGTTTCAGGACTATGGCGGAAAATCGGCAATTTCACTTACGGAATGGTTAACTATCAGGGGAGTCCCGCCACGGATGGCGGGACTAGGAGCCACAAGGCAGGATGCC
>CAYOED010000057.1:0-23111 GCA_964402925.1 uncultured Lachnospiraceae bacterium | reverse complement strand
GAGGATTATCTCCTTGATCTGACAAGAGGTTATCATAACCTGATAGGCATTCAGAAGGGCGAGAGCGGGCAACACTTCTATTTTGATGGTAAGGCGACCGCTATGGAAGAAAGCGGAAGCAGAAAAAATCCTGCTGGCAGGACAGCTTTTTCCAGTCTACATTACTATCTGCAGGATGAGCTTGGAAGTCCCATGCGTGTTAGTGGATTACGTAGGCAAGACGTTTCATTTACGGGCAGAAGTGATTACCTGACCTACGGGTATGATGAGTTTGGAAATGATTTAGGAAGAGAACAGGATGATGCAGAGATTCATAGCCCTTATGACAAACAAGGGATTGGACAGCCATTCGGATTTACTGGATATCGGCATGATGAGGTTAGTGGGACATGCTTTGCGCAGGCAAGAGAGTATCAGCCGGTAGATGGACGCTTTGTGACCAAAGATGTGATCAAGGGGGATAGGACAGCGCTGGTGACATTGAATCAGTATGGATACTGCTGGGGAAATCCACTGGCATATGTAGACAAAAATGGTATGCAGCCAGAGGAAGATAAAGATGAAAGTCTGGAGTGGATGGAAAACAGAGGACATAGCTATTGGTATACACCGCAGGGGCTTCATGAAGGAAATACGGCTTTACCCCTTGATTCAGACAAACTTCGTATGTCGGAACAGGGAAAAGAGGTTTTAAAAGAATATGAACTGGATGTGAATCTTGCGTGGAATGAAAATATAGTTGTCAAAGATGAAGTGACGGGTGAGGTTGTGGCGGTATATCCATATTATGTAGGGGATGGCGGCATAACATTCGGTATTGGACACTATATGAATTATAATGAAGTGATGAATGATCCGGATGAGAGGGAGCTGTTCACTAAGTATGTTTCCGAAACAATAGATCCAGATATTTTTGATGATGGTTTAGGGTTAAAAGCAAAGCCAAGACCAGTGCCAAATAGTAAGCCGGTGCCGCTGGAAGAGATAGAAGAGCTATTCGAGAAGGATGTGGACGGAATGGCAGAGGACATGCTTTTGAATTTTGAGAATAGAAACTTGGTGCTGACAATCCAACAATTAGATGCGTTAATATTAATCCGATTTAATACAGGGTATTTGGGATCTGATTTGACAAAGCTGGTAGAAGACAGAGCATCAAGAGAAGAGTGGGATAAAGTGATTACTTCCCAAAGTCGTGATAGGAAAATTAAAGCTAAGGAAATATATTGGGGAAATATATTTACTTATAAAAAATTGAAAGAGGGGAACTGTGGAGAGTGAGAAAAGGTTTAATTATAAGTATTAATTTTATTTTAGTAGTCATATTTGTTGTGCATACCTTTCGTCAGTCAAATGATGTATTAAATTTGCAGAAGCAAAAAGAGCAAATAGAGAAAAATTATGAAAAACTTCGGTCAGATTATGAAGAACTTAGCCAACAGATAGAAGAATGCAAAACAGTAAATGAAGAACTGGCTCAGCAGCTGGATGAGCAAAAAAGGATTACTCCTGAAGGTTATCAGCCATATCAAGGCTATTGGTTAGCGAAAAGTTGGTATGGGGCAGATGCTGAGGGAGAACAAGAATGTTGTATGGAAATAGTAATCCGACCTAATTTTATAATATTAAGTGGTCATAATCATGTGACGGATGAACCAATTTATGACATTGCGGTGCGTATCTGGGGAGATGTAATAGATGAATTAAAATCAATAGGAGTTGAAGATGAAAATTTAATAGATATGTTACAGGCTGAATGTTACGCAGAATTGGATATCAGCAACACTTATAACTGGCATCGAGAGTTGTTTCCAAGAGAAGTTGATTTCGTTGAAAATGCAAAATATTATATTATTGATAATCAGACTATGCTATGTGTTTCTAAAAATAACGGTGGGAGAGTGTATGTTTTGGGTCGCCTTGGTTATTAAATATTAAGAGATTTTTGAGTGGGTAAAGAGGAAATACTTCTTATTATTTTTTTATTATACTCTGGATGGCAGAAGACATATTGTGGGAGACGCAAACTGCACTTTGATTTTGCAGGCTCTGTCTCCCCGACTGCACAGTCCTGTGGGCAACCGCAGGCTGTGGGCGATCTGACCGCACATTGTCACAGTTTTATTTGAAAAGAAGGGATACTGCTTTGAAATAAAGCTGTGGCTTAAAAGCTACAGCCTTTGTGCCATGAAAGCCTCATTAGTAAAGTCCTTGATTGTAAACAGCAGTCCGGCTGCTCTCTGTACTGACCCCTTTCTTATCCTGCTGGGAACCGAAAGTCAGGGCATCTGTCATCAGGTTGTCGATCAGATGGGGATTGCCCTGAGCAAAGCTGTTCACCGCTGCAAGAGCCACGGTGTCGATGATGCAACAGTAGATATAATATCTTTTGATGATATGTCATATACGAATGGTGATATAGACGGCTTCCAAATTGGAGCGGGGATTGGAGCAGGAATGGATATACATTTAACAGAAACATATACAAATAACATAATAAAATTTAATATATTTGACGCTTTATTAAAAATCCTTGGACAGGAGGAGTGTGGCTAATGACGATATGGGCAGCTTCTGTAATAGCTGTTTCAATAATTTGTATACTTCTTGTATTACAATTTAAAAATAACAAAAGTAAATTAAAAATGAAAATAGAATGTGGAAAAAAAATTTGTGCAAAAGTAATGTCGTGGGATGTATTTCCTGGAAGACCGACTCTTTATGTTGTAAAGGTTGAGTATGAGATAGACAAAAAGAAAGAAAAGAAAACATTTATAACAAGTGGGAAGTATGCAAAGAAGTATGAACAGGATAGAAATATTCAAATTGTTATTATTCCTAATTCAAATAAAGTCTTTTTGGAGGAAGAAGACTGGAAGATACAAAATATAGTTATTTTTGTCTTCTTAATATTTATGATACAATTTTTACTGGCGTTATTAATGAGTTTTATAAAAATAGTTGTTTTATGAGGTTAGCGTGTCAGATGGCACATAGCCACAGCTTTATTTTAAAAGCAGAAATCCTGCTTTTTAAATAAGATCATGATTTAAAAGATACAGCCGTCGTGCAATGAAAACTTCATTAGTAAAGCCCATGGTTATCAACAGCAGCCTAGATGATATCAGCATCCACCACTTTCTTATTCTGCTGGGAACCGAGAGTACTATGAATATGATGCAGGTGAAAAGTAGCGGGAGCCTGCCGGGTGGGATGCGTACTTTGTGGCATTATGATGACAGGGGGCAGCTCGCGGAACTCGTACATGAGGATGAGCGGGGGATCCTTGACAGATACCGCTATGAGTATGACCTTATGGGGAACAGGAGCGGCATGGCGGATCATGGGAAGGGAAGGAACACTTCCTATAGTTATGATGCGCTGAACCGCCTGATCTCTGCCGGGGAAGGCAGCCTGGATGCCATGGCACAGGGAGATACCGTGCATACGGATTATTCCTACGACAACAGGGGGAACATGATAAGGGAGGAGCAGGGTGGACAGCTTGTCCATGGCTATGAGTACGGAGCCATGAACCGGCTTTCGAAAGCATGGAATGATAAAGGGCAGGAGGCGCTCTACAGATACAACGGTCTGGGGCAGAGGACAGGGAAAACGGTAAACGGAAGGGATGAGGATTATCTGCTGGATCTTACCAAGCCGTACAACAATCTACTGGGACTCAGCGGGGAAGGGAATGAACAGTGCTTTTACTTTGACTGGAACGTGGCAGCGATGGAAGAGACGGGGAAGGGAGCAACCGGTTCTGGAAGGAGGGCATTTGCAGATCTGCATTATTATATGCAGGATGAACTGGGGAGCCCGCTCCGTGTCAGCGGCTTCGGGGCAGAAGCAGGAGCGCTGTCAGGCAGGAGCAGTTACCTGTGTTATGGGTATGATGAATTTGGAAATGACTTAGGGAGGGAACTGGAAGGAGCAGGGATGCCGAATCCGTACGATGGGCAGGGAGAAGAACAGCCTTTTGGGTATACAGGATACAGGTATGATGAAATCAGCGGGACTTATTTTGCACAGGCGAGAGAGTATGATCCCTCAAAAGGGAATTTTAGGGCAGAAGATGTAATTAAAGGGATTTTTACTGCTCCGATTGCATTGAATCATTATAGCTATTGTTGGAATAATCCAGAAGTATTGGTGGATTATGATGGACGATTTCCGTGGCTTTTGGTGGGAATAGTAGTTGGGGCATCCTTACTGTTAGGAGGGTGCGGGAAAATTGACGAAGAAGATTTAGCGCCTATGCTTAGTGCAACGAGTAATTATGAATTTAATAATTCAATAGAAATTTATGATTCAAAAGAATATATACAAAGAACAAATTGTTATGCATATGCATTTGATAAAATTAATAATCCTATAACTGGAGAAGAACTGGGGTTGCAGAGAAATCATTCTTTTGATAGTCCATGGGGAATGCAGCCAGGAATGTTTAGTAATGGATATGATATTGAAAGTTATTATGCCTCGTTGGGTAAGACTGATAGTTGCAAAGAATTGTTTATCGATCATATAAAGAATGATGCTGATGCAATGGGATTAGTATTTCAAGAATATAATGAGGAACTGACAGGAGGATATATAGTAGCGATTGCATTTCAGATTACTCCAGAGTTTAGAGATTATCATTTTTATAGAATGGATGAAGATGGAACATGGTCGCATAAGTTTGGAGGGGATAAGGTAAGGACAGGGGTTGAAAATCCACAGATAGATGCGTATAAAAGGGGATACAAAGAATTTTTAGGATATTTCTATATTACGGAGAAGGATGAGTGTGAATAATGAAAAAAAAATATTGGTGTATAGGAATATTATTAAGCTTATTATTTATTGTATTAGGGAGAATGTTTGCAGACTATATGAAGAAGACAACAGAAAGCAAGGTAGTGTGGGGAAATGTTTGTGACTATACTTATTATGACAGGAAGTTAACGAAAGAAGATTTTTTCCTGTTTGATTATTCAACAACTTACGAAGAGATGGTTGAATGTATTGGAAAAGAGAATGGAAGATACGGTTCTGGCGGAGCATGGCCCTATTATGAATTAGATGATGGTACATATGCAATATGTAATTGTTTATCAGGAGATAGGATGAGAGGGATTTTTGTGGTTGACAAAAGGAAAAAATTGTATACGTTGTTAGAAGCCGATTGGCCATAACTCAAGGCAAAGAGATGAAAAGACCATGTTTCTATAATGACTGATTATGAATTATGTTTATGGTAATGGTAATGATGTATATATTGATACTGGCAAGGAGGAATGGGCAGAGTGGGCAGAATATATGATGGACAATGAAACCTTGACTACAAAAACAGAATATTATTTATATCCAATAGCTTTAAATATGCAACCGGGAGAAACTAAAGAAATAGATATCGAAATACCAATGATTATTGATAGTACCAAGGATCAGAAAACAGGCTATATGTTATTGTATGGAAGTAATGAAAATGTGGGAAATTATCAGATAAAAGGAATGGTATCTAGAGATAGTACTGGTGCTGCAACATATGACTTGACATATACCTTTAATGACATCATGGATCCAGAATTTAAATATGCTAGTGACAGAAAGGAATATAATCAGTTACGTTTCTTAAAAGAACACTTCGACAATAGCATTACGATGAATGACTATAATATTCATATATCGTGGTCAGATACAACAGTATTTCATTATGCAAGGTCAAATGAGCAAATTAATGAAGGATGGCTGGCTGGAATGGAAAAATTGCATATTAATAATATGAGAAACATGATTAATGCTGTTAAGAAAAAATATGATCCAGAAAGTGAAGCATATGGAACGGCGATGTTAACAGAAGAATTTTTGAATGGATATATAAAGTATATAAACGAGCATCCTGAATATTATGGGTGTATATTGGAATAAATTTATCGATACAGTAAAAATGGAGGAGAAGGGATGATTCTAAAAAGGAAATACAAGATAGTCTTATCTGTAATGATACTTACCTTAATAGTTATATTATGTGGAGTGACAAAAGAAAGAATCCTGACCTTTATTTTAAAAACGGATTTAAAGTGCAAAATTAATAATAATATGTATAATCTTGATTTGTTAATAAGGGAGATAAACGGATATGAAGGTGAAGTCCATAAAGTAATCGAATTTGATGATGTGGAAAATAATGAATGTGTTAAGGAATTATTCAATAACTTTGATTTGGAGGAAATCTATATTTCCGTAGATAATGATGAAATTTTACAAACCGATACGGTCTATGTACTTTTTATTGTCAAAAATAAAAAGTTGTTGCTAACGCCATATTTTAGTTATGGGATCTATTATAATAGTTCAGATGAACCAATAGGTTTTTTTGATGTAGGACCATCTGAGGAAGGGGAAAATTATTGGTTAGGATTTCATTACAAGTATCACACAAAGCAACTCAAAAATAAATGGTGGTATTATGATATAAGGTATTACTAATCCTGAAATGCAAAAATGTTTTAGGAAAAGTATTTGAAAATTGCAGTAATTGTTGCACTATATGCATATAACACCATGGGTAGGATAGCGGAAAAGAAATTTCCAGAGGGAATGCGTACTTTGTGGCATTATGATGACAGGGGGCAGCTTGCGGAACTCGTACATGAGGATGAGCGGGGGATCCTTGACAGATACCGGTATGAGTATGACCTTATGGGGAACAGGACTGCGGTCACGAAAGAAAGAAGAGGGTTCAGGGAAGAGAGCGGACGGTATGAGTATGGGTATGATGCCTTAAGCAGGCTCGTGAGCGTTTCAAGGGATGGGAATGCTTTGAGGGATTATGCCTATGATATCTTTGGGAACAGGAGCGGCATGGCGGATCATGGGAAGGGAAGGAACACTTCCTATAGTTATGATGCGCTGAACCGCCTGATCTCTGCCGGGGAAGGCAGCCTGGATGCCATGGCACAGGGAGATACCGTGCATACGGATTATTCCTACGACAACAGGGGGAACATGATAAGGGAGGAAACAGAAGGGAAATTACTCCATGGCTATGAGTACGGAGCCATGAACCGGCTTTCGAAAACATGGGATGATAAAGGGCAGGAGGCGCTATACAGGTACAATGGTCTGGGGCAGAGGACAGGGAAAATGGTAAACGGAAGGGATGAGGATTATCTTCTGGATCTTACAAGGCCTTACCACAACCTGCTGGGGATCAGCGGGGAAGGGAACAACCGGTCCTGGAAGAAGAACATTGGCAGGCCTGCATTATTATATGCAGGATGAACTGGGGAGCCCGCTCCGGGTCAGCGGCTTCGGGGCAGAAGCAGGAGCACTGTCAGGCAGGAGCAGTTATCTGAGCTATGGATATGATGAATATGGAAATGACTTGGGGAGGGAACTGAAAGGAGCAGGGATACCGAACCCGTACGATGGGCAGGGAGGAGGACAGCCTTTCGGGTATACAGGATACAGATATGATGGAATCAGTGGGACTTACTTTGCGCAGGCGAGGGAATACCAAGTAGGGAATGGGCGGTTTACAGCAGAAGATCTGGTTAAGGGGAATGGTGTAGTACCGGCGACGTTAAATAGATATGGATACTGCTTTAACAGTCCATTTGACTTTGTGGATAATAATGGGAAAAATCCTTTTATTGTATTTCTGATTATTGGAGGAGTAGCACTTTTGAGTGGATGCTCATCGCAGGAGATAGAGATGATAGAACCAGTGATAGAACCACAGCCGCCAACACCGACACCGGGACCAGCGCCATCTCCAGGACCAGCTCCGACACCAACAGCAGTTCCTAATATGAATACCTCAAGTCATACTGTTGAAAATCTGGAAGACTATGATGTTGCTAATAGAACGGAATTAGTTGAATTTATGACCAAGGTAGAGCCATTTAGGGCAACTATATATAAGGCTACAGAAAATGAAGATTATTATACAATTGGAAATGGACATTATTGTGATGATCCCAGTGGGGCCGATGCAAAATATTTGCAGCCAGGGTATGTAATGTCAAAAGATGAGGCAAAAAAGTTGCTTATTCAGGATTTGCAGGATCATATTCCTACAGATATTTTGAAGGAGGTATATAATAGCGGAAATACGCTGTATGATTATCAGATCGATGTATTGGTATCAATTAGATTTAATAATAGGATGTTGACTGTTAAGGATTCGCCTAAGTTTACAACATACTTAAAAGGGGGAAACTATAATGAAAAGGATACATTATCAGAGATACTCAGTTATGCTATACAAGGCGATACAGTTTTAAGGGGATTAGTTAAAAGAAGAATAGCTGAAGCTATGATTTTTTCGGGATACGGATATCCTGAAATAAATGGAGATAGTTTCTATGACGATAAGGTCCTAATGCAAAAACTATATGAATATGCATCCAATTTAGGAGAGGAGAGAGCAAAGTATTGCGTGGATTAAAGTATGAGAAAGAGAAGATTTTTTATTATGACGGGAATTATACTTATGGCAGGTTTCTTATGTTTAGTATTTATAAAACATAAAAAGAATGGAATAGAATATCTGGCGGGTCAATGGAAAGTAACAGAATTAGAAGAGATTCCGAGATATGGAATAATTTACTGGTCAGAAGAAGAGTATCTTGGGAGAAGTATTTCTATAAGTTCAGGTCAAATAGAAAGAAGCATAGGTTATTGGCCTGTTAATCTGAGCAGGGAAACAAATAAATATGAGTATTGGACGAGCGAGTGGATGACGGGCAGAGAATTTGGAGCAAGGGAATGGCTTTTGAATCAGTATGGGTGGTATGATAAATATGGGGATGAAACTGTAAATGTCATTTCGTTTTATCAGACTGAAGAAGATTTTAAAAATGAATATGATCCAGATGAAACATATGTCATATTTAAAGATGGTAGTGTGAAGACAGACTATGTTGCAGGATTATATGCTATAGAGCCATTTGTAGAATCTAAAGTCAACCTGCCAATAAAAAAGTTTTTAGGAATGTGGAATGTGGAAAAGTTTGTTTCTTATAGGGATGACTGGATTGGAAACCGGAAGCAGTTGGAGAAGTGCAGAACAAATATAGAATCTGTGCCTGAACTAAATGGCTGGGAAAATGCAGAAGGAATAGATTTCTACCCCAAAGATTACTATGGATATACGTTAATTCTGGGTGAGGAGAGGATGTCCTTAATGTCAGGTAATGAAGTTGTAGAAGAACATAAAGTAAAGCAATACGAAGAACAGCAGTTAGATAAAAAAACTTATGAGCAGGAAAAAGGGATCAATGATGGATACGTGGGGGGAAGAAAATGAAGAAACGAATACTGAGGCAAGGGAATTGCTTGATAAGATGTCTGGTTTGTAGAGTGGTGAAAAAGTAGTACTAAAATATACATTGTTAGGATTTATTATATTAGGTATTGGCGGGGCAATTGTTTTCAATTCAAAATGTTCTAAAAAGCAATCAATAAATACCCCAAATAATGTCGGAGGGGAAGAGGTGAAGATAACCGCTGAAAATATACCTGATAAGTTCCTTGAATTGGAATTGACTTATTTAGGAAGTGCAAAAGTAAAAGAGAACAGTGCATTGCTTAAAGAAGAACAGGAGTGTGCTGTTCACGCAGACATTACATAAGACTATACTTATACTTATTCATACCGCTTATTCTCTTTAAAAGCAGAGTGGCTTGAATGTCATTCTGCTTCTGTGTATTTGAAAAAATTATTTTTAATCAGATGTTTACAAAAATGCTAAGAGGAACTCTTTATAATATGGGGAATATTATGAAAAATTTGGAATAGAAAGAGATATTGTAAAACGATAGATAATGTGTACCTCGACTGAGTTAGCAATGTATGGGACGATAGGTTATATTTTTAAATGTTGCGGAACAGTTACGGTAATTGTTATAATAAAAGGCAAAGCAGTTTGTGCTAATATAACAAGATTAGCGAGACGAAACGGTAAACTGAAGGCGGCATAAGGGATTTGGAGGTTGAAATAGTGAGGGACACTGCTATAGAAATGGCAAAGAGACTGTTAGTGGATAGTATATGGAAAAGTGCTAATCTGGAAGGACTTGGAACTACATTTCCGAAGACAGAGGCGATTCTCGCTAATGCCCCTACTACAACAAAAACGGAAGAGGTATTATTTATAATTAATATGAAACGAGCTTGGCAATTTCTATTGGATAATCTTGAGTATAGCAATTGTCTTATGCTGCTAAGAGAATATGATAAGATTGTTGGAGAACTGTTATTTAGTTATGCTGGAGAGATAAGAACAATTCCGGTACAGATTGGCGGTACGTCATGGGAGCCGGAAATGCCGCATACAGGAATCATTATGGATTCAATCAAAGAAATTGAGCAGATAGATGACGCAGAGCTAAAAGCATTAAAATATTTTTGTTATATTGCCCGAACTCAGATGTTTATTGATGGAAATAAACGAGTGGCACAGTTGATGGCAAATAAGGTATTGATTGAAAATAACATAGGAATCTTTCAAATACCTATTGAGAAATTAGAAGAGTTTAAAGGAATGCTGATAGAGTTTTATGAGACTGGAAATGATGTAAAGATGATTGATTTTATGAAAATATATTGTATTAGACGAGTGCAGTGTTAAAATGGATATCAGATTGCAGTAGAAAGGAAGAAGTCGTGGCAGCTTTTGTAGAAAAACACAGAAAACATCTATTCTGGCTTATATTGGCAGCAGCATTTTTGATGATATTGGCTTATAATGTGCTGACACCCTATATGTCAGATGATTATGCATATGCAATAGAGGTGCGGAATGCGCATTCCATCTGGGATTTGGTGAAGCAGCAGTACGGAGAATATCTGTCGAACAGCGGAAGAGTGGTGGGACAGTTCAATGTACGGCTTTCGCTTGCGGTAGATAAGCAGGTGTTCAATCTGGTGAACAGTCTGATGTTCATAGCGCTTGTTTTGCTTATGTATGTAAATATCCGCCGCAAAAAGAGATACGATCTTTTCGTCCTTTTACTTGTAATTACCTTTTTATGGAAATTTGCAGTCAGCTTTGGGCAGACCATGCTTTGGATATGCGGCGCCTGTAATTATCTCTGGGGCAGTGTGTTTATTTTGGGATTCGTCACTTTTTATCGATATTTTTTGAATCATCCGGAAAAAATAAAGCATAGCTGGCTTCTGGCGGCAGGAACTTTTTTCTTTGGCGTGCTTGCAGGATGGTGCAATGAAAATACTTCCGGCGGCGGTCTTTTGCTGATACTTATGTTTGGTTTGAATTTCTGGTGGGATAAAAGAAAAGCGGGAAGAAAATGCATTTATCCTTTTATGATTTCAGGTGTCGTTGGTATGTGCTGCGGCATCTTGGGAATGCTATCAGCGCCCGGCATAAGAAATAGAAGCGAAACCATGTCGGAGGGCGCATATGACGGTATTGTGGGGTTCCTTTCAAGGGTGTACAAAATTACGCTTAACGTTAGGGAACTGTTTTTTGCAGTTATCACCCTTACCATCATTGTGATTGTATTTCTGGTTCTTCAAAAAAGAATCAGCAGATGGCATCAGATACGGGAAAATGAAACGGTATTGTTCCTCGTTGCAGCAATAGCAACCAGCTATGCGCTTGCCTTGGCGCCGACCCCTATGAACCGGGCTTTTTTTGGGGCGGGTATCTTTTTATTCATTGCCTGTATCCAGGGAATCATAGATGTGACAGATCAGGAACTGGTGATCAAGGCGGCAAAATACAGTCTGGTGAGTATTTTGTGTGTGTGGCTGTTTTTCACTTATCTGGACAATCTGGTCAATCTGGCGAGGATTTACAGGGAAGAGCAGGAAAGAGTCAGCCTGATAAAGGCGGATAAGGCGGATCCTAATGGGGATGGCATTGTGGTGGTTCCTAAGTTAAGGGAAGAGTTTGAGAATCCGTACAGCAACATCCACGAATCCGACCTTGAGGATGATAAAGAATATTGGATTAATCTGTTTTATGAAGTATATTATGATGTTGGAAATATTACAGCGATTCCGCGGGATGAATGGGATGAGCTATATGGGGAAGAATAGGACATGAAGTGGAATGGCTTAAGCAGCAGTCCCTGCGCTTTGTGTCCAAGGGAATGTATGGCGGAGCGGGAAAGCGGTCAAAAAGGCTACTGCCTTTCGGATGATAGGATTTTTGTGGCAAGGGCGGATCTTCATATGTGGGAAGAGCCGTGTATATCGGGGAAGCAGGGTTCCGGTACCGTGTTCTTTTCGGGATGTAATCTGCGGTGTGTTTATTGTCAGAACTATGAGATTGCGGCAGGTCAGAGAGGAAAGCAGATTTCGGTTAAAGAGCTTTCGGAGATTTTTCTGGAATTGCAGAAAAAGAGCGCTGCCAATATTAATCTGGTCACGCCGGATCACTATGTACTGCAGGCTGCGGAGGCGGTCATGGAAGCCAGAAAAGCGGGATTAGCCATTCCGGTTGTATACAATGGAAGCGGCTACGAAAAAAGAGATGTGATAAAAACGCTGTCGGGAATCATAGATATTTTTTTGACAGATTTTAAATATATGGATGAACTTCTGGCGGAAAAATATTCCAAAGCGCCGGATTATCCTGTGGTTGCAAAGAGTGCGTTAGATGAGATGGTCAAAATAACAGGGGAACCTGTTTTTGATGAAAATGGTATGATGCAAAAGGGGACGATTGTAAGACATCTGCTTCTGCCGGGGCATAAAAAGAATGCAAAGGATGTGATCCGGTATGTGTATGAAACCTATGGGGATAAGGTCTATATCAGTTTGATGAACCAGTATACACCCTTTGAGCGGCTGAAAGGAAATCCTGCGTATAAAGAATTATGCAGAAAGGTGACGAAAAGAGAATACGAGACAGTCGTGGATTATGCCATAAACTTAGGAATCACCAATGCTTTCATCCAGGAAGGCGATACTGCAAGGGAGAGTTTTATACCGGAGTTTGATTTGAATTTTAATGTATAATAAACCTTCTTTTACAAATAATAGTACAAGAGAAATTTTTTACTATTAGCGTAAATGGAGGTTTATTTTATGAAGGCTACAGGCATTGTCAGGCGTATAGACGATTTAGGCCGTATTGTTATACCCAAAGAAATTAGACGGACCCTCCGAATCAGGGAAAGCGACCCGTTGGAAATATTTACTGACAGGGAGGGAGAAATTATATTGAAAAAATATTCTCCCATTGGTGAGATGAATACATTTGCAAAACAATATGCGGAAAGTCTTGCACAGGTATCGGGAAGAACTGCACTCATTGCAGACAGGGATCAGTTTATCGCGGTATCGGGCGGTTTTAAAAGTATTTTGGGAAAATCGATCAGCAAGGAGCTGGAGGAAAAACTGAATAGGAGAGAGATGGTCATCGCGTCAAAGGAAGATACAAATTTTATTCCCATCACACAGGATGTGACAGATGAATTTGCGCAGGAAGCAATCAGCCCCATTATCTGTGAAGGAGATATTATTGGCGGGGTAGTGTTGATTGACAATGGAGAAAAAGGGAAAATGGGAGAGGTGGAACAGAAACTGGTGCAGTCGGCATCAGGATTTCTGGGAAGGCAGATGGAGCAATAGATCGTGTTCATGATGTCATTGAAATGGGAAAACAGCTTCTTCAGATAAAAAGCCGGTGCAGAGCATCGGCTTTTTGTTACAATTACAAACGCTGCCCCGCGGAGCGTGACAGCGTTTGCGGCAATAAGTTGGCTCGCAGAGCGTGGCAACGTTTGCTTTTATTGATTTTTGGATTGAGGAGGGATGGTTTGGTAGGGAAAATAGAGGAGGAATTTTACTCCTTTCTCTTTTGCTTCAATCTGTAATTTTGCATTCCCACTAAAATAATATTGGAGGCTGTATACAGCTCCGTACAGACCGGTCTTTTTTTGCTTGTATAAATTGCCCTCTGATGAATTCTCAAGTATCTGCCGGATTTCTTCCGAGGTCATTCCTATACCATTATCTTCCACAGATAAGCGGACGAATTCACCTTGTAAATCAACACAGATATGTACGATTCCTCCGGATGGGTAGGAGCCAACGCCATGGACCAGGGCATTTTCTACCAGAGGCTGCAATATAATGGCCGGTAGAACTGCATTTTCGCATTCAGATGCACATTCGGTCAGGAATGAAATTCTTGTTCCGAATCGCAGTTGCTGAATATGGATATAATGTCTGATATGCTGCATCTCCTCATGCAGGGTGATGCTTTTTCCTACCAGGTTAAGCGAGCTTCGTAAAAACTGAGCAATATTTAAACTGTATTCGTGTGTTTTGGGGGCGTTTTCAATGATTGCCATACTGGATAGCATCCCAATACAGTTGAACAGGAAATGAGGATTAATCAGAGATTGAATCTGACTCATTTCTGCCTGTGAAAGCATCATTTTCATCTGGATATTCTGCATCTCCAGAGAGTATAATTTTTCAGAAAGCTGTATTTTATCTTTCAGCTCATCCATCTGTTGTTGTATGGTTTCAGCCATGCAGCGGAAGGCATCCGTAAGCTGCTGGACCTCCAAGTCATTTTCACTTTCGCTATCGCAAATTGCCAGAGAACTATAATCCCCATTTGAAATTTGATTTGCCTGCTTCGTTAAAACCTTCAGTGGAAGGGCAATGTTCCGCACCATACGGCGGCCGTCGATAAATGAAATGCTGCATATGATGCCGGCAAGTAAAATTGTGAATAGAATCTGATAAATCCAGTTATTGCGTATCCGCTCTACTTTTTGGTTAATAATCTTTTCGTGGAAAGGGCTGGTGGTAGCATATTGTATCCTCAGCTCGTGAAACAATTGCTGGACATCATCTACAGTACTCAGCAGCTCAGCGTTTTCTCCGGAAGCATATTGTTCTGATAACTGTTGGACTTCTTTGATATATTCTAAGGTTAGAAGCTTTGTATCGGTAAATTGGGCATGAGGAAAATAAACAGGAAGAGTGCAGGCGATTTCCTCCAACTGGTTTGATAAAGAAATGATTCTTTCTTCAGAATCCTT
This sequence comes from uncultured Lachnospiraceae bacterium, assembly GCA_964402925.1. Taxonomy (GTDB): domain Bacteria; phylum Bacillota; class Clostridia; order Lachnospirales; family Lachnospiraceae; genus Suilimivivens. The sequence goes on along the minus strand of CAYOED010000057.1, from coordinate 8,084 downwards.
TGTCCCGTTAAATTGGGAAAGCAGTTCATCCTGTAGGGATGTGAGCACATATTCATATGAAAAGAAGGTTTGCTGCTGCTTAAAAAGTGCATACAAATTTGTAAATATTTTGCCGCCGGCAAGCAACAAAATAAAGCAGGTCAGAATCGTCAATATCAAGGTGTGGCTGATTAATTGCGTCATTTTCTGGTGAATAGATTGTGGTTTCATTGTTCTTCTCCGCAGCGATACTGGGTAACCGATTGTCCGGTTACACGTTTAAAGGCTTCAAAATAATATTTTTTACTGTAATATCCACATTGCTCTGCGATTTTCTCCATATCTGTCTCACCCTGTTCTATCAGCAAAATAGCATGTCGGATTCGAACCTCATTCAGGTAAGTGACAAAATTTTTTCCTGTCTGTTGTTTAAATAAATTGCTGAAATAGGGGGCAGATAATCCAAATTCATCTGCAATATCAGTTAAAGTCAGATCCTGATTGTACTTTTCACCAATTAAAGTCAATGCTGACTCGATACGTGTCTGAGGACTGACATTTTCTAAATTGTCAGCAGGATGCTCAAGATAGTAGTTGTTAAACCATTTGGTCAGTTGATTCAGTGGGTTATCCTGAAAGAAAAAATCTAACAGACTACATAAATTAATATTTTCGTCATATCGCTGGATCGCATCCAGGAATAAAACGACACCTGGCCAGTAAGCGTTTGGATTAAGAAAGATCTTTTTCAACATGGCAATCAGTGATGCCGTTTGCTGACCACGGATACGCTGAAGCATCTTTTGCCGTAAAAGGACTCTCTTGTGAGAAGAACCAAGAATATTCATTGGCATAATGGGAAGTGCAAAAGAATTGGATTGGGTCGCAATCGTGGACTGCATTTTTTCGTAGGTAAGATATAATTCGTCATAACTAGAGCAAAAGTCTGTGCAGGCAATTTTTCCGTGGCTAAGCTCAGACAAAATAGATTTTGCATTGATATGAAGAATTACGCACAAGGCGGACAGCTTCCGAGGGGTGCGTGACTGTAAAAAAAGCAATGCACGCCCATCAACAGGAGAGAACAGCATTGAAAAATATGGATCAAAATGCTTTATGCACATTTCATAAAAGAAATTGTAATCCTGCTCTTGTTCTGAGAACCAGCATAAAATACATATTTGCAGATTGCCATCCTCCGGCCATTCATAGGCGCTGGTCAGAGCTTCTTGAGGAGCCTTATTAGAAAGAATGTCTTTTACCAGATATTCTTTTGCATAGGAACAAACAGATTCTATGCTCTGCTGGAGAGTGCGCAGCTGCTCATCCTGCTGGATGTTTAGCTGCAATTTTTCCACACAGCGTCCAACAGCGGTTTTTAATTCTGTAATGTTGACAGGTTTCAATAAATAGCCGATAACACCCATTTCCAGAGCCTTTCGGATATAGTTGGATTTGTCATATGCGGTCGTTATGAGAATTTTACTGTTCAAATTCAGTTCGTTAACGGCCTGAATCAGATTTAAACCGGAAATACCGGGAATATTAATGTCTACAATCATGATTTCAGGATGGTGCTCCTGACAGAGAGAAAGAGCAGTAGTTCCATCCATGGCTTCTAAAATCTGAAACGTGTTGGAATAGACGGACTCTATCGCATATCTTAGTGCCAATAACTCCATTGTTTCATCTTCAACCAGTAAAATGGTGTACATAATACCATCCTCCTAAATCTCTTACTACGTTCCATTACCTCTTTTTTCCATATATTCATCTATATTATCTGGAGTGACCAGCAAAATTTCGATTTCATTTTCCAAAGGAACAGTCTCTTCACCCAATAAGAGATGCTCCATGATTTCCACCGACTTTTCTCCCATTTGATAACTATTTTGTACAAACAGAGCTTTGATAATTCCACTTTTGACATATTGCAATGCTTCCGCATTATCTCCAAATCCAATTACTTGAACCCTCTCAGCCAGATCCGACATAGAGATTGCACCAGCGGCTTTCAGGGTAGTAGTAGAACTGAAAGCGACCAGATAGGTTATCTTATCATTTTCAAGCAGAAAATCTTGTATATCTGGAATTCCTTGGGACACATTAGAGGAGGTTTCTATCGTATAAACTTTTGTGGAAATAGATTTTTCGCTTATTGCAGAAAAAAAGCCGTTTACACGTTTTTTCAGTGCATCGGAAAGCCCGTTTTCGCTAAGTAATAAAAGGATTTCCTGCCTGGGCTCATGATTGCTGATGATGTATTTGGCGGCAGCAGCTCCGGCATTTCTATTATCAATACCGACAGATGCATCATAATCGCGGGTCAAAATATTTCCGTCAAGTAAAACGATTTTCATTCCCTGTTGTTTGGCGGAGGCGAGATGATTGTAAAATTCACTGTCCAGAGTGTCCTTGGGATGAAGAAGAATACCGTCGACATTTGTTCGGATTGCAATATCCAGCAATTCACTTGCTTCTGCCGTATTGGAAAATGTATACTCGTATTCCGAAAGTGCAAAAGGAGCATCTTCCGCGGAGGACTGCACTCCCTGCCACACAGTTTTCCAGAACATGTCGCCTTCCGGATTGAGAATGGCCATGACCCGATAATTCTTCTGCTGATTATCGGAGGAAAAATCTGGCTGACACAGAATGAGAAAAAGAAGGACGGCTGCAAGGCAGGCTGAGCAGATAAAAAAAGCATGTTGTTTCATTTATTTCATTCCTCATTTTTGCTAATTATGTTAAAAAAATTATATCATTTGCCTTTTGCAAAATCAAATTTCAAGGAACTATAGGTAAACTGTTTTTTTAAGATTTTTAAGTTGGCAAAATCAGGAAGCAGAGGGGAAACAGCATTTACTCGTGAAGGCTATATGTGCATGCAAAAGGATTCATAAAATTTCGGATAAGCAGAGGCGTTGACTTTTGAGGCTACGGGTTATTAAAATTATGATACACGGAAAGCCGTAAAGGCATATGGATAAATTTAGCTTGAAAAGGAGAAGGAGGAAGAAAATGAAAAAGGCAATGACAACAATGGCAATAGGAATACTGGTATTGATGTTGACGCTGACAAACAGCATAAGCGCTTCGGCAGCAAAAGACTCCGAAGAGGCATATCTGGTGGAAGCAAGCATTGTAACCGAGGTTCTGGATTGGGGTGAGACCGTGACAGCGCTCAGACTGGAATATTCAGAGGAAATCTGGAGCGGGGCAATTGAATATGCTGCTGATAGCCCGGCAAAACTGACCTATTCGCTGGTCAATGACCGCAGTATCACGAATCTGTATGTAAATAATTCAGGAAAAAAGGATGATGTGCAGGTTACCGGAAAGTATGTATTTATCAATCTGGGGCTTACCAGCGAGGATCAATTAACTTATCGAGATCAGATTGTATTTAACCAGGCAGCAGTGGTACGCCCTGCGCTTTCCCATTTTTATCTATTCCAGAATGAAGAAATCGAGACCGTAAAGGGGAACATTATCCCAGCATTGGGATGCATTGAAATCAGTAATGAAATCCGAATTGGAATTGATGATTTCAAAACTTTTACCTACACCAACGAGAAGGACGATACTTTCTTAAATTATCATTTATACATTCCGGAAGGGTATGATACCAAAGGGAATAATCTTGAAGATCTGCCTTTGGTGGTCCACTTCCCGGCCAGCGATTTTGGTTATGAGGATGATGGACGTTATCTGGGCGCACTGTTTACACATCCAGAGGTACTTTACTGGACAACGGAAGAGGCACAGAAAGAGCATCCGGCATTTGTGGTTACTGTCGGCGGAATTGCGAACAGAGAGTTCAACAATGTGTTTACGACAGGGGAAAGTGCAATGTTGGATAATTATATGACGGTCATCCGCCAGATTACAGAGGATTATAACGTGGATACTTCCCGGATTTATGCTTTTTCCATATCAGCCGGGACAAATCCAATGTATTACAGCATTTTGGAAAATCCCAATCTGTTTGCGGCACAGATTACTGTTTCGATGGACACCTACCAGATGTTCAAGGATTTTGATGAGATAAGAACTCTTGGTGAGGATAAGCTCGACGAGGTGCTGAGCACGGTGCCTTCTTGGATGTTCGCGGGTCTGACGGATGCCACCGGCGCGGGCTTCCTCGGAGAGGATGATACCCGTATGAAGGGAGAGCGTCTTCGTGATCTTGGTATCATCATGAATGAAAGAGGTCACAATGTGGATATCGGTTATGGAGAGCAAGGGGAGCTGATGTGGAATGGTCTGCTGCGTGGAAAAGAGGCGGAAGCGCAGGCGGATAAACAGCTTGCACGTGCAGCAGAAAATGGCAGCGAAAGCTTGATTACCCTTTACATTCCAGGAACCATCAAGCCGTCTATGCACTGGGCATGGAACCCTACTTACTCTAATGCATCTGTACGTGACTGGATGTTTTCACATGTAAATGAAAATCCCATGTTTTAATTGTCTGGCGGATAATTTACTAGTATAAAAGGAGAGAAATAGAATGAAAAAAAGAAAAATGATAGCAGGATTGACAATGATTGCCCTCTTTTCCTTTTCCCTCTTTGGGTGTAGCAGTAATACGCAGCAGCAGGAAAGTGCTGTAACAGAAGAAATCGAAAGTGAAGTGGATGAGATACAGGAGGAAGTTGAGGCAGAAGCTGAGGTGGAAGAGGCTTCTTTGGTGGATGCATGTATTGTGACCGAGGTTTTGGATTGGGGTGAGACCGTAACGGCTCTCAGACTGGAATATTCAGAGGAAATCTGGAGCGGAGCAATTGAATATGCTGCCGACAGTCCGGCAAAGCTTACTTATTCGCTGGTCAATGACCGGGATATTACACATCTGTATGTAAATAATTCGGGAAAAAAAGATGATGTGCAGGTTACCGGAAAGTATGTATTTATCAATTTGGGGCTTGCCGATGAGGATCAATTAACTTATCGTGACCAGATTGTATTTAATCAAGCATCAGTAACACGCCCTGCTCTTTCCCATTTTTATTTATTCCAGAATGAGGAGATTGAGACGGTGAATGGAAATATCATTCCGGCATTAGGCTGTATTGAAATTAGCAATGAGATGCGGATTGGGATTGATGATTTCAAGACCTTTACATATACGAATGAGGAGAACGATACCTTCTTAAATTATCACTTATACATTCCTGAAGGATATGATACGAAAGGAGATTCTCTCGAAGATCTGCCCTTGGTGGTTCATTTCCCAGCCAGCGATTTTGGCTATGAAGATGACGGACGTTATCTGGGTGCACTGTTCACACATCCGGAAGTGTTGTATTGGACGGCAGAAGAAGCACAGAGAGAGCATCCGGCGTTTGTGGTTACCGTCGGGGGAATTGCGAACAGAGAGTTCAATAATGTGTTTACTACAGAGGAAAGCGCGATGCTGGATAACTATCTGACGATCATCCGCCAGATTACAGAGGACTATAATGTGGACACTTCCCGGATTTATGCTTTTTCCATATCTGCTGGAACAACTCCTATGTATTACAGTATTTTGGAACATCCCAACCTGTTTGCGGCACAAATTACGGTTTCAATGGATACTTATCAGATGTTCAAGGATTTTGATGAAATCAAGACCCTTGGAGAGGAGAAGCTGGATGAAGTGCTGAATACCGTACCTTCCTGGTTGTTTGCAGGTCTGACGGATGCTACTGGCGCCGGTTTCCTTGGAGAAGATGACACCCGTACGAAGGGAGAGCGTCTTCGCGACCTGGGCATTCTTATGAATGAAAAAGGACACAACGTGGATATCGGTTATGGAGAGCAGGGAGAACTGATGTGGAACGGACTGCTGCGCGGAGAAGAGGCAGAAGCGCAGGCAGATGAACAGCTTGCACGTGCAGCGGAAAATGGCAGCGAGAGTCTGATCACATTGTATATTCCGGGAACCATCAAGCCGTCTATGCACTGGGCATGGAATGCCACCTACTCTAACGCATCTGTGCGTGATTGGATGTTTTCACATGTAAATGAAAATCCTAGCTTTTAGTTGTGGTATAGAATAGCTGAAAAAGAATGCTGTTCCGTTTCGGGAGCAGCATTCTTTTTGAATGTATGGCACTTACAAAGTGATTTATGCGCAAGCTGGTCAGACAACACTTGTGTCGGTATTATACATAATCAGAGCCTCACGGCAGGGATAGTCTCCCATCTCGTAGTAGTTCTGGGTGGTGCGGTTTAAACGTGCTATGGCGACAGAGCGGTTTGCCTTTTTGGGCTGGTCATTGATAAAAGTGATTTCGTCGGTATGGTATTCCTCGTCCAGTTCGGGGTCATCCGTTTCTTCATAGTAAGGGTCAAAGAGAAGGACTCGGTCACCATCTATCCCTGTCAGGAGTACGTAATGCCCCACATCAAGGTAAAGGTACAATACTACCACGCCGCCCTTTTCAAGTGCAGTTGTGATTGGATTTCCGGGGGCAAGTGTTACCTCTGCTCCGGAATAGTGCTCGCAATATAGAGGAAAATGCTTGACTGCGCCAAAGTGGTTCAGCCAGCTCGTTACATAGTTCATAGCGGCGGATGAGGTGCCGTGTTTACAGAGTTCGCCTTCCTCATTGTATGTATCCATACAGTAGAGCATAATGAACTTAATGATGTCAGGGTAAATATCTTCCCTGTCAAAGAGATAACGGATTCCGTTTAATATCGTAACTGGACCGCAGTCATATTCAGATGTCTGGTAATTTAATAAATTTTTCATTCCAATCTCCGTTGAAAGTTGTTCAAATAATATAGTATGATGCAAAGTGATTGTACTATAACGCTGTTTGCATTGTTTGTCAAGAATTGTCGTATCTAATAGGTTTTGACTATAACCAGTACAATTATTTTGGTATTACCATATTTCCTGCCGGAATAATATACTATAAACATTAAGTGTTTGAAAGAAACAAAAATGTGAGAAAGAAGAGGATTGTTTATGGCAAATGATTACAAGTTGGAGACAAAGTGTCTGCATTTGGATCAAGAGGGGAAAACGCACATTTATTTGGTGCAGTTAGCTTTCCAATATATCAGACCGCAACTTTTGCGCACAGAGGCGTAGGCGCCAGCACTGGATATGATTATACAAGGCTGCAGAATCCTACAAGGGAACACTTGGAAAAAGTGGTCGCATCTTTGGAGAAAGGGGCGGACGCGATCGCATTTTCAAGCGGTATGGCAGCGATTGCGGCGGTTATGGAGCTTTTTCAGCCAGGAGATCATTTAATTATAGATGAAGATTTATATGGCGGCAGCGTCAGACTTTTTCAAAAATAAATGAAAAGAACGGTATCCGGTTTACCAGAGTTGATTTGAGTAGTGAGGACATTTCGCCATATATAAAAGAAGAAACCAAAGCGGTGTTTGTAGAAACCCCTACAAATCCTATGATGAATGTTACAGATTTAGAAATTCTTAGCAAAGTCACAAAAAGAAATAATCTCCTTTTAATCGTGGACAATACTTTTTTATCCCCTTATTTTCAAAATCCGATTGAATTGGGTGCGGATATTGTTATTCACAGCGGGACAAAGTTTTTAAACGGACACCATGATACCATTGCCGGTTTTGCAGTGACGGCGGATGAAGCTATTGCGGAAAAAATAAGGTTCGTGTTGAAAACAACAGGAGCGTGCCCAGGAAAATGCATTCTCTATTGCCGAATGGCTGAGCAAGCAGGAAGAGGTAAGCAGAGTGATTTATCCGGGGCTTACCAGTCATCCGGGATATGAAATTATGAAAAAGCAGTGCCGCGGGTTTGGGGCAATGATCACTTTTGAGGTTGTAAGTGCAGAGTTTGCAAAATTTGCACTAGAGAATGTCAGGTTAATACAATTTGCAGAAAGCTTGGGAGGAACGGAATCGTTGATTACTTATCCGATTACACAGACTCATGCAGATGTGCCGGAAGAGGTGCTTTTAAAAAACGGAATTACTGATAAAGTACTGAGGCTTTCGACGGGCATTGAAGCGGCGGAAGATCTTGTAAAAGATCTGGAACGGGCTTTTACTTTATACAAAGATCGATAGGCTCTCGGAATCTTGAGCCTGCCGACCAAGATTCATTGGTCAGATGAACC
>CAYOED010000056.1:0-23524 GCA_964402925.1 uncultured Lachnospiraceae bacterium | reverse complement strand
ATGACATGCACGCAGAGATAAGCGGCATCCATGCAGAGATGAATGACATGCACGCCGAAATAAGCGGCATCCATACAGAAATGGATGATATGCGTACAGAGTTGGGCGGTAAGATTGAGGCGGTGCGGTTGTCAGTGATGGATGTGCGTGACAAGATGGACACCATGGAATTTGCACTGCAGACGGAGATATCCAAGACATATGATCTTGCGCAGGAAAACTCCAGAAAGATAAATCGGTTGTTGTTGTATAATGGAAAAATAGTTCCATTACCGATTTCCTAATTAAAACAGGTGAAAGGTTCAATATGAAAATGAGAGAAGAGTAAATGCTATCAGCTTGAAAAGGTTGGTAGCATTTTTTATAGAGAATTACCGCGAAAAGCACTTGACACATACCCCTGTGGGGTATATTATGGAAATAAAATAAATACCCGTATGGGGTATCTGAAAATTGAGAGAGGTAAGGAATATGTTTGAGACAGACAATTACCAAGAAGACAACGTAGATAACTGTTGCCACACGAAGCACACACCCAGAAGTGCAACGCAGCATAAAAACCTTCAAAACCGGTTGAACCGTATGATTGGGCAGCTGAATGGAATTGGCAGGATGCTGGCGGAGAACCGTTATTGCGGGGATATTCTTACACAGGTTGCGGCGGTAGAAAGTGCCTTGCAGGGATTTGGATATATCGTTTTGAAAGAGCATCTGGAGACCTGTGTGGTGGAAGAAGTCCTAAAGGGAAATGATCAGATTATGGAAGAGACGATCGAATTGGTTAAAAAATTGAAATAAACAGGGATAAATCCCGAAGGGAATATTAAGACTAAATAAATAGATAAAAAGGAAAAGGGAGCGGAAACCATGAGAAAAGAAAAATATGCGGTGACGGGGATGACCTGTTCTGCCTGTTCTTCCCATGTGGAAAAAAGTGTGCGGAAGCTGCCGGGCATGGAAGAAGTTACAGTTAATCTGCTTACCAACAGCATGCAGGTGACTTATGATGATGCACTCTGCAAAGGGGCACAAATCATAGAGGCAGTAGAAAAGGCAGGTTATGGTGCCAGCCTGAACCAGACAGATGGACAGATTGGAAAGGAAGATAACAGAGAAGGGACATTGGCTGAAAAAAGTCAGGTATCGCGTGAATCACTAAAAGGGAAGAAAGAAAATAAGGAGATGAAAAGCAGGCTTATTATCTCCATTATTTTTATGATTCTGCTGATGATTGTATCCATGCATCACATGTTCTTCATGTGGCTGCATCTGCCTGTGCCTGAACTGTTCATGAAGCTGTTTCACGGAAATGAGAATGCACTTACTTTTGCATTCACTCAGTTCCTGCTTACATTGCCGATTATTTATGTAAACCGGAAATACTATCAGACTGGGTTCAAAACGCTTTTTCATTTGAGCCCCAATATGGATAGCCTGATTGCCATCGGATCAGGGGCTGCGCTGGTATATGGCGTTTTTGCAATCTATCGGATTGGTTACGGGATGGGGTATGGTGATGCAGCACTGGTGAGCCGATATGCTTCCGACCTGTATTTTGAATCGGCAGGAATGATTCTGGCACTTATCACGGTAGGAAAATATCTGGAGACTAGGTCTAAAGGAAAGACCAGCGAAGCAATAGAGAAGTTGATGGATTTGTCGCCTAAAACGGCGATCCTTCTTATGGAAGACGGCGAGGAAAAGGAAATTCCTACACAGCAGCTGATGAAAGGCGATTTGTTTGTAGTTAAGCCGGGAAGCCTTATTCCGGTGGACGGTATTGTAGTGGAAGGGACTTCCAGCATTAACGAAGCGGCGATTACAGGAGAAAGTATTCCTGTAGAGAAACAGCCCGGCGATACGGTAGTCTCTGCCACAATGAATAAGGCAGGGCGGCTGGTCTGCAGGGCGGTGAAGGTAGGAGAGGATACAACACTGTCACAGATTATCCGGCTTGTGGAGGAAGCCTCCTCTTCCAAAGCACCGATTGCCAGACTGGCAGATAAGATAGCGGGTATTTTTGTGCCGGCAGTGATGGGGATAGCTGTCCTTACTTTTCTTGTCTGGCTGCTTGTTGGAGGCGGTTTTGAAGCTGCCATATCCAGTGCCATTGCGGTATTGGTGATTTCCTGTCCCTGTGCACTGGGCCTTGCAACGCCGGTGGCAATCATGGTAGGAACCGGTGTTGGAGCCAAGAATGGTATCCTGATTAAATCCGGCGATGCCCTGCAGTCTGCAAGGGATATTGATACAGTGGTGCTAGATAAGACAGGCACCATTACTGAGGGAAAACCCAGGGTTACGGATGTAATTGCTTTTGAAAATGCTGTTGCGGATCAGGTGATTGCACTTGCAGCGGCAATAGAAAAGCCCAGCGAGCATCCGCTTGCAGAGGCGATTGTTGGTGAAGCGAAAGCAAAAAATATTTCTATTCCTAAGGTCGAAGAGTTCCGGGCCGTCTTTGGAAAGGGGGTTATGGGCATTTGCAGCGGAAAGAAATGCTTTGCCGGAAATAGTGGGTTTATGGAGGAAAATGGAGTTGCGCTGTCCAAGGAGCAAAAGGATGCCATGGAAAAATTATCAGAGGATGGCAAGACCCCGCTGCTGTTTGCTGTAGATCAGAAGTTATCGGCAATCATAGCAGTTGCAGACACGGTAAAGACTTCCTCCGTAAAAGCAATAGAGGAACTTCATGACATGAAGATAGAGGTAGTTATGTTGACCGGGGATAACAGCCGGACGGCACAGGCGGTGCAAAAAAGGCTGAATATCAATCAAGTGGTCGCCGAGGTGCTTCCAGAGGATAAGGAAAAAGAAATCCGAAGACTTCAGGGGGAAGGAAGAAAGGTAGCCATGATCGGCGACGGCATCAATGATGCGCCGGCACTGGCAGCGGCAGATGTTGGAATTGCCATTGGTGCAGGCACGGATGTAGCTATAGACAGCGCAGATATCATATTGATGAAGAGCAGATTGACCGATGCCATTACGGCAATCCGTCTAAGTCGTGCGGTCATAAGAAATATCAAAGAAAATCTGTTCTGGGCATTTTTCTATAATGTCATTGGAATTCCGCTGGCGGCGGGAATATGGTACCCTGCTTTTGGAATCAGATTGAATCCCATGTTCGGAGCAGCAGCTATGAGTCTGAGCAGTCTGTTCGTAGTGGGAAATGCACTGCGCCTTAGAAATTTCAAATCTCATGCTTATGAGAGAGGAGAAGTTGAACAGATAGAGCAATCTATACATGATAAGGCAGCGGTCAAAGAGGAAATCCTAACTGGGGGAGAGTTATATAAAGCAGAAAATAAAGAAATAAAGGAGGAAAGAAAAATGAGCAAAGTGGTAATGATTGAAGGAATGATGTGTGGTCACTGTACCGGAAGAGTGCAGAAGGCGCTGGAAGAAATATCCGGTGTGGAAAGTGTCACGATGAGCCTTGAAAACAAAAGTGCTGAGGTGGTTCTTAATGAGCAGGTAACAGATGAAATGCTCAAAGCAGCTGTGACCGAAGCCGGATACGAAGTAATTGAAATCAAGTAAGATGGGTAAGCACCTTTCTAATCTCAGCCAGCAAGCGCGTCTGGCTGAGACTAGAGAAAGGCAGGATATCGATTTATAAGGCTTTTTTTACCGAAATGGCTTTCATGGGGCACATTTCCTGACAGCAGAAGCAGGAGATGCAGCCCTTTTTCTTGAATTTAGCTTTTCTATTTTGAATTTTAATAATATGGGCAGGACAGCTTTCAGCACATTTTCCGCATCCTACGCACAGTTCTTCATTCAGCTGGGGATAAGATTTAAATAGTTTTCTGGCGAAAAATGCAAAGGGCTTTTGCAGAAATCCGGGAAGAGCGCCGGTAAAGTCCAGATTTTGGGTGTCAGGCACCAAAAAAGGAGTAAGGTCATCCGGTATCGGATCTCCTGTAAGTTCCATTTCATCGGGGGTTGCCAGACCGCACTCTACAGCCTGTTTTATCATTTCAATTTCCATAGGATCAAGCTTCATAAGTCTGGCGGCAAAATAATCCTGGGTGTAGAAATCCCTGGCAGCAAAAAGCAGACGAAGAGGGTGGGAAGTGCCTCCGGTGGGACCGTTTCCCTCCATGGCATCGATGGCGTCTATAATCGTAAGCTGAGGATTTACCGTCTGGGCAAGTTCAAGGAGCATACGTGAAAAGTCGCGAATATCCGGCCAGCGATAATGCATCTGAGGTTTTTCCAGCCCGGGGATGGTGCCAAACAGATTTTTGATTCCCCCTGAATATCCGGTCATGGCGTGGGTCTTCAATTTACAGATATTGATTACATAGTCGGCATCTAAAATGGGTGTAATAATATGAAAGGAATGATTGGAAAATCCTTTTTGACAGTTTACAGTCTGTGCCGAAAAATCCATATTGAGAGTGACATCCGGCTCTAATTGTTTCATGCCGCAGACCTGGTATACATTTTTCATATATTCTGCATTGTATAATCCGCCGGAACTTTCAGCCAGTGTGATATGGCTTACTCCCCGTTCTTTTAGCCAGCGGACCACTGCTTTTATCACAAGTGGATGCGTGGTGACAGGAAAGGACGGGCTTTTTGCCATTATTAGATTAGGCTTTATCACTACCTTTAAGTCAGGGCGCATATCCTGGGCAATGCCAAGGGCTTCCATCGCCTTACAGATGGCGCAGTAAATAAGTTCTTCTTTATATTCGGGTACATGATATAATGTCTGGATCATATAAATTCCTGTAACTGTTCAGTACCTTCGCAGTTACAAATTCCTTTCTTATCTTTTCATAGAGATTAGCATTATGTATATTTTAGCACGGGGATGAATGTTTGGAAAGATATAGAATGTAAAGTCATGGTTGCTCTTATGTTGGTGCAGAGGTATAATGAAAAAAATACAGAGAGGCATACTCAGACATGAAGATAAATAGGCAAAAAGTTTTAAAAGCATTTGGAGATTATGTGGACAACTACGACAGCACAGATGAAAAAGTGAGGTTGAAGATTGAGCATACCTACCGAGTCAGCGAACTTTGTGAAAACATTGCTCGTTCACTGGGGCTTAATGAGGAAGATGTTTCTCTTGCATGGTTTCTCGGGATACTGCATGATGTCGGAAGATTTGAGCAGTTAAAGAATTATGGAACTTTTATAGATGCTCAGTCCATCGATCATGCGATGTACGGTGCGGAAATTCTGTTTGAACAGGGCAAAATCAGGGATTACATTGAGGATGATGTAGAAGATAATCTGTTAAGGATGGCGGTGGCATATCACAGCGCTTACCGTCTGCCGGAAGACCTGGACGATAGAACAAGGATGTTCTGTCAAATTTTGCGGGATGGAGATAAAATAGACATCTTAAAGGTAAATGTGGAGTTTTCGCTTGAGGAGATTTATAATGTGTCCACAAGGGAACTTCGCACCTCAAAGGTGAGTAAAGAGGTCATGGAGGCATTTAAGGAAGGGCATGCGGTACTCCGCAGCCTTAAGAAGACGCCCGTGGATAATGTAGTGGGACATATTTCACTGGTGTACGAACTGGTCTATCCAAGGAGCCTTGCATTAGTCAAAGAACAGGGATATGCAAAGAAACTGATGGATTTCCAATCAGAAAATAAGGAGACGCAGGAGCAGTTTAGGCAGATACGGGAGAGCATGAATGTGTATCTTCAAAGAGCAGAGGAAAGGTATGGGGAAAGACATGAAAGAGTATAAGAATTACATTTTTGATTTGTATGGGACGCTGGTTGATATACATACGAATGAGAATAAAGCGTCTTTGTGGAAAAATATGGCAGCGATTTATTCTATGATGGGTGCGCCCTATACTCCGGGTGAATTGAAAAAACAGTATAAAAAGTTGGTTTGTGATGAAGCTTCTCAAATGAAGGCTGGGATAATCCAAAAATATGCTGATGAGTCGCTGACAGAGGAAGATATGGAGATTCTTCTGGAAAATGTATTCAGAAAGCTGTTTGATCAAAAGGGCGTGGTAGTGGATCATGCACAGATAGAACAGATGGGGGTGGTGTTCAGAAGTCTGTCTTTAGAATATATCAGGTTGTTTGAGGGAGTACCTGAGCTTCTTGTGCGTCTAAAAAAGAATGGGAAAAAAATATATCTCCTATCCAATGCACAGCGCATGTTTACAGCACCGGAAATGAAGATGCTTGATATTTATGACAGTTTTGACGGCATCATATATTCCTCGGATGCAGGGGTAAAGAAGCCCTCTTTCCATTTTTATGATGCCCTGTTTAAAAAGTATAATCTGAATAAGGAAGAATCTGTTATGATTGGCAATGAATACCGTGCGGATATTTATGGAGCCGAGCGCTTTGGGATTGACAGTATGTATGTGTTTACGGCGCAATCTGGGGAAGAACCTCTGAAATTACCCGGAAATTGCCGAAGGCTGAAACAGATAAGCGAGGTATACAATTAAAAATAAGAAAAGCCCGGAAGATCAATGAATGAGTTTCAAAAAGATCTGACCGGACTTTTTTTAAATTATGAGAAAAAGATGTATCTGAGGGAGTTTTATTGGACATATCATTCCTTATACTATAGATAAACCAAAACACTTCAGGAGGAATGATTATGAAAAGCTTAAAGGAAATTACCATAACGACAGTTGTTACGATGTTATTAATACTCATCATAGCCTTTTGTATCTGCGGTACAGCATTTGGTCAAAGCAGAGGAAGGAACCAGGCGCAGGAACGGTATTATCGTGCGCTGGAACAGGAATATGTAAAGGAAATCCGTAAACTGCTGGCGGAAAGAGGATATTGTAACAGCGGTGTGACAATGAATCGAGTAGTGCAGGAGGACGGAAGCAGGCAGTATACAATAACGATACATCACAGAAGAATCACGCAGCTTGATGAGGAACAGCAAGAAGAATTGCTTGGTGAATGCAGGATGATAGATTTTCCTGTAGAAGATTGTACTTTTTGCCATGAATTTCTTGAAACAGATTTATAAAAGAAGAATGACAAGGAACGGGGAAGGGATTATAATTGATATAGCCGTGTAATCTCAAGGAAGTATCCGCATACTTATGCGGCAGAAGGAGGAAGCTATGTCAAATACCCCATCGCCTGGACAGCTTTACAGGCACTTTAGAGGAAACCTATACAGGATAGTAACACTTGCAAAACACAGCGAGACAGGAGAAGAACTGGTCGTTTATCAGGCCCTCTACGGAGCGTATGAGGTCTATGCAAGACCCCTTTCCATGTTCATGGAAAAGTTAGACAGTGACCAATACCCGGATACTGTGCAGGAATACCGGTTCGAACTTCAGAAGGAACTGATTACAGAACCGGTTTCGAAGACAGAGTCTAAAGGAAATACAACGAAAGAAGAAACAGCAGCCGATTATGCCGGAAGTACTCCGGCGGAGACGGAGGAGCAACAGGAAGAATTGAATATCGACCCGCTGGTACTGGAGTTTCTGGATGCCGGAACTTACGAAGAACGCCTCAATATACTATCAGCGCTGCGGCATCGTATTACAGACGATATGATCAATACGATGGCGATGGCTGTTGATGTGGAAATTGATGATGGCGATACGCAGGATCGTTTTGAAGAATTGCGCACTTGCCTTTTAACCTTTGAAAAGTATGAGTGCAATCGATTAAGGTAGATTAATGCGCCTTCTATGACCATTAATGTGTTCCGGAGAAAGCCTGGATCTGTACCGCGGAGAGGAAGGAGCAGATTATGGCATATGATTTGGAAAATAGGTTGGTCATAGGAGTGTCATCCAGGGCACTGTTTGATCTGACCGCAGAAAACGAGATTTTTTGTTCACAGGGTGTAGAAGCCTATTGTCAGTATCAAGTGGAGCATGAGAAGGAGCTTCTGGCGCAGGGAAATGGATTCCGCCTGATAGAAGCGCTGCTTAATATCAATGAGATTCCGGGGCAGGAAGGAAGGGTGGAGGTCATTATCATGTCTCATAACAGCCCGGATACTTCGCTGCGTGTTTTTAACTCCATTGCTCACTATGGGCTGAATATTTCGCGAGCAGTGCTTGCCAGCGGCGCCTCGCTTGCACCTTATCTGGAAGCGTTTCATACAGATTTATATCTGTCTGCGGACGAGGAAGACGTGCAGGCTGCCATTGATTGCGGAATTGCAGCAGGAATCATCTGCTGTGACGAAATCAAGACCTATGATAATCAAAAAGAAATTTCCCAGATAAGGATTGCATTTGACGGGGATGCGGTATTATTTTCCGATGAATCAGAGCAGATTTACCGCGAAAAAGGTCTGGAAGCCTTTGAGGAAAATGAGAGATTAAAGGCGGAGCATCCGCTGAATCAGGGACCCTTTGCAAAATTCCTAAAGACCCTTTCTGATATTCAAAGCGAATTTCCGCCTGAACAGGCGCCTATACGTACTGCGCTTGTCACGGCGAGAAGTGCGCCTGCTCATGAACGTGTCATTAGAACGCTTCGGGCATGGAATGTGCGGATTGACGAGGCGTTCTTTTTGGGAGGCATTACGAAGCGGGATGTGCTCAAAGCTTTTGGTGCGCATATCTTTTTTGATGATCAGGCAGTACATACGACCCCGGCATCGGAAGTGGTTCCGTCAGCGAGAGTGCCTTACAAACAGCATGATAAACTAGAACATAAGAGAGACCCGTGAAAAATGAAATATAATAATATATGGGAAGGACAGTTTGAAAGCCGTCCTAACAGATTTATTGCATATGTGAATATGGATGGAAAGAGTGAAAAGGTTCATGTCAAGAACACAGGCAGATGCCGCGAACTTTTGACGGATTATGCCACCGTTTTCCTGAATAAGAGTGACAATCCCCAAAGGAGCACGGCTTATGACCTAGTGGCAGTAAAGAAAGGGGAACGGATTATCAATATGGATTCCCAGGCTCCCAATAAGGCGGTGGAAGAGTGGCTCCTTAAAGGAGGACTGTTCAAAGATGTCCTGTTTGTGAGACCGGAAACAACATATAGAAATTCGCGTTTCGACTTTTATGTGGAAACCCCGGAGGATAAGATCTTCATAGAAGTGAAGGGAGTTACGTTAGAACAGGAGAGTGTCGTGCTGTTTCCGGACGCTCCTTCTGAACGAGCGGTCAAACATATGAATGAACTTGTGGAGGCAGTTAAGGAAGGCTATAAGGCGTACATCCTATTTGTGATCCAAATGGAAAATGTGAATTATTTCACACCGAACCGGAGTACACATCCTGCGTTTGCAGATGCGCTTTTGAGGGCAAGGCAGGCAGGGGTCAAAGTACTGGCTTACGACTGCAGTGTTATGCCGGATTCTATGACGATTCGCCAACCTGTGCCGGTGAGACTGTCAGAGATGGAGACGGCAGCTGAGCCTTTGATCAGATGGTATGATGAAGGCAGAAGGATTCTTCCATGGCGTGAGGATGCCACCCCGTATCATGTATGGGTGTCGGAAATCATGCTGCAGCAGACCCGGGTGGAGGCTGTTAAACCCTACTATGACCGCTTTATGAAAGCATTGCCCGATATTGCTGCCCTTGCCGGGGCAGAAGAAGAGGAATTGTTAAAACTCTGGGAAGGGCTTGGATATTATAACCGAGTCAGAAATTTGAAAAAAGCAGCGCAGATTGTAATGGAGAAGTATGACGGCAGGATGCCCGGAGAATATGAGAAGCTGATTGAACTTCCGGGAATCGGCAGCTATACAGCGGGAGCTGTCAGTTCGATTGCCTATGGCAGGCGGGTTCCGGCGGTGGACGGAAATGTACTGCGTGTGCTGTCCAGATTAAGAGGAGACGACAGGGATATTTCTAAGCCGCAGGTGCGGTCTGAGATTGAAGAGGAATTGCAGCTTACTATGCCCAAAGACAGACCGGGCGATTTCAATCAGGCGCTGATGGAATTAGGCGCAATGGTTTGTGTTCCCACAGGGATGCCCCATTGTACAAAATGCCCATGGGAAAAGCTTTGTATTGCCCATTTAAATGGAAGGGAGTTGGAGTTTCCCTATAAAACCCCTAAGAAACCAAGAACGATTGAAGAAAAGACGGTTCTCATCATTCGCGATGAAACGAAAGCAGCTCTAATTCAAAGACCCAAAAAAGGTCTTCTCGCAGGAATGTATGAGTTTCCATGTCTGGAGGGACATCTTACGAGGAGACAGGTGATTGCTTATCTGAAAAAAGAAGGGCTGTCAGTACTTAGAATTGAACCGCTTGAAGAGAGCCGCCATATTTTTACGCATAAGGAATGGCATATGATAGGATATGCAGTTAAAGTGGATGAACTGGCAAAAAAGAGCAGCCAGGGCAGTATGATATTTGCAGAACCGGATGAAATAAAGGATAAATATCCGATCCCGTCTGCTTATCGTGTTTATGTTCAGAATTTCTTAAGTTGATTCTTTTTGACAAAATGGGTATGATAAGAATGTGACTAAATCAGACAAGTCAAAATGAAGTCAATACGAATCATAAACAGGAGTAAATAAGAAATGAAGCTTTTATCATTTGCGGTGCCCTGTTACAATTCAGCGGCATATATGGAAAAGTGTGTGGACTCGCTTTTAAAGGGCGGCGAGGATGTGGAAATCATTATAGTAAATGATGGGTCTACGGATGAAACGGCGGCAATTGCCGACAGATATGCAGCAGAACACCCTTCCGTTATAAGGGTTATACACAAGGAAAACGGAGGACATGGTTCAGCGGTCAATGCAGGAATTGAAAGTGCTTCGGGACTGTATTTTAAAGTGGTGGACAGTGACGACTGGGTAAAGCAGGAGGCATACATGCAGATTCTGAACATCTTACGGAGTCTGGCGGGCGGAGAAAAGGTGCTGGATATGTTGATCAGCAACTTTGTATATGAGAAGGTTGGACAGGACAGGCATAAGGTAATGCGTTATAAGCACGCAATGCCGATGGATCAGATGTTTACTTGGGAGGACATAAAACATTTTCACAAAGGGCAGTATATTTTAATGCATTCTGTCATATTCAGAACGAAACTGCTTAGAGAATGCGGGCTGAAACTTCCTGAGCATACTTTTTATGTAGATAATCTTTATGTTTTCGAGCCGCTTCCATATGTAAGAAATATGTATTATCTGGATGTGAATTTTTACCGTTATTACATTGGAAGGGAAGGTCAGTCGGTCAATGAAGAGGTCATGATCGGAAGAATCGATCAGCAGATTGAAGTCAATAAGCTTATGATCGATTATATGGTAGAAAATAAGAATAAAATTATTTCAAGTAAAAAGATGTATCAGTATATGCTGAGTTATCTGGACATTATCACCACAGTGTCGTCCATTTTGCTGATTCGTTCAGACACGAAGGAGAATCTGCAAAAGAAGAAAGAGTTGTGGGATTATTTGAAAAAGAAAGACTGGATTTTATACCGGAAGCTGAGATATGGTCTTTTGGGGCATTGTATGAATCTGCCTGGCAGAGGAGGAAGAAAAATTTCCGTGGAGGGATATAAGATTTGCCAGAGGTTCTTTAACTTCAATTAACGCTGGAATCAATGTGTATGTGCTTCAAACAAATAAGAAAAGGCAGCCCGCTTCAGGCAGGCTGCCTTTTTAAGCATGTGAGACGATTGGCGGATTAAACTTGACGTACTCTCTGGCGTTTCCAGTTGGAGTGATAAGCTTGGCAGGATGCAACGATATCTGCCTGATATACCACTGCGTACATAACAGCTGCCATTACAAAAGCAGTGATTACATCAAACATGGAATGCTGTTTGATCAATACAGTTGAAAGAATGATCGAGATACA
Source organism: uncultured Lachnospiraceae bacterium (assembly GCA_964402925.1). Classification (GTDB taxonomy): domain Bacteria; phylum Bacillota; class Clostridia; order Lachnospirales; family Lachnospiraceae; genus Suilimivivens. Next base: position 11,733 of record CAYOED010000056.1, on the reverse strand, counting down.
TAGGACGAGAGAGCCTATGCGGATTTTCTTATTCTCTGCAAGCTGTTTGTTATGTATGAGAGCGAGATGCGCGCCGATAGAGTTATAAACATGTATACTGGGCCACAAATTAGTGGGCGTATCCGTCTTATACAAGTGTGCGATCATAACCGTAAAGATGTTGTCTCTAGGCATCACATTAGGACGGAGATGATGCCCGTTTGGCCACAAAGTGGAAATGATCAGAAAAACGGTCATTCCGGTAAAAAGGAATACGCAGGTTTTATAATATTCCTGCTTGTTCTTAAAAAAGCAGTACAGAACGACGGTGGAAACATAAGCAAACCATAAGAAATAAGGAATTACAAATATTTCACAAAAAGGAATCATGTCATCGACACTTACATGAATAATTGTTTCAGGGTGGATTACCTTTTTTTCCAAGTAGGCAAACCAAGTGCAGTAAATCATTGCATAAATCATAAGCGGTATAGCATGCTTATACCTTTCATAATACTTTTTCATAATTTCTCTCCTCATAAAAATTTATTGCCAATATAGTTTTGCTGTTTATAGCAGAAACTGTAGCTTTTGCTGTTCACAGGTTAAGGTGATAGAGTTACATTTCATGGTGACCTCACCGTCTGTGTGCACCCACAGAGGTAAGGATGTTTCCAGATGAATCTTATGTGCCGTATAGTGGTCGATGCCGTTAAAACGGTAGTGCCTTCCTTGAAATGCTGTGGGAAGCGCTAAAAGAATCAGCCACTTTGGTATGTTGCCTACGGCACAGATATCGATCAGTCCATCACCGGAGTCAGCGCCGGGGCAGAATTTGAATCCGCCGCCTTCGTACTGATGAATCATACAGGCAACAAACAAAAATTTAGGCAGGTAAATCTGCTGACCTTCATCAAGAGTCAAAGTACAGGTTACTTTCTTTGCTTTTATAAGCTGTTTCAGTGCAATGCTAAGATAAGTAAGCTTCCCAAGACCTATTTTATTCAAGATATTTTTAAATTTAGAAGCAAGCGCTTCTTCACAGACAGCAGCATCAAATCCAATACCGCTGCTGACAGAAAAGAAACGTGTTGAGATTAAATCTTTGCTGTGCTGTCTGGATAATTGATCTGAAGCATGTTCATATGTAAGGCATCCCAAATCCATTAAAAGAGGTTCTTTACAAGATAAAATGTTTTCTAATACCTCAGTGGGATTTTTGGAAAGCCTTAAATCTCTTGCCATATCGTTGCTTGAGCCTGTAGGGATATACCCAATCTGCACGCGGGTAAAATCGGAAATCCCCTGAAGAGCCTCATTCAGGGTGCCATCGCCGCCAAGTACGATTATCTTTAATATGAAATCAGGGTCCGCATCTAATAAAGAAGCAGATAAATCAGCTGTTAATCTGATAACATGCCCGGCTTCCTTGGAAAAGAAAACTTTATATGAAATTTTTCTGTGCTCTAAAATCGGTTTGATTTTATCCCAGATTTTAGCGCCTCTTCCCGACTTTGAGGCGGGATTTACGATTATGTAATACATACTTTTCTTTTGTCCCCTTGAAATCTTTTCCTATTTTAGCAGTATTTATTGTAAGAGTAAAGTTTTTTTATAGCATTCCATAAATCTTAAGGTTTGCTTAGGAGTTTTTTCAGAATTTAGTTTTTTTTCAAAAAGGTTTATGTTATATTAAGTTATAAATAAGAAGGAGGAAGAATTATGTATTCACTTGACGAGGTAAAAAATGTTGATCCGGAAATTGCGCAGGCGATTGTGGATGAACAGGAAAGACAGAACAGCCATATTGAGCTGATTGCATCGGAAAACTGGGTGAGTAAAGCAGTCATGGCAGCTATGGGAAGCCCGCTTACAAATAAATATGCCGAAGGTTATCCTGGAAAACGTTATTATGGAGGATGCCAGTGCGTCGATGTGGTAGAAAATCTTGCAATTGAAAGGGCAAAGGAACTTTTTGGATGTGATTATGCAAACGTACAGCCTCATTCAGGCGCGCAGGCAAATCTGGCGGTACAGTTTGCAATCTGCAACCCTGGAGATACAATCATGGGAATGAACCTGGATCATGGCGGTCATCTGACCCATGGAAGCCCGGTCAATATTTCCGGTAAATATTTTAATATTGTGCCTTACGGCGTAAATGACGAAGGATTTATTGACTATGATAAACTTAGGGAAATAGCATTAGAGTGTAAGCCCAAAATGATCATTGCAGGCGCGTCAGCCTATGCAAGAACCATTGACTTTAAGAAGTTCAGGGAAGTAGCTGATGAAGTTGGCGCAGTACTTATGGTAGATATGGCTCATATCGCAGGACTTGTGGCAGCAGGTCTTCATCCCAGCCCGATTCCGTATGCTGATGTGGTTACGACAACAACACATAAAACATTAAGAGGACCCAGAGGCGGTCTGATTCTGGCAAATAAAGAAGCAGCAGAGAAGTATAACTTCAATAAGGCAGTATTCCCCGGTATACAGGGAGGACCCTTGATGCATGTGATTGCGGCAAAGGCTGTCTGCTTTAAAGAAGCGCTTTCAGATGAATTTAAGGCTTATCAGAAAAATATCATAGACAATGCGCAGGCACTCTGCAAGGGACTCATAAGCAGAGATGTCAAAATCGTATCAGGAGGCACAGACAATCATTTGATGCTGATGGATCTTACATCCTATGATCTTACGGGAAAGGCTGTGGAGAAGATGCTTGATGAGGCGCACATCACAGCAAATAAGAACACGATTCCCAATGATCCAAAATCACCTTTTGTCACCAGCGGTGTCCGCCTTGGCACGCCTGCCGTTACCTCCAGAGGTATGAACACAGAGGACATGGATCAAATTGCGGAAGCAATCGCGATGATTGTCAAGGGCGGAGAAGAGAAGATTCCCGAGGCAAGAGCAATCGTGCAGAAGCTGACAGATAAATATCCATTAATCTGACTTTTATATAAGTAAAGAACAGGTATTGCTTCTTAAATAAAATAGAAAGAAGCAATACCTGTTTTTATGATTCGCGAAGCTTAGTATCCAAGTTCTTCTGCAACAAGGAAGACCTTGATTCTTCCGGGAATGCCGCATCGTCTTGTCACGACCACATGATTGCACATACAATCATCAGAAAGACAGTCGCCGCATTTACCTGTATGAAAGCAGGGGGTATTCCTTCCTAAGCGTTTGGCATTGGCGGGAGAAGCCAGATTGCGGACTCTTTTATAACCCGATTCCACATCAGGAACCAATTTATTCATCCCTACTACAAGAATGACATTTTTTGGTCCGTGTATGAGGCAGGCAACGCGGTTGCCGTTTCCATCAATATTGATTAATTCGCCATCGTATGTAATTGCATTGCTGCTCATCAGATAGTAGTCGGACAGAACCGTTTTTGCATATAGTTCTCTGCCTTCTTCCGGCGTTTTAGCAGCTAGGCGGTCAATCAGAGTATAATTGCCGGATTTGATGGCGTCCATAAGCCCGCATTCTTTTATGGATTCGCTTCCGCCCCAGCTTAAGACTGAGCCATCTTCCATCAGGTCAGTGATTGCGCTTACGCAGGAAGCGCTGTCTTCAAAAAAGTAGCCTTCCATGTTTCGTGAAGCAAGTTTTTGGATAATACCGCTTGCAGCGGTCTGAAAAGCAAGCTGCTTATGTGTCATATTGATTCCTCCTATATGATTTGTAAGATTTTAAAAGGTATTTTTATTATAAATCAATTGGCGAAAGAGTGGAAGGGAGGCTTGTAAAAATAAAATGACAATACGTTTGCATAGTATGCCGGCGCATTAGTTTGGATGGAAGTCTTTGAAAAATGATATTGATAAATATAGAAAAAAATGGAAAATTATGAGAAAATTTAAAAGATAAAAACAAAAAACCAGATAAAAAAGAGATAAAATAAGAAAAATGAAAAAATAAATAAAAAAAAGAAAAAATGTGTTGACAAATGAAAAGCCATTGGATATAATAAACTCATAAAACAAATTCACATAGATAATCTTTAAGAAAGGAAGGTACGGACCACCAAAAACATAAGATGTGTTATTTGATTTTTATCAGATAACAGAAATGTGAAAGAGTTAAGCTTTTAAAGTACAAAAGAATGAAGTACCAAAGAAAGCGGATTTCGAATTCGTATTAAGTACAGAAGAAAAGGTAACGAAGAACAAAACAAAAGAAGAGAAGAGGACGTTACAGTACACGCGTACAAAAGAAAAGAAGGAAAAGTACGAAAGAGAAAAAGTAAAACTGAATAAGGAACATTATCCAAAAAAGAAAAGAGAGGTAAGGGCCATTGGATAGCGTAGTTTAGAAGTGGGTATTAATCAAAAGGATTGATACCCACTTCGCTGTGGTCATGCAAGAATATACGAAATGCTAAATGCAAAAGCGATGTAATTTCTAGTGGAAATTAAGAGATAAATAAGTTATGATAGTAGATGTACGGAGGAGAATAAGAAATGGCAAACAGCGAAGCATTTGATGAAGAAACAGATAGAAGAGAGTTCCGGCGTAAGCGCAGGGTGAAAAACCAGATCACAGCCTATGTGGTCCTTGCAGTCATTCTGATAGGAGTCGTTGTAGGGGGAACTATTTTAGCAAATAAAATCATATCTGCTGTCAAAGACAAGAAGCAGGCGGAAGAGCTTCAGAAGCAGCTGGAGGAATTATCAGATACGGAAACGGAGCCGCCGGTAGTGGAAGCACCGTCTGAAGCAGCAGAGCCAGTAGGAGAAAGTGATTATCTTGGAGAAGCAGTGGAGTCGATTATTGCAGGAATGACGTTGGAAGATAAGGTGGCAGGGCTTTTTATCATTACACCGGAGGCATTGACCGGTACAGACACTGTAATCAAAGCAGGCAGTGTTACTGAGCAAAGTCTGGCAGAGCGCCCGGTAGGAGGGCTTATCTACTTTTCTAAAAATATAAAAGATTCGGCGCAGCTTACGGAAATGCTTCAAAATACCAGAGGCTGGAGTAAGAAATATATTTTTTTGGGAGTGGATGAGGAAGGAGGCACGGTGAGCCGTGTCGCAGGAAACGGACTTGCTGATGATGTGGGAAATATGGCGGATATCGGCGCTACAGGAGATGCTGCCGCAGCACAGGAAGCTGGTGCAATAATAGGCGGTTATCTTTCAGAGTATGGATTTAACCTGAATTTTGCGCCGGTAGCAGATGTTATTACAGAGGGAAATGAGACCATAGGAAGCCGTTCATTTGGTTCGGATCCTAATCTGGTGGCACCAATGGTGGCGGCTGCTGTGGAAGGTATGCAGAGTTCCGGAGTGAGCGCCTGCCTTAAGCATTTCCCGGGACTGGGAGATACTGTAGAAGATACCCATGATGGAATGGCGACTACGGAGAAAAGTCTGGAGGACTTTAATGTGATTGATTTTCCTGTCTATCAGGCAGGCATAAATGCGGGAGCAGATATGGTGATGGTAAGTCATCTTTCAGCACCAAATGTAACGGGGGATAATACACCGGCATCTTTGTCTGAAAAGATGATTACAGAGATTTTGAGAGGACAATTAGGGTATCAGGGAATCGTGATTACTGATGCCATGGGTATGACGGCAATTACTGATTATTACACAGCTGATGAGGCAGCGGTTAAGGCACTGCAGGCGGGTGCAGATATGATTTTGATGCCAGAAGATTACGAAACTGCTTATAATGGTGTACTTGAGGCTGTAAATAATGGGACGCTTTCGGAAGAGAGAATCAATGAATCCCTGCGGAGGATTTTCCGGGTGAAACAAAAAAATGCAGTAGAATAAAATAGTATATGACTAATGGCAGGCGGTAGCTTGACATTTAGGATTGAATTCAGATGTGAGGGATGCTTGTTCTCCCTGCCTGCCCATTATTTGATATTTCAAATGAAGCGGCAATGCAGGGAATCCTGGCAGAAATTTACCCAAAAAGAAAGGCTGCAAAAATAAATTTAAAAAAATTAAAAAAATAAGTTGACAAAGTGAAAAACATATTGTATATTAATACTTGTCCGTCGGGTACGGATGAACATATATAGGAAATGCGCGAGTGGCTCAGTTGGTGGAGCGCGACCTTGCCAAGGTCGAGGCCGCGGGTTCGAGTCCCGTCTCGCGCTCTTGTAAAAAGTGCGGAAACGTTGATAAATACAGCGTTTCCGTTTTTCTATGTGTCTGCAAATTTGAAGACAGTTGAAGACAGTCTATAAAGCCTTTGTTATGAGGTTATATGTCTCTGATTCTGTAAGCGGATTATATACATATCCCAGTGTAGTGGTTAAACTGCTGTGACCGAGCATTTCTCTAATACAATCCAGAGGGACACCGTTGGCGTTCAGATTACTTGCATAGGTCTTTCGCATCTTATGAGTGCTTTTTGTAGCCACTCCTTGCCGTTCTGCATATTTTTCAAGTACATATGCAATCTGTCTAGCGGTAATTCGTTCCCCGTCCCTCATAAAGATATAACTACCCTGTTTTGGTATTTTCTCCAAAATAGATATAGCTTTTGGGACAAGTATCACATAACGGTCACGGTTTGTTTTCGTATGCTCTACCACATCATAACGATTTGTTTCTTGGTTTCTGATTTCATCACGTACAATGTGGATATGCGATTGTTCCTTGCAGTCTTCCCATTTGAGAGCGACTAATTCGCCAACACGCAGACCTAACAGGAAATTTAGTTTGACGGCTAAGAAAACCGTATCTTCTGTTTCTGCATACATTGTATCAAGATATTTATTCAACATTTCTAATTCCTCCGTATTATAGGTTTCTGTTTTTCCCGTTTTTTTCACAACCTGCCGGTATTTTACAAGGATTTTCACATCATCCATTGGATTGACTGTAATATATTTTTTCCGAACGGCATATTCAAAGCAACCTAAAAGAATAGTCTTTACATTATTCCATTCTTTTCTTGACATGCTGTATGCTTTCACAAGGCGATTGCATTCGGATTCTAATAGCAGCGTATCAATTTGACGAACTGGCATGCTATGTAGTTCTGACCGTTCAAAATAACGCTTATAATGCTGTATATGGCGTTTAATCGTGTTAGGGCTATCTGTAACGGTCTTCTTGTACTCCAGCCATTCCAAAAACAAATCAGAGAAAATTAACTTGTCAAGGTGCGATTCCTGAAAATAAATCGGGATAAGTTTTTCGAGTAGTGCATCTTTCGTTTGTGCACGGATGATTTTTCTTTCCCCGTTTGCATCCTTATAGTATGTCTGCCACCGTCCGCTTTCGGACTTTGGCTCGGTAATTTTATAAGGGTGCTTTTTTGATAACATTTTTTCTTTTTGTGCGTTCATAATTGCTTTTTGCACGTTGTCTGAATTTATTATATCATCGGCGATATTTGCAGACAAGATATTGAATTGTTTATGTCTTTGATTGCTGTCTTTTCTTGCCATAGCAAATATTTCTCCTTTCTGGTAACATTCTCTTTTTATAGGTAACGGGAAAATTACCATGATATATCTTTTCTGAATACAGACAAAATGTTTTATCTTGGTAAAATATCTTTATATATTTCTTACGTACCTTCTACAGAAGCGGTACTATCGGTTTCCACACATGGAGTTTCACGGAACATGGATTCAAACAGGTCTTTGGGTTTGCTGGTGGGGCAGTCCTTTTCCCGGTATTTCTTGGAATAGCTGTTTTTCCTTTTTGCTTTGTTTACAGCCCGGTAAACCCATGCATCCCTGTCATATTCGACAGCCCTGATGTGGGATGCGTCCATTTCAATGGTCAGCGTAATCCTTCTAAGCAACTGTTCCAGACCGTCAACAGAACCGCTGGGAATCCGGCTGAATAACTGCTTGTAGAATTCTGCCGGGTTATATGGGGATGTAATAAGTATCAGGTCACAGACAAGGGGCTTGTCGCTGTATCTGGACGGTGCCATGACCTGGCTGCCGAAAGGGTCTAGGATTCGCAATAAATCCGCATATTTCATCATGTCAGCCCGGAGTTCGTCTATTATCATGGTATGCTCACCGGAATAATTCTGGAAAAGGTCACGACTGCTCCCCGTAATGAAGTAAGGCTGGTTTGTTTTTTCGGCGTATTCCCTTGCTAGGCTTGTCTTTCCTGTTCCCGCTTCCCCGCTAATCCATATAACTTTTATCCGTTTCCCGCTCTTTTTCATTTCTTCCCGCCATTCAGCCGCCTGAAATTGCAGGTGTTTAGACCACACGTCTTCAATCTGGCGTTTCATCCTCCCGTACTGGCTTCCGTTCAGCTTTCTTTCCAGTTGCTCTTTCGTGATTTCACCTTTATAAAGGGAATTTAAAAGGATACTGCTGTCTGCTGTCTGTATGCTTTTTTTGACTTTTTCCGTTATCCGCCGCATCTCTTCCAGATAATTAAAGTTTGCTTTGACATTTTCTGGCGGATACTGGTGTTTGTTTATGGATTTTTCTGTAGCATGGATAAGGTAGGAATAGCCGTTTCCCTCGTTTCTTGTCCACTTTTGCAGGTATTGCGGCTCGTCTCCGAGTGCCTTGGCAATGCTGTTGACGGAACGGGCATTTTCAAAGGACATCATCACATGTACATGGTCTTCTGTGGGTTCTCCCTTTTCATTGACATCACTGTCATGCAGGATAAGTGCATATTTCCTCGGTGCAAGTTTTTCCAGCAGTTCAGTCAAATGGTCAATGGTCTTGGCTGGGAGGTGTTCTAACTGTTGTGTGTACATCATGTTTTTACATTTGCCATAATCCTTTTTCTTACTGGGCTTTTCACTATCGGTTTTTTCGGCAATGGGCTTTTCGCTATCTGACATTTTAGTGTCACTCCTTTCCTTGATTTTTCTGTGTTTCGGGATTTTTTTGGCACTTTGGCACTTTGGTTTTCTGGCGGTATAACAAGCCCACCGCCAGAAAACAAAAGCTTTTTAAAGAAATTGGCATTGACACCACGATCCCGGCAAGCCGGAATCGTGGTGGATTTTTATTCTTTGGGGGCATAGTATTCGTTCACCAGTCTCCGCAGTTCCGCGTAAACTTCAAATTCCATGTTCGGAAAATGAAGATAACACGGCATATCGTGTACGCCGTCCGTGGAGGAAAACCAGCAGTCCCCGGCTCCATAAGCGCGCCCCACATTCAGGCACCTCAACCGTTCACTGTTCCAAATCAGTCGGGCTTCTTCCACCGTGGGCTTGAACAGAATTTTGGTTGTCAATGCTGATTTCAGCATGGAGGGCAGTCCACCTTCTTCCACGGACGCCTCCGCAATGGAGATAATAACAAAGCACCCGGCAGACGCCCCCATGGTTATAATGCGTTTCAGGGAATCCTCAAAACCAGCAAGATTGAATCCCCCGTCCCCCTTGGCAGGTTTCCGGAGGAGGCATTTCAATGTCACATATTCATCAATGAATAGGAAGCTCGGGTTCATTCCTGCGTCCCACCATTTGACGGCATTCCCGGTCTCTTCTGAAAGCCGGTTCAATACTGCCTGCCGGGTTCGCATCGTATCTTCAAATTCTTTCATCTTCGTTATGACTGGTTCAGCGTCCCTGTTGGGATTTACCGTCAGGGTACGGGGAATCCTTGACAGTTCTGCCAGTTTCGGGTCAATGATAATAACATTGGAATCATGCTCGTCCCGTCCATGCTGTAAGACTGAAAGCAGGATTGCAATAATACCCGTAGTCTTCCCGCTCCTTGTTTTTCCGGCAACAAGAATACTGCCGGAGGTCTTAAGGTCAATAAATGTTTCCGTGTCAATCGGGATTTTCGTCTTGTCCGGCGATTTCAGCCCTTCTGTGGAATACGCCGTCAGGCTTTTATCTGCCAGTACATCTACAATCCGGTAAGTCACGCGGTTAAAGGCTTCGTCTGCTTCACTGCTGATTACTGCATATTGTCTGTATCTCCCGTTTATGGAAGAGGATATGGCGGGTGCAATCTTCAATAAATCCTCTACTGTACGTGATACAGTATCAATAGTGAGGTCAAATATTGTACTGTTGATTTTCCGGCACTTAACAGGCGGGAGCACTTCGCCGTCTTTAAAATTCAGCGGGTTCCCATACCTTGGGTCAAACAGCCTCTTCTTGACACAGCATTCTATCCGCTTTCTGTCGCCTCCTATAACATACAGGGCAAGCCATGCAGTAAGCAGGACAACTGCCCCAGCATGGACATGTCAGAAATTTTCCCGAAAACAGGGTTCATACCGAACACGTCCGACTGGTTTATGGCTCTTATCAGGTTAAAAAACAATGAAAAAAAGAGGGAGAATCCCCCCGCCGCAAGAATCCAAGCGGCGGGGGAAATGTACGGTCTTCCTTTCTTATAGTGCTTCATCATGATGATACCTCTCTTTCTGTTACTTGTTTACAGGGAGAATCCGGATATCGTCAGCTGTTATTGACAGCTGGTTGCGGTAATCACCGTATACGGTGGCGACTGCATTGACAGGCACTACATAAGCACCCACCGGAACCTTTACGTCTTTGCGAACCTTAAAAGTCAATTTCTCATAAAGATTCGTGACGTTCTCGCCTTCTTTCTGCTTGTATGGGGTGGCATCTCTGGTAATGACTGCTTCTAGCTTAGTCCCCATATGAGCCTTGCTTGTGAAATCCACCCATTCGCTTGTGCCAGTGACCTGGCATGCTTTGCCTTTGATAAATTCATCAAAGTCAAACTTTAAAAACTGCGAAAGCTTCTTTAAACCCATGTTTACACCTCCTTTCTAAAATGCTGTTTTATCGGATAGAAGTATAGTTAACCACTGGGGGGTAGCCGGATATCCGGCTATCTTTTTCCCGTCCTGTGGCTTTTCCTATAACAGTTCTAGCGTTGTCTGCCAGTAATGCTGTCATCTATAAGGTCAGAGAGGTTACACTGGAGCGCATGCGCGATGTTTATGACTGTTTTCAATTTGATGTTGTCGTTGTTGCCGGACAGATACTCTTTATAAGTGGAAAGACCAATGCCAGCCTTCTCAGCCAGTTTCTTCTGGCTGTATCCACTGGAAACGCGTATACATTCGATTTTTTGCATAAAAGTCTCTATCCAGCGATAGTTTTGTGTATCGTTCATTTCACGGTCAACAACCGCATCCCGCTTTAATTCCTGTTCCAGTTCTGCTTGTGACTTTTTGTTAGCCATATGAGTGCCCTCATATGGTGCGCACCATAATTTAGTAGGCGGATATATCCTGATTTATTAGTTACAATTTCCGCATTTGCAACTGCGGTGCGGTTATTGCCGCTAATACCATCATCCCATACACAGTAGCCGGTCAGCCGGCTACATTTTTTATGCAGATGTTTTGTCTTTCCGGGTTGACCATGGATAAGGGATGGTATTTTCTTAATATTTCATTAATATTTTATTAATTCTTGTTCATGTTGCTTGACAACTCAGCCCAAAATGCTAGCATTACATATAGAAGGGATGGAAAAGAGAGAAAAAAGGAAAGTTGAAAAAACTTTATTCAAAAAAAAATAAGGGGTGCGGGGCAAAGCCCCGTGTTGTGAGGGTCGGACGTAGTCCGAGCCGACTATATAATATAAGAAAAAAATGATTTAATTTGGATAGTTGAAGGATAAAAGAAATGTAAAAGTTAGAGTGGACGAGAGCCACTCTTTTTTATATTATAGGAAATTTCTCCGGCTGGAGGAATCTTGAATTAAAATAGCCCGCTAGAGGCGGCATACTGATAAGACGAATGCTTTTAGAAGATATAAAAACCTTCTTCAAATTCG
>CAYOED010000055.1:0-24642 GCA_964402925.1 uncultured Lachnospiraceae bacterium | reverse complement strand
CAGCGCTTGACGAGGTTCTTTCGAGTCTAGCGTCTGTTACGTTTTTATGGAGCGGAAGCGCGACGACGTTGGTATATTTACCTGTCCTGTGCGGGCTACTGGCTACTCTGTGAAAAATAACACACACAGCTCTGAGAAGCTAACGTTGACTAATGCGTGAAAGGTAACCATAAATCTCGTATATCTTATTCAAAGTCTTTTATATCTATAATAAAATGCATCAATCACATGATCCTTCTGTAAAGAAAATGTGACTGATGCATTTTTATATTTTTCAAATATTAAATACAAATTTAATTTTTATTCTGATGTTCGATACAGCAGCGGTATGATTTCCTCTGGTCTGTCCACGAATACAGTTGCTCCCGCTGCTTCCTGTTCTTTTCGTGTCCGGAACCCCCATGTCACTGTAATGCAGTCCATCTGTGTATTCCGGGCAGTGGCAATATCCACCTCTGAATCCCCTACATAAACGGCACGTTCCTTTGGAACATTTAAAATCCGCAGTGCTTCCAGCACGGAATCGGGCGCCGGCTTTTTCCGGATTCCTTCTTTTGCTCCAATTGCTGTGTTTAAATACGATTTAAAGTATTGCCTGCTCAGCGCATCTACGCCCTCCTGTAGCTTGTTGGACACGATTGCCATGGAAAACGCTTGTTTTTTTAATTCTGCCAGAAGTTCCGGTATTCCGGGATACAGGTCCGTCTTATCATTACAATGTTCTTTGTAATGTTCCTTGAAGGCGGTAAATACCTTATCCTGTTCTTCCACTCCGGTTCCTTCCGGTACTGCAAGCGCCACCAGTCTTTGGACCCCATTTCCGACAAAATGTCGGATCTCCTCAAGTGTTCTCTCCGGCATATTATACTTTTTCAGTCCGTAATTCACACTATCCTTTAAATCTTCCAAGGTATTGAGTAATGTACCGTCTAAATCAAATATAACTGCTTCGTATTTCTTATCGCTTAATAAATCCTTCTTCTCTTTCATTTCAAATTCATGCCTTCTTTTCTTTTAATTTATTGCGCACAATGATAAAGCAAATCAAATGGGTAAATGCAGTCAGCGTCCATGATACAGGATAGGAAATGTACAGAGTGCGCAGCGTCCTGTCCCACTGGAAAACTGTATAAATCCAGACTACTCGAAAAGCGCAGGCTCCCAACAATGATACAATCATCGGCATCACCGCATATCCAAGCCCCCTGATGCAGCCCACTAAAACATCCATGATACCACACATACAATAAAATGCACATATAATTTCCATTCTCTGAATTCCGTAAGAAATTACCTGCGGATCCGGAGAATAAAGACCTAATATCTGTTGTCCCAAAAGCACCGCACCATTTCCCATAACCAAACCGATTACCGTCACAAATACCAAGCATTCAATCAATATTTTGTTGATTCTGTCATATCGCCTGCCGCCCAAATTCTGTCCTGTGAAACTGACTGCCGTCTGATGGACAGAGTTCATTGCCGTATAGACAAATCCTTCTATATTGCTTCCTGCCGTATTTCCTGCCATAGCAATAGAACCAAAAGAATTGACTGAAGACTGAATCAATACATTGGAAATAGAGAACAAAGAGCCCTGTATCCCAGCCGGAAGACCAATTGCCGCAATTTTCCTAAATTTCTCCCAATTCATGTGCAGCTTTTCAAAGCATAATTGAAAACAGCTTTCACTTTGCATAAGGCACCTGATGATAAGCGAGGTGGATACACATTGCGCAATCACAGTAGCCAATGCTACCCCTGCAACGCCCATGTGGAATACAATCACGAAGCAAAGATTCAAAATGACATTTATAACATCTGCTATTGTAAGATAAATCAGCGGACGTCTTGTATCTCCAATGGCTCTTAGTATAGCACTTCCAAAATTGAACAATAGCATCACCGGCATTCCCATGAAATAGATGCGCATATATAAGACAGAATGATTAATAACATTCTCAGGTGTATCCATCATAAGCAAAAGCGGTCTTGCCGCCGCAATCCCCACAACAGCAAGCAGGATTCCGCCTGCCGCACTCACTAAGATGGAAGTATGTACTGTCTGACTCACCTCTTCTTCCTGCCTCGCGCCATAATACCTTGCCACAAGCACATTTGCACCTACGGAAAGACCAATAAAGAGGTTCACCAGCAGATTGGTCAGGGAGCCTGTCGCACCTACTGCTGCAAGCGCTTCGTTTCCCGCAAATCTGCCCACTACTATGACATCTGCTGCATTGAAAAGTAATTGCAGAATACCGGAAAGCATAAGAGGCAGCGTAAAAAGCAGGATTTTCCCGAACAAGGGACCGTTGCACATATCGATTTCATAAGATTTACGTACTTTTTTTTCCATTTTATCTATCCTTTTCCTCATATGCATTTTGTGAACCTGTTTTTCTTTTTTTCATACTATAATAAATGAAACATAATCTGAGAGGTTGCTATGGCTACAGTAATTTTAGATGCCGGACATGGTGGGGATGACCCCGGTGCTGTCTATCTTGAACGCCTGGAGAAAGATGATAATCTGCGGCTCACCCTTGCCATAGGTGAACTTCTTAAGCAGACCGGCACAAATGTAATCTATACCCGCACAGAAGATATTTACAAAACTCCTGCAAGAAAGGCCGCCGAAGGAAATGCCTCCGGCGCCGATTATTTCATTTCCATACACCGTAATTCCAGTCCCTATGCGAATCAATATGCAGGCGTTGAATCTCTGGTCTACGATCGTTATGGAAAAGCACAGCAAATGGCGGAAAATATTAACCGTCAGCTGGAGCGCACAGGCTTTGCGAACCAGGGCATACATGAGCGCAAAAACCTTGCCGTCCTTCATCAGACGCAAATGCCTTCTGTTATTGTAGAAGTAGGCTTCATCAATACAGAGCGGGATAACCTGCTTTTTGACAGCCGTTTCTCTGAAATAGCACAGGCAATCGCTGACGGAATATCCCTGTCTTTATGAAACAGTATAAATATTTAATCCTCCGATATCCCGAAAAACAGACTGCAGTCAATGCACCATGCAGTCTGCTTTCAGGATACCTCTTCGCTCATCCTTTCCGGCACAGACAGAATTACAATTTTGCCTCCAGATCATCTAATGATGCATAGCCATAGAGAAATGCCGTGTTCGCCATCGTCATCTGGGCAAGGTTCTTATTTTCCATGCATAGCCGCGCTATGAATCTTCCATATAAATCCAACGTCTCATCCGAATAGGTGGACAATTCTCCCCTCAGATAAGTCTCATAGGAAGTATTGTACGGTGTATCCTCCACAGTATGAATGCTCCGCGCATTGCCTGCCGCCTTAGGATACTTGGCTGCAAATTCCTCCATCCAATCCACCTGAATCTTAACGATTTCCTCTATAATCTCTTTTTTAGCTTCCGGAATGTCAGGAAAGGCATCTTTAAGCTGCATATATTTTAATGGCGCCGTGCTTTCCATCATCCGTCCATATTTTTCTGTAATCAGATTATACCCTTTGTCATTTGCTTTATGAAAATCCTTGATGTAGCTTTTCAGCATTTCTTCCGTCCATGTATAGTACTGGCTTTTTCTCATAATGGAAAAGGTATTCCAATCATCCTGACAGTCTGCTCTTCCGCCTTCATTCTGGACCTTATCAAAGGCCTCCCATTCTAAGGAAACCAGTTCGTTTACTAAAGCTGCCTTAAAAGAGTCATCTGTCTTTTCCTTCTCCGGTATACTTCTTAATATATTGTCTGTGTGGTTGTCCAGATAATTATCCTCCCCGCTGGTCAGTCCCTGTTTCTTCATCTCCGCAATAATAAGCGCAACGATAATCTCAATGGTCTGCGGAATTCTTTCGTCCCCTGCCGGGAAATCTACCAGTGCATTTAAAATATCCCTAATTTCAGGCAGTACCGCAAGCCTTTCCATTCCTTTATGCATCCATTTGTAAAAAGGGGCATAAGTCCGATTCAGAAGATAGACCATTGCCATGGTATGCTTCATGAACTCCGAAAGTGCGATTGTCGCCGTCACCTTCTCTCCTCTGCCAGACATTCTGGAATAATTATACTGTCCCGACTGCGCCATCAGCGCTGCTTCACGGGCAATTTTCTTGATTCTCACTTCCTCCGGATAATAGGAAAGGATTCCTCTTCTGATTCTTGTAAATTCTCCCAGATCATCTCTGAACACTTTGCCGTTTACCGCCGTGGCAAGTCTGTAATCATCCAAAAACAACCATTGATTCTGCGTTGTTGGCACATCCCTAAGACCGATCAGGCTTTCATAGAAATCACCAATCCTGAAAACGCCTACTCTTTTCTGCGCTTTTACTGTGGTAAAGCGAGTTATTCCCATGTAGGTGGAAGGAAGCGCTTCATACGCCTTCTGCAATTCCTCGCCTATCTCATCATACACCGGATCTGTAAGCCACATACAAAATCCCGGTCCAAAATCGTGATCCCGTGACACCTGATCATCAAACCCAAAGCATTCCGATCCCTCTCCAACAAGACCAACTGCTATCATCTGTTCATATTCCGGAAATTTCTGCCGGATCATCGGCACGCCGTATTCCTCATAAAAAGCCTGACACAGCTCCATTCCGTTTTTGAACTGCCTATTTTTCACCGGAAGATTCTGCATTTTTTCTGTTACCGCGCTTAAATTCTGCAAGGTAATTTCATATGCCTTATTTCTTCCCACATTTCTTTCAATTTCATGAAGCGCCATCTTATAATAACGGGCGGATTCTTCCAGATTTCCTGCCAGATACTGTGCCTCCCCCATTGCTGAAAGCGCGCCGCTGTAATGATAATCTCTGTCTTCATCCATCTCAAAAATAGCAAATGCTTTTTTTAGATTGCCAATCGCCTCGTCAAACCGACCAAGCTTTAACTGGGATGTGGCAAGATTGGTATAAGTAACTGCCACTTCTATTCTTGCTTCGCTGTACATAGACGCAATGCCGAGAGCACGCTCTAAACAGTCACAGGCACTCTCATAGTCGCCCATCTCCTGGAATAAAAGACTCATGTTATTGTATAGACTGGCATATCGGAAGTCTGTAGGGGACAGTTTTTCCGTGTAGACTTTCTTCACTTCCTGATAATATGCCATGGATTCCTTAAGCAGTCCCGCCGCCCTGCATGCATTTGCCACATTCAGCAGTGTGGTCGCATAAGCGACACTGCCTTTTAAGCCTGTCTCATCCATCAGTATGAGCACCTGCCTGCAGCAGGATATAGATTTCTCAAACTCTCCCGTTTCCCGGTAATGCCCTATGATCTCATTCAACAGCGTAATCAGCGAACCTGTATCTCGCTCCGCTGTCGCCTCATTTATTCTGTGAAGTAAAAAAGATTCCACCTGATCTACCTCGTGCTGTGCAAACAGCCCGTCAAGCTGTCTCAAAACCTGTTCAATGTTCATAACGTTCAGCCTCCATTCCAGTAACGATTCTGCTTAAACCATCTTCCTCTTTCATTAATCATTATACTGCATTCCTTCCATTTTTCAAGCGCACCGGATGCCGCAATTTACATAATATATAGTAAAATATACTTTAGGAATTATTATATGTACTTTTCAATAATTATTGTAATTTTTGCACTTCTTCTCATTTTAGTACTTGGCGCCTGCTGTAAACGCTGGGCTGTTAAGAAGGTCTGTTCCATGACCCCTATAGAAAAATGCGAACTTCTCAATTCTCTCATCAAACCCTTTGGATACTGCTATGATAAGGCACAGGATCTCATTTCTTCCCGAAATGATGCTTGGCAGAGAGAAACCGGCTACACTGCTTTATTTGACCGCTCAGCGCCTTTTTTCAACATGATATTTGATTACCTCCCGGTTTATTTCCCTTATCAAGATAAGACCTGGCTGATTGAATTCTGGAAAGGACAGTACGGAATCAATACAGGAGCCGAAATCGGCATCTACTATGCTGATCGACTGTTATCGGAAAACGAACTTTCCACTGCCCATTTCAAGGCTGTACCGGACTGCAATATGTTCCCTCTTTCCTTCTGCCTTATGAAGGAAAAAACCCCTATTGCATCTGTTTCCAAAAGAACATGGTGGCTTACAGCTTTCTGCATTGGACAGTTCTCAAAACCGGAACAACTCTATTTAAATGCATCCATTATTTTTCCGGACTGTGATATGCTGCACAGCTTTTCAAACGCTTTGCACCAGACAAATCTTTCCCATAGTTCTATAAAGATATGCGGAAATGAAATCCGTCTTCAATACGGCGGTCCTCAAGATCGATATTACAACTGCTTACAGCGCATGGTCCGCGCATGGTCTCAATTTACCAATCGGATTTTCTGCCGTATTTATTTATATATCACTCGTTATTTTACATTAACGGTAGATAAACTCCTTTACCTATACTATCTCCTGCCCTTTGCTTTCCGCAGGATGCTTAAACCTCGAAGATATTGCAAATATAAAACAAAATGAAAGGATATCACCCATGAGCTATTATTCCCGTCTTTCCCGCGCTTTTGAAAATGCACCTGTATTACCTTTAAATAAATACAGCCGTTATGCAATCATCAGTGACTGTCACAGGGGCAAGGGAGACTCCAACGACAATTTATTAAAAAACGAGAACCTCTATTTTACCGCCCTTAGTCACTATTACGAGCAGGGGTTTACTTATATAGAACTCGGAGACGGGGATGAACTCTGGGAAAACAGAAAGATGAGCCAGATCATTGAGATCCATAATAATGTATTCTGGCTCCTCTCACTGTTCTGCAAACGCGGCAGACTCTATATGGTTTACGGAAATCATGATATGGAAAAGAAAAAGCAAGGCTACAGTGATTCCGTGTGTTCTTCCTTTTTCTGCACAGATTCACAGTGCACCCAGTCCTTATTTCCCAATCTTGTTTTTTATGAGGGTCTAATATTAAAAAGCACGTGTTACGATTATCAATTATATCTTACACATGGACACCAGGCTGATTTTTTCAATTCTACTTTATGGAAATTCAACAGATTTCTTGTCAGATATATCTGGCGTACTTTGGAGCATTTCGGCGTTCTGGATCCCACCAGCGCTGCAAAAAATTACACCCACAAAGATAGAATCGAACAACGTCTTGAAGATTATGCTCAGCGTACAAAAAGACCACTGATGACCGGTCACACGCACAGACCTCGTCTTGACATAGCCGCTCCTTACTACATGAACACCGGCAGCTGCGTCCACCCGCGCTGCATCACCTGTATGGAAATCGAAAAGGGAATCATCTCCTTAGTCAAATGGACTCTATCCGTAAAAAAAGACAGGACCCTCTATGTTGCAAGAGAGGTTCTGTCTCAATATCCGCTTCCAATTTAAGCGCAGCGGTTCTTTCCACTCTTCAGCGCTCACCATGACAATTTGTCATGGCTGCTTGTCTATTAAGATATCGTCTTCCTCGGCTGAAATCTCCTCTCTCTCCGATTCCTTACCTTCCTCCGGATCACTGCTTTCTTCCGGCTTATCACCATTTTCCGCCTCTGCTTTTAACATTTTCTGATACATGATTGCAGTATAAATCAAAATTCCTGCACCTGCAGCGGCAAATAAGATACTGAAAATCAGTGACAACATGTAATTCTTGCCGCCGTCATTCATTCTCAATCCAAATAACTGATATGCCAAATACATCAGATATCCTCCGGCAATTGCATAAAAAACTGCTTTTCCCTTATTTTGCATTCTTTTCTCCATTCCTTCATTGTACTCTTTTTACTTTTTAAACACCGAAATGCTCCCTCAGCACTTTCTTTGCCTGATCCTCTTCCTATCCATCAAGTTTAACACAAATCCTCTCTCTTGATAACACTATATCCGCACAAAGATAAAGATTAAAAGAAAAAATTATGAACTGTTATCACCTTTTATACATATTTATAGTTTATAGGACTCAAACGGCAAAAGGAGAATATTTGATTTATGGCTATTGGTTATTTGACCATACAGGCACGAACTGCCCAGGATGCCGTCCCGCTAAGGGGCGTACACATCAGAATCCTGGATGACCAGGGAAATGGTGTCTATGAACTGTTAACAGATGAAAGTGGAGAAGCAAAAGAAGTTCCGCTTGAAACAATGGATAAAAGCTTTTCACAAAACCCCTATTTTTCCGGATTACCATATATAAGCTATAATGTGCTGGCACAAAGCTCCGGATTTAACTCTCTGTATGTTTCAGATATCCCCATTTATGACGGTGAAACAGCACTGCTGCCCCTTGCACTCGTACCTATGCAGGAAATACAGCGCAGCCCTTTTCAGACGGAAATCCATGTGGGAAGACCTGCCGTTGCAATGAATCAAATGCGTGAGCAGGAAGGCAGCATCGCTGACCCCCGAGTGCTGCGTCAGGTGGTAATCCCTAATCCAATCACCGTACATCTTGGATCGCCCAGTTCATCTGCTCCCAATATACAAATTCCATTTACCGACTACGTGAAAAATGCAGCCAGCAACGAAATCTATCCTACCTGGCCCGAAAACTCTTTAAGAGCCAACATATATGCCATTATCACGTTTGCATTAAACCGCGTTTATACGGAATGGTATAAAAACAGGGGCTATAGTTTTGACATTACCAATAACACTGCCTATGACCAGAATTATATCTATGGCGGTCCTGTCTATGAATCCATTAGCCGGATTGTTGATGAGATCTTCAATGAGTATGTGCGGCGGCAGGGACAGAATGCTCCCTACTTTACTTCCTTCTGCAACGGAAGCACCGTCTCTTGTCAAGGTCTTTCCCAATGGGGAACGGTTACGCTGGCAAACAACGGACTTACTCCGCTGCAGATCCTGCGTTCTTATTATCCCGATGATGTGGAGATTGCAGAGACAAACATCATAACCGGCGTGCTTTCTTCCTACCCCGGAACACCGCTCAAAACGGGAAGTTCCGGACTTGATGTTCAGACCATTCAAACTTACTTAAACAGGATTCGTCAAAACTATCCCGCTATCCCTTCTATTACAGACGCTGCCGGTGTCTTTGGAGACAGCACAAAGGCTGCCGTCACCAAATTCCAGAGTATTTTCAATCTGACACCGGATGGTATTGTAGGAAAATCCACCTGGTATAAGATTTCCAATCTGTACACTGCCGTCGCCAGACTTGGAGAACTTGACAGTGAGGGGAACACTCTCGGAATCGGCACCGTCCCGCCCAGCAGCCAGCTTCGGATAGGCAGCACCGGACAGGATGTCATCACACTGCAATATCTTTTAAATGTTATTTCTGAATATTACCCCGGCATCCCAGGACCATCCCCAGACGGTGTCTTTGGCTCCAATACCCAGCAGGCAGTGATTGCTTTTCAGCGGGCAATGGGGCTTAACGGCGACGGTATCGTAGGTCCTCTTACATGGCAGTCATTATATGATGTATATCTGGGAATCAATCAGAACGTCCCTGCGCCATCGCCAAATCCCGGCACAGGTTCCGGCGCTGGATCTGGTACCAGCGAGTATGTGGTGCAGGCCGGAGACAGTCTTTGGCTGATTGCCCAGCGATACGGAACTACCGTAGACGCCATCCAGCGCTTAAACGGTCTTACCGGCACTCTGATCAATGTTGGGCAAGTTTTGAAAATACCCTCCTCCGGTGTTAAACCTTACATTGAATATACCGTTCAATCCGGCGATACCCTCTGGCAACTTTCAAGAAGATTCGGAACCACGGTGGATGCCATCAGGAACCTGAATGGACTTACCAGCAATATGCTGAACATCGGTCAGGTATTGCGGATTCCTTCGTGATTCCAATCATGCAAACAGCGACTGCCTACTAAATGGGCAGTCGCCTCACGAAAGTAAACGTCAGCAGCAGATCTGCCCCAATCCAGGCGCATACTTCTCCCCAGAAAACCCCCTCATTTCCAATCACACGTGTCAAAAGCAAAGCGCACATTACCCGCATGAGTACCTGCACGAAGCTGGAAAGCATGGGAATAAGCGTATCTCCCGTCCCCTGAATACAGGATCTAAGCACATAGAGGCAATATAGCAGCGGAAAGCCAAATGCCAACACGCACAAATAGCGATACCCGACCTGTACCATTTCGCCTGCCCCTCCTTCTGTTTCCCTAATAAAAAGCCCTACAAGATCTCCTCCTGCGAAGACCATGATACCAGACATTATAATCGCCGTTATGACTCCAATCAGCAATGCTGCAAGAAGTCCGTTCCGTATCCTCCGCCCACTGCCGTTTCCCTTATTCTGTGCCGTATAAGTCAGAATGCCATGTCCATAAGAAGTTGCCGCTGTCTCCAGCAGCACATACAGCTTGTTAGCAGCAGCATATCCAGTCAGGAACAGGATGCCGAAGCTGTTGACTGTCGCCTGCACCACCAGTCCGCCGACTGCAGTAATGATGTTCTGTACCCCCATGGGAACACCCATCCTGACCTCCTCCAGCAAAATGCTCTTGTTTATCACTCTGCTTTCTTTTCCGAGGCGGCATACTTCTATCCTGCCCAAGGCAATGACACAGTAAACCGCTGCCAGAGCCTGCGCCAATACAGTGCCTAAGGCTGCTCCTGCAATCCCCATATCCAGCATTATCACGAACAATATATCAAATACTATATTGCCCAGGGACGCTATCGTCATCGCATGAAGCGGCTTCCGGCTGTTGCCAAGCGCCCGCAGTATGGCTGCAGCTATGTTATACAGAAAAGTAATCGGCACTCCTGCATACAGAATCCGCAGATACGTCTGCGCCAGCCCAACCACCTCTGTCGGTGTCCGTAACATCCGAAGCCCCGGGTCTATGAGCATCCATCCCGCCACAGTAAATCCAACTGCCCCTGCCGCGGCAATACAGCAGCCTCCATAAATAGCCTGCCTCAACAAATCTATCTTCTTTTCTCCAAAAAACCGGGCAATGACAATCGAACAGCCCTGCGTCAATCCCGAAATCACGCCGAACATGATGAAAGTCAGCCATTCCGTGGCACCCAGAGCTGCCAGTGCATTAGCACTCACACACTGACCTACGATGAGTGCATCCACAAACGTATATAATTGTTGAAACAGGTTTCCCAACATAAGCGGCATGGAAAATGCCAGTAATAAACGAACCGGATTTCCCCTCGTCATGTCTTTCGTTCCGGTTATCGCTGTCATAGTAAATAGGATTTCCCTTTCCGAAAACGTATATTAGAGAACTGATGGCAAATCGACAATTTGATATCCCAATTTGACTTCTTTCATAACACCATTTCTATTTTCCAGTAATTCCATAAGCATTGAGACTGCTATCTCACCGCTTTTTTCATAGGAATAATGAACGGTAATAAGCGGCGGGACCGTCACCCTTGCCATTTCAGAGTCCCCCTGCCCTGCCACAAGAATCTGTTCCGGAACTTTTATGCCATGCTCCCTCAGATACTGCTGGGCACCAGCCGCCATTGTATCCGTTGCACAGACCAAGCCGTCCAACCTTTCACACTTTTCCAGCAATTCTCCTGCTTTCTCATATCCTGATGTGAGCGTAAAAGCTGCCGCAACAAGATTCCCGGCAAGATGCGCGTATCCTGCATCCCTCACCGCATCCTGAAATCCTCTGCTGCGCTCTTCTCCCACTGCTTTATCCTGCTGTATCGCCCCGATATACCCTAGGTTCTTTCTTCCCTTCTCCAGCATCAGTCTGGTAAGGTCATAAGAAGCATGATAATCGTCATGGAACACACAACAGTATCCGGACAGGTACTGCCCTACAATGACCACCGGGACAGATAAATCTTTCAACATGCACTTGTGCTCTGTCGTAAAGACCGTTGCAATTAAGATGACACCGTCTACCTGCTTGTCACGAAATGCCGATAAATATTCTAATTCTTTTTTCGGATTATTCTGGGTAACCGCCAAAAGCATCTGATATTCGTTTTTATTTAAGATCGAAAGTATCCCTTCTACCACTCTTCCTATAGACGCAGATGCAACCTTAGGCACAATCACGCCAACCATCTTTGTTCTTTTGGTTCTGAGTGTCTGTGCCTGAAGTGAAGGTCTGTACCCCGTTTCTTGTACTATTTTATGAATGGCTTCTCTCTTTTCTTCTGAAATATAACCATTGTTAAAATATCGTGAAACAGCTGCTTTAGATACTCCTGCCATCTTTGCGATTTCTGCTATATTCATTAGTACCAGTCCTTACCATTATATTGAAACTAAATCTCATTATAGCACAGCTTTTATTTCTTCTTCAAATAATAAAATCCATATGCAGGTATATTGACTCCAATTGGTTTTATCTCATTTCCCGAAATCAGTTCCACATAATCACCGTCTGTCTCATTGATCCATGCAGTCTTATCATATTCACTGAAATTAAATAATCCTATGATTTTCTCGCCCTCATAGTACCTGCCTATACATAATACAGATTGATCCCATGCTTCAATCGTCCATGTGTCAGCTTTCGATACAAATACTTTTTCCGTTTTCCGAATCTCTTCCAAACGCTTCAATCCCTGGAAGATTTTGCCCTCCAGGGCAGTATTATCCTGAATACGCTCTGCCAGTTTCCAGTTAAATGCTCCGCGATGGATATACCGGGAATCTGCTGCTTTGTCCAAATCATCTTTATAAGTATAGTCATTAATCTGTCCGATTTCATCGCCGCTGTACAGCACCGGAATCCCCGATTGCATGAACATATATGCATGAAGCATCAGATCCAGTCTGACAGCCTTCTCCATCGCACACTCATCCTGTTCCAATCCCGCCTTTTCCACACCGCACATGGATGCTGTGGTTCCGCAGAATCTGGCATCGCCGGTAATTGGATCCGCATTGTAGAGTTCGCCGCGGCTATTACTTCCTCCCGTATATCCCTGAAAATAATCGTTCAAATACTGCTTATGACTCCGCTCCCCAATACCGTCCAGCATCAGAGTTCCATAATCAAGCCCCCATCCGATATCATCATGGCAGCGAAGATAATTTAAAAATACATACTCCTTGGGCAGTGCATTCACAATATCAAGCTGTCTTTTCAGCAGTTTGACATCTCTCGTTGCCACTGTATGCCATGTAGTCGCCATGGTGGTAACATTATAGAGCATATGACATTCCGGCTTCTCCACAGTGCCGAAATAGGGAGTCACTTTTTCCGGTTCCATGACCACTTCCCCCAGCAGCAGAACCCCCGGACATACCACCTCACTGATCATGCGCATCATGCGCACAATCGTGTGGACTTGCGGAAGGTTTCTGCATGAGGTATTTAACTCCTTCCAGATATACGGCACAGCATCAATGCGGATGATGTCTATTCCCCGATTGGCAAGATAGAGAAAATTGTACATCATTTCGTTGAACACTCTTGGATTTCTGTAGTTTAAATCCCACTGATATGGATAAAATGTGGTCATCACATAATGCCCTGCATCTTCAAGCCACGTAAAATTCCCCGGCGCAGTCGTGGGAAATACCTGCGGCACTGTCCTTTCATACTGTGCCGGCTCATCCCCGTTGTCAAAGAAAAAGTATCGGCTCATGTACTCCCCGTCTCCCTGACGCGCCTTTTTTGCCCATTCATGTTCCTCTGACGTATGGTTCATGACAAAATCCATGCACACATTGATTCCTTTTTGATGGCAGGCAGCTGTCAAGCTGTCCAGATCCTCCATGGTCCCCAGCTTATCCTGCACCTTGCGGAAATCTGACACTGCATATCCTCCGTCTGAGCGTCCTTTTGGTGTATCCAGAAACGGCATCAGGTGGATATAATTGACATTGCACTGCTCAATATAATCCAGTCTCGACTCCACGCCCTGCATATTTCCTGCAAAATTATCAATATAAAACATCATTCCAAGCATATCATTTTGTTTATACCAGTCTTGATTTGCCTCCCGCTGTGCATCCCGCATCTTCAATTCCTTATTTCTCTCCAGATAGAACCGGCTCAGATGATTGCAAAGTTCAGCAAACATAGAATCATTTTCATATAATTCCATGTAAAGCCAGCGCAGTTCATCGTGATGGCGTTCCAATCTTTTTTGAAAGAGCTCAAGTCCAAATTTCTTTTTAATCTGTTCCATCGTTATATCTCCCTTCCTGTGCTTCTGGAAGACAACGGATCATAGCCTTCATTCTGCGCACAGACCAAGTCTTTGCTCTTTCATTATATACAGAACCGAAAGCAAACTCAAGCCTGTGTCTATCAAACCAATCTATATAAAAATTATGCTCTGTCTATGATATATTGCAAAAATCTCCATTTCCCTTTACTATTAAAGATGTATTACAATATTGCGTTCAGGAGGTATTTTCTCCATGTATCACTTAAAAAAAGTGACGAAGAAAGTATTCTGCGGGTTTCCAGCTACGAAATCTTTGGCGGTAATATTTTTGCTTCTTATACTTATGTGTCTACAAGCTTAAAATAGAAAATCTTGAACAATCGAACGTACCATAGTCATTGTGCATATCTCGGACTTATTGGAAAACTGGACGATAAAAGGCTATGGATACTGTTATTCGGTATTTCTCACTTATCAATAAATTTTCACTCCTGTTTCAGAGTATCGGTTTGTTAATTCTATTGATTTGCATAATTTGTGGTTGGACAATGTTACCGAATTGTTTTGCAGTTATTACACAGGGAATTCTCTATCTGCTACTGCCGCTAATAAAAAAATTGCCAAAAGGAATACATATTATTGTATGCGGTGGATGGAGCAATCTGATATTTGTCATTTACTATCTTGTATTACTGATTTACTCTTGATAGGTATTCTTGCAATGATTTTTTTAGAAGATAAAAAGAGGAATACGACATGCTTATGTAATATTCCTAATATTAAAATGAAACTAAGGAGGAACTAAAAATGTCATTTACTGAAATATGTATTTATCAAGTCAAGCCGCAAAAAGTGGAGGAATTTGAAGCACTAATGCTTGAAGCTAAAAGCTTTTTGGAAAAACAAGAAGGATTGCTTTTACTTCGGTTTATTAAAAGGGGGTATCACATAGATATGGAGCAAATTAAGGAAGGGCTTCCCCCTCTTAAAATCACTCGCATTGTAAAAAGCGTTAAGTATATGCTTTATTGGGAATTTGATACGAAAGAAAGCTATGGCGTAGCACAAAAAACCTTTACAATAGCTATTGGAAGTCTATCGAAAAGTGTTTAGTCGTCCCACATGACAAATATTTAGGAGAGGAGATTTTCTAATGCTAACATTTATTTCCACATTCCTTACACGGAACATTTATTTAAAATGCAGTTTATTGTTTTGCATGAAATCGGACTTTTTCTGCTTCTCTTCCAGTTTCCTAAAAAACCCTCCAGAAAGCAACCCGATTATACATACCGTTATGCCCGTAAGAATCAGCACAAAATAAACCGTCTCACTGAATCCGTCGAACAAAAATCCATAAGCCATTTGTCCAATCGGTTGAGCGCACAAAGTAATGGCAGATGTATAAGCCATCACTTTCCCAATCATATGATCCGGCGTATTTTGTTGGATCATCGACACTGCAAAAATAGAAAAAATACTAATTGTAATCTGCATGCCGCAGAAAGCAATCACATTCACAGTGTATCTAATAACCGTACTGGATGGGAAAAGAAATATCCCCCCGGCAGGAATGATACAAATACCAATCGCCGCAAGCAAAAACGACAATCTGCCAAATTTTAGTTTCCCTGTAAAGAAGCCTGCAATGATACTCCCTAAAATAGTGGCAACTGCCAACGCACTTTCCGCCCCACCATAATATTTTACATCCAACTCAAGAATCGCCCGCACAATATAGGGAAGTCCTACCAACATAACACCCATAACAAAGAAACGTGAGAGTGCTGTCAGAAGCAGCATCTTTGTGATATCTGGCTGCTCCTTCATAATAAATCTGATACTACTAAAGAAATCATTCTTTACCATGGAAATAATATTCCCCTTATACTCTCTAGGCTGATACCCCAATCTTATAAAGCACTCAAATAACGCTGTAATAAGGAAACAGATAACACTTGCATACATCACGGGCTTTAATCCAAATGCCGCATACAGAATACCGCCCATCATAGGAGCCATCAAATAAGAAATGGATGCCACCTGGTTCACAACTGCATTTCCCCTGATAATATTCTCACCTGCCAACATCTGAGGAATACACGCCTGTACCGTAGGTGTTTCAAACGCCCCAAAAACAGAGAGCACAATAAGCAGACTGCTGATTACGGTAACAGCATTGTTTTCGAACAGAAACACTGCTGCACACAAAACTGCCATCCCCGTCAAAGTATCCAATGCAACCATAATATTCCTCCTGTCTGCCCGATCAGCAAGGATACCGCCAAGAGGTGACAAAAGAATAGTCGGAATTACTGCAACAGATAAAATCCCAGCAAATACGGTCGCTGACCCTGTCACTTCCAGCACATACATGGACAGTGCCAGTCTTAATATGTAATTGCCAAACAAAGAACTTACCTGCCCCAGTATAAGGAGTAAAAAATTTTTCGTAAACAGTTTCTGTTCCATAGACTATTTCCTGCCATCTTCCACAAATTTCCCCAATATATTTTCCATTCTCTCATACATAACCTTGTCTATAATCGGAAGCCCCATTGCAGAAAGTACCTCCGCTATAAATCGGCACTTATGCCTAATCTCTTCCATATCAGCCGGAAACACAGTGGGCATCAGCCAAAAATTGATAAGCGGGAGCAGTTCAGAAAGTTCTTTTGCATATTCTGTCTGGATAGAGCCGTCGCGCCTGCCTTCCTCAATCAATTCGAACCATAACGGAGTCAGCAACCGCCGGTTCGCTTCCACCGCTGCCACCAAAATGCGCGGGTCTTTCAGGATAGCAATTGCCTGCGTATTGATCTCTTCTCTTTCTTCGTCGGCTCTGTCAAGCACGAACACTTCTCGAATCTTCTGCAGCCCGTTCAGGTCAGAACGCGCCCTGACTGCCTCAAAGGGATTATTTTCAAAAAACATCCAATCCCCTAATGCATGCATGACTTCCTCCTTACTCTGAAAAAAGCGATAAAACATCCCTTTCGCTCCCCCTGCCAATTCCATAATATCCGTGATGGAAGTTTCGTCATATCCTTTTGATAAAAATAACGCTTTCGCCGCATCCAAAATCTCTCTTTTCCATTGTTCTGGCGTTTTTTTTACTGGTCTTGCCAACTTTATCTATCTCCCTGCACAGTTATTGACTCTGAGTCAATAATTATTATACAAGAACCCACACTCCATGTCAACAGCTTTCAAATGCGTATCTGTTGCTATCCTCACATGGAACATTTACTTAAAAATACAGTTTATTATTTTATCTGTCCCCACTCTCTTTTTAATAATCGATACTCCAATCGTGTTTTCATTTTTCCATCATGCCATTCATGATCAATATGCTCTGCTTCCTTTATCAAGCCGCATTTTTGCATTACTCTTTCAGAACCTATATTTTCAGCTAAACATCCTGTAGATACTCTGTATACGTTATTATTACAAAATGCAAACTCTAAAACCCGCCGGAAGGCTTCCGTTGTATATCCTTTTCCCCAAAACTTTGGATAAATAAAGTACCCCGCACCAACAATTTTTCCAACAGGAGTATCGTTCATTACCGTATACCCAGCACTCCCAACTTGCTCATGCGAATCCTTTAGTTCCATATGCATGAAATAAAACTTTCTGTCAGATTTTAACATATCCTCCAAAACCTTATGGAAATCTTCATAAGCTTCTTCTTTCGTATGTAATTGGATATCCTGCAAATAATACATGGTTTTGGAATCCGTTTTTAATCGATAATATTCGTTAAAGTCATCTTCACGGTAATCCCTTAAAATTAAACGTTCCGTTTCTAAATATATCATATATCATAACTTCCTTCCTATAATATTATCTTAGTCAAATCTTTTATCGAATTTAATTTTTCTTTATCTGTAAACAACATTATTATAATATTTCTTACAGCTTCCTCCAACAGGCAGCATGCATTTAGTAAAACCCAATTTGGGAGACTATACTCAGAATAATTTCGGTTACGGGGAGTTTTCGTCTGTTTTAGACCTTTTTAATTATTCTTCTGGCTTGGCAGAAGCATATTCCATAGCTTTTTTCATTCTTTCCTCGAAAACCTCAGCCGGTACAAGTGCAATGCCTTCTTTATCATCGCTGAGCACGATCAATCTCTGACCTCCGGTAAGCCCGAATCTTTCACGGGCAGCTTTGGGGATAACAAGCTGCCCGCGTTCGTTGATCGTAACGGAGCCCCAGATGTTTCTTCCCTTCGGTGCAGGAGGTATCGTCTCTCTTCCGTCTATCGTCTCTGTCTTTATCAAGCTGTCAATAGTAATCCCATAGATATCCGCAAGGCGCTTACATTTTTCTATGTCGGGAACGGTCGCGCCATTTTCCCATTTTGCGTATGCCTGACGAGATATATTTATTTTTTCTGCAATTTCTTCCTGTGAAAAACCATGAGTGTTTCTCAACATAATCAGATTTTCTCTTATCATATTACCCTCATTCCTGCAGCGAGTTCACCGCATTTATATAAAAATCACTGTGAACGGTATGGATCACATGGTCACTTGTGTCGGTTTCGAGCAGACGGCAATTCTCCCCAATGTAGGATGCTGCACGTTCAGCCTGTTCACGAGATGCTGCACACAGATAAGTCCCATTTTCATGTACATTTTCTTTTGCGTGAATATATACACAGGGAACCTCTATCGCTGACAAAATCTCCTCATGTGTCAGTCCATTATTCCAGCTCAGATCATAGAAACGTTCACCATAAGTAAAATCATACTCCTTCGCATATTCAAACACGTACCAGATAGAGGACGGAAGAAAGCCAATCTTTACGGATTCTTCAGGATACTTTTGTTGCTGCTTTTCAGCATAGTCAGCAATCCCCGGCATCGCATCCGCCATATATAGCTGCCCCCAATAGCAATGACGCAGATAATAGGATTCCCAACACTCAGTTCGCCCTGATTCATTCCAGTCGTGCAACGGCTTATAGGTGTCAAGATAAGCAAAGCTCTGCTCCCATCCTTCGCCTTCCGTCGAAAAGACCGGCGGATCTTCCAATACCACGCCTGCTATGTTCCTACCGCCGTGAGCCGCAATGTATGCGGCAGTTATTGCTCCGTTGCTATGTCCTGATACGACGGTCGGCTCACCAATTACATTATCAATAAACCAGATGAGGTCATCACCGTTTACGTCAAGATAATACAGACTTTCATCGTGCGCCGACTCACCATGCCCATAAACATCAACTGCATAAATGTGCCATTTTTCAGACAGTTCCGGCATTACAAGCGCATAGTCTTCCCAGATACTCATTTGCCCATGAATTAAAAGAAGGGCAGGCTTGTCATTCACCACTTCACCGTAATTAATAGTGTTTCCGTTCGGAAGCGTAACCTGATTTTCCTCCACGCCTGCTTTCTTTAGCGCCTTCTCGTATTTGTCGTACCAGTGCATGTTGTGATGCCAGTAGAACCTGAAAGCTGTACCCGCTACTACCATGATGACCAATATTACGATTCCAACAATCTTCATAACCTTTTTCACAATGAACCTCCGCTTGTTTGATTCTTGTGAAAATTGTAATGTGAAGTTGCAAGATTCCCCACCAATCAAACTTGTCAAAAAAGGCGGATTTTTGTTATGTTGAGTTGCGTGGCGCATTTCAGAAACCTTGGATTCGCCCATACATCTATCTTACAGCTGACATCAAGACTGCTGTCTCAATATACATCCAAAAAGTACATTTATTCCCCATCTGCTCATATTAATTTTTTCTTGACATCAGATAAACTTCGTGATAATCTCGTTTTAAAGAGAAGCGGTTTTTTACCGTACGGTCTTCGGACTAAAGCGGCGTACTCGCTTCTTTTTTTATGTTTATGATGTCATATAAGTAAAGCTTATCTTTATTAATTCTGACAACTGCTGTTGCCTGATATGCATTCCTCCGCATGGTTCCAGCATCATCTATAGGTATTGTGAATGCCACATCATATCTATACCAACCACCGATTGCTTTCTTTTTATGCTTTTCATCCCTATTTTCTATCCATCGCCTATTTTGGGCATTTTCAATCATTTCACCAATAACTTGTCCAGAGTTTGCTTTTGCCTTCGCAAGTCCGCCTCGAAGTTTTTTCGTATATTGCGATTCCGTGAATTCGTCCGGAAATTCACCTGCAATGTGAATTACATCCCCATACTCTTTTACTACAAATGATTTTCCTATGTATTTTTTCAGATATCGCTCAACCTCATTCCAAGGTATATTCTGCTTATTTTTAAAAATTATTTGAGATACATTGGCATATGTCATTATTCATTCTCCACATCAAATCCGAGTATGGACGATATCTCCGCTGGTATCCCTGTATGAACCGAAAATTCTTTCCTGTTCTCGCCTGACACTTCACGAAGTTCCGTTATTCTTTTTGCTATATCCATATTTTCGTTCCTCCACGCATTGCGATATATGTATCATAACTCATGATGAGTTTCTTCGCAACGCGTATCAGACAAGCGACGATGCCACATTGCATCTTCTGCATAGCCCACTGTATACTCTAATGCACTATCGTGACATCTATTAGTTTCCCATTTTCTGCATCAACATTAAATTTTCTTCCCCAAAAATCAGTTGCATATAGTTTACCGTCTATGACTTGAATTGCAACATATGGAATTTGCTCTTTACTGACAATAGCAGATGGTAATTCATTACTTATTCTCCAACACATCTTACCTTCTTCATCATAACACAATATATTATTTAGTTCCTCCACTCCTAATTCCACGTGGGGAATCTTTAGTAATACAATATATTTTTCCTTCATTTTTTCAATTTCTTTTATCGGATATTTTGTGGTAATCTTAGTGCGGCCTATATTTAAAACATTTTCGTCAATAAGTGTTTCATTCATTTCTTTATCTCTCTAATCTCAACTTTTTGCCACCTATACCCAAAACGCAATTCGCCCTTGGTAAATGTTATTATAACATGAGGCTTTGTAAATCGTGGGAAAAAGTATTACGGTATTAATCTCCTATAGAAATTAGCCCTAATCCTCTTGATATCGCCTTTTGAGCAATCTCTACTAAATCTTGCAACATTTGATTACCTTCTTCCAATTCTTCATAATTTTGAAGTAACGATGCGTCCAAGATATAATTACATATTTCAATTATTTGAGATAAATCATTTTCAGAAACTTCAACATCATCATAAGGATCAATCTCATACAATTTGCTCATATCAAATGATACTTGTCCCCTCAGTTTGTAGATAAAATTAATTAACTTATCACTAAATTCTACGTTGACATCCTGTTTATCAATTTTACCGATTGAATTGCCTATATAAAAATTCATAAAAACAATCTTCTCCTACTATGAAGTGTCAAGCTGTTACGACACAAAACTGCTCAAACATCCGATATAGTTCTTCTTTCTTTGCAATACTTTGAATCCATTCTTTGGGAATATCATTCAAACCATAATATATGCCTGCAATACCTCCCACAATAGCCGCTATAGTATCTGTATCACCACCAAGATTTATGGCTTTTAAAATTGTTTCACGATACCCATCTGTATGGAAAAATGTCCACAAAACTGCTTCTAATGTATCAATAACATATCCTGTCGATTTAATTTCATCCTCGACAACATTGACAATTTCCTTACTTAAAATTTTATTAAAATGTCTAAGTTCATCCGAATATGCTTCCGCACAATTATGATTGATAAACGCTATTGTCCTGTCCAAAGCCTCCTCTTTTTCATATCCTAAAATAATTTGAATTGCAAATTCTACATAGATAATACATGCCAGTTTAGAGCGATTATGCCCATGCGTTAGTGAAGAGACTTCTTCTGTAAGTTTCATCAGCTCTTGTCCATTTAATTTCTTTCCATAAAAGGCTACAGGCAGAATTCGCATTAATGATCCATTCCCATTATCAATCTCTGTCTTTCCTCCGCAATCCTTGGGATTGTTTCCAGCACATATTTTTATAATAGAATCTCTGGTTGAATTTCCTATATCAAACACCACACCATGTGGAGTAAAATAACCTTTTTCATAGAAATCAGCAAAATTCTCCGCTACTTTTTTTATGGAATAGCCTCTGTTAATTGCATCAACTAAGCATACCGTCAGTGAAGTGTCATCTGACCACGTTCCAAATGGCTGATGATATGTTCCATATGCCCGCATTTCTTTAACTGGATCCTTTTTTCTTTCTTCCCGTGTTGAAAATTCAACCGGAACTCCTAATGCATCTCCAACACAAAGTCCAAATAATCCGCCATATATTTTGTTCTCCCTGTCATTTCGTATATTCAAATCTATCGGGTTACTATTATCATAAGCAGGACATTCCTTTTGAGGAAATAACACATATTTAGGTTTTCTTTCACTTTCATAACATTTACAATGTAACGCATCTCCTTTTATATAATTGGTACATGTTTCACATTGCGGAGATGATGTTAATATTTTTGCTCCATTTCTATATGATTGGACATCTGCTTCCCATCGATCATATATTGAATTTGCTTTACCTTTTTCATGCATTCTTTTTCCACCTTTACTCTACAATAACAGTTATATGTAATATCTTAGGAAAAACTCTATATCAGGAGATCCTTGCTTCTTTTTGGCTTTTACAATACTTATCGCTACCTCTTCATTTCTTTTTTTAAACACAATCCAAGTATTATATGATTCTACATCACTAAGTGCAACATAATCTTTTGTCATTAGGTTCTTAATAGCTTTAGCTATTCTTTCAAGCCAATCTTATCTCACTATAATCTTCTACATAATTATTGTAACAAAGTATCTTGGATATAACATCTTTGATAAGCTGGAACAAATTCGGAATCAGCTGGAAATTTCCAATTCATTTTTTATATGGTTTATTTCGTTTGATGTTAATTGACATAGACATATTTCTGCAATACTGCCCAAATTTGATAAGCCTATATATAGCTTATCCATTTTGACATATTTAAAGATTTTTTCCTCTGAAATTACTATTCTTATTCCATCTTTATATAAATGTGTTTTAAAATAAGAACAACTATTTCCCCATTCGCCGTTCACCTTTAAATCTTCTGACTCATAAATATCAATGCTCAAATTGCTATCATTTATGTCATATTCCTTGCTCAATAATAATGTGATTCTTTTTATGAAACCACTTGCTATTCCTACAGAGATTTCTAAAAGAGATGTTTTGTCTTTAGAATACGATATATTTTTTAAAGGTTCTTCTTTTCTATCAATCATTACTTTCAAAGGAATATATTCTTCCAAACTTGTTGAAACTTTGATTTCTTTCATAATTTTTCTCCACTATAAAGTGACCTTGCTTTTAATCTCCCCCACCAGCTCATGCACCGTTGTACACGGACACATCTCTGGTGGTTTTGTTTTACCTTCTCTTTAGCCTTGTTTCTTCAATTGCATGCCCCAAATTGCTCCCTCGCCGCCTCGAAAAGATTGTGAAGGTAAGGGTATTTCCATTTATCCGCACCTACGTTGGGGGGCTGCGCTTCGGGTTCTCCAGTTCGGTCAGCCGCTCATCATGGTCGATCCAGTACAGCCTTTCTTCACGCAGTCCCCAGCCGTTCCCCTTCATAATCCTTTATCGTAATTTCCACACTGGCATAAGGGCTTACTCTTACGGAAGTATGTTCATACAGATATCCGCTAAGTTCCTGCACCTCACAGCTGTCGTGCTCCTCCGACCACTCTTTCGTTTCTTCCTTTGTTTCAGCGCTTTGCGTTTCTTCCGCTCTTCCTGACGGTGCACCGCAGGCCGCAAGCAACAAGCCAAGTGCGGCTATACCAATGATGCGGTTTCTTTTGGTATTCTGATATAAATCTTTTGCCATATATATTGTCCTTCCAACTATCAATTTGTTATTTTAATCTTTTATGATGCTTGACTTGTGATCTGCTCTTTGCTGTGGCATTTACTGCTAATTGCAATTTTACCATAGTTTCATGTTTTCGGGTAAATTTTTGTACCACCTTAAATTTGTATCAATTAGTGCATTTTCTCTTGACAAAATCAAGGCTTTTGCGTATCATAGCATTGGAGGTGGTTTGCGTATGAATCCTCATTATAATCAGAATTACACATGGGAGGAAATTGATGCCATTCTCGCAAAAATCAAATCGTGTGTTGAAAAAAATAGATATACAATCTCTTTGAATGAGAATCGTCAAGAAAACATAGACTTTATAAATGAATACAACATTCGCATTGACAAACAAAAGTCCATCTTGATGCAGATTAAAACGGAGGATTTTTGCCACTCACTCCAAAATACGAAAATTGGATATGAATATGAAGTCCTTTATGTTTTTGTTCCACAGGTACAGCTCTTTAATGCAGATGGAGAGGAAGAAACTGTCGATGTCTATACTAAATTCAATGTGATTGATCTACCTTCCGGTAGCAGAGCTGTTGTCATCTCGTTCCATAAAAGGAATAAACCAATTGATTATCTGTTTCGATAATCGCAAATAGGCTCTCGGAATCTTGAGCCTGCCGACCAAGATTCATTGGTCAGATGAAC
>CAYOED010000054.1:0-25047 GCA_964402925.1 uncultured Lachnospiraceae bacterium | reverse complement strand
TTAATAAAGTGTTACATCTTGTGGTTTAGCGGTTCTGGGGCCGTGATTTTTTGGTGTCAGTCATCGACGCAACAACTACAGCTCCATAAAACAAAAAGAAAGGGGGATTATTAAGATGTATTGCAGTAATTGTGGAGCAAAATGCTCAGATGGAGCACGGTTTTGCATAAAATGTGGGCAAAAACTGGCTCATAACAAGGAGGAAAAGACAAGATATGACTCTGATGACATTCCGGCACAGCCAGAAATAATCCAAAATACTACATATAAGAACGACAATGAATCATTGATGGAGAGAGATACTCTCCAAAAGGCCAGATTTCCGGTAGCTGTGGTTTTTATCCTATTACATGGAATCATTTCTCTCAATAATGCGGCATGTAGGCTCATGGAATCAGGCGTTTATGTATATGTAGGCATAGTTGGACACTTCTTCTGGCCTACCTTATTACAGTTTCTTTTTATAATTGCCATAGTTGCACTGCTCTTCCGGAGAAAAATAAACAAGCCCCTAGCTGGCCTTTTAGTATTGTACAGCATGTGGAACATTTTAGCCTGTACATATAATGTTCCTACATATTCCACATTAGTATGGCATGGTGTAATCCAATATAATAAGTGGTCTCCAGTAGATTTCTTGCCGCACGCTGTGTCACCATATTTTATTCTGTTTGACGTAGAGATATTGTCTTATGCTGCGATAATGTTTTTGGCGATATCGCTTGTTCAGAATGGGAGCCGATTTTCTGCTGTTATGAAGAAAGTATGGTATGTTCCGGGAATCCTAAGTTGTCTGGAGGCTGTTATATGGGTGCTGTTCTCTCAATTTTATACGATACACACTTTTGTGCTAATCCTATGTCTGATTGCAGAAAACTTTTTTCTGGGATGGTGGCTGGCACATCCTTACAAAACGCAAAGTGCGCCCGCCCATCATCTGAACCCGGTTTCCGAAGCAGCTCCATCTTACGGCAGGGAGAATACAGCACCAGGGTTAAACCCAAATAATAATCCTGTTGATGCATCGTCTTTTGGATATGCGGCACTTGGATTTTTTATACCTGTAGCCGGTTTGGTTTTGTACTTGGTTTGGAAAGAACAGACTCCGCTCCGGGCAAAATCGGCTGGAAAAGGCACATTGATTGGTGTAATTGTATGGATTAGCCTTTCCGTTATTATAGCAATTCTGTCACTTATCGTGCCAATGATGCTGCTGAGGGGCTATTATTAGACACAATAAACTGTCTGACCGCTATTGTCGATAGCGACATTGAGATACATAGGGAGGATTAACATAGCGTATGAAAAAGAAACTTTTAATAGCAATCTTGCTGCTTAGTGTATTGTTCAGCGGATGTGGCGATTCTAGAAACAGCAGTCCCACCGTAGTAGATAATGCGGATACATGGGAAGATGATTCGGAATATGAAGAAAAGGATGCGGGTTACAAGGAAGATATCTATGAAGAGCCAGAAGAAGTTGTTGTGGAAACGTATTCATTTACAGAACTGACTCCGTTTTCTGAGGGGCGTGCGTGGGTAAAATATGATAAAGATGGAGTTTTCTACACTGGCATCATAGATAAAGATGGAAATGTCTTATATGAGACCGAAGGAGACTTTTATTATAAATCGCAATTTCAAGACGGACTATCATTTTACGTACAAGAAAACTCTGATGAATCACCATGCGGCATTATCGATTTGGATGGTAATGTGCTATTCGAGAGTCAAATAACCCCTGATGGCGGATATTTGATTCTGGGGTATGGAAACGAACATTTTCTGGTAAAACAGCATCTCCAAAATTATGACACAAACGAATGGCGGTATGGGGCAATAGATAAAGATGGTAATATCTTGAACGAAATGAAGACGGATGACTCCATTTTCGGTGTGGATAAGTGGAATGTGGGAAGCCAGTATATAGGTGAAGGCTTTATTGAGCTAAATAATAGGGAGTTGTATCATATTCCAACATCATCTATTGCCTCTCTGCCATTCGGCGGAGGAATCCAAGGGGATTTCTATGAAGGTTATGCCATACTTCATGTTTTAGACAACATTAGCCGCGAGGTCGTGATTAATGCTGATTTCCGGGGAATGAGAGAGGGGAAAGAATTAGAAGATACCGAAGGTGTCGTTTCGGTTTTTGACGGGGATGTTGAATGCTGTCAGGAAGGGCTAGCATTAAAAGGAAGTCCTTTTAGTGACTCCAGAGAAATGGAGTATGGCTATTACGATAAGGATAACCAACTTGTTATTTCATTGGAACCATACCAAGAAAAACAGATTCGAGGAGGCAATTTCTGCGGCGGGTATGCCCCGGTCGTTATGAAAGGTACAGATGGAGAAGACTATGTATCTGTAATTGATAAAACCGGAAATTTGGCGTACCAGCCTGTCAAAATAGACCCCGAAGATTATCGTACGACTGCTGCTTCAATATATAAATCATTTGAGTCTTTAAGTGCATCAAGCGGTTACCTTCAAATAACAATAGACGAAAGACATAAGATTATCAGTCCAGACGGCACAATCTATACTCCTGGCGTTGATGATTTATCGATGCTCGAAGGGCTTACTTTTGGCGATGTTAGTGAGGGATTTATTCTTATGGATCAAGAAGAAGACAGTTCAGAAACAAGCCCTTATTATGTCAGTCTAGATACTAACACTATCATTGCTTCAGCAAAGGTAGCTTCCACTGACACAGGCATGGATGGAGATGAATCATGGGATGACGAAGCGTCAGGGGATAGTTCCTACATCATTCCTGATTCTTATGATATCACAGGCAAATGGAAAAGCGTTGGTGAAAGTGGATTTGGACAGGCACAGCCGGGATCAATTGTTGTGTTCGATGGAAACCGTTGTAATTTTTATAGTCCGAACGATACATATGCCTTTTATAAGGAAGATGATAGGTATGTTTTAGATATTACGAGCGTTTTAGGAGAAAGCCTAAGCCAGACTGTCAATATCATAGATGACGACAACATTGAAGTTGCTGGAGCAAGCTTGAGACGGATTGAGTAACTGATCTTACGATTAAAGATTAACAAACAGGAGGTAGATTTTTATGAACAGAAAAAATAAAATGACAAAGCAAGCAGCGATTATATTATCATTACTTTTACTTATATCAGGCATTATCTTTACTACAGTTACGGTACATGCCGCTGGGTGGTTGGATTATGCACAGCAAACCATCAATTTAGGGACAATGGTAACTGATTCAATAAAAACCGGTGATTATTATGGTCCAACGGAGGGAAATAAGGATTATTATTGGCATATTTATAAGTTTTCCATGCCGCAAAAGGGTCTGCTAAATATCTATATTGAGTCGGAATCAGAAAATTATTTTGATTTTGCCAATGCTTATTCTTGGCAGGGATATGTGATTTTTTCTGCCTCAAATCCAGATGATATAGTTTGGCGTTGTAAAAGGGGAGAAAATCAAATAGAGAAGCAGTTTAGTGCATCCCGTTCCATGTATTATGGCTCGACAGAAATAGCGCTAAACCAAGGAGAGTATTACTTTGCAATAAGACAGAAACAGACTTGTGATACCCCATACTATCTTACCCTCAGTTACAAAGAACCGATTGTCAATGTCACTTCCATCACCCTAAACCCATCCAGGATGACACTGGAAACAGGCGATCAAAGGAGCATCACTGCTACCGTTTTACCAGATAATGCCACTGACAAAACCATTCTTTGGAAATCAAGCAACCCATCAGTGGCGGCTGTAGATAATGGTACGGTAACAGCAGTTTCCAAAGGAAATGCCTCTATCGTTGCGACATCTATTGACGGAGAAATTTCAGCTACCTGTGCTGTGACGGTCAGCTGTAACCATAATTATCAAACATCTGTATCCCCCGCCACTACAGAATCAGATGGCAGTATTGCGGAAGTTTGCACTAAATGCGGTGATCGGAAAGATCAAATTATTTGTAGGATTAATGGTATTAATTTATCCAAAACGTCTTACACCTATGATGGTAAAGTGAAGAATCCATCCGTTTCCATTGCGGATAGCCAAGGGAAAGTGCTGGAGGACGGAAGAGATTATAAAGTATCATACCCAAGCGGTTCAGAGCGGATTGGAATCTACAAAGTAAGTATTGAGTTTATAGGTAATTATCACGGAACGGTTGAAAAGCAGTTTAAGATTATTCCTAAACCTACGAGCTTTACCAAGGTAACGCCTAAG
This sequence comes from uncultured Lachnospiraceae bacterium, assembly GCA_964402925.1. Taxonomy (GTDB): domain Bacteria; phylum Bacillota; class Clostridia; order Lachnospirales; family Lachnospiraceae; genus Suilimivivens. The sequence continues at coordinate 20,823 of CAYOED010000054.1, read as the reverse complement.
AGAAAAGATATTACTCTAAAATGGAAGAAAGCCTCAGCAGGTTGCGGTTATGAGATTGCTTATTCTCCCAACAAAAAGTTCTCAAAGAAAAATACCTACACGGTGGATGTTAAAAACAATAAGACGGTTTCTAAAACCATTCGGCAATTAAAGCCTAAGCAGAAGTATTATGTCAGAATTCGTACATACAAAAATGTCAGCATAAATGGAAAAACCACCAAACTTTGTTCCAGTTGGTCTAAAATAAAAACGGTTACCACGAAAAAATAGCCAACATTCTATCACTCGAAATACTGTGTATGGAATCGGGACAATTGATGCGTCTGGGATATCGAATACAGCGGTGATTTGGTGCTTACAAGCCGTTTTTGTGGGTATAGTACAGAACAGGGCAGATTCTTCTAACATACCTCTGTTCAGATCATGGAATACGCCGAGGTTCACCGTATAAATGCCCTCACTTTCTACCAAAAACGTTCTACTAAAATATTGTTGATTGATTACGGTCAGGATGTCGTCATCAAACATAATGTTCTGGCCAGGTGTTGACGGTGTATTTACCTTTTCTATCATTGGAGAAATTGATTTATTAAATCTTCGTTTATGGATGTTCCACGGATTGAACTTTTTGCAAGGCAGGAATATGAAGGATGGGATTGTTTAGGCAATGAGATTGATGGCAGGGATATACGGGAAGCGATACTGGAGGTGTAACGAATGAGTGTAAATTATAAAGCGAAGATGATATATGATGCTGCGGTGGAGAATATCACAAAGTCACAAGATGTACGGAAAGATATCTGCCGTATGGCTGGGCAGTTTTACTGTTATGAGTTTCAGAATATCCTGCTGGTATATGAACAGAGACCGGGTGCAATACTGGTGGCAGACTATGACACATGGAAGAAAGTTGACCGTTATGTAAGGCGGGGAAGCAAGGGTATAGCAATCCTGCCTTCCAGAGCGTTGCAGCCATATATCCGTTATGTTTTTGACATTGGGGATACAGGTGGAAAAAAGCAGAGGCTGACTTGGGATTTGGAGGGGGATAACTTAAAGGATTATCTTACGTCTGAGGGCATTGCTGTTTCTGCGGAGTCAGACAGAAAGTTGCAGTTAAATTTACAGGACAAACGCATGAATGAACAATTTGCAAACAAATCACTTCTGTGAGCGTTTTTTTGCATGTCATCTTGATTTTTATAGTTTTGCCTTTCAAAAACGCCTCAGAAAACATTCCATTTGATATTTGTTTACAGAATGTTCACAGTTTATTTACTCATGCGTTTGTCCTGCATATTTATTTTTTTCTAATGATTTTTTTCTTTACCAGTGTTATAATTTAAAGATAAAAAAAGATAGAACAAAAATAAAGGGCGGTGATTTTATGTATAATCCACAGATTGAAACATTTATCCGTGTGGCAGATGCAGGTAGTTTTAATAAAGCAGCAGAACGGTCTTTTATTACACCCACTGCCGTGATTAAACAGATTAATCTGCTAGAGGATGGGCTGGGAGTAAAATTATTTGAGCGTACACACCGGGGATTGAAACTGACAAAAGCAGGAGTTTCACTCTATCAGGATGCAAAATATATTATTGGATATTGTAAAGACTCTGTAATACGGGCGAAAAATGCCATGCAGGAAGATGAGGCCGTTCTACGTATTGGAACATCACCAATGACACCGGCACAGATTCTTGTGGAACTGTGGCCCAAAATCCATGAATATAGCCCGGAGATTAAGTTTCAACTGGTTCCCTTTGATAACACACCAGAAAACGCAAGGGAAATTCTGGCAAATCTGGGACAGAACATTGATGTGGTTGCCGGAATATTTGATGAAACGATGTTAGATTTGCGAAGGTGTGCCGGATTCGAGATTACAAGACAGCCTATTTGCTGTGCTGTGTCGGTTCACCATCCCCTTGCGAGTAAAAATAAACTGGCGGTGGAAGACATGTATGGGGAAAACCTGATGCTGATGCACCGGGGATGGAGCCATTATGTGGATAAACTCCGGGATGACATATGGGAGAACCATAATCGGATTCATATTGTGGATTTTGATTTTTACAATGTAGATACATTTAACCGTTGTGAAAACAGTAATGACATACTGATGGCAACAGAAGCATGGGTGAATGTGCATCCGCTTCTAAAGATTATTCCGGTGGAATGGGAACATACAATTCCGTATGGTCTGCTCCATTCACCGAATCCATCCGGGACAGTACAGCGTTTTCTCTCGGCAGTTCAGAAAACGATGCAGGTCTAAATGAAATGTCAGTCATAACCTTTTGGTATAAACCAGTGAACGAAATGAGACTTCCGGGCAGGTCTCATTTTTTTTATACTACAAACAGAAAGGGAAAACGAAAGTAAATGGAAAAGAGGTAAGGTCATGAATAATTTTATTTTTGAAAACAGGACAAAGGTTTATTTTGGAAAGGGCTGCGTGAAAGAATATTTGGCATGTCTGATTAAGAAATATGAGGGAAATATCATGCTTTGCTATGGGGAAGGTTCTATTAAGAAAAATGGAATTTATGATGAAGTGGCTGGAATTCTGGCATCGACTGGGAAGGCTGTTTTTGAATTTTCTGGTATCATGCCGAATCCTACTTACAATAAGGTATTGGAGGGGGCAGGATTTGCCAGGGAACATCAAATTGGTCTGATTCTTGGTGTGGGTGGCGGTTCTGTAATGGACTGCTGCAAGGCGATTTCCCTTGCGGCACGGTATGATGGTGATGTGTGGGAAGATTTCTGGGCAAGACCGGGAAGGATTGACTTTGAGCCATTGCCATTAGGGGTGATTGTTACTGTGGCAGGTACCGGCAGTGAGTGCAATGGTGGTGCAGTGATTACCAACGAAGATAAAAGAATAAAAACCGGTCGGGATTACCCACAGTGTAACCCTGAATTTGCTCTGTTAGATCCGGTTTATACTTACAGTGTTCCTGAATTTCAGATGGTTTCAGGTGGTTTTGATACGTTATCCCATATCATGGAAATATATTTTAGTGGACCTGATGAAGATAATGTTTCTGATGATCTGGCAGAAGCTTTGATGAAGAATACAATTCGCAATCTGCGGGCGGCAATCCGCAATCTGGAGGACTATACAGTCAGAAGTAATCTGATGTGGGATGCTGCGATGGCAGAAAACAGAATTATCAAACTGGGTAAGCGCACGGATTTTCAGTGCCATCAGATGGAACATCAGTTGGGGGCATACACAGACTGCAATCATGGTGCAGGACTGGCAGTGCTGCATCCTGTGTATTACCGCCATATTTATCAAAAAGGAGTGGAAAAATTCAGGAGGTTTGCAGTTAATGTATGGGAGATTCCGGCAGAGGGAAAGAGCAGTGAGGAACTTGCCAGAGCCGGTGTAGAGGCACTGGCGGATTTTATCGGGGAAATTGGTCTTCCAACGACGTTGCGTGAGTTGGGTGTGGGTGAAGATACAGACCTAAAGGCGGTTGCGGATTCCTGTGCAATCGTGCCAGGAAGCTATAAAAAAATGACGCATGAGGAAATTTATGATATTTTGCAGGAGGCTATGTGACAAGCCTTGAAGTATTGGGTGATGATGTCAAAGATGCTGCTGGTGCGGTGGCAGAATGGCTATATAAAATTCAAAAAGAAGAAAGGAAAGGTGGTTTCAATGAAAAAAATATGGAAAACAAAGGTATGTCGCGCGGTAGCGGTGCTTCTTATGGTTGCAATGGCGTTAGGTACTATTAATGTAAGCAGTGTCAGTGCAAAGACAAAGGAAAAGAAGAAGAATGTAGTGGTTCTTTATTTCTCGGCAACGGGTACGACAAAGGGGGCTGCGAAAAGAATCAAAAAAGCTACAAATGGAAAGATGATTGCGATTAAGGCAGCAGAACCTTATACAGAGGCAGACCTTGACTATGGTGATGATAACAGCCGTGTGACGAAAGAGCATGAATCGGCAGACAGTCCTGCAAAGAGTACGGTGCGCCCGGAGATTGCTAATTTAAGTGCCATAAAAAAGGCAGTCAAAAAGGCAGATGTTGTCTATATCGGATATCCAATCTGGTGGGGCGAGGCACCGCATATTGTATACAATCTTGTGGAAAAGGTAAGCCTCAAGGGAAAAACAGTGGTTCCGTTTTGTACATCCATTAGTAGCGGCTTAGGCAGTAGTGGGAAACATTTGAAGACAAAGGCAAAGATATCATCTAAGACAAAATGGCTGAAAGGGCGTAATTTTTATGACATTCCTTCCCAGAAAACAGTAAATAAATGGGTAAAAGGATTGAAATATTGATTGAAAGGTGTGGAATGGAGGCAGATGGAACATGCAGGAAAGAATCTTAGGAAGGGATTTGAAAGTATCTGCGGTAGGCCTTGGCTGTATGGGCTTTTCTCATGCCTACGGGAAACCGACAGAACGAAAAGAAGCCATCTATAGGATACAGCAGGCGGCAGAGATGGGGTATACGTTTTTTGATACGGCGGAGGTTTATGGGACACCGGAGGATCCACATCAGAATGAAGTATTAGTGGGAGAGGCATTGAAAGGCTGTCGGGACAAAGTGGTGATTGCTACCAAATTCGGCATCCACTTTGATATGGAGAGCAGTGCGGTGAATAAGCCATTGGTGCCGGATTCATGTCCGGAAGTGATTCGTGATTCCGTAGAGGCGTCATTAAAACGGTTGGATACTGATTATATTGACATATATTATCAACATCGAATTGATCCGAATATTCCTATTGAGGAAGTGGCAGGAGTTATGGCAGAACTGATACAGGAAGGGAAAATCACGCATTGGGGGCTTTCAGAAGCAGATGAAGAGACCATTCGTCATGCCCATGCAGTTTGTCCTGTAACAGCCGTTCAGAACCGTTATTCCATGATGGCGAGATGGCATGAGAGTTTGTTTCCGGTACTGGAGGAACTGGGAATTGGTTATGTGGCATTTTCGCCATTGGCCAATGGCTTTTTATCGGCAAAGTATGATAAGAATAGTGAGTTTGACAGTGCTTCTGATTACCGCAGCATGATGCCGCAGTTTAGCAGTGAGGGAGTGGAGCAGAATCAGGAACTGCTGGCATTCCTTCATAAGCTGGCAGAAGAAAAAAATGCAACTCCGGCACAGATTTCCCTTGCCTGGATGTTATGCAAGAAACCGTATCTGGTACCAATACCGGGAAGTAGGAAGGTGGAACGTATGAAGGAAAATGCAGATGCAGTGGATGTAGTGCTGACAGCAGAGGAATTGATGGCACTGGATGATGCGCTGGATACTATGGAAATGTCTGATGTGTTTGGTGGAACAAAGGTAAAAAAGGTTTGAAGTTTCACTAAAGCATGAAAAACTATGCTAAGTGCAACTAAGTCAAACCTAAGAAGAAGGAAAAACCGGTGTTCTTCGCAAACATCGGAGGTTTTTTATATTAAGAGAAAAGGAGATTTTATAATGAAAGAGTTTGTTTATTCTTATCCGACCAAAGTATATTTTGGAGATGGAGCAGCAGAGAAAGCATTCCCGGTTGAACTGGCGAAGATTGGAAAAACGGTTATGGTCGCATATGGTGGCGGTTCGGTAAAGAATAATGGAGTTTATGATGAAATTTGCAGTTATCTGAAAGAAGCCGGCAAAGAGATTGTTGACTTTTCAGGGATTATGCCTAATCCAACTTATGCGAAAGTGCAGGAAGGAGCGGCTCTTGCCAGAGAAAAAGGGGTAGATTTTATTCTCGCTGTGGGCGGTGGTTCCGTTATTGACTGTTGTAAGATTATTGCAGCACAGGCAGTGACAGAGCAAGATATATGGAAAATGGAATTTGAGGACCATGTGTATCCTGCAGAATATCTGCCGATGGGAGCTGTGGTAACTGCCTCTGGAACCGGCGCAGAGATGAATAATGGTGCTGTCATTACCAATGAAGATACGAATCAAAAAGCAGGAGTGCTGGGAGCCTATGCCAACTTCGCTGTATTGGATGTGAATTATACCATGTCCCTTCCGGCAAAACAGGTAATTTCCGGAGCATTTGATACATTAAGCCATAGTATGGAAACGTATCTTGGCTCACCACGGGATGTCAATCTTTCCGATGAAATCGGAGAGGCAGTGATGCGTAATGTGCTCCGCAATATCCGTGCGCTTTTGACTGATATACATGACAAAGAGGCCAGAACGGAGCTGATGTGGGCATCTGCCATGGCAGAAAACGGTATCTTAAAAATTGGCAAGGTAACGGATTTTCAGGCGCATCAGATCGAGCATCAGCTGGGGGCATATACTGACTGTAACCATGGACAGGGTCTTGCAGTGATCCATCCGGTTCTCTATCGCCATATGTATAAAGATGGTGTGAAACAGTTTGCACGTCTGGCAGAAAAGGTATGGGAGCTTTCTCCGGAGGGGAAGACACAGGCGGAACTGGCAGAAGCCGGTGTGAAGGCTCTGGCAGATTTTGTAAAAGAGATTGGTCTTCCGTCCACATTTACAGAGATGGGACTTACGGATAAGAGTGTGTTACGAAAAGTGGCAGATACCTGTAATCTGACCGCAGGCTGTTGCAAGAAATTGTCCAGAGAGGAAGTGTTCCAGATTCTGGAGGAATGCTGGTAAGGAATCCTTAAAACAACGTTTTTTCGTTACTATTTGATCCGCAGAAAACATGGCATGGAGATTAAAATAAAAAGATAACAGATACTTATAACTTTAGGGTTAAAACTGAAAAACGAATCGAGACTTCTGTAGAGGTCTCGGTTCATTTATATTAAAGAAAAAAGATAATACTGGCATACGGAAAGGAGCTTTGGATATGAGGAAGCGGGTAATGATTTTTCTTAGTATTATGCTGATGGTTAGCCTGTCGGGCTGTGGGAATACAGATGATTCGCCAGAAGATAACAGCAGTGGGAACATGGCAGGAGGCAGCAGAAATATTACTACAAAAGACGCCCATGTACTGATTGCGTATTTTACGGTACCAGAGGATGTGAAGGTTTCTGAAAATGATGTCGTTGCCAGAGCCAGTATCGTGGTTAAGAATGGGGAAAAGATGGGCAATACGGAATATGTGGCAGGACTTGTGCAGGAAACGGTGGGAGGCGATTTGTTCCGGATTGAGACAAAGGATGCCTACCTGCTGGAACATGATATGCTGGTGGATCAGGCAGCAGAGGAACAGGAAAAAGATTTGCGGCCGGAATTATCCAGTCATGTGGAGAAGTTTGAACAGTATGACACTGTGATTCTGGCATTTCCAAACTGGTGGGGAGACCTGCCGATGCCAGTATATTCCTTTCTGGAAGAGTATGATTTTGGCGCAAAAACCATTATCCCCTTTGTCACACATGGTGGCAGTGGTTTTTCTGATACACTGGACACGATTTCCAAGTTGCAGCCTGGCGCCCACGTCAGCGACAATACGCTTTCTCTGTCCAGAGAGGATGTGGCAGATGCAGAAAAGGAAGTCAGAGAATGGGCAGAAAGTCTGGGATTAAATACCAAATCTGCTGAGCCGGAAAGCAATGGGGAAACGGTAGGGACAACGGTGGCAGACCCGAAGAATCAACAGACGCTCTATCTGTGGGAGGAAGGCAATGCACCTGCCATCACAGAATACACAGAAAATAATGGAAACTATGCAGATGACCCGGATTTTCGACCTACCCTCGTCACGTTTCCCGTACCTGATGGGACGGAAGTAAAGGGTGCAGTCTTAATCTGTGCCGGAGGGGCGTTTCAGTTCCGTTCAGACAATATGGAAGGAACTCCGGTGGCACAGGAATTGAGTAAACAGGGATATCAAAGTTTTGTCATCAATTACCGTCTGCGTCCCTACACGCAGGAAGAGGGGGCTTTGGATTTGGCCCGTGCAGTCCGGTTTGTAAGGAAATATGCAGCAGAGTATAGAATTGATGAAAAGGACATTGCGGTAATGGGCTTTTCAGCTGGTGGCATATTGGCAGGAGAAATGCTCTTAAATTTTGATGGAAAGGTAAATGGAACAGCGCTGGACAAGGATTATAAGCCGGATGAGCTGGATGAGGTATCAGCGGATGCGGCAGCCGCCGGGATGATTTATTCTTTTTATGGCAGGCTCAGTGTGGCATCTAAGGATGCAAAGAAGTTTGCGGAATCGAATTTGCCGCCAACCTATTTCTGTTATGGCACCCGTGATCCCTTTGTGAGTGAATTTGAGGCATGTATGGAAGCATTGAAGGAAGCGGGGGTTTCGGTGGAATCTGATGTGCTGGAGGGTAGGCCGCATGGCTACGGGTACACTGAGGACTGGATTCCAGATTATGCCAAATGGCTGGAGCGTGTATTTGCAAAGAATCGATTAGATTGAAAAATTATGGTTTAGGTGGTTATTACCTCCAAGTACAAACTGATATACAAACGGAAACTTCTGTTAATGAAGGTTTTGAGGTATATTTTAGTTAGAATGAGATCAGAAAGGAATGGTGACAGAGATGAAAAATTATATAAATAAGGTATTTCGTGTGATTTCAGTAGTTCTTATGGCTGCGGTCATGATGTGTTCTCTGATGGCTTGTGGAAGCGAAGAAAAGGAAAATAATGGGAGCATGGCAGTAAAGGAGACAGATAATTCACAAGAATCAGCGGATGAAACAGTGGCACCAAATGATACAGATGATACGGATGATGAGAGTGCATCTGAATCTGACAGTGAAAAAAATTCCGGTATATTAATTGCATATTTTTCGTGGTCAGGAAACAGCAGATCAGAAGCGGAACTGATTCAGGAAAAGACAGGTGGAACTCTTTTTGAAATTGTAAGAGAGGAACCATATCCGGAAGATTATACAGAATGTACAGAAGTGGCAAAAAAGGAAAAAGAGGACAATGAAAGACCATCCATTAAAAATCCACCAGAGTCTCTGGCAGAGTATGATAAGATTGTGGTTTGTTATCCCATCTGGTGGCATACAGCACCGATGACAGTGGGAACTTTTCTGGAGCGATATGATTTGACAGGAAAGACAATCTATCCGGTTTCACAGTCTGCATCTATGGACAGGTCGCAATATGAGGAATCAGTTACCTTTATTAAGGGTTGTGCCAAAGGTGCAACAGTAGATGGCGGTATTTTTTCTAAAGATGATACTGCAATCCGCAATTATATCAATGAAAATGTTCTCAAATAGAGGAGGTGTTCTATGAAGGGAAAAAGAATAGCAGCATATCTGATGATTCTATCCATGATGTTTTCTGTCTTGGGTGGAAGCATCAGCAGCCAGGCAAAGAAAAATAAGATGTCTCTGAATCACAAAAAACTGACTTTGCAGGTTGGACAGAAGAAAAAGCTGAAAGTGAAGGGAACTTCCAAAAAAGTAAAGTGGTCTTCCTCTAATAAGAAGATTGCAACGGTTTCCAAAAAGGGAATTGTTAAGGCAAAGAAGCAGGGGAAGGCAGTCATTACAGCGAAAGTCGGGAAATGGAAACGAAAGGTAAAGGTTACTGTGAAAAAGAGGAAAGTAACTACAATGGCATCGCCGACGAAAGCCCCTGATGTTACGCAGTCACCAGGTTCGTCAGAAGTGTCGGCAGTATTCTTACATGGTACAACAATGTGAAACCGGAAAAGACAGTGGAAATTATCAATACCCTGATGGAACGGGCTGCTGCTGGGGAAACGGTTTTCTATGATATTTATACCGATGAGGAGAAGCAGGCAGATCCTGACAAGGCAGATACCGGATTATTTTTCTTCAAAGGGAATCCTGGCGCAAAGTTTGCCGTGGTAAATGCGGGCGGAGGCTTCGTCTATGTTGGTGCGATGCACGACAGCTTTCCGGTGGCACTGGAAATGAGCAAAAAGGGCTACAATGCCTTTGCGCTCATTTACCGTCCGGGACAGCAGACAGCTTGTGAAGATTTGGCGAGAGCCATCAGCTTTATTCATCAGCATCAAGAGGAACTACAGGTAGATGTCAGTGGTTATTCCCTCTGGGGTGGCTCTGCTGGAGCGAGAATGGCAGCGCTGGTGGGAGCAGATGGAACGGCAGCTTATGGTGGAGATGTTCTCCCCAGACCGGCGGCAGTAGTGACACAGTATACTGGATATTCTACTGTGAGTGAAAATGAACCGCCGACTGATGCCAATGTGGGAACCAGTGATGGAATCGCGAACTACCAGACGATGCAGAACCGTATCGAGAGAATCAAAGCGCAGGGAACAGATGCAGAAATCGAAGTTTTCAGTGGCTTGCCCCATGGCTTTGGTCTGGGAACCGGAACGGCAGCAGAGGGTTGGATTGACCGGGCAGTCAGCTTTTGGGAACGACATATGCAGTGAAAAGATTCTAATTAGTAAAGAAAAGGAGAGTATAATATGAGTATTTTATTTATCAATGGAAGTCCGAACAAAGACGGTAACACAATAAAACTTGCAGGAAATTTACTGGAGGGAAAAGAGTACAATATCCTTCATCTGGTGGATTACAAAATTTATTCCTATGGACAGGAATACGCAGATGACCAGTTTATGGAAGTTATCGAAAAGATGAAAGAGGCAGATAGTATTGTCCTTGGTTCACCGTTGTATTGGCACAGCATGAGCGGTTCTGTGAGAAACCTGTTAGACCGTTCCTATGGTGTGATTGCTGAAAAAGAATTTCAGGGAAAGAAGCTGTTTTTTGTATTTCAGGGAGCGTCTCCGACGCAGGAACAGCTTGCTGCCGGGGATTATACTGTAGGCAGATATGCAATGCTCTACGGAATGGATTATCAGGGAATGGCAACAAATAAGACAGAGGCGCAGAAACTGGCAGAGAATCTATAAGTTGTTTGTTAGGTTTATGAAGATGGAAACGATATGTTAATTTCAAATAGAAAAAATTAAGGATAGGAGAGATGTAAAATGGGTAATCAAATGTATGTGAAACTGAATAATGGAGTGGAAATGCCGATGGTGGGAATCGGTACATTTATGTTAAGTCCGGATGAGGCGGAGGCATCCTGTGTAAGTGCGTTACAGGATGGATACAGATTGATTGACACTGCCAATGCCTATGTCAATGAAAAAGCAGTGGGCCGTGCCATGAAAAAATCCGGGATTGCCAGGGAGGAAATATTTTTAGAAACCAAGTTATGGCCATCTTTCTACAATCAGTCCGATGCGATAGAAAAGACGTTGCAGCGGCTTGACACAAATTATATCGACCTTCTGCTGATTCATCAACCGGCAGGTGATTATATCGCAGGATACCGTTTGATGGAAAAGGCATACAAAGATGGGAAAGTAAAGGCAATCGGTCTGTCTAATTTTAATGAAGAGCAGATTAGGGAAATATTAAGCGTCTGTGAAGTGAAACCTACTGTATTGCAGACAGAAACCCACCCTTATTTTCAGGAAGAGGGATTAAAGAAATTTCTGGCAAAGGAGGAGATTGTGATTCAGGCGTGGTATCCGCTGGGACATGGCGATGCGGCACTGATTGAAGAGCCAGTATTTTCAAAATTGGCAGAGAAGTATGGCAAAAGCAATGCACAGATTATCCTACGCTGGCATGTTCAGGCAGGAAATGTGGTAATTCCCGGTTCTAAAAATCCGGACCATATCCGTGCCAATTTTGAACTGTTTGATTTTGAACTGACTGCAGATGAGATGAAGGAAATACAGTCAATTGATAAGGATAAAAGGTACTATACCAGCACACCGGAAATGCTGAAAGGTTATGCGGAGATGGTGCCGCCTGTGGATGAACAGAAATAAACAGCAGGAGGCAGGACGATGGAAATCAGAAAAATTGTTTTGTGTCTTGTTATTATTACACTGGCTGGGATGGGGACTGCCTGTAGTCGAAACATATCAGACCAGAAAGAGAAGGCAGACATGATACAAGGGAAGGATGAAGATCAGGTGAATGAATCAGGAGGTGCGTCCAGACAGATGGGAGAAAGGTCAGAGGTATCTGATTTTACGCTGGATTCTACCGTAAAGGAAGTTGTATCAGATTCTGCCTTTGGAGATTTTGGGCGGCTTCTTTTTCCGGTGGACCGCACTGTTCCAGAGGATGCAACTTTATCGGAAATCTCATCAGAGGATGTATATGTCTGGTACTCGGATATCCAGCCAGAGAAGACAGTGGAGATTGTCAATCATTTGAAAGCAAGGGCAGATTCGGGAGAAAAGATTTATTTTCCGATTTATTCCAAAGAGGAAATCCGTGAGGATGTTTCAAAGGCAGACACTGGATTATTTTATTTCGGTGGCAGTCCGGGAGAGAAGTTTGCCATTATGAATGCAGGCGGCGGATTTATGTATGTTGGTGCCATGCACGACAGTTTCCCCCATGCGTTGGAGGTCAGTAAAAAGGGATATAACACCTTCGCGCTGATTTACCGTCCGGATGAGCCATATGAGGATTTGGCAAGGGCTATTACTTATCTGTATGACCATGCAAAAGAGCTTGGAATACAGGCAGACGGATATTCGCTCTGGGGCGGTTCTGCCGGTGCAAGGATGGCGGCAGTTTTGGGGAATAAGAGCTATCTGCAGGAATTGACGGGGAGAACAGACATACCACAGGCGGCAGCAGTTGTTATGCAGTATACCGGCTATACCGATACCTCGGAAACAGATGCACCGACCTATGCCTGCGTAGGAACCCGTGATGGGATTGCCTCATGGAATACCATGAAAAGTCGATTGGATCGGCTGAAAAAGATGGGGATTCCCACGGAATTTCACAAATATGAAGGATTATCCCACGGATTTGGGATTGGAACGGAAACGGTAGCAGAGAGGTGGCTGGATGATGCAGTGAAGTTTTGGGAAAGGTGTGGGAGTTTGTAGGAGTGTACAAGAGCGTAGAAAATAGTTATTACCCCTAGGTACAAACTGGAAAACAAACGGAAACTTCTGTCAGTGATGTGCCGGGGGTATAATTATATTACGATTAAATGAAAGTTACAGATTGGAGGTCAGATGGAATATGAGTAGAAAAACATCATGGAAAAAATATGTATCTGTATTGATTGCATTTGCACTTGTAATAGGCAGTATCGCTGGAATGGGAAACCAGAAGGCAGAGGCGGCAGCCAGAAAAACGATTCGTTCTGTAAGCATTATGCAGGGTGGAAAGAATGTGACGAAAAAAACGTTGAAAATGAAGGCAGGAGCGACAAAGAAACTGACAGTGAATGCGAAAACAACCAAGTCAAAAGTAGCTTTGTCCAAAAAAAATATAACATTTCGTTCATCCAATAAAAAAGTAGTGGCGGTAAATAAAAATGGAAAGCTGACAGCAAAGAAATCTGGTTCTGCCAAAATTGCGGTAACGATTTCAAAAAAAGGTTTTAAGACGAAGAAAACATGGGTGAAGGTTTCTGTAGAAAAGACGGATAAAACACCAGCAGCAACCCAGAGTCCGGCTCCGGCAGTACCTACAAAGTCACCAGATGTTTCTGGCAGTACACCAGTCCCAACGGGGGTATCTGGAACCGATGTTCCAGAAATTCCAACAACAAACCCAGCTGTAACGGAATCACCTGCTCCGACAGGAACTCCTAACGCAACGGAGACACTGGCTCCGACAGGAACTCCTAACGCAGCGGAGACACTGGCTCCAACGGGAACTCCCTACACAGCAGAGATACCAGTGCCAACAGAAACTCTGGATGCAACTGTGACACCAGCTCCAACGGGAACTCATGATATAGCAGAAACAACACCAATCCCGACAGAAATTCCAGATGTTCCGAAGGAACCGGACAGCAATGATAGTGGAAAAATTCTGGTGGCATATTTTTCATGGAGTGGTACCAGTGAGAGAATCGCACAGAATATCATTGCTCAGACTGGGGCGGATTCTTTTCGGATTGAGAGGGAAACCCCCTACAGTGATGACTATAATACCGTGGCATATGGGGAGGCAAAAGATGAGGCGGATAACAATTCCCGCCCACCACTAAAAGATCCGATGAATTCTGTGGCAGCCTATGATAAAATCATACTCTGTTATCCAATCTGGTGGCACACTGCCCCGATGACGGTGGGAACATTTCTGGAACGCTATGATATGACTGGAAAAACGATTTATCCAATTTCCCAGTCTGCATCTATGAGTACATCCCAGTATGACCAGTCGGTTGCGTTTGTCAGGGAATGTGCAAAGGGTGCGACTGTGGACGATGGACTGTTCACAAAAGATAATAATGCTATCCGGGAATATGTAGAGAATACGGTATTGAAGTGAGCAGGTTGAAAAATCATTTATGAAAAATGTCAATGCAATTTTCGTGTGGAATGTCAGCACATAGATTGCTGAGAGTAGGAGGATGTCAGCATGAGTACAGTCAAACGATATAAAAAACAATGTTCGCTTGCTATGCTGTTTATAATCTTTGGTATGGTGTTCCTTTGTTTTCATAATCCGGTTCGTGCAAAGCAGATTATCAAAATGAAAACAAAAAATATGGTACTTGTGGCTGGAGAGAGTAAAAAACTCAAGGTGACTGGAATAAAAAAGAATGATAAAATCCGCTGGAAAAGTTCCAATAAAAAAATTGTTTCTGTCAGCAAAAAAGGAAAAATCAGAGCAAAGAAAAATGGGAAAGCAGTCGTGACAGCAAAATACAAAAATAAAAAAGTGAAATGCAGAGTAACGGTAGTTTCCAAGGCAAATAAAAAGCAGGATCAGAAAGACATTACTTTGGGAACAAGCTATTACCGGAACTTTCTGGTAGATAATATTTATCACTCCGGAAAGAACGGGGATATCCACTATCATGCGTATTTTCCAAATTCTTATGATGGCAAAAAGAAGATGGCATTATATATTACACTGCCGGGATATCAAGGACTGTATTTTCAAGGCGTGGCAGAGAATCTCAAGACAGAGGATTTTGGATTTGAAGCAATGAAATATAATCCGGATATGGTGATTTTGGCGCCGCAGTTAGATGATTGGGAACAGACATCAGCAGACCAGACGATTGCGCTGGTGGAATATTTTCTGAAACATTATGAGATAGATTCTTCCAAAGTATATATCAATGGATATTCCGGTGGTGGAGAAACACTTTCCCTCATTTTGGGAAAGCGGCCGGAGTTGTTTACCAGAGCGTTAATGTGCAGCTCCCAGTGGGATGGTGCGTATGAGCCGGTAGTCAAGGCAAGAACCCCAGTTTATTTTGTTATTGGAGAAAGTGATGAGTATTATTCTTCCAAACCTTTTAAAGAGGCATACAAAAAGCTGTATGATTTATATCGGAAACAGGGATTGTGTGAGAAGCAGATAGATAAACTGCTGGTGCTGGATGTAAAGAATAGTTCTTATTTTAAGGGAACTGGTGTGACCTATCAGCATGCTGCATCAGGTTTGTTCTGCAGGGATCAGAAAATTATGAACTGGTTGTTTGAAAAATAAAGCAAAACGAGGAGGAAAAATTCAATGAAAGTTTTAATGATTAATGGTGGACCGCATGAAAAAGGCTGTACTTATACAGCATTAAAAGAAGTAGCAGATACGTTGACAAAGGATGGAATTGATTCCGAGATTGTTTGGATTGGAAATAAACCGGTTGGCGGCTGTATTGCATGTAAGGCTTGTGTAAAAAAGGGACAGTGCACATTTGATGATATTGTCAATGAGGTCAGAGAGAAGGCATATACGGCAGACGGTTTTATTTTTGGGACACCGGTTCATTATGGTGCTGCTTCTGGGAATATGACCGCTTTTATGGACCGTTTATTTTATTCGGAGTTTTGTGGCAATGCTAACAAGGCATTTTACATGAAACCGGCAGCGGCTGTGATTTCTGCAAGGAGAGCAGGGACGACGGCTACCTTTGACCAGATGAATAAGTATTTTACCATTCAGGAGATGCCGGTGGTGTCTTCTAGATACTGGAACATGGTTCATGGAGCAGCACCGGAAGATGTTCAGAAGGATTTGGAGGGACTATATACCATGCGTGTGCTGGGAAGAAATATGGCATATATGTTGAAATGCAGAGAGGCTGCTGAGATGGAGGGGATATCCATGCCAGAACAGGAACCAGCCATCTTTACAAACTTTATCCATGATTAGTGCCACTGTGACCATCCAATAGATGATAGTCAGGTAAAACATGGACAGCAATGAAACGGAGAAGATAGATGAAAGCAAAACAAATCATAAAAATTATCATTGATATCTGTATGACCATTCTGTTGTTTGTTATGATGGCATTCCATTATGTGGGACTGCAGTGGCATGAGATTACAGGCGCTGCCATGTTGGTGCTTTTTATCCTGCACCATATCTTAAACGGGAACTGGTATAGAGCTTTGGGAAAAGGAAAGTACCGTTCCGGCAGGATATTTCTTACTGTGGTGGATGCGGTGCTGCTGGTGGATATGCTATTGCTGATGTTCAGTGGAATTGCCATGTCCCGTTATGTGTTCCGCTTTCTGGATTTGCCGGTTAGCAAAGCATGGGCAAGGGGAATGCACATGACAGCATCCTATGCAGGATTTTTATTGATGGGATTTCATATCGGAATCCATTATGGCATGATTCTGGGAATAGTGAAAAAGGCAGTTTCCATTTCCAGAATGGAGAAGCAAAATGAAAGGAAAAAGTCTGTTGTAACATGGATTCTGTGTAGTGTAGCAGTTTTGATTGCCATTTATGGTGCATATGCCTTGTATACACGAAAGTTTATGGATTATATCTCGCAGAAAGTCATGTTTGCATTTTTTGATTATGAAGAGCCTGTAATTTAGAAGATTGTACCATTCTGTACTAGTGGCGGTAGTGGAATCTCTGGCAGCATGAAGGGGATCAAGACGTCTGCAAAAGGTGCAAAAGTGGTAAAAGGTAAAGATTTAACAGATGCGTCCTATAAGAGCGTAGCAAAATGGGCGAAGAAGAAAATAAAGTAAAAGTCAGGTCTGGGGAATAAGACAGCTTTCGTAAAATATTATTCTATTAATTTGCCAAGTTCATCTCTTCCGTTTTGATAGGATACATTTGCTTCCTGATATAAGCAGTTATAAAAATTCACTGCAATATGTTGTCGCTCTTTCGCAATTTCTGTTGCTCGTGCAGTATAAAAATGGGAATATACATTTTCCAGTTTGTATTTATACTCTTGAAAGAAGGATGGGGTAGTGTCATTTTCTCCGGTTGAAACGATTCCATCGGGCAGCAGAGAATAAAGTGGTTCGGAAACAATTCCTTTATAAATGAGGGTTCTAGCTATTCCCATTGCACCGGCTGCATCCAATTTATCTGCATCGAATAGAATTTTTGCTTCTAAGCTTTGCGGTGGTGCAATTTTTCTAAAACGATGTGTCTGAATGCAATGCTTTACCTGTTCAGCGTAGTCTGCTTTAAAACCATGCTCCAATAAAAAGTGATATGCTTTTTCGCTTCCCACCATGGCATGACACAAGGAAGGATTTTCAAATTGTTCCCTCCGTCCGATGTCGTGCAGTAAGCAGGACGCAATTAAAACATCATAATCTACATATATGCTCTTTGTCATGGGCACTTCCATGTAGGATAACATGTAAGTTTGTTGCATTAGGTGAAGAGGTCGGTTGGAGAGGTGCTTTGTATCCATACTTGAAGGAAAAACTTGGTGTCACTAAGGGACGTATCGTGGGTGGTGTAATTTGGGGTTCTTGGCATTGGCCACTTATGATTCTTGCTGGTTATGAGTATGGTAAAGAATATATTGGAGCCCCAGTGCTCGGTCCGATTGTATTCTGCATCTGTACTGTTATGATGGGTATTTTATTTGATTATGTGTATGAAAAGACAGAAACTATTTGGCTTCCATCACTGATGCATGGTGCAGCCAATGCATTTACCATATTCGTTTATCTTTCTAAACCTGAGTATGCAGATAAGTCAATCCTTGGTCCAGCATATATTGGTATTATCAGTATGATTCCAATGATTATTATGGTAGTCATCATTTGTGTAAAGCAGAAAAGAAATTGATATTATATCTAAGTAAAAGATATCGACAGATTCCATTTTGTCTTTCAGATTTTGTACTATTGTTTTGATATTTTGAAAGTGAATAACAAATAAAGAAAAGTGCTTAAAATTATGTTATAAAAGATATGGTTATGGAATGGGTAAATGGACTCGGTCTGAATCTGGGGGATTAGGATTGTTCTTAATATGGGTAGAATTTAAATGGGAATATTTATACCATTATTAAACAAGGGTTAAAGGGAAATGAAATAGCAGATATTTATAGAATTGCTTTATAAGGTTTGTTTGATTTCAAAGGGGCGGCAGCCTAAAGTGCTATCGCCCCTTTGAATTATAATAATATAAGGATATTGTAAATCAGCGGAGTTATCCAGTGATGGATAGCAAAATCCATCACTGCTTCAGTTTAAATTGCTTGACCAATTCTTCCAAAGTCGTGGATTGTGCGGATAATTCCTCGCTGGTCGCAGAGGTTTCTTGTGCTGACGCAGAATTATTCTGGATTACTTCTGAAATCTCTTCAATGCCTATTTCCAGCTCCTTCATTGCATCTGCTTGGGAATTTGATAATGTACTGATTTCGTTGGTTGATTCAGCCAATGTCTGGATTCCACTGATGATGGAGCCAATCGCCTGCGTTGTTCTCTGCATAATTGCACTTCCGTTTTCAATTTCACGAACGGCATTCTCAATTAAATCCCTTGTATTGGCGGCTGATGTGGTACTATCTGCAGCAAGTTTGCCAATCTGGTCTGCGACTACCGCAAATCCTCTTCCGGTTTCGCCAGCCCTTGCTGCTTCGATGGATGCGTTTAATGACAAAAGGTTCGTCTGAGAAGCAATATCTTCAATGGCAGTAATAATGTTTGCAATTTCCTTTGAAGTATCATTAATTCGAACCATTGCTTCGTTCAGTTGCTTGATATCCTCATTGCTATTCTCGGCTTCCACCTTAAATTTCGCTGCATCATGGGAGGATGTCTTGGCTTTCTCTGAACTGTAGACGATTGTCTCTGTAACGGTTTGGATGGTGGCTGTCAGCTCTTCAACGGAGGCTGCCTGACTTGTAGCACCCTCAGCCAGTGACTGTGCACTTTCTGCCAACTGTGTAGAACCCATTGAGACCATCTCAGAGGCATCGTGGATATTTCCCAATGTAGCACTTAAGGTGTCTGTGATAACCAAAATTGTATCATCAAGGATTTTGAAATCCCCCATGAATTTTACGTTAGAGGAAATATTAAAGTTTCCTTCTGCAATTTCGTTCAATTGCCTAATCAGCTCATGTATGTACGTTTTAATCATATTGGCGGCTTCCACGAAGGAGTCTGTCATTTCTCCAATTTCATCTGGATACATTTTCTCAATTGTAATATCCAAGTTGCCCTGCTCAAGCTTTGCAGATGCATCTTTCACTTTGATAATAGGATCTGCGAAAAGCTTTGCCACAAATGAAGCAAATTTCAAAGAGACAATTCCTGCAATGATAATCACCAAAACCATGATAATGGTGCAAATAGTGGTTGTAGTTTTTAAAATGGTAGATATACGAGTGCCCATTTGCACATTTAAGTCAATCAGGCTTTCTACAGAGGCTGTAAGCTCCTTTAATTTAGGCTTTCCCTCTATGACCATGACATTTAGAGCTTCTTCATCCTGGTTATCCAGGGCAAAGGTTCGTGCTCGACTAAAGATGCTGCGGTATTCCGGCAAAAGTTGATCAATCTCCTCCACGTATTTTAGTTCTTTCGCCGAAGTACAGTTCTTCTTCATTGTCTCATACGCAGCATCCGTCTTCGCCATTGCTTCTGTCAATTCGTTGTCTATGGTCTCTAACTGTTCTTTATCGGATATGAGAATCAATTCCCTGACCAGGGTTGGTTCTTTATTCATATAAGTGCTGAATCTACCGATCTCACCCTGTGAAAAACCATTGGATACCAGTGCGTTGGAATATTGGATATTGCTGTATAGTACAATAATGATGCCTAAAATACCTGAGACACTGGCCAGCAACGTAACCAATATAAAACAATATTTCAGTTTCGCTTCAACTTTCATGTTTTTAATCTTGTTAATCATAACTTTCTCCTTTCTTAGGTTGGTTAATATAAGTTTAACCTAATTCTTTTAATAGATTATAACACGTTAGTATGAATAATTCTATACTTTTCTTTTATATCTCCAAACATTAAATTATACTCTTTGTCAATGATATTTTTTGAAGGTTTAGTCTCATTTTTTAGACAGTTATTTTTATGCATCCTAATCATTGGATATATACCATGAAGTTATGTGGGTTGGGTCAGCAGTCAATTTCTGACAAACCAATCAGAATGCAGGAGTTGGAGGAGGTTATTGAGAAATATGCAGATTTTGAGATACTTTCTTCTGAAATGATACACGCCCTCATAAGCAAGAAGTCCAGCTAATAAATATCAATAAAAAATGTAAAAATTTCAAATTTATTTGACTGTATGTTATAATATACTTTGTACATGAAAACAAATATAAGGAGGCAATATGGAGCAGGTTTCATTGAAGATAGGAGAGCGGCTGAAAGAAATCCGGAACACAAGGCAGCTTACCCTGGATGACGTTGCGGAACTGACAGGCATCAGCAATCCGATGTTAGGGCAGATCGAGCGTGGGCAGTCTTCACCTATCATCAACATATTATGGAAGATTTCAACAGGGCTGAAAATACTATAAATGGTACAATAAATATGTACAAAAAATCCAAAATAAAAATGTACAAATAATATACTGTTACCTGGGAGGTAAACAGTATGATTTAAAAAAGCAACACTATTGTAGATTTAGAAATTAATTCATTGGAGGACTTGTATAAATTG
>CAYOED010000053.1:0-25218 GCA_964402925.1 uncultured Lachnospiraceae bacterium | reverse complement strand
AATCATATTCTTACGGTCTCAGCAGTAAATGCTTCGACCTGTACTGAATAGATACATATTTTCCTTATAATAAGATAGCACGATTATACGTTTTTTTCAATCTTCTTAAAATCCACTCCATCTAGGTTAGTATATGTTTCTAAATTTTTTTGATGTACTTAATTTTTTATTTAGAGGTTTTTAGATTTTTATCATAAATCGGACACATTTTATACACATTTAGCCTTTATGATATTAATTAAGATAGTTGAACAACTCACTATCTCCCCCCTCATAAGAACGCAAAGCCTCCGGCATCCCCCGGAGGCTTTTGCATGTTATCATCAGCAATAATTCTGCATCACGATTTGGATGGTCTCCCTTCCCGCATAATGATTAAGATCGGGATAATAAGCCATGCCGATTACAGCTTCTTTTTCACGAATGCTGCCCTCATATAATCTTTTTACCGTATCTTCACCGCATCTACCCTGCAAAAAAGCATCAAACGCCTCCAAATCACCAAAATAAATCATTTCATAAAGCGCTCCGTTTTCATCTGCTATCCGGTATTTCCCTACATTTCTATTCTTTCCCATCCTTCTGCCGGAAAGAAGGCTGATATCCTTCCTCGCAAAAAGAGGCTTCGGATTTCCCACGCCAAAAGGCTCCAGCAAGGCTAATTCCTTAATAAAATTTTTGTCTGCATAAGCAAGAGGCATGGGTACATCTATATGTACGATTTCCTCAAAATCTTCCTTAGTAAGACGGCAGTTTTCATTCAGCATTTTCCTAAATGCATCTACATTCTCTTCTGACTCAAGCGAAAGCCCTGCCGCCATTTTGTGCCCTCCGTACCGGGTAAACAGTTCTTTACAGGCAGTCATCTCCTCATACATGTTATAGGTCTCTATAGAACGTCCGCTGCCCTTTACGCCTTCCTCTCCCTTCGTAAGCACAAAAGCAGGTTTGCCGTACTTTTCCCTGACTTTGCCTGCAATAATGCCTGCCAGACTTTCATGACAATCGGGGAGGTAAACCACAAGCACCCTGTCCCTTCCGATTTCTGTCTCTTCTACCTGGGCTATAGCTTCCTTTACGCCCTTCTCCGTCATCTGCTTGCGGCTGTCATTAAGGCTCTTTAAATCCCCCGCTATCGTGACCGCATTTTTCCAGTCTTTCTCCTCAAAAAGCTCCAGTGCCCGCTTTGCCGTATCCAGCCTTCCCGTTGCATTCATGCAGGGACCAATGATAAAGCCTGCATGATAGGGGGACAATTCCTTGTCCTCAATTCCATTGACCATAAGCAGTGCTTTCAGCCCGGAATTTTTCGTTTCCGCCATAAGCGAAAGCCCCTTCTTTACTATAATTCTGTTCTCATCCTTTAATTCCATTACATCGCAGACAGTTGCCAGCGCTTCAAAGGTCAGCATCTCCTCCATAAGTTCCTTGTATCCTATCGGATCTGTTTCCTTGAAACCGCTAAGTTCAAGCATGGACTGCACCAGCTTTGCCGCTACCACAGCACCGCAGATCTGTTTAAAGGGATAACCGCATTCCGGCTGCTTGGGATCCACCACCGCATCCGCCCCCGGAAGCAGGTATCTCCTGCCTTCTTCCCCCTCCTCAAAGGGCACCTCATGGTGATCCGTCACCACCACAGTCATTCCCATCTCCTTTGCCATCTGAATCTGGGCAGCGGCCGCAATGCCGTTATCACATGTAATGATGGTGTCGATTCCATCCTCTCCGGCATCCTCTATCAGATTTTCATTCAATCCATATCCGTCCTTCACCCTGTGAGGAATGACGGTATCTACCTTTCCCGAAAGCGCACGGATCCCGGAAAGCAGAATGTAAGTAGCACAGATGCCATCCACATCATAATCTCCTATGATTCGGATGCGCCTCTCTTCTCTGATTTTTTCCAGAATCAGCTTTGCTGCCGGTTCCATATCTTTCATTAGAAAGGGAGCATGGAGATCCTTTAAATCCCCATGCAGAAATTTTTCAATTTCTTCATCCCCCACTATATCCCTGTTTCTCATGATCCTCGCCAACACAGGCGTAATCTGATACTTTTCTGCTATCTCATTAAAATCTGCCTTCTTGGCAGCCACCATCCACTTTGCCATATTTTTCTCCAGATTATTTTCTATAAAAAGTGTACCCACCGGGTACACTTAAATAAGCGCCCCGAGCTTCCCCGGAACGCCTATTGTCAAATTACCATTTAAGCTGCCGACTTCTGCGGGAATACCTTACGAAGTACCAACCACAAAGCGCCTGTAATGCAGATGGATGAATAGGTACCGCAGAGGATACCTGCCATAAGCGGCAGGGCAAACTCTTTTACGGAAGATACGCCGAATATATACAGCGCTGCAACCATAATAAAAGTCGTAAGGGAAGTGAAGACACTTCTGGAGAGCGTCTGGGTAATACTTGCATTTACCATCTCTTCCAGGGACTCCTTCTTTCCCATATTGTTCATATTCTCACGAATACGGTCAAAAATTACAATCGTTGCGTTAATGGAATAACCTACGATAGTCAGCATACATGCAATGAACGTAGTTCCTACCGACACTCTTACAATTGCATAGAAAGCCAGCACCACCAGAACATCATGTATCAATGCGATTACGGAACTTGCACCGAAACGGATATCCTTAAATCTAAGCCAGATATACAGCAGCATACACAAAGTAGCAACTAAAACTGCCAGAATTGCATCTGATTTCATCTCACTGCTGACCGTAGAACTGATTGTCTCCGTAGTGATCTTTTCTGCGTCTGCTGCAAACTGCTCTACCATCACTGTCTTAAATGTTTCCCTCTCCTGTGTCGTTAAGGTACGGGTCTTGAAAATGACTTCGTTCGTTCCCTCTATCTTCTGTGTCTGTACATTGCCGTCGCCCGTAATCTCCTCGATCAGAGGGACAACCTGTGCATCAATATCCGCCAGTGCCATATCTTCATTGAACGTCACATTGGTTGAAGTTCCGCCTACAAACTCCAGACTGTAATTCAAAACTCCGCCGCCTTTTGCACTGTTGATTCCCATGAACACAAATCCTGCCAGAATCGCTACAATAGAAATTCCAAAGAAAATTGTCTTTTTGGAAGTAAAGTTAATCGGTTTTTTCTCTTTAGCAGTGCCATAAAGCTTAGGGCTTTGCAGTCCAATAGCATAGAATGCTTTCATCAGCATTCTGGTCACTACCATGGCTGTAAACATGGAAAGAATGATACCAAGCGCTAAGGTAGCAGCAAATCCCTTAATGGTTCCGGAACCCAGAACCCCCAGCACTGCTGCTGCAATCAGCGTAGTGATATTTCCATCCAGAATCGCAGAAGTTGCTTTCTTATAACCTGTGGTGATTGCCTCCTTCACTGTTTTACCCTTGGCAATCTCTTCTCTGATACGAGCAAAAATGATAACATTTGCATCTACTGCCATACCAATAGAAAGAATGATACCTGCAATACCAGGCAGTGTCAAAGTAATCTCAAATGCATCCAGCAAAATAATGATCAGTTCCACATAAAGCGCAAGCGCAAGACTGGCTGCAGCACCGGATAAATAATAGACAGCAATCATGAAAACTACAATAATCGCAAATCCCACTGCTGCTGCTTTAAGACTGGTGGAAATTGCTTCCTCACCCAGCTGTGCGCCTACAATCTTGGAATGAAGTTCCTCCAGTTCCAGCTTAAGACCGCCAATACGGATGGTAGAAGCCAGCTGCTGTGCCTCTTCATAGCTAAAGCTTCCTGAAATCTGTGCCTGTCCGCCATTGATGGGTTCATTTACATCGGGCGCGCTTATAATAGATCCGTCATAATAAATTGCAAGTGATTCGCCATTCTGATATGCCTTAGTCGTCGCATCGGCAAATTTCACAGTTCCTTCATCTGTCATGCTTAAATCAACGACAAATTGACTGTTCTGCATATTGTCCGTGTAAGAACGCGCCTGCGCATTCTTCACGTCCGTACCCACAAGCATAATGGAACCGTCCGCTTCTAATTCCTCAATGGTCTTATTCATGGAATAAACCGCTTTTCCTGCTTCATCCATACCGAGGAACTGATAGTTCAGATTTCCCTCAGAATCATGCTCTGCAATAAAATACAAGGAACCGGGCTTCCCAAGATCCTCCAAAATCGCATTAGCATCTGATACGCCGGGAATTTCAATGTTGATCCGGTCTGATCCTTCCTGATATACTACTGCTTCTGTGCTGTAGCCTTCCACACGCTTCTGCAGTTTGTAGATCGTGTCCGCCATATCCTCAGCATTAGGATTTTCATCTCCTACTACCTGATATGTGATGCTGACACCGCCCTCTAAGTCCAGACCCAAGTTGATGCTGGCTGCTGAACCGGAACCATCTGCTCCAATACCTACTGCTGCGGTATATCCAAACCCGCCAAGAAGCAGTAAAAATACCAGCAAGATTACAATTGCTTTACTCTTCTTCATCACTTTCTTCTCCTTCTAAATCGGCAAGCGCCGCTTTTATCATAATCGCGCATTCAATGCGCTTTCTTTGCAATTCACACCCCAGATCATAGGCATCATTGATATGCCCATGGAAATTATAAGAATTTGCCGCACATCCGCCGCTGCAATAAAACTTAGCAAAACATTTTCTGCACTTTTCTTTTGCATAAACATTGCAGGTCTTGAATTCATCCCTTATATCTGTCTTTGTGACACCTTCGTCCACATTTCCCATAAGGAACTCTTCCTTGCCTACAAACTGATGGCAGGGGTACAAATCGCCCCATGGCGTAACCGCAAGATACTCTGTCCCCGAGCCGCAGCCGGAAAGTCTCTTGGCAACACATGGTCCACCTTCCAAGTCTATCATAAAATGAAAGAAATTGACACCTTTTCCTTCTTTTCTTCTATTTAAAAGTTCCACTGCCAGCCGGTCATATTCTGCAAGAAGCACTGGAAGGTCTTCCTCCCTGAGTGCATAATCATCCGTCGGCTCTGCCACCACCGGCTCCACAGAAATCTGCTGAAAGCCTAAATCCGCCAGATGGGCAACATCCTTTGCAAAATCAAGATTGTTTCTGGTAAAGGTGCCGCGCACATAATAATTCATCTGATTTCTGCTCTCCGCCACCTTCTGAAACTTGGGCACAATCGTATCATAGCTTCCCTGGCCTCCTCTGTAAGGACGCATCAGATCATTGATTTCCTTTCTGCCGTCAATACTCAGAACGATATTTGCCATCTCTTTATTGGCAAATTCCATGATTTCATCATTTAAAAGAATACCGTTCGTAGTGAGGGTAAAACGGAATTTCTTGTGATAAGGCTCCTCCAGGCTTCTTCCATAAGCCACCAGATCCTTTACCACCTGCCAGTTCATGAGCGGCTCTCCGCCAAAGAAATCCACTTCAAGATTGACACGGTTCCCGGAATTTCTAACCAAAAAGTCCAGTGCCTTCTTCCCTACCTCATAACTCATAAGCGCCCTTCTGCCGTGATATTCCCCTTCTTCCGCAAAACAGTATTGACATGCCAGATTACAATCATGGGCAATATGAAGGCAAAGCGCCTTGACGACCGTCTCTCTTTTCTTAAAATCCATGATATAGTTTTCATAAATATCCGGAACAAAAAGCATTTCTGCTTCTTTAAGCTCCATAATCTGCGAAAACGCATCCTTTATATCCCCGGATGCATACTTATCCTTAAGGCTTTCAACGCCCAAGCCTTCCATTTCCTCCCTGCTCCTGCCCTCTTCGAGCCCTTTCTCCACAAGAGGAATCATATCATATACTACATCATCCACCACATGCACAGATCCGCTATTCACGTCGAGGACAATGTTATATCCGTTATTCTTGTATTGATGTACCACTTCTCTTATCCTTCCATTTTGCACGAAGCCAATGTTTGCATATAATAAGCAGCGACGCTTGCCGCTGCTTACATTTACTCTCTTATTTTACGGCGTTTATTTTACCTTTTCGCAGCTCTGATTTCCTACTGTACAGGAAGTCTTGCAAGCTGACTGACAGGAAGTCTGGCACTCTCCACAGCCGCCCTTCTTCATGGATTCTTTTAAGTCTCTTGTTGCTAATGTCTTAATACGCTTCATAATAATTTCTCCTTTTGCTGTACCTATATTTGTATAGTATAACATAGTTGCCTGCTTTGGAAAAGTATTTTGTGAAAAATTTACTTCTTTTTACTTTTCGTTGTTTTCTTCCGGATCTTCGTTTTCTGGTTCTTCCTTAGGGATGGAAGAATCGTTTTCGGCTTCTTCTGTTTCTGTATTTTTTTCAGGGAGAGTCATCAGGACTTTTACGATTCGGTTCTGGCTGATTCCCTGTACTTTAAGGGTGATGCCTTGCTCTGTAGTGATCGTTTCTCCGTCTTCCGGAAGGCGATCCAGATTTTCTATGATAAGACCTCCGATGGAATCATAGTCTTCAGATGAGAGCAGGGTGCCAAGTTCGTCATTGATATCGCTCAGTTTCATGCTTCCTTCCACAAGATACACTCTTTCTTCCATCTGCTGTATCAACTCTTCCTCATCTTCATCGTACTCGTCCCGGATTTCTCCTACAATCTCCTCAAGAAGATCTTCCAGCGTAATCATGCCGACCGCTGCTCCGTACTCGTTCAGTACGAAGGACACATTAACCCGTTTTTCACGCATTTCTATCAGAAGATCCGCTGTCTTTTTAAATTCATAAGTATAGTAGGCCTGGCGTATGATATCGCTGATTTTAAACTGTGCTTTGTTCTCCACCAGTATAAAATCCTTGATATTGATCAGACCGATGATATTGTCCTTTTCCTCCTGATAGACTGGAATCCTGGTATACATACATTCCTTGAACAGCTCCATGACCTCATCATAACCAGCATCGACGTTTACCGTTGCCATATCAATTCTGGGAATCATGATATCTTTTGCAACTGCATCACTGAAATCAAACACATTATAAATCATCTCCCGCTCTTCAGACTCAATCACGCCGTCCTCATGACTGACTTCCACGTAAGTCCGAAGTTCTGTCTCTGTCATGGCAGTTCTCTTACTTGTATCGATATGTAACAGTTTCAGCAATCCCCCCGACACTTTATCCACTACAAAGATGACTGGCGTCATAACCTTCATAAGACCGGCTATCATGGCGGCATAAAAAAGTGCCAGCTTTTCCGAATAGACCATAGCTACATTTTTGGGGACAATCTCACCAAAAATCAAAACGAATACAGTTAAAGCTCCGGTTGCGATCCCCACTGAAAGGTGAATTCTGATTGCCAGCGTAGTTGCAAGTGCAGAAGCAGAAATATTGACGATGTTATTTCCTATCAAAATAGCGCTGAGCATCTTGCCATACTTATCAAGAACATCAAGCGCTGTCTGTGCCCGCTTGTTTCCATCCTCTGCCAGTGTCTTAAGCCGCACCCGGTTGGCTGTTGTAAGCGCTGTCTCCGCAGATGAAAAAAAAGCAGACAAACACATCAGAATCAATAAGGCAAACAACTGTATGACACCATCGGTATCCAAAATAAAATCACTCCTTGTTTTTAATAATGTTGCCCCTCTTCCAAGGCAGCTTATGCAAATATTACAATATTCGGGTATTCTCTGTCAAGTTCGTACATATGATTGTAGTATAAAGAATTTCCAGAGATGTGGGAGGCTGCAATGTTAAAGAAACTGAATTTAAGTTCACGAATCACCTTCATATTAAAATGTCTGCTTATATCCTATCTAATCACCACCGGACTATTGCTTCTACTTTCCCTTATGCTGTATCGGTTCGGACTGTCAGAAAAAATCGTATCCATATGTATCATCGCCATTTACATAATCGTCACTTTCCTTGCCGGTTTTCTTGCCGGTAAGCGGGAAGGCAGCCGTAAATTCCTATGGGGACTTCTTATGGGCGGACTGTACTTTATTATTCTGATTATAGTTTCTCTGATTGTCAATCACGGCATGAAGGATATTTCCGGGAATTTTTTCACAGTACTCTTGCTGTGCTGCGGCAGCGGAATGCTCGGGGGAATGATCAGCTGAAAAAACAATATGCAATGGGGTCGAAATAGAAATATAATTAAAATCTATATAACTTGTGCAGGGAATGGTGCAGAACAATCCAAATTGTGATTAGCCGGCATTCCCTGCCTAATGCTCTTCATTTATATATTTCTTTCTATATATAAGTGCTCCCTGCATGTCTTGTCCATAATGACCTGTTTCAGTTCTTCTTCCTTTCCTTCCGCCATAAGCATCTGCATCAACTTTACAAGGCGGGTCTCTCCTTCTATTTTTCCTTCTATTTTTCCATCCTCAAAAAGAGTTTTTCGCACATATTCCTCATTGTACTCATAAATTGACATGGCTATTACCTCCGCCTTCTGTTCGATAAGGAACTCTCTTAGAATATTCTTCTCAATGCAGTCTTCCACTGCCTTCTCCACAGCCTGTCTCAGTTCCATAGCGGCAAGGTTTTGGCGTATTGCTGCCACGAAATAGGCATACCCGTACAAAGACTGACATTTGCTGAATAATTCCTGATTATATCCAAAGTTGATGTTAATAACGCGGACTGTCAGTTCCAGACAGCCATCACCCTCGTCCTCAAATGCCTCTGACAGTTTTAGTGTAAATTCTTCTTTCTTGTTATTCTGTCCATTATAAAATACAACATAATGCGGAGTCGGTATCTTAATCAGTCTGCTGACGCTTAAGTCCACATCTTTAACCTGCTTTTTATAAAGATCCGTCAGATAAAAGAGCCCTCTAAGAGGCATATTAGGACAATCACTGGACTGATGCTCATATAAGCACATGCTGCTATCAATAATAAACGACAAGTCATTCTTCATCTTAATGAAAATCGCATTATCTAACGTATTGACTGTAAGTTCTTCTTCATTGCTGTAATTCGTACCATTCAGTCCATTATAAAGCTCCAGAAGACGTCTCTTTTCTTTAAAAAGCAGTCGAAAGACTCTGTCCTTATAGTTATAGTATACTGGTGCATTTTCTCTTACAATCTGGGATTTTGTAAATCCGTCCATACATTTTCTCCTTTCGCAGGTGAACAGGGCCGTCCATCTCCATGCGAAGCGGTTTCTATCTGCGCCCTGCCTTATGTGATTTAATAGGTAACAAAGCAAGGATTCTAAGCAGATGAGAGTATTCTTAAAGAAAATACTTCTTAGAAAATCAGATATGAGAACGAATTTTCGTTAGAATTTCTGTGCTTTTATTCATTATAACAAAGCAGGTATGGAACGTCAATTATTTATTTATGAAAATTTGATAAACTTATATTCCTCACACCTTATGCAGGAAGGGGCTGGTTCCCGCTTTGCGTAAACCAGCCCCTTCCTATAAAACTACTCCACTTTTAATCACCTTGTCCTGCGCACAGTTCCTGTATTACTCTTAGGATATCCTGTACTCGTCCCATCTGATTTGCACTGAAACGCTCAAGAACATCTACCATTTTTTCCGGTATCTTGTTGCTCTCATTGCCTGTCAGTATGTAGTCACAACTTACCTCCAGAGCTTGTGAAAGGTTATATAGTATTTCTACTGTAAATCCTTTCTTTCCCATTTCAATCTCATAAAGAAACTTTGCAGAAATATCCACCCTTTCTGCGAGCACATCTCTTGTATAGTTATTCGATTCTCGTAAATTACGAATTCTAAATCCAATATCTCTACATGAATATGACATCTTGTACCTCCATTCTTTTATTTGCCTAGTAAAATAGTTTCTTTGTCTGATGACTCTGCATCTTTCAGACTACTGTTTTATTTCCAGCAATCTTATTTTACTCCTATTTTTGGCAAAAATTACATTTTTCGACTGAATCAACATTTTTGGGGGCTTAATCAAAGTATTTACCCCATAATTGCAGCTTTTTTCGCTATTTAGTTGTTCAATATGCACATTCAGTAGAAAAAACAAGATTTTTCCATGATTCATAGTACAATGAGCCTGTTTAAAAGAAAGGATTGATGAATATGCATGAATTTTTGAAGGAGCAATATCAATTCAGTGATTTTCAGATTGCACAGCTTCAATATACATGGAAAACATTTGCATCTGAATTCAGCAAGCTGTTAATTATGGGTCTTTTGTTCCGGCATGATTTTGGAAAATATATCTTTTCCGTAACAATTATGTTGCTTTTGCGGACAGCTACTGGCGGGCTTCATTGTAAGAAATATATTACTTGTTTTTTAGTTTCTTTTACTTATATGTTTTTGTCTTTGATGGTACTGCCAATGATATCGGTGAATAAGGTATTCCAATTGATTTTGTTGTTTATGTGTATGCTGTGTACTTATTATATTGGTCCGGTTACTTCGGCAGTTCACAGGGAACTGAGTGTGGGGTGTAGAAAACGGGTTAAGGTGCAGGCGTTTTTGATTATCTTCTTTTATTTGGCACTTATGTATATAGTTCCTGAGAATCCTTATTTTGTTAGTGGGTTCTGGGTTATTATATTAAATACGCTGCAGTTGATGGCGGCGAAAGTACAGAAGAAGGAGGTATTGGTTTATGAAAGAAAGACTTGTTAAGCTTACGAAGCCCTTGTTAGTTACTTGTATGGCGCTGGGGGCTTGGGTGAGTATAGATATTACAAGTGCTATCTTTTTTGGTGAGTATGAATATCCTGAAGAAAAATAGAAAAAAATCGCACTCATGATTTTAGTCATAAGTGCGATTTTTAATTTTAGCTGTTTCCCTTAGCCAGATTCGGGTGAGAACAGGGGATGGAAAAATGATTCCTGACGCCACACAGAAAGTTATCCTCACGGCTCTATGTGCATGGATAAGAAATTCTAAGAATCCCTTGCTTAGGTAATAGCTGTCGGACGCAAACGGCGCGCTTGGTCATCCATGACCAAATCCGCGCCTAAATCGGACCTCCTGTCCGATTTTTGCTGGCAGCGTAAGGGATTCTAAGAATTTCTAATCCCTTTCCATAAGGAGCCGTGAGGATAACTTTCTGTGTGGCGTCAGGAATCATTTTTCCATCCCCTGTTCTCACCCGAATCTTAGTTATACCCAGCAGGAAGTTTATTAGATATTCTAAAGGATATCCAGTTTTTTCCATTGATTTCTTTGTTTTCAGGATAAATCTGTAGCATATATTCGTTGCATATTTTTTGCACATTATATAAGCCCAGACCTCTTCCCTCCCCTTTTTCACTATATCCCTTTGTAAAGAAAGTGCTGATACTATTAGGGTCTATATAAGGGCTTTCGTTCCTAACTTCAATTTCAAAGATGTCCTTATTCTCAATCATAAGAAGAAAAATTTCATTCACATTATCCGTTTTTTCTATAGCTTCTACAGCATTTTTAAGCAGATTTCCAAGGAGTTCGACTATTTTATGGATCGGAACACCGATATCTAAATCATTAATGCTGACTTGGTATGTAACCTTGATACCTTTCTTGTCGATTTCTATCAGTTTGCCATATAGAAAGCTGATAACCACAGGATTTCCTTTGGTTAGCAGTTTATTGAAACGATTTTCTTTCCTAATCTGCTCGCAATAGTTCATTTGCTCTTTTACTAAAGCCTCATATGTTTCATACATATAATGCTGGCTGTAAATTGTGGTAATGTGATTATCAAATTCATGCTGTTTTAACCGAATAGTATCAATCAAGCTTTGAAAGGAATCTGCATATAGTTTATGTACCTTTAACTCTGCCTCAAACTCCGTGGACTTCATTTTATATCTGCTTAGCTGTCCATTCAAAACAAGTATAAATATTATACAGCCAAACAATAATATTGTTTGATTTAACTCTAATAATTCGAATTCTTTATAAGCGACTATGCAAAATGCTGTTATAGCTAAGCAAATAATCGATGAGATAATTAATAAATCTTCTTTATTTTGCAAATAACTTGTCAATCTTTCCAATCTACATTTTGGCAATATAAAAATAACTATTATAAAGGCAATCAAGTTAACTACTAGCAAACGTATTGTTGAAAAGTGAATTACAGCCAGTACGTAATACATTGGTATCATAACAATTATTTGAATTCCGCCAACTAAAATCACACACAACACGAGATTCATGAGAACCACCTTCAATTTAAACCCAAATTTAATTCCGCAATACAATGCTATAACCGGATATATAATCATTGAATACATCTTGGGTGACTCGTAGTAGTTCATTGCTGTCATAAGGATCATATATATTGCCAGAAAGCTTGTAGTTTCGATGTCTAATTTGAATTTTTCTCCGTATAGGCAATGTAGGCAGAATACGATTGATAGCGCTTCCAGTAATAAGCATATATTAGTGACCATGTCTGAACTCCGCTAGCAGCTTCTTTCTATAGGTGACTCCGATTGCTACTTTGTTTGGTGTGTGATGGAGGGAGATGTATCGGTTTGTTAGGTCTATGTTGTGGACGTATTCTTTGTTGACGATTGTGTTTCTGCTGCACTGGATGAGGTATTTTACGTTTATGTCTTCCAGAAGTTGTTTGCATGGGATGTAGGGGATGGTCAGGGAACCGCCTTCTTTCAAGTATATGTTTACGACATGGTTAATGCTTTCTATGTAGAGGATGTTTTTAACCTTAATTGGAAATAGGATTCCTTCTTTTCTGAAACAATATACAGCCTCTTCCTCCGGCTCTTTTCTAGTAGAAAAATGTAATGCCTTTTTCACAAGTCCTTTGACTTGCTCCGGTGCAAAAGGCTTTTCTACGTAGCCCAGGCAATTCAAATGGGTATAGGTGTATTTGGTTGCATCTTCAAGTGACGTAACGAATATTACCGGAGTAAACATGTATTTGGTAATGGTCCTGATTTTTTCTACCAGTTTGACGCCTGAGGTGTCTCCCGGTTTGGCAGCATCAAGGATGATGTCCACCAGAAATACATCAATGTCTTTCTCTATTAAAATCTGATACGCTGCTTTACTTTCGCTTGCGGTATAAACCGCAACCCCTTCATTCACTTCCAAAACCAGTTTTTTGAGCATCTCCAGCTGGGTTTTATTATCTTCGATAATTAATACTGTTTTCATCTCTTTAGTACCCTACATTTTAATGAGCCAAAGCAATTGCTCTGTGAGGAATAAAATCTGTGTTTGAACGGGCAGGTCAATTTGACTCCACAAATCATCTATGATCACATTTTCTACATCATCATAGTTAATCAACAGGCTTGGTTTGCATCCGGTAACCTCATAAATCCGGAACAGCAATTCCGCGTCAGGGTTAGCCTCGTTCTTCTCCAGCATGCGGTACTTTTTAATGTTGACGCCAAGCTTTTCGGCCATTGGTATCTGTGACATGCCTAGCATTTTTCTTATTATATATAAAACGGAATCTGAAGGTCTGCCGTTTGCACGCATCTTCAATATTTCAATTTCACATTTGGTTTCAAAACTCAACTCGGAAGCACGCTTATCCAGCCCCTGCCTCAACATCCACGCAATGGCATCAAACAGCCTGGGTCTGTATTCTTCCTCCGCACGCATCACAACCTTTCTCAGTTCAGAGACCTTGCGGGAGATCTCTTGTCCTGTGATAAGATAGTCCACATCCCACCCCATGCTTATTAAAAGCGTCAGTGCCTTATAAGGCATGATTGTTTTTCCAAGTTCCATTTTACTAAACTGGCTCTGGGTAATTCCGAGCGCGCTGCTTGTTTCTTGCTGAGTCATATTCAGTCGTTGCCTATATTGATTTAACCGCCGTAAAAAATCTTCATAACTACTACACATGAACTAATTCCCTCACGAATTATCTTTTGTAATACCATGGATAAATTTTACGGGATTGTGGTTTTCCCACCCTAGACCTATATTTGACTATCGCGCATTATATGCCATTCGTCAATACCATATTTGGTACCTTTATCAGAACGGCAGGTTTTTTCCAGCTCTTCCTATCTGTCATTTCATCCCCGATATCCAATATAGCCTAAGTGTCCCACGACAGACAAAATACCTCTGCTTCCACATTGATGTCCCCTGCTTTCTTATCGCGCACATCACTGATACAAGCTCCATCAACAGATTATTCTAAAGGGCATGAACCTTCACCTATTCGAGGAGGTATTTTTTCCCAGCATCTTCTCAAACACATCCTCCGGTACCGGCTTACAGTAGCGGTAACCCTGTGCTACATAAGCGCCAATCTCCATCATAAGATCCGCATCATCCTCTGTCTCCACGCCCTCACAGACCACTTGGGCGTTCAGATCTTTGGCAAGATTTACGATATTCCTCATGATCTGCACCTGTCTGGTACGATTTTCGTTATTGAGCAGGAAAGAACGATCCAGCTTAATAACGGAAGCCGGTATCTGTTCAAACACTCCCAGTGAAGAATACCCCGACCCGAAATCGTCTATGGAGAGATGCACTCCCTTTTTCCGCAGGATGTCTACGATCTCTTTGACCTTCTGCTGCTGCACATCCTCTACCACAAGTGTCTCTGTTATCTCCACCTCGATCAGTTCTTTGGAAATCTGGTATTTGTCAATAACGGACTCAAATCTTTCCGGAAAACCATCATCCGTAAAATGAATTCTGGAAAAATTGCAGGACACAGGCACAACATTCTCTCCCGCATCAATGCGCCGG
Organism: uncultured Lachnospiraceae bacterium; assembly: GCA_964402925.1. Lineage (GTDB taxonomy): Bacteria > Bacillota > Clostridia > Lachnospirales > Lachnospiraceae > Suilimivivens. The sequence continues at coordinate 10,596 of CAYOED010000053.1, read as the reverse complement.
CGCAGCATTTTACACACGCTTTCCATAACAAAGAAATCAATCTCCTTAATCCTGCCGGTACGCTCATAATAAGGTACAAAGAACCCCGGAGTGCGAATGGTGCCATTCGCTGTGGGATCCTTGAAACGTACCAACGCTTCAGCACCCACGATATTTTCATTGCGAATATCCACCTTTGCCTGATAATAAGCCACAAAGTCCTTATTGATATCGACAGATTCCAAAAGGTTTTCCCGCTCGTGCGTCTCTCTCAGCTGTGCCCGCAACTGGTCATCATAAATCTGCACCGCGTTGCTGTAGCTGCTCTTTATAGAATCTACCAGCTGTATGCTCTCAGACAAAGCACGATGTAAATCGTCGTTCCCGTTCTCCAGACACCCCACACCTATAGCCAGTGACATATGGACACCTGCCTTCTCGTAGATTCGTAAAGATATTTTGTCCGCAATGTTCGCCAGACGGCTTCGCAAAACTTGCAAATTTTCATACTTCATAAAAAGTACAAAGTGACTTCCATAGTTTCTGGCATAGAGTTCGTTTTTATCATCTATTTCCTCGCATAGCGTTGCGATGACTAATTCCAGTATGCGCTGCCCTGCATTCCAGCCATACAACGTGTTGTAACTCTTAAATTGACCGATATCCGTGTAAGCGACAGCGTAATTACTGTTCCTGTCCACTGCCAGTTTCTGTGACGCCCGATATGTCAGATAATGAAGATTGCAAATATTAAATTCCGTATCCTTGTACATCAGCTTCTGAACCCGCATACTGTTCCGCAGCAAAAAGAACAGCACAAGAATAATTGCCACAGCACAGCACAGCAGAACTAGAATAATCGGAATACTATGATCGCTGATAAAATTCGCCATACTCATCTTGGAATAGAAATTGTCCTGGAGCATATAGTCATTGACCATCTTGTCGCTGACCTCGAGCAGCTCCTTATTTATAATGCCGAGAAGAGACGAATCCTCGTTATCTGCCACAAGCATACAGATGCTGTGGACATCGCTCAGCACACTGTGGATCTCCATCTTGTTGAAACGAAGTTGGGAGCCGAGCAGATACTCCGCCAGATACCCGTCACATATGGCAGCGTCCGCCTCGCCGGTCATCACCGCAGTCAAGCTCTCACTCTGTGTGGAACAGGGCAAAACACGTGTATTCTCATCGATGAAATTCTGCACTGCCGCCCCTGAAGCGTTGCTTTCTTCCACCGCCAAGACATTTATCGAATCTGATTTGTCATTCCTTTTCATAATAATGACTTGAGGTACCTGAGCATACTCTTTTGTGGCTGCCAGTCCGTCTGACTGCATGCGCTGGGTCGTCTCCCCGCAGTAGCTTAGGATGTCGATACTACCGATTTTTATGGCATTCTTAGCCTCCTCCATGCTTTCCATTTTTACGTAGTTAAAGAGGATACCTGTGCTCACAGACACCTCCTCCAACATTTGTTTAGAAAGTCCCATGTAGACTCCCTCATTTTCGTAGGAGAACGGATAGTAACCATCTAGATATCCTACAGTCAATGTCCCTTTTTCCGCAATATACTGCTTCTCACTATTTGTCAATAGAATCGTCTGGTCCAACCTGTTGTCATAATACTTTACCATCAGTTCATTTTCCAGCCCCGGTCGGTTCATCTTCAAATCTGCGATTCCCTGATTGAGTTCTCGCATCAGATCATTGTTGCCCTGATAGGTAATGTAATAAAAAGGCATGGGCGCAAACCTTCCGATCACACGCTGCCCTTCAAGAACCTCTGTCAGTGAATGTACGAGAGCATCGATTTCCCCAGCATTCAATGCTGCATGCAGAGCTGCCGTATTTTCGTATTCCCTTACCTTTGGATTCAGAATACCGTGATCTGTCATATATTCGTAAAATTCGTCTTTTCGTATGTAACTGCCCACAACACCAAATGTGGCATCGCGCATCGCGTCAAAGTCTTCATATGCAAATGTGCTGTCGCCATTTACGGCAATCACACCAAAGGTATATCCGCTGGCTAAGTTCGCATACTGGTACAGCTTCGCCCGTTCTGCGGAATACTGCGCAGAACCCACAAGATCTATCTGCTCATTCAAAAGCATAGTCAGGGCATCGTCCCAGCTTTCGCACTCCACATACTCAATATTCCAGTTGACATAATCGCTCAGCGCACCCAGGTACTCAACATCCATACCTGTGCGGCTGCCGTCCGCTTTGGTCTCATTGTAACCTCCCATAGGAAAAAAGCCAACACGGACTGTGCGCTTTTCTGCGCCTTGTACAACTCCGGTTCTCCCAATTGATGCCAGAAGTGCCGCCACAAGCATAGACATAAGAAACCTGGTTGTCCTGCCAAATATTCTTTTTTGTATCGTCCCCATAATACTTTGCCCTTTCTGATTATCCTATGTTTCATTATAAGTTTCATCAATCACTTAATAATACACGTTTTCTTTCTATCATTTCCTCTATTCTCTCGATATATTGGGAAACATCCTTCACATTATCGCACCGCTCAATCCTTCCATCAGGGAAAACCCGCTTGGTGATACTTCCCGCTCCCAATGCCACGATAGTCTGTTTCTCCTCCATAATCAGGATATTATAAATACCAAATTTCCCTTCTTTTGCATACCCAACGTTTTCAAAATTGCCAGACATATTTTTCTGGCGATACAGATAATAGGGAACCATCCCCATCTTTTCTGCTCCTCTGGCAGTAATATGCATGGTCTCATCTGTATTGTTCAGCGCAGAAATCCCATTCTCTTCAATCCACTGGCTGAGTCTGGAAGCCCGCTTGATTGCCAGTGAATGAACGGTGAGGCTGTCCGGATCCAGTTTTTCTATCTCTGTCATGGTTTTTTGTACATCGCCGGCTCTTTCTCCCGGCAATCCTAAGATCAAATCCATATTTATATTGGTAAAACCAGCGTTTCTTGCCATCATAAAGGCTTCCTTCACCTGCTCTACCGTATGTTTTCTTCCAATCAGATCCAGCGTTTCCTGCTTCATTGTCTGAGGATTTACAGAAATTCTGGTAACACCGCCTTCTTTCAGAGCATTTAGCTTCTTAGGCGTGATACTGTCGGCACGTCCGGCTTCCACTGTGAACTCTTTTAAATGAGAAAGATCGAAACACTCTTTGATCTTGGAAAAAAGTCTGGTAAGTTCCTCTGCCTCCAGCGTAGTGGGTGTCCCTCCGCCAATATATATGGTATCCAGCACTTTATCTTTGTAATATTCTGCTGTGAATGCAATCTCTTTATCCAAGGCGTCCAAATATTCGCTTATTCTCTTTTTCCATGTAACGATTGGATAGGAGGTAAAAGAACAATACAGACACGTAGTCGGGCAGAATGGAATACCGATATACAGGCTGTAGCCGTCCTCATAATGCAGCGTTTCGAGCAACTTCTTCTCTCTTTTAGCAATCTGTATTGCCAAGTCTCCCTTTTCATCACTGATAAAATAGGTGTCCTTCATATATTGCGCTATATCATCATCCGTCCTGCCCTCCTCCAGCATGGTCATGGGAATCTTCGTCGGGCGTATTCCTGTAAGCGTTCCCCATGGAAGGTGCTTTCCCGTATAGTCGGAAAGAGTCTGATATACCAGCTGTTTCAAGCGGTTTTTTATCTCTGGTCTGGGCATATCTTCCGATGTTTCTATCTTTTTACAAGCAAAAGAAGCCGTTCCGTCCTCTTCTCCGATCAGGGAAATCAAAACAGCCTCCTCCGTAAAATGAATGTTCAGATCCGGCAGTCCCGCACCTGAACTTTCCTCGTTCTCATCACCTATAAACACTTTTACGTCACAGGCAGGATAAAATGCCTTCACCAGAGAATGAATATCATATTCAAATCCTGCCTGATTGACGTTAATCGCAATAAAATTTTCTTCTTTCATCTTTGTCATTGTTTCCCTGTTCTTTATTCGTAACTGTTCAGTACTGAATAGCTACCTTTATTCTACAGTAACCACTTTTGCCAGATTTCTCGGTTTATCTACATCCAGCCCTTTATCAAGCGATACATAATAAGCAATCAACTGTAACACAACAGATGCCGGCATCACCATAAACGGATCCTTCATCACCGGCAGCCTGTAAACACAGCTCCACTGCTCGCCTTCATCCAAGGTCTCACTTGCCTTGATCAAGAGCACGACCCTGGCTCCTCTGGATTGTACTTCTCTGATATTAGAAAGTTCCTTACTCTTTAGCTTATCCTGGGTCACCACTGCAACTACCGGCGTATCTTCAGTAATCAGCGCAATGGTGCCATGCTTGAGTTCACCGGATGCATATGCCTCTGAATGAATATAAGAAATCTCTTTCAGTTTAAGCGAGCCCTCCAACAGGATAGAATAATCCAATCCTCTTCCAATCATGAATACGTCCCGTGCATTTAAAATCGTGCCTGACAGGCGGTGAATCTCTTCCCTTGTATCAAGAACTTCTTCCATCACATCCGGAACTCTCTGCAGTTCATTCATAAAATCAGAAAGTTCTTCATCACTCCAAAGTCCTCTTGCCATCGCCATTCTTGCTGTAATCAGATATAAAGCCGCCAGCTGCGTCGTATAAGCCTTCGTACTTGCCACTGCGATTTCCGGTCCTGCATTGGTATAGATGACATATTCGCTGGCTCTGGCAATAGATGCTCCTTTTACGTTCACGATGGAAATGCTGGGTGAACCGCATTTTCTGGCAAACTTAAGAGCTTCCAGCGTATCAATCGTCTCTCCTGACTGTGAGATTGCAATCACAAGTGTCTCTTTATCCACCACCGGATCATTATACATAAACTCAGATGCCATCACCACATCTACATGGATGCCGATTATCGCCTGAATCAAGCTCTTCCCAACCAGACCTGCGTGCATAGCCGTTCCGCATGCGATCACACAGATTCTTTTACATTTTGCAAGCACTTCATCAGGTATGCCTTCTTCTGAAAAATCCGGTCTTCCATCCTTAATTCTGGGTGCAATCGTCTCTTTAATCACCTGAGGCTGTTCCATGATCTCTTTTTCCATGTAAAAAGGATAACCGCCCTTGCCGCTGCGGCTCACATCCCAGTCGACCTGGAGCCATTCAATTTCCGCCTTATCTCCGGACAGATCAAACATTTCAATTCCTTCAGGAGATAGACAGATTACATGAAATTCAGGCACTACAAAATAGTCCGTGGTAAACGGCACAATCGCTGCCACATCAGAGGACATCATTGCCCCGTCTTTTGTGACTGCTGCTACAATCGGGCTTACATTGCGGACCGCAAATATTTTATCCGGCTGGTCATCGAACATGACCGCCAGCGCAAAGGTTCCTTTCAGCTTAAGCACCGTTCTGCGGATAGCCGAATACGGATCTCCTGAATAAAAATGCTCCAGCACAGCCGCCACCACTTCACTGTCTGTCTCGGATGCAAGCTGCCCTTCCAAGGCATACTTTTCCGTCAGCTCCCTGTAGTTTTCAATGATACCGTTGTGGATCAGCGTAACCTTTCCAAATCTATGGGGATGAGCATTCTCATCACATACGCCTCCGTGAGTAGCCCATCTGGTATGACCAATCCCGCATTGCCCTGTGGGTTCTTTCTCTTCACACAAATTTCTTAAATCTTTCACTCTTCCCGCACGTTTTACAATCTGTGTATCTCCTTTGTCCAAAAGCGCAATTCCGGCACTGTCATATCCTCTGTACTCCAGAAGTTCCAGTGCATCAAGCATGATTTCCTTGGCATTTCCTTTTCCTGTATATCCAATAATTCCACACATTTCGTTTCCCTCATCTTTCTATCTTTATTCTATGCTACGCCTGCGCCTAATGCGCTTTTACGCCTCATTTTGTTTATCTATCAAGTTACTTAAATGCATCTTTTTATGTACATTTACATCTCTTATGATATCTTTCCTCCGCTATACCGTATTTGTTTTGCAGTTACCCGCATATTTGCCGGCATATCTCGCACCGGAGGCGGTACGAAAGAGCATCCGCCGAATTTTCGATCACTCTTTTCCTCGTCAACCTTCCTGTCTCCAGCATTTTGCTGTTTATCTTCCGGAAGGTCATGGCGCTAGATTTGGGAAACAATGACAGTTTCATTGTTCCTATTTATTTTTCAATGTTCACAAGTGCTATTATACACAAAACGCCTGTGATTGTAAACCACAGACGTCTCTGGATTCTAATTATTCCGGATGCTACTTATATTCTACGAACTCATCGTATTCCTGCCAGATGCAGCATATCCATGTCTTTCCTTGATTGAAAACGACTTCTTTTCCATTTTCATCATAAAACTTAGCAGGTGTCGCATCACCATCATATCGCTCCCAAGTTCCTTTAATTACCTTTCCGCCGGTAAACACGATTGCATCGCCTTCTCCATGGACGCCAAAGGCCAAGTAATCATGGGAATCTCTCACTTCACCATGGCAATACTGAAATACCACGTTTGACACAGCCAGCTGCTCACCGTTCATTTCATCTTTCTGCTCTTTCCCATTTTGGTAACGATAGTACAGTCCATCCTGTGAATTATATTCAAAGTAAGGATTGTATGCGCCATAACCACCCTGATTTCCGGTCTGACCCCCAGGATAGCATACAGTTGCATTCTGCTTATCTGCATAGTTATCTTCTGCCCGCTTTCCTTCTGCCGCAAAAGTAAAGGGCGGTACATACTCCTTATCATAATCCCAATCGTAGCCAAGTCGATCTGCTGCCTCTAACATGCCGCCTATGAACAGATAACCTGTAAATTCCGTAGCATATCCCGGACGACTGACTCTGTCAAAAGCCTCATGGGCAGGCTTATAAATCCCTTCGACTGCCGCACTGATATTCTGAACCGTACTGCGGTTGATCAGCTCTTCCACATAGGGTCTTGCAAGTCCCCAGTTACAGTAAATCGCCTCATATCCCATGGCAACATACAGGAAATAATCACGGCTGCTTCGCACAGGACCTATCTTATCCAGATCATCAAAATCCTCAAATACTGCCATCAGTCTGGTAATTCTTCCCTCAACCGGCGCTTCATAAATGATGCTTGCTTTGGAAATTCCATACTGGGGCATTGCAGCCGAATTATTGGGAATCATGACCGCAATGGGACGCCTGTTCACAACCGCCTTGTTCTTCCATTCCCCTGTAAGATAACTCTGCATCTTTCCGTCAACTTCTTCGCGCTGCGTGATAACAGTAGAATCCTGCGCGTCAGCTGAAGGTGCACTTGCCATATTCGGTGTAGCCTCCACCTTCTCCTCCTGTACAGGCTCCGGAGCGACTTCTTCCTTTTTACCGCATCCGACAAGCGCCATGCATACCGCTAAACCAACTAGTGCTGCCAATACTCTTATCTTAATCGCCATCCTGTTTTCCTTTCCGTTTGTATTATTTATCTATATAACGAAGCCCCCCTTCTTTTCGTGACATTATTATAAAAATGGATTGCATTTTTTTTCATGTCCTATAGAGGTTGCTTCTCCATGTCCCGGATATACCTTCACATCCTCAGGAAGCTGCATCAGCTTTTCTCTGACAGAGCGCACCAGCACACTCATGCTGCCTGTAGGCAAATCGGTCCTACCCACGGATTCCTGAAATAGAGTATCCCCACTTATCAGTATTTTATCAGGTTCAAAGTAATAACAGCAGCTGCCTTTTGTATGCCCCGGCGTAGCAAGCAGCTTACAGGTCATTCCGGCAATGGAAATTTCCTCTCCATCCTTCACATAGACATCCGCCTTGATCTCACATGGTCTGCCAGTATTTTCCGAAACATTGACAGCGGCATTCTCACAGACTTCTTTCTCCTCCTCATAAGCATATACTTTGGCGCCGGAACGTTCCTTTAATTCTTCCACACCCCAGATATGATCGAAATGCCCATGCGTTAAAAGAATCCCCTTCACAGAAAATCCTTTTTCGCTCAGTTTATCATAGATATATCCGCCCTTATCCGCCGGGTCAAAGACAAGTACTTTGCTCTCTCCTTCTTCATACACGAAATAACAGTTGGTCTGGCACACCCCCAGTACGATTCTTCCTATTTTCAAATTTGCCATTATCTATACTCCTTTTCATCCCGTAGTTCTCTCTATATCTAACACACTGTCTATAGATCTGATTTTATCAATGATGCGTATCAGTTCTTCTCTGTTACTGATTTCAAAAGAGGTTGCCAGCGTTGCAAGTCCCTGCTTATTGACTCTTGTATTCATTGCCAGAATGTCAATGTTCTTCTCTGTCAGCGCCTTGGACACATCCGCCAGCAGACCATTCCTGTTGTTGGCATAGATTTTGATTTCCGCCAGATATTTTTCGTTGGTCACTTCATCAGGTGAACCTTCCCACTCCGCATCAATCAATCTTTCTCTTTCCAATTCCGGTAAATTGATTACATTGATGCAGTCCGTTCTATGAATGGAAACGCCTCTGCCTCTGGTGACAAATCCAATAATTTCATCCCCCGGCACAGGAGAGCAGCACTTGGAAAATCTGACTGCCACATCATGAATACCTTTTACAACAATTCCGCTCTTTGCCTTCATCTTGGCATTTCTTTGTGCAAAATCATTTTCCGCAACGGACGAAAGGACTTCTTCGTTGGTCAGCTTCTTTTGGTGATCTTTCGTATAGAATTCCATCATTTTGTTGATAATCTGACCTTCTTTTAAACCGCCATGCCCTACTGCTGCCAGAACCGAATCCCAATCACGGAATCCGTACTTACGCATAATTCCTTCCATATATTCCGGCTTCATGATCTCAGAGACATTAATCGCCTTTGCTTTGCAATAGGTATTTAACAGTTCTTTGCCCTTAATTATATTTTCTTCTTTAAATTCATTTTTAAACCATTGATTGATCTTATTGTGGGCCTGCGTACTCTTGACCACATTCAGCCAGTCGCGGCTGGGTCCCTTGGAGTTCTGGGACGTCAATATCTCGATCCGGTCTCCATTCTTAATTTCATAATCAATGGTCACTAGTTTTCCATTGACTCTTGCACCGATCATTTTATTTCCTACCGCACTATGGATGCTATAGGCAAAATCAATAGGCGTGGACCCTGCGGGAAGATTTTTTACCTCACCGGTAGGGGTAAAGCAGTAAACACTGTCGGAAAACAAATCTAAATCACTCTTAAGCAGATTCATAAATTCCTTATTGTCGGACATATCCCTCTGCCATTCCAGAATCTGCCGCAGCCAGGATAGCTTTTCTTCCTCTGAATCTTCTATCTTTTTACCGTCTGACGCAACCTTATACTTCCAATGGGCGGCAATACCGTATTCCGCCGCTTTGTGCATTTCATAGGTACGAATCTGTATCTCGAAAGGCTGTCCGCTGCTGCCGATCAATGTGGTATGAAGGGACTGGTACATATTGGCCTTCGGCATGGCAATATAATCCTTAAAACGCCCCGGTATGGGCTTATACATTTCATGAATAACTCCCAGTGCAGCATAGCAGTCTTTTACCGTATCTACAATAATACGGACAGCAAAAAGATCATAAATCTGATCTATGGTCTTATTTTGATTTTTCATTTTCTTGTAGATACTGAAAAAGTGCTTGACACGTCCGTCAATGTGGGCTTTGATACCTGCATTTTTAATATGGACGCTCACTTCATCTACAATATTCTGAATATACTTTTCTCGGACGCTCTTGCGCACGGCAATCTTATCTACCAGATCATAGTAGGCTTCCGGTTCCAGGTATTTTAAAGATAAATCATCCAGTTCCACCTTGATTTTGGAAATACCCAGCCGCTGTGCTATGGGCGCATAAATTTCTATGGTTTCCCTTGCAATCCTCTGCTGGCTTTCCGTACTTTTATATTTTAAGGTACGCATATTGTGCAGCCGGTCTGCCAGTTTAATGATAATTACCCTGATATCCCGCGCCATGGCAAGAAACATTTTACGAAGATTTTCAGCCTGCATCTCAAATCGATCCAGCTTCTTATTGCCGTTTTCATTCATGAAATTCAGCTGTTCCAACTTGGTCACGCCATCTACAAGGAGAGCGACATCGCTTCCAAACTGCTCGCTTATCTCTTCTTCTGTCATGATTGTATCTTCTATCACATCATGCAAAAGTCCTGCTGCTATGGTTTCTTTATCCATCTCCAGATCTGCAAGTACAATCGCCACGCACAAGGGGTGAATGATATATGGTTCCCCCGATTTTCTCACCTGGTTTTCATGGGCTTTTGCTGCCAGATGATACGCTTTTTCTATCAAAGAAGTATCATCCGAAGGATGATATTTCTGGACACGCAAAATCAAGTCCCTGTATAATTGCTCGGGACTTTGAAATTCCTGAATGGGCTCAATCCTGCCATCGTCAAACACAACTTCGTTTTTTGTTTGTTTCGTATCTTTTTCTTCCGTCATACTCTCACCCTCAGATACATACAGTATACGCTATTTTTCACAGTTTAAGATATTATATATTTTTTTATAAAATTCGTCAACGAAAGTGCCGTTACTTTTCACGGGGTAGCCAATAGTCCGCACAGGGCAGCCGATACACAGCTCTGAGAGGATAAATAATCCATAAGGAGCCCCTTAAAA
>CAYOED010000052.1:0-25305 GCA_964402925.1 uncultured Lachnospiraceae bacterium | reverse complement strand
CGGACGCAAACGGCGTATTGACCCATCCATGGGTCAAATTACGCCTTCGGCGGACGTCCTGTCCGCCGATTGCTGTGTACTGAAAGGGCTGCTAAATCCTTCTAACCACTTCCCATAAGGTCCCAATACCGTTTTTTGTCTGGTCCGGCGCAGGAGAATGACTGCCCTGACGGTGCTGCCCCTTATCCGAAGGATATCGAAGATTGAACTGTTAGTAATTTTAGTAATTGCTTATAGAGGAAGGGTATTATTATAAGTTTGATTGTGAAGCGTGGTAGGATTTTGTGTAGGGTGGGATGGGAGATTTGGTTTGTGTTTTTTGGCGGAGCGCTTTGGAAGGGAGAGGAAATGAAAAAGGTGATGGCGGGATTTGTTGGGTTTTTGGTGTTTATGATTGTTTGTACGGTGATTTCTAAGAGTGTTTATGCGTATCGGTTGCCGATGGTGAGTACTTGTGGGTTGGAGGCTAAGTACATAGAGCATAAGGTGGAAGTAGAAGGTATTGTTGTGGCAGGAGGGGAAAGGACGGTGACTTATCTGCCGGGGGTGAGGATTGATTCGATTCTTGCCCATGAGGGGGAGAGGGTGGAGGAAGGAGACGTCTTGATGCAGGTTGACCTTGCGGATTTGAGGGAGTTGATGGAGGAGAAGAAGAATGAGATTTCCAAACTCTCTCTTCAGATTAATGCGATTATGGATAATCAGGAGATTGCCCGGCAGAAAAAGGAACTGGAGCTTGCAAGGGCGAGAGAGGATTATGATCTTACTTGCCGGAGAGAGGATACTCTGGTGGGCAGGGCGCTTGAAAGCTATGTCAGGGCGGAGGAAGATCTTGAGGAAGATGGTGGAGATGAAGCTTTGAGGGATGCGCTGCAAAGTGCGGCATATGGCGAGGCGGATGCTAAGGCGGAACGAGATGAAGCAGTGAGGCAGGCGGAACGAGCAGTGGAGGATCTGCTTTTACCTGAGGAGGTCACTGCGGAGCTTGAAAGAGCGCAGCTGGATAGGACAGCGCTTTCCATGGAGATACAGGAATATCAAAGGGTTCTGGACAGCCAGGGAACGATAACGGCGCCTTATGCAGGTGTGGTCACGGAAATTTTAGTAAGACCGGGAGACCGGGTACCGGATACGGCAGTGCTTCTTTTGTCCGATGAGAATCTGCCCTGTCAGCTTAAGGTAACGCTGGATCAGGAACAGAAAAAATATGTTGGTCTGGGTGATCAGATTTTGGTGGAGCTGGAAGGAAGAAGCAGACCACTGGAAGAGGAGATTGCTTACCTTGCTGAGAGCAGGAGTATTCCCGGAAAATATGAGGCATTGATTGAACTTCCAGAAGATACCGGGATTCCGGGAGCAGCAGGGAGCGTTTCAAAATCGGATAAGGGAGAAAAATATGGATTATGCCTGCCCCTTGCCGCGCTTCATACAGAGAATGACAGGAATTATGTTTATGTGCTGAAGGAGAGGGAAGGGATTCTGGGGGAGGAATATTATGTGGATGAAGTAAATGTCAGGGTGATTGATAAAAATGAGAACTGGGCAGCTGTTGAGGAAGGGGTGATTGGGAAAGAAAGTATTATTATTTTATCTGCAACGAGAGAGTTTAAGAGGGGAGATACTGTCAGGTGGGAGAAGAGTAGTGAATCTACAGATTAATTGCATATGGATGGAGTTATAAATTGTAAAAGATTTCGATAATTTCTGGTTATGATTATTTTGTAAAAATTAAAATGTGTATTGCTTTTGTGCGCACGAACGGACATAATATAATCAGTAGAAATTTTCAGAAGTATTCATTTGAGAAGGAGTGATCACTATGGCAGCAAAGTCAGCTAATTTATATGCAAGGATAGAACCCGATGTGAAGGAACAGGCAGAGAGCATACTCTCAGCACTTGGCATTCCTGCGTCCAATGCAATTAATATGTTTTATAAGCAAATCATTCTCCAGAAGGGCCTTCCTTTTGAGGTAAAACTGCCCACATCAAAGCCTGTGGCAATGGGTGCACTTTCAAAAGAAGAACTGGATGCGGAAATTGAGAAAGGATATACAGATATGCTCGAGGGAAGAACCGAGCCTGCTGAAAAGGTATTTGCTGATATACGTGGGGATTATGGCTTATGAAATATAAGATAGATATCACAGCACGGGCAAAATCGGACCTGCGGGGGATTTATGAGTATATCGCATTAGAACTGCTTGCACCCGAAAATGCTGCAGGTCAACTTGACAGGCTGGAAGAAAGCATTATGGGGCTTGACTCTATGCCGATGCGGTTTATGGAATATGACTCAGATCCTTGGAAATCAAGAGGGTTGCATATTATGCCCGTAGATAACTTTGTAGTGTTGTATATTCCAGATGAAGAAACAAGTGTGGTAACAATCGTCCGTGTTTTGTATGGCGGCAGGGATATTGATAAGCAGCTTGAAGAGAGCACAGAATTAATGTAAGATGATTAATCGATATTTTCTTCTGAACGCGCATAGATTAGGCAGGTATGCCAAATGTTTAGGATAGAGTAACTAAAAATAATAGCCAGACGAGCAGAGATTCGAGAGAGTCCCTGCTTTTTTCTTTTTATAAATCAAAGCTGGTAAGGAGAGCGACTTAACGCTCTGGAATCGAAATGATAAGTCATAAGTTAACGAATAATAGCGCTTATGAAAAGAATTTACTGTAATATAAGCACATGAAAAAGTATTTGTACAGTAGCAGATATTAAATATGAGGAGGGAAAATGAGAATAGATACAGACAAAAAAGATGCCAGAAGAACAGGGAATTCAGACAGAATAATTCATTTGGTTGGATGTGATAAAATTACATTACTAAAATTCGTGCAATGCACAGAAATTGGGAGCGCAAATGTGGAGATTAAAAAAGATGCGTATCTTAAGTTTACAATGAATTACTTGTGCGTGATTACAATGTAGATATTGGTATTGTAGATGTTTATGCAAAAAACAATGAAGGTAAAAGAGTTCATAAACAGTTAGAGGTTGATTCAATGAGAAATATTTCCTTCTTAATGCGGATAGCTTAGAATTTTAGGCAAGGATGCCAAATGCTAAAGCGGAATAGAGTTTACAGCAGATAATCAGAGGTAATTTTTAGAGGGTCAGATGTGGGAGATGATCATCGAAAGTGAGTAATTGCAAACTACCGCATTTTATCATATAATAGACCTCGAAAGCATGAAGCAGACATAATATATGAAACCACGCGAGGAGGAAAGTTATATGGTATCAGTATTTGAAGGCGGTGCCTATCTGATAAACGGCACAGAAGTAATTCCCGACAGTTCGGACGCCTTATCCGAAGTGAAAGCAAAAACGGGAAAAGAAACCACAAAGGAAGCATCCAGGCAGGAGACCATTGCCTATCGCATTTTAAAGGATCACAACACATCAGACAACATGGACAAGCTTAAGATTAAATTTGATAAGCTGACATCCCATGATATCACTTTTGTAGGTATTATCCAGACAGCCAGAGCGTCAGGACTCGAAAAGTTCCCTGTCCCCTATGTCCTTACCAACTGCCATAATTCCCTGTGTGCAGTGGGAGGAACCATCAATGAAGATGATCACATGTTTGGTCTTACCTGTGCAAAGAAATACGGCGGTGTCTATGTACCCCCTCACCAGGCAGTCATCCATCAGTTTGCAAGGGAAATGCTTGCAGGCGGCGGAAAGATGATTTTAGGTTCCGATTCCCATACCCGCTACGGCGCCCTTGGAACCATGGCGATGGGAGAAGGCGGTCCCGAACTGGTAAAACAGCTTTTAAATCAGACCTATGACATCAATATGCCCGGCGTAGTGGGTGTTTATCTTACAGGCGAACCAGTAAAGGGCGTAGGTCCCCAGGACGTGGCGCTTGCCATTATCGGTGAAGTGTTTGCAAGTGGTTACGTGAAGAATAAAGTGATGGAGTTTGTAGGTCCAGGCGTGTCTTCCTTAAGCGCAGATTTCAGAATTGGAATCGACGTAATGACCACGGAGACCACGTGCCTCTCCTCCATCTGGCAGACAGATGACACCATTAAAGAATTCTATGAGATTCACGGCAGAAGCGAAGAGTATAAGGAATTAAATCCGGGGCAGGTGACCTACTATGACGGTATGATTACCATAGATCTTAGCACCATAAAGCCCATGATTGCGATGCCCTTCCATCCAAGCAATACTTACACGATTGAAGAACTAAATGCAAACCTTCTGGATATTTTAGATGATGTGGAGAAGAAAGCAGCGGTTTCTTTGGACGGCGCGGTGGAATTTACTCTAAAAAATAAAGTACAAAACGGAAAGCTGTTGGTTGACCAGGGTATTATTGCAGGATGTGCCGGCGGCGGATTTGAAAATATCTGTGCGGCGGCAGACATCATGAGCGGCAGCTATATCGGTTCCGACGGGTTTACTTTAAGTGTATATCCGGCATCCATGCCTGTGTACATGGAACTGATCAAAAACGGCTGTGCTGCTGCATTGCTTGAGACAGGTGCGGTTATGAAAACTGCATTCTGCGGTCCCTGTTTCGGTGCGGGTGATACCCCTGCCAACAATGCTTTCAGCATCCGTCATTCTACCAGGAACTTCCCTAACAGAGAGGGATCCAAGCTACAAAG
This sequence comes from uncultured Lachnospiraceae bacterium, assembly GCA_964402925.1. Lineage (GTDB taxonomy): Bacteria > Bacillota > Clostridia > Lachnospirales > Lachnospiraceae > Suilimivivens. The sequence continues at coordinate 20,669 of CAYOED010000052.1, read as the reverse complement.
CGGTCAGATTTCTTCCGTGGCGCTCATGGATGCCCGCTCCATTGCGGCTACAGCGGCGAATAAGGGCGTGCTCACAGCGGCAACGGACTTTGATGGACCGATTAAGAAGTATCAGTACCATTTTGATGCAAATATTTATGCAAACAGGGTATTTGATTCCAAAGGTGTTGCAGATCCTTCTGTGGAGATTCAGTTCGGTCCCAACATCAAGGACTGGCCGGCAATGACACAGCTTCCGGAAAACTTGGTTCTGCGTGTAGTATCCGAAATCCATGATCCCGTTACCACAACGGATGAATTGATTCCTTCTGGTGAGACTTCCTCCTATCGTTCCAATCCTTTGGGACTTGCTGAGTTTACCTTATCCAGAAAGGATCCTGCTTATGTGGGACTTGCCAAGGACATTCAGATTGCACAGAAGGCAGTGATGGAGGATAAGTGCCCTGTAGAAGCCAAACCGGAACTGAAACCGGTGATGGATGTGATTAAAAAGAATTATCCTCAGGTTGGAAAAGAAAACATAGGATTTGGTTCTACCATATTTGCAGTAAAGCCCGGCGATGGTTCCGCCAGAGAGCAGGCAGCATCCTGCCAGAAGGTACTTGGGGGATGGGCGAATATTGCCAATGAATACGCAACCAAGAGATACCGCTCGAACCTGATTAACTGGGGCATGCTTCCCTTCCTGATTTCGGAGGGTGAACTTCCTTTTAAAAACAAGGACTATCTGTTCTTCCCGGATATCAGAAAGGCAGTAGAGGAAAAGGCAGATGAGATCAAGGCATATAAGGTAGGAGATGATGAACTTACCGAGTTTACATTAAAGCTTGGTGAGCTGACAGACGAAGAACGCCAGATCATCCTTAAGGGGTGCCTGATCAATTACAACAGAGTATAGAGCATATTTCACAGATATGGATAAGCCCGCTGGTTCATAGCGGGCTTTAATGTCTGATAAGATTCAGGGAGGCGTGTGATGTTTATTAGGAAAATACGCTTTGACAGTCAATTTTTTGAAAGAGTCTTGAGATGACAACAGTAAAAAACAAAGTTTATTTTTCATCATTTACTTTCTCGCTTAAATTGAGTATAATTTAAGCGAGAAAGTAAAGAGGTGAATTCCATGGATAAAAATGATATTCTGCAGAAATTGATAGAGAGAAACAATGGTTATCTTCTATCGGCCATGGCAAATGAGAATAATATATCCAAGGCAGTACTGTCAAAATATGTCAAAGAAAAAGGTTTGGAAAGGATTGCCAGGGGGATTTACATTACAGATGATGTGTGGCCGGACGAACTGTATATTATGCAGGTGCGAAACAAAGCGGTTATCTTCTCGGGCGAAACAGCACTGTATCTTCATGGTTTAATAGACAGGGAATATTCTGAGATCTGTGTCTCTGTACCGACAGGCTACAACGCTACACATTTAAAAACGAGAAATGTGCAGGTAAAATATGCCTCAAAAAACAGTTACGAACTCGGAGTATGTACTGTGTCTTCGACGAGTGGAAATATGGTTAAGGTTTATGACAGAGAACGGTGTATCTGTGACTTGATTTCAGACAGAAATAAAATAGAAGTACAGAATTTCCAAACTGCTATGAAAGAGTATATGTCAGGTAAAGGCAAAAAACTATCCAGACTGGTCGAATATGCGGAGAAGCTTGGGATGAGAGATGAAGTGATGAAATATGTGGAGGTGTTCGGATGATTCATACTTCAAAACAACTAAAGGATAAGGTGAGGAATATTTCAAAAGGGGACAACAATATTGCAAAGGTATTGATCAGGAATTTTATTATGGAGCGTTTTTTGGAACGGGTATCTGTGTCTGATTACCGCAATCATTTTATTTTGAAAGGCGGTATGCTGGTTGCCTCCATTATAGGCATTGATATGAGGGCAACCATGGATATTGACACAACAGTGAAATCACTTCCAGTGAATGCGGACGATGCACAGCGAATCGTTTCTGAAATATGTGCTATTCTTCTGGAAGATGATGTTACTTTTCGCATTACTTCTGTGTCAGATATTATGATCGATTTCGAATACCCCGGTGTTAGAATGATGCTTGAAGCTGTATTGGGGCGAATGAGACAGGTTATCAAGATTGACATTTCGACAGATGATGTGATAACACCATCTGCGGTGGAATATGAATACAAGCTGATGTTTGAAGACAGAACAATCCCACTTCTTACATATAATGTTGAAACATTGCTTGCGGAGAAGATACAGACAATTTTAGCAAGGGGAATTGCGAACACAAGACTGAGGGATTATTATGATGTATATGAAATTATGAAAATATGTGCGACCAGAGTGGACAAAGTAATCCTATTGCAGGCATTTAGCGCAACCTGTAAAAAGAGGGAAACTGTGTTTTCAAAAGAGGAGATGTTAGAAACTCTTACAATGATAGAAAAAGATGCCGGAATGGCGGGGATGTGGGAGCGGTTTAGAAAAAGGAATTATTTTGTGGGCGATTTGGAATGGAAAGAGGTATTAAATGGCGTTTTGGATGTGATTTATACATATATAGAGAATAATCAGTATCATTTTGACACAAATATTTACGCAAACCAGTAAAGTTCGGCGATGGTTCCGCCAGAGAGCAGGCAGCATCCTGCCAGAAGGTACTTGGAGGATGGGAACACCGTTTCGGAAAGGGAATCCTTCATAAGCCGGGACAGTGCCAACACATTTACGGACCGACACGAAAAGAAAAATGATGCAAAAATGATGCAAAAATGATGCAATAATGATGCAGGGGGGATGTATAATAGCAGTATAAAAGGAGAACGCAAGTTAAAGCGTTTTAAATGACAAGACATTATGAGTACACAAAAGATGAAAAGAAAAAAGAAATTGTCACAGGGATCTATATGGCTGGCTGTTTTTTTGTCTCTTTCGTGTTTTTACACGGAGATTGTTTTCAAGCTGTCAGTCGAAACATTGCACACCGGAAGTTCATTTGTATTTCTGGCATTATTCTCGCTCTGCGTGGGACTGGTTGTTTCAGGCATTATTTCGCTGTTTCCGAAAAAAGCAGTGCAGATTCTGATACCATTCTATCTGGGGTTTTTATTCCTCATTTTTGTTGTGGAATTTCTGGTATATAGACAGTTTAAGGTGGCATATGACATAAATACTATATTGAATGCCGCAACTGATGCCCTGGGCGGATTTGGTGCTGACATCAGGCAGCTGATCTTCTGCTTTGATGGAATCAGTCATATTGTGCTCTTTTTGCTGCCGCTTATCTTGTGGTTTGTACTAAGAGAAAAGATAATAGGGCAGTTATCCGAAAAGGGCATTAGGCGGAGACGTACAGGACAGGCTGTTTATTCTTTGCTGGCTCATTTGGCTGGAGGAGCTGCCTGTTATGGAATTGCTTTGTTCCTTATTTTATGCTGCGGTCTGCACAAGGACATTTATACAAATCAATATAATTTTGAGTCGGCTGTCATGCAGTTTGGGCTGGGTGAGGGGCTGTGTCTGGATATCCGGAATCTTGCTTCATCCAAAACGTCCGCTCCCGCTTTTGAAAGCGCGGAGGCGGAATTCGTGCAGGGCACAGTTGATAATACCCTTGTAAGCAGCAAGGAGGAAAGCGTATCCGGCGGTAAGACCGTCGTACAGGCAAAGGAGGCAGCCGGTACTCAGGAGGTGGTCATGCTTCAAGGGGGAACTTCCTCCCAAAGCACGAAAACTGCACAGGAGGACGAATCGGTAACACCGGTTGTATACGGTCAGAGTGTGGCCTGCGTTGATTTTGCTGCTCTTGCTGCCGAAGGTGGGAACTGTGCCGATATTGATGCTTATGTTTCCACGCTCACACCGTCAAGCCAAAATGCCTATACAGGCTCTTTTGAGGGGAAAAATTTGATTTTGATCTGTGCGGAAGCATTTTCTGGCTTTCTCATTGACCCGGAGCTCACACCGACACTTTACAGGCTTTCCACAAATGGAATTAACTTTAATGATTATTACCAGCAGTCAATTGCCGGAACAACCGGAGGCGAATATCAGCTTTTATTTGGTTTGATTCCGACTTCCGGCGGAAGTTCTATTAAGGAGATTACGCAGAACGGAACGCATACCAATATGGGCGCGCTTTTAAATGACAAGGGATATTTCGGCATGGCTTTCCACAACAGTACCTACACTTATTACGACCGGCATGAGACACATACAAAGTTGGGCTACAGTGGGGGATATATGGGAGTGGGAAATGGTCTTGAGGAGCTTATCAGCCCTAAATGGCCGGCAAGCGATTTGGAATTGATGCAGGAAACTCTGCCGATGTACATTGACAAACAGCCTTTTAATGTTTATTACATGACGGTGAGCGGTCACAGTTTATACACTTTTGATAGGAATGCCATGTCGAGGGAAAATAAAGATGCCGTAGACGCATGGTGCGCGAAGAACAATCTTTCCTACTCAGAGCCTGTACGTGCTTATATTGCAGCGAACCTTGAGCTTGAAAAGGCACTGGATTATCTCGTAAAAACCCTTGAAGAAAAAGGTATTGCAGATGACACAGTCATCTGCATTGCGCCGGATCATTTTCCCTATGGGATAGATTCGGACGCCGCGCTGGGAGATATGCCGTATTTATCTGAATTCTACGGTTATCCAGTGAACACCTATGAGGAGCGGGACAGAAGCCGTGCTATTATCTGGTGCGGGGAACTTGAAAATAATGAGCCGATTATTGTCGATACGCCTACCTCTTCCGTAGACATACTTCCGACATTGTGCAATCTCTTTGGCGTGGAATGGGATTCCAGACTTTATGTGGGAAGGGATGTGCTCTCAGATGCTCTCCCGCTTGTCTTCTTTGGAAATTATGACTGGAAGACTGACTTAGGGCATTATAATTCATCCAAGGGAATTTTCACGCCAACAGATGAAAATGCCGTCATTCCGGAAGATTACGTAAAGCAGATATCCAGTATAGTGAGAAATAGAATGACGTTTTCTAAGTCTGTGCTCAGCCATGATTATTATACACATGTTTATAATGCGGCATCGGTGTCGAAATGATGTGAAAAAGCTGAACGCAGAACGAACAGCATAGGTAAAACCGTAGGCCGGGAATCTAATAACAGGTTCCCGGCTCTATTTTTTGTCTTGTTCACGGCAGAAAGTATCTGTTCTGCAACATTCTGTTACTGTAATCTGAATAGAATTCCGATATAATTTTATTAAGAATACTCATATTTATATGTGAAAAAGAAGGGCAAGCTATCCATGCGGTACTGAAAATGAGATGAAGTTCCATGATGTATCTGATAAAATAATAAATGCCGGCAGAGAGGAGAAGGTATGGAATGGAATGAAAAACTGCAGCTAATCATTGATTATGTTGAAAATCATCTGCAGCGAAAAGAGGAACCTGTTGATAATGAAGAAATCGCAAGAATGGCAGAATGCTCTTTTGGTTTTTTTCAAAAAGTATTTTCATATATGAATGGCATCAGTTTTGCCGAATATATTCGTTCGCGGAAATTGACGCTGGCAGGATATGATTTGAAAAGCACTAATCTGAAGGTGATTGAGATCAGCTATAAGTACGGCTATGACTCGCCTACATCATTTACGAAGGCATTTCAATCGTTTCATGGAGTATCACCTAAAGAGGCAAGAAATCCGGATGTTGCTTTAAAGATCACTCCGAAAATGCAGATAATGGAAAGTCAAAAGTATTCATGGAAGCTTGAGCAAAAAGATGGTTTTCGATTAGTAGGGAAAAGAATCACCGTATCTTGTAATGACAATATGCATTTCAAAAGAATACCTGAATTTTGGAACGAATGTCAGCGCAATGGTATATTTGCCAAGTTGGTTTCAATGGACTGCGGCAATCCCCAAGGTTTATTCGGCGTATTTGGCGCTTATGACGAGGGGTTAAATGAAATGGAGTATTCCATTATGGTTTTATCTGATCAAAATCTGCCGCAGGGATTTACTGAAATGCAGATTCCGAATGTCACATGGGCGGTTTTTGATTGCAAAGGTTCTGTTCCGCAGGCGATACAAAAAGGCTGGAAATATCTTAATGAAGAATGGCTTGTAAAATATCCGTTTCAACATGCCGAGTGTCCCGAGATGGAGTGGTATAGCAGCGGAAATATATATGACGACGATTATTTGAGTCAAATCTGGATACCCATTATAGAGGAGGAATGAAAGTGGTACATTTAGTTTATTGCGATAACACAGGAAAAAAGGGCGAAAAAGTCCTTGATAAAATCATAGACGGTAAAAAGACGATGGTTGTCCGCGGTGCAGCGGGACGGAAAATTCCGCATAGCAGAGTTTTTGAAGAAGAGGAATTATACTTTATGGAAAAAGGAAGTTCAGAAATTACTGCAAAAGCAAAAGTAAAGCATGTTGATAACTATGTAAAGTTAGCGGATGAAGAAATTACAAAAATACTTGAAGAAAATAAGGAGAAATTAAACTTGACGGACAAACAGAAAATCCGCTGGCACAAAAAATGTCTCTGCCTTGTGGAATTTCAGGATGTTGAAGTGATAGAACCTCTTGCATTTGAACATCAGGGAAATATGGATGATTGGCTTATTCTGGAGAAAATTGAAGATGTGGTTGCAGGAACCAGCATCCCTTATAATTACGAAAAATCAAAATTTTGAGATGCAGTAAGTACCGATGGAATTGGTGCTGAATAGGCAGGAATGTAAAGGAAGTGAAAAAGTGCAGATAGCAGTATGTGATGATGAAAAAGAAATCAGGGATATGTTTGCAGAAAAAATAAAGAGATTCTACCCGAAAGCAGATCTGCTGCTGTATGCCTCAGGGGAGGAGCTGCTTCTATCAGACAGCCAACCCGATATTCTGTTGCTTGACATTCAGATGCCCGGTAAAAACGGGATGGAAACGGCAAAAGAGCTGCGAAAAAATGACAAGAAAGCAATCATTATTTTTGTAACTGCCTTGGAGGATTTTGTGTTCCAGTCATTTGACGTAGGCGCATTCCACTATCTGGTAAAACCCTTTGACAATCAGAAACTTGTGAAAGTACTGATGAAGGCGGTGGAAGCCTTTGAAGAGAGGACAAGGCTGGAGACCGTCAAAATGAAAAAAGAAGTCCCAAATCTTACAATTACGGCAGGAGGCAGTCATATCATCGTCAACCCGGAGGATATTGTATATGCGGAGGTATTTGACCGAAAAGTGCTCATTCATACAATGGATTCGGATATAGAATACTACGGAAGGATGAAAGAACTGGAGAAAAAGGTGGGGGAGGAATTTTACCGTCCCCACAGAGCGTATCTTGTGAATTTTAATTTTGTCAGAAAATACGATGCCACAACAATCTATCTGGAAAAAGGACAGGCTCTTATGGCAAAGCAGAATTACAGGGAGTTTGTGAAGCGCTATTTAAGGTATAACCAGAGGAAAGGAACAGAATAGAAAATGATAGATATTGAAGATGTTCAGGCTGTGGCGGATATACTGATGGTCGTAGAAATACTTATAACGGCATATTGCATTTACCGGTTTGTCAAGCCCTTTATGAATCGCAAAAAAGCAGCGTTCTTCAGCGGAGTGGTCTATGTCTTGATTATACTTATACTTTATAGCATTCCTCTTCCTCTTTATGCTTTTTCGGTATATGGCATTGAAATCCTTGCGGTATTGCTTACGATGTGTTTATGCGACAGGAGAAATTATGAGCAAAAAATATTTCTCGCAGTGACCTTTTTTTCTCTGCGGAGGTTCGCGTTAGTGCTGGCGGAAATTCTGTATGACCATTTGTATAATTGGGCAACACAGACCCAATATATGATGGAGCGTCCAAATATGTGGTTTGCTCTGTATGTGGGAGTTTCTATACTTTATCAGGTTTTCGAATTTTCCTTTATGGCGATTGCCATATGGATGATTTTAAGAACGTACTTAAATAAATATGCACAAATGACAAAAAAAGAAATGCTGATGCTGATCCTTCCCTCGTTTGAGATGATAGCAGGCAGTGAGATTATGCACTATTACCGCAGCTTTTATATCCTCAAAACGGGAGAGGCCTCCGGGACTTATGATTTACTTTCTTTTCTATACTATGCAATCTCTGTTGTTCCAACGATTCTATTTATTGTGCTATACCAGAAAATCAGAGCAAAACAGGAGGAAAAGCTGCAAAGTGAACTGCTTGCCGCTCAGATAGACAACATCCGTCAGCACATCATGCAGGTAGAGACCCTTTACCAGAACATCCGCAGCATCCGCCACGACATGACCAACCATATCCTTACCTTAGAAAGGCTTTATGCAGGGAACCAACAAAAAGAAGCCAGACAATACAGCGCAGACCTAAAAGCATCCCTCACTGTAGCCGCGGAAGAAATCAAAAGCGGAAACCCCATAACAGACGTAATTCTACAAGAACAAAAAAACGAAGCACAAGAAAAGAAAATACACTTCAACTCAGATTTCCACTACCCATCAGACTCCGCTATCAATGCCTTCGACATCAGCGTAATACTAAACAACGCCCTCCAGAACGCTCTGGAAAATGCTAAGACAAGCGATATACCCTACGTATCCATCCGCTCCTACAGAAGGAATAATGCCTATATGATTGAGGTTAGTAACAGCTTTAAAGGAAACCTACAATGGAATCCAGAAACCGGCCTCCCTTTCACCACAAAGAATGAAACAGACGGCCACGGATACGGCTTATCCAACATCCGCAAAGTAGCCGAAAAATACTCCGGCGACATAGCCATTGATACAGAAGAAAACGAATTCCGCCTTACCATCATGCTGATGACAGAATAGCAAAATATCATTCCAGAGCTTAGCCTAGATTCATTTCGTTAAGGGGCAGCAATCTCCAGGCAGTGGGACTCCTGCATCCGAACGGACAAAAAACGATACCAGAACCTTATGGGAAGCGGTTAGAAGAATTTAGCAGCCCTTTCAATCCCCAGCAATTGGCGGACAGGAGGTCCGCCAAAGGCGTAACTTGACCCATGGATGGGTCAATACGCCGTTTGCGTCCGTTACCACTATCAAAACAAGGGCTGCATAATTCTTCTTACCGCTGTACATAGGTTCCGGTATCGTTTTTTGTCCGTTCGGATGCAGGAGTCCCACTGCCTGGAGATTGCTGCCCCTTAACGAAATGTGAACTACCCTACATGAAATAAAACCACTTTACAACAGAAAAAGCCCCATCCGCATCATATCACTTTATCCTAAGAATAAAATTCCGAAATACGAAATGAGAGGTAACAGAATAATCTTACCCCACAGTACAAGGATGTACGAATCGGAAAGGAGACCAGAACTATGATGACAGTAGGCAGTGCAAGCGGAGCTATGCTCCAGGGAGCAAATAGCAGTATGCCGGCAGGGAGTATGCAGATGGATTCCGTCAGCAGGAATCTTCAGAATCAGATTGCAAATGAGCAGCAGAAATTGAAGGAGCTTTCTTCTAACGATAATCTGACGCCGGAAGAAAAGATGAAGAAAAGGCAGGAGATTCAGCAGGAAATTGCTAATCTTCAGCAACAGCTAAGGCAGCATCAGATGGAACAGAAAAGAGAGCAGAGGAAAGAAAAGCAATCAAAAGGCTCATCCGTGGAGGAACTGACCGGCGGTAATCGTAAAGCAGACGCGGCAAGGAATGGCAAGCAACAGGCAGGGCTTTCAACCTCAAGTATGCAGGCAATGATGTCCGCAGATTCTTCCGTCAAACAGGCAAAGGTACAGGGCAGCGTTGCCACGAGAATGGAAGGCAGGGTCGGCGTTCTTAAAGCAGAAATCAAACAGGATGGGGCTACAGGCGGCAATACGCAGGCAAAGGAAGCGGAACTTGCAGAAGTAGAGCAGAAGGTTATGGAAGCTACTGCTGCACAGGCAAATACCCTTGCTAAAGCCAATAAGACAATGGAAGAGGCTGCAAAAGCGGAACAAGGAAACAAATCAGATGAGAAGGTTTCAAAGACCGGGGATGGGAAGAGCAGGTCAGACAAGGCTGATGATGAGGAAGAATCCGCTGCGGAAAATAGAGCAGCAGATGCCGCCGAGGACAAAGCGCAGTCTGCTGCCTATACACATGTGGACGTCCGCCTGTAGAGTCAGGAGTTTAATTTATCCATTATGCCGGCAATAAAGACCCCTGCAGCAAGAAAAAACACATTGATAAGACCGTTTCTGCTGGAAAGAGAAAGACTTCCAAAGGGAACGGTCATAATTGTGGCAGCGATAATAATCCCCAGGATTCCATGAAAAGCTTCCGGATAATGAGCATCAAACAAAGAGTTGACGGCCTTCGACAGACAAAGAATCGTAATGATTCCCCCTATCCCGCCGGGAATCAGGACTTCCGGCGCTATATGACCGATGCCGTCCACAAAAGGAGTATAAAGTCCTAAAGGCATCAGCAAAGTAGAAAAACTCATTCCCGGCGCAATGATACTGAGGGCAAGACAAAAGCCGCAGAAAAGATACCATATAAAGCCCGGCGTAATTTTAACAGATGCCGCATGCAGACCAAGCAGCAGAGCAAAGACCATCGCCATAGCTATCATCATGGAAATAAAAGATTTTCCCGTTCTTCCGTGAATTCCAGCCTCTTTCCATAGAGAAGGCAGCATACCGGCAATCAGACCCACGAAAAGGCAGACGGAAGGGTCAGGGTATTTTTCCAGAAAAAATGCCAGCAGGTTGGCGATTCCCATAAATCCAATCACATATCCCACAATATAAGGCAGCAATCGAGGAACATGACTCTTAAAACAACGAAGGGGATTTGCCAGAAACTCCATGAGAGGTTTATACACCCCAAAGACAACGCTTAAGACCCCGCCGCTGATTCCCGGAAGAACAGCCCCCAATCCAATCAAAGCCCCCTGAAAAAGATGAAGAGCGGCACGCAGAAAAGAAACATTTCTCATAATATTCTAATCCTTCATTTTAAGCTTATAACTAAAGATATGACACATTCGTCGTATTTATATCTGCTGGTAAAATTTCCATCTTTAACTAAATTAATTTTTATACCGTCCGATAAATATATTGCAGGTGTTTATGGCCAGAATACCCGCACAATATTGTTTATTAAGTCGCCACGGATGGTATACTTTAGGGAAACGGACAGCCCTTTTGTGTATCATTTTTGTTTTTTTTCAATCAAGGAGGGGAGAATAAAAGCAAGGGACAAAAAGAAGGAGGAAGAATGCGAGTAGATTCCAGTTCAATAGGAATGGATTCCGCCAGAAAATACTCTTCGTTTACGACAAGAGTAACCAAACTTACTATTACAACCGGCAGGCAGGGATTGCAGGATGGAACCGGCAGCCTGCTTGGAAATGCACTACATACCGGCGTGGAAGGAGAAGAGTCACAGACCGGGAAGAAAAATCCTGAGGATGCGCTTAAATCCTCTTTTGAGGAGATGCGTTCTAAAATGAGGACCATTGCATCTGGAAATGTCAGCAGCGAGGAAGCCGCAAATGCGCAGCAGCAGTTTCGGGAAATCAGGCAGCAGTGCCTTAATTTCCTGATGGCGATTCTTTTCCCGACAAGAAGGAGAGGTATCAGCCTGGACGAAGGGGCATTGAATCAGGGAGTAAATGGAACGGCTTCCACGCAGAGCACTCTGCTTTCTAGTGTGGGTACGGGTACAAAAACATTTACGTTCAGTAATCAGTACTATCACGAAGAGACAGAAACCACAGGCTTTTCCACTACAGGGACTGTCAGATGCGCGGACGGAAGAGAGATCAGCTTTAATCTTAATCTGGAGATGAGCCGCAGCTTTCAGGAATATTATGAAAACAGCGTAAGCTATACCCAGACATCCATGTGCGATCCGCTGGTGATCAACTTAAATGGGAACATAGCTGACCTGTCAGACCAGACGTTCCTGTTTGACATCGACGGTGACGGCAAGGAGGATGAGATCAACCGCCTGGGAGCAGGCAGCGGTTTCCTTGCTCTTGACAAGAACGGTGATGGCATCATTAATGATGGATCAGAACTTTTCGGAACAAAGTCTGGCAACGGCTTTGCAGACCTTGCCGCATATGACACAGATCACAACGGTTTTATAGATGAAGGAGACGAAATCTGGGATAAACTGAAGATCTGGGTTATGGATGAAAACGGAAATCAGCAGCTTTACTCTTTGGCAGAAAAAGGAGTAGGAGCCATTTGTCTGCAGAATACCTCTACGGACTATATGATTACCGATGACCAGAACAATGCAAAAGGAATGATCCGCAATACCGGCGTGTTCCTGTATGAAAATGGAGGTGTGGGAACCGTACAGCATGTGGATATGGCGCTCCATGACCAGAGAGAGCAGGAAAAAGTAAGGCAGAGCCAGAGTAAATATGAGCAGTGGCTTTACGACATGGCAATGTAACAGGCAGCGAAATGTGACCTTGAAGCATTTTGTATGCAAAAACAAGTGATATAAATGGTATATAAAAGATACCTTCCCGCATAAAATGGGCTGGAGGTGTCTTATGAAAAAACTTAGAGTCTTTCAAACTGTCAGAAGCGTACCGAGATTTTTTACGAAAAGTCTTGGTACGGTTCTTTTATTTTTATTGATGATTCCGTATCTGGTGACTTTTCTGTTCGGTAACTTAAAAGAAGGGGAGACGAAAAAGACATTCTTGTCAGATTTGCGGGCAGAATCTGATGAAAATGGTCTTTATGTCAGTAATAAGACGATGCTTGGTGTTGAGTCGATTCCTCTTGAATTATATGTGGCGGACAGACTTGCCAGGAGCATTGATAACGAATTTGAGTTGGAAGCGCTGAAGGCGCAGGCGGTTCTTATACGTTCCGGTCTTCTTTTTTCGGGAATGAAAAGCAGGATGCAGGAGAATATAAGAAGTGTCAATGTGGAAGATGAGGAATACGGAAGTGTCCCAGTGACAGAAAGGATTTATGAAGCAGTATTACAAACCAAAGGAGTATATCTTACTTACGAAAATCTGCCTGTAAACGGCTCCTATTTTGCGGTGAGCAATGGTACGACACGCAGTGGAGAAGAATTGTGCCTTACAGAATATCCTTATTTAAAAAGCGTGTCTTGCAGCAGGGATTTTCTTTCTTCAGATTATGCAAGTTCGGCTCTTTATGAGGAGAAGGAGTTTGAGAAAATCTGGAGTCAGACGCTGGCATTTCAGATTACAGAAGAAGAGATATTGGAAAATGAAAAAGTATCAATAGAAAAAGGAATCGATGATATACATATTTACCGGGACAGCGCGGGGTATGTGCTTTATCTTGAAAAAGAAGGAAAATATGTGTCCGGGGAACAGTTCAGAGAGGTGTTTTCCATTTCATCATCAAGCTTCCACTTATCCAAGGATGAAACAAAGGTGATCATCACGGCAGAAGGAGTTGGTCATGGGCTGGGAATGAGTCAGTTTGCGGCAAATGAGATGGCAAAGGAGGGAGAAGACTATATTAAAATATTGGAGTATTTTTTTCAGGGTGTGGCAGTGAAAAAGATGTAACAATTACAAAATCTGAATAAAGAAGGAAAAAAGGGCAAAACTAACCATAAGAACGATTCATGTGCATACATGGCAGAACAAGTTCTAGGAGGAATAAAGATGAGAAGAAGTAGAAGAAGAGGTCTTGTAAAGGAAAGAATTCTTATGGTTGCCTCGGCAGTATTGGTTTTGGGATCCCTGACTGCTACAGGAGTATGGCTGGGAAGAGACAGAAGTAATCAGGATGAGGGATATGTGGTAGACTTAAGTGCTATTGAAAATAATACAGCTGCGGGGCTTGATGAGGAAAACGGGGTAAATCTGGCGGAGAATGTGACTCAGGGAGCTTCTCCGGCTGATGATCTCGATTATGATCCTTATTTTCAGGAGACAAATTCGCAGAAGGTAGAAAACCCGGATGAGTCCGAGAGTGACAGTATGTCAGAAGGCACCGGTCAGGAAAGCGCCAGCGGCGATAAAAAGGATCAGAAAGCAAATGAGCAGGAGGAAGCCGATCAGGAGGAAAACACTACAGCGCTTTCGACTGCCATGCAGCCGGCTCTCACCTTCAGTGATTCAGATACACTGGTATGGCCCATTGTTGGAAACATACTGATAAATTATAGTATGGATAAAACAGTATATTTTCCTACCCTTCAACAGTATAAATACAATCCTGCCATCATTATTCAGGCAAACGAAGGTGATCTGATCACAGCGGCAACGGCAGGAAAGGTTAGTTCCGTATTTACGGATACGCAGATTGGAAATGGAATCACCATGGAGCTGGGAGGAGGCTATGAAGCGACCTATGGACAGCTTACCAATATCCTTGTTTCTGAAGGCAGTTATGTGGCAGCCGGAGACGTGATTGCAGAAGTGGCAGCGCCTACAAAATATTACAGCGTGGAAGGAACCAATGTCTATTTCAAACTGACAAAGGACGGCGAGCCGGTCAATCCGATGACCAAATTAAAGTAGAACTGGAAGGACTAAAAAATGTTATATATTATCGGCGGTAAAATACTGACTATGGCGGGAGAAGTCTGGGATAAAGGATATATATGCATTGAAAACGGAAAGATAAGGGATCTGGGGCCGATGATAGATGGAGCCCCTTTTCCTTTGCCGGAAGGATCCGGAATCCAGGTAATAAATGCGCTGGGACATCTGGTAATGCCCGGTCTGATTGAAGCCCATTGTCATATGGGAATCACAGAGGAAAAGAAGGGAATGGAAGGGGATGACTGTAATGAGACGGTCAATCCCATAACCCCTTATCTTAGGTCGATAGACGCTATCAACCCCATAGATGTTGCCTTTACGGATGCACTGCGGGCGGGAATCACATCCGCCATGATTGGACCGGGCAGTGCCAATGTGGTGGGAGGGACATTCTCTTTTATTAAGACCTTTGGAAGAAGCATTGATGAAATGATTGTCTTATCACCGGCGGCAATGAAGGTTGCATTTGGAGAAAATCCCAAGGTCAATTATTCCGGACAGGGAAAATCGCCTGCTACCAGAATGGCGATTGCTGCCATGTTGCGGGAAGAACTTTTTAAGGCTCAGCGCTATTATGAGAAAAAATGTGAAGGGATGAAGCGGGAAGAGGAAGATTTCCGCTACGAATGCTGGATGCCGGTATTTGAAAAGAAAATTCCCCTAAAGGCACATGTGCACCGGGCGGACGATATCCAGACTGCCATTCGCATCGCAAAGGAATTTCATCTGGATATGACGCTGGATCACTGCAGCGAAGGACATTTGATTGCGCAGCAGGTAAAAAAATCCGGATTTCCGGCAATCATAGGTCCGGACTTGTCAAGCAGAAGTAAGATAGAAGTCCAGAATATGGCATTTAAGACAGTAGGCATATTAAACCGGGAAGGGGTGAAGACGGCAATCACCACGGATCATCCTGTATCCCTGATTGGGTCCCTTCCAATCTGTGCCGGTATGGCAATCAAGTCAGGACTGGATGAAATGGAAGCATTAAAATCCATCACCATTTATCCGGCGGAAATTTGCCGGGTAGACCATAGAGTAGGTTCCCTTGAGATCGGAAAGGATGCGGATATTGCAATTTACGATGATCTTCCCATAAAAGTGTCCGCAAAAACAATGTGCACTATGATTGAGGGCAAAATTGTCTATGCAGATGAAACCTTTCCTTTACCTGCCTGTGAAAAAAATGTATAATATACGCTAGGGCAATGCTGAGAAAAGTGTTTCCCGCGCCGAGAAATGTTGGGAGGTAAGGAATTGCATAAGATAAAAAAAGCGCTGCTTTTCTTTTTGGTTCTATTGCTGATGGGCTGTGCGATCCTGCCGGGAGGGGGCGCACAAAATTCAGAAAATACATTTACCAGTATGGAGACAGAGCTGGACCTCGCCTATGAGGTGCCGGTCAGTTCTCCTAATATTTATGTAAATCAATTAGGATACATACCGGAAGGCACGAAGGTAGCGATTTTTTCCGGAAAGGAATTGCCGGAAAGATTTCACGTGGTCAGCAAAGATACGGGAGAAATTGCTTATACAGGATATCTTGAGGATAATGGATATAATGATGATACACAGGAATATAATAGTTACGGGGATTTTACAGACTTTTGCGAACCCGGCGCTTATTATATAGAGGCACCGATAATCGGCAGGTCATATTCCTTTATGATAGGAGAGGATCTGTATCGCGATGTATTTGGGGAAGCCTGCAGGCAATATTATTACAACCGCTGCGGTATGACCTTGACCAGACAATATGCAGGCGAAAGGGGGCATAATGCATGCCATACCGGAAAAGCGCTTCTTCGGGAGGATATATCCGTCAGCATAGATGTGAGCGGAGGCTGGCATCAGGACGAAAGCGGATCGAAGGCAGTAGAACCAGCGGCAAGAAGCATTGCCATGATATTGCTTGCCTATGAACTGTATGGAGATGCTTTTACGGATGATATGGGAATTCCTGAAAGTGGGAATGATATTCCTGATATACTGGATGAAGTGCGGTATGAGGTGGAATGGCTCCTTAAGATGCAGGACGATGCAACGGGGGCTGTTTATTCGGGTGTGACCGTTTATGAGCAGGGGGCAGGAAGAGGGGCTGTTTCTTATGTGGAACCGGCAGATTTAGAAGCTGCCAGAGCCTTTGCCATGGTTCTTGCCAAGTTCAGTTACCTTTATCAGCACTATGACACGGATTATGCTACAGAATGTCTGAAAGCAGCAGACCGTGCATGGAGATATGCAAAGCTGAATGAGGAGGAAGAGGTAAAAACAGATTCATGGAAGTTCGCAGCGGCAGCAGAGTTATATAAGGCTTCCGGAAAGCAGGAATGTAATCGGTACATTTCAGAATATTTATCAGAGGAAGGCTATGGGGAAACGATAGATGAAGTGGTCTTTTTAGGCTGTGTTACCTACATTTCCACAAAACAGCCTGTCAAGCTGCCCTTGTGTGAGGATATCATCGATATCCTGATGAAAAAGGCGGAAGATATTTCGGAGACAGCCAGAAATTCCGTTTTTCTGACGGGAGGAACCGACAATCAGGATAATAATCAGGAGCTCCTTATGAATATGATGTACATGACTTTGGTCAATCACATCATAAGCAATCACGAGTATGAAAATATTATTGAAAATCATCTTCATTATTTTGGAGGAAGAAATAAAAAGGCAATCAGCTATATTGATGATGTGGGCGAAAACAATTACAGACAGATTGATGAAAACCTTGGTATTATGAAACGATTTGATGCCGACAGCAAATTTATATTTATGCTCAGCGGAATTGTCAGCTCCCATGGAAACGATAGTTTCCATGGAAAATAAAAGCACTTTTAATGGAGGAAAGTATGAAGATAGTTGTATTAGCAGGAGGTATCAGTACGGAAAGAGATGTCTCCTTAAGTTCGGGAACCATGATATATCGCGCACTTAAGCAGCGGGGGCACAAAGCAGTTCTTCTGGATGTATATCTGGGATATGAATGGGAAGAACGGAAAGGTACAGAGAAGATAGAAGAAATTTTTGAAAAAGACAAAGACTGGGCTGGAGAGCTGGGAATCATAACGGAGAAAAATCCTGACATCGATCAGATCAAAGCCATGCGTGCAGACGGCAGCAAAAATTTCTTTGGACCCAATGTGCTTTCGATTTGTCAGGCGGCAGATGCGGTATTTATGGCATTGCATGGGGAAAATGGAGAAAATGGGAAGATACAGGCATGCTTTGATTTGATGGGCATTACTTATACAGGAACAGATTATGTAAGCTCAGCCCTTTCCATGGATAAAGGACTTTCCAAAGAATTGTTTACATACTACGGTATTCCCGCTCCTTTCGGCATACGTCTTGCCAAGGACCGGAAACAGGAGGGAAAGGTTCCTTTTCCCTGTATCGTGAAGGCATGCCGCGGGGGATCCAGTGTGGGAGTCAGTATTGCGCTGACGGAACAGGAATATGAGAGCGCTCTCGAAGAAGCCTTCCGGTATGATGATGAAGTTATTGTGGAACAGTATATTGAGGGCAGAGAATTCTCTGTGGGAGTGATGGATGGGAAGGCGCTTCCGGTGATTGAAATAGCGCCGCTTTCCGGATTTTATGACTATAAAAATAAATATCAGCCGGGATCTACGATTGAAACCTGTCCCGCCAGCCTTTCTTTGGAAAAAACCAGAGAAATGCAGGATTATGCAGAGAAGGCGTTTGCGGCGCTCCGGCTAAAAAACTATGCCAGAATGGACTTTATGATGAATCAGCAGGGAGAACTCTTCTGCCTGGAGGCAAATACCCTTCCCGGTATGACGCCCACTTCCCTTCTTCCTCAGGAGGCGGCAGCCATGGGGATGAGTTTTGGTGAACTTTGTGAGAAGATATTGGCATATGCAGTAAAGGAAGTATGAGGTGCGGACAACCGGAACGAAAATGAGGAAAGGCATGGATGTAAATATGAAGAATATGACGCTTGTCAATATGGCGCAGGCCTGCGGGGGCATTTTGCATGAGCCGGCAGAGAAGATGATAGAAACAGATTTAAAAGAAGCTTCCTGTGTGGTCATTGATTCTCGTAAAATAGAGCCGGGAGGAGTCTTTATTGCCACAAAGGGGGAGAAGGTAGACGGACATACATTTATACCGAGCGTCATAGAGAAGGGTGCAATCGGTATTGTCTGTGAACGGGAAATAGAGAACTGCACGGTACCTTATATCCTGGCGGAGGATTCCTTTAAAGCGCTTAAGGACATTGCAGAATTTTACAGAAAGCAGCTTTCGATTAAGGTGGTGGGAATTACCGGAAGCGTAGGGAAGACCAGCACAAAGGAATTTATAGCATCAGTGCTGTCAGTAAAATATAAGGTATTGAAAACCCAAGGGAACTTCAACAATGAAGTCGGACTCCCGCTTACGGTGCTCTCCATTCGATCGGAGCATGAGATTGCTGTTCTGGAAATGGGAATCAGCGACTTTGGAGAAATGCACCGGCTCAGTATGATTGCAAGACCGGACGTCTGTGTCATGACGAACATCGGACAGTGCCATCTGGAGAATTTGGGTACAAGAGAGGGGATTTTGAAAGCAAAATCTGAAATTTTTGACTTTATGGATCCGGAAGGATATGTTTTTGTAAATGGAGATGATGATCTTCTTAGCAAAATGACAAAAAAGGGAGTGCACAGTCCGGTTCATTTCGGGTTAAATCCTGCCAATGAGATTTACGCTTCTGATGTGATGAGTAAGGGTCTGTTCGGTTCTGAAGCAGTCATTCATGCAAATCTGTCGATATTTCCGGTGAAAATTCCGCTGCCGGGTGCCCACATGGTTCTGAATGCGCTGGCGGCAGCAGGGGTGGGAATGCAGTTTGGTCTCACCGCCCAGGAAATCAGTCAGGGAATTGCCGATGTGGAAAGCGTCAGCGGAAGAAGCAACGTACTCTCCCTGTCGGATTATACATTGATAGATGACTGTTACAATGCCAATCCCGCCTCCATGCGGGCGGCAATCGATCTGCTTTCCACGGCGCTTGGCAGGAAAGTCGCCATTCTGGGGGATATGTTTGAGCTCGGAGAGCGGGAAGAGCAGCTGCATGGCGAAATAGGAGCATACGCCGCAGAAAGAGGAATCGATGTCTTAATTTGTACCGGAAGGCTTTCTGAAAAGATGTATCAGCAGGCGCTTGAAACAAAAGAAAAAGATCTTTATTACTTTGAGACCAGAGATGATATGATGGAAGAACTTCCCCGCATATTAAGGAAAGGGGATACGATACTGGTAAAGGCATCTCATGGCATGCAGTTTGAGAAAGTGGTTGAACAGATAAAAGAAGAAGCAGATTAAAAACCTGCTTCTTCTTTTATTCTGAAGTACGTATCCATAATAATTTTTTTTGTATAGGCGCCTACTTTTTTCTGGTCTGCTTTTGATAAGTCTTTTACGTAAATCGGTTTCCCGTATTCAAGGATGACGTTCGCCTTTTTGATTTTGGGGAGGTGATCCTCAAAGATATCAGCCGAATTATAAATGGTCATAGGGATAATGGGGCATCCCGTCTTGGCAGCGATCTTAAAGCTTCCCTCGTGAAAATCCATGAAAGTGTGATTGACTCTGTTTCTGGTACCCTCTGGGAAGATACAGATGGAAATACCGGATTTTACATCTTCAATCGCCTCCAGGATAATTTTCAACCCCTGCTTGAGATCCTCCCTGTCTAAAAACAGGCAATGGAGATTCCGCATCCAGTTGATTAAGAGCGGCCATTTGAGCATTTCCCTCTTGGCAATATAACCGGTGGGTCTGGGAACGCGTATATAAGTGATAAGAATATCAAAGTAGCTTCGGTGATTCCCAATATACAGGACGGGTTCATCTTTAGGAACATTTTCTTCTCCTCTTACGGTGACTTTGGTACCTGCAAGAAAAAGACAGACACGGAAAGCCCAATTTACGATTGCGAGGGAACTTTTATCCTTAAGAGGCATGTTGAATTTCCCGATGATCCACTCGATAATCAAGAGCGGAATACTGCAAACCAGAAATAAAACAACAAAAACGGCAACTAAAATTAATCGAATCATTTCTTTCTCTCCTAGTTTGAATATTAATAGGCATTTGCTAAATGCCTAAACCCGTTGATTTTACTGGGTTTTCTTACCTCTT
>CAYOED010000051.1:0-26416 GCA_964402925.1 uncultured Lachnospiraceae bacterium | reverse complement strand
CAATTTATACAAGTCCTCCAATGAATTAATTTCTAAATCTACAATAGTGTTGCTTCTTAAAATCATACTGTTTACCTCCCGGTAACAGTATATCATTTGTACATTTTTATTTTGGATTTTTTGTACATATTTATTGTACCATTTATACGCCTCCTTATTTCTTATCTTGCCCTGCCACAGCTTGTCCCGTATGCATACGGCTCTGCCACCATCTGCATCTGCCTGTTAGCGGCAAGCCTTGCCCGGATTTCCTCTGTATCCACTTTTACGACTTCCGGAGCCGGAATCAAAATATTATGCTGTGCCATAATCTCCTTAATCCGATTTACTGTCTGCTGTTCCACATCCCGGTAAATCTCTAAAGCTGTTAGTAGGTTCTCCAAAGAATCCATATAATTCCCTATTACCATCACTGTTTTTCTCTCCTTTCCGCACACGCTAATATGATTTTTCCAAAAGCACGATTTCTATTGCCTTCCCCATCTGCTCCGTATCAAATCCACACTGGATAATGTTTATAGTTTCCTCATCAGAAAGACCGGACTTCAAGGCATATTTCACCTGTTCCATCTGGCTGCCGTCCAGACCAGCACCGGAAATCGCCTGAAGAAGTTTCCCCCGGCTCTTATCCTTAAATAATTTCCCTGCCATAGCCATAATACCTGACGGATTCTTTCTCTCCGTCCTCTCTATCTCAACTGTCTGCTGCTGTCCACTTGGCTCAGACACCAATGCCTGATAATTTCCAGCCAGTCTTTTTGAATCTGCCTTTATCGTTCTGTCTTGTGTGACGGTTCCATTTTCTTTTGCCTGTTCAAGCTGTTTTTTTACAGCCTCCATCTCCCGTTCCATGCTTTCCAATTTATGCTCCATGGCTTCCCTCTCCTTTCCTGCCACATCCAGACGGGCAAGGGCATTGCTTTTCTCTGTTTCAGCCTGTTTTACCTGTTCCAAAAGCTCTGTCTTTTTCTGCCGGAATTTCTCTATTTCTTCTTTCTGCTTTTCCTGCGTCTCCTGCACTTCTCCCTGTCTGCTGCGAAGTGCCGCATTGTCTGCTGCCAGTTTATTGTTTTCCTCCTGCTGCGACTTGATAATGGCATCTTTTTCCTCCAGCTTTTCTATAAAACTTTGTGACAGGGCATCCATATTCTGCCCGGTATCCATTTCCTCCAGTTTGGAAAGCACCTGATCCAGAAATGCCTTGTTTTCCCCCACCTGTGCCACCACAGCCTCAATTCTGCCCTGCATCTCCTGCACCCCGCTGATTCCTTCTGCATTTTTCCCTGTCTGATACAGTGCCTCATACACTTTCTGCAATGCCTGACTAAGCGAATATGCCGTCTGTTCCTGCCCCATGACTTCACGGATTTTATCAAGGGAAACACCTTTTTTGTAAAAATCAACAACAAGCTCCATCTGGTAAGTGTTCAGCCCACTGTCCCGCAGATAATTTACCAGTTCCCTTCCATCATGGACTTTTAAGGCTCTGGATAACTGCTCTACACTTCCTAGCGGGAGATGCTGCTTATCTGCATAGAGCATGATATCCTCCTTGCTAAGCCCATACTCAAAATCCCTGATGGCAATTTCCCGCACACTCTTGTTGGTAAACATCTCCTTGATTTCCTGCTTCCGGTTCGCCCATTGCACATCATTCTTAATAGGCTCTTTTTGCTTTTGTGCCGGATTGGCATCCAGCATATTTTGTGCCCCGGTTCCTTCACTCATAATGACCTCCTGACTAAGCATAAAAATAACAGCCTATCGTCCCGGCTGTTCCTGCTTCATGATATTTTCTTGTTCCAATTCCTGTTTCTTCTCTTCCATTTGTATTTTTCTGGCTGCCTCTGCAATCTCTGCCTCCATTCCTCTTGCCAGCCGCAGATTTTGGTACACTGCCTGTTTCCTTTCATAATTCCCAGCCAGTCTGTCCTTATAACGCTTCTTTAATGTCTCTGTTTCCTCTAACGTGTAGCTCTCCTGCTTCAGTTTTTCAGCACATTCCTGATACTCATTATGCTCCGGCAGAAAAAAATCATCTCCCGCCATAAAACTGTTTTCGGCAGCCTGTAACTCTTTCATTCTCCCAGCGATTTCAAATAATGGTTCAAACTGTTTTTTCTCCCGATTTAACTCCCTGCGTTCCCTCTGGCACTCTTTATTCTTTTCTTCCAGATTTGCCCTGACCTCTGCCAATTCCACAAGGGAGTGGATATCATTCTTTACCAGAAAAAGGTACTGCTCATGCACCCTCTGCATCTTACGGATTTCATCCCGGTACTGCCATGCC
Source organism: uncultured Lachnospiraceae bacterium (assembly GCA_964402925.1). GTDB lineage: Bacteria > Bacillota > Clostridia > Lachnospirales > Lachnospiraceae > Suilimivivens. The sequence continues at coordinate 24,126 of CAYOED010000051.1, read as the reverse complement.
TTACTGTATGGCAGCTTTGCAAGCCGCCGTATCCGGCATACCCTCGCATAATAGCTTTTCTGTATACCTGATAACTTTGTCCTCAGCAGAAACTCATCCTCCGGCATTTCCATAATATAATTACTCTCCGAACGGCTGGCATAGTCAGAAAGGCTTTCCATTCCAATCCTCTGCCTGATTTTTTCCTCCGTATAGGCATCCCCCAATGACTTGCAACGGCAATACCGCTGCATCCCTTTTGGCTTGACTGCCAGATATTTATTCTGCTTGATTTCATATCCTTTTTCCTGCATCATAAGGAGAAAGTCATCAAAACTACCTGCCTGCAAAATACAGGCATCCAAGTCACGTTTTATCATGTCACGCCAGATAAATTTCCCATCCCAAAACTCGTTCCAGTCCTGAGACCGTTTCTGCTTTCCTACACCCTCCATATCAATATCAATGGTAGAAAGACCATATTCTTTACAAAGACGGTTCGTGATCGGCTGGATTATCTTTGCCCAATCCCCCCTCTCATAACGAAATTTCCGTCCATTCAGATAATTTACACTGTTAAAGATGATATGTCCGTGGGTATAATCGGTGTTGTCATGTACTGCATAAATGGCTTCATAACCGCTCCCAAGAAATTCCTCCACAAATTTCCCCACAATTTCAAATGCCAATCCCGGCTCCAGCTTTTTTTCCTCAAAGGATATAATCAGATGATATCCCTGCCTCTTATCCGTTTTTCCATATTTCAGTTTCGTCATCTTCATCTGCTGGAACGCTTCATGCGGCTGACAGTTGATTCCCGTCACATATCGTCCTCCCTGCGTTTTTTCTGCGTCAATAATATAGTCAATCGCCTGTTTTAAGTGCTTTCCCGCAAACTTCTCCCCACAGTCATTGATGGTCAATATCTTAGTGATAGCCAAAATCATCCACCGCCTTTTTTACGGTTTCATTCAGTCTCCGCATATAGGCAAGAAGCCGGTCCTTATCGCTCTGGCGGTATAACCTTGAATTGTTGTTGTATACAATCTCATTGACATTTACCCCAATCCGGTTGACCTCGTTAATCAGTAACTTAATCCCTTCCCTGATTTCCGGGTAATCATTCGGCTCCTGCGTAATCAACAGACGGAAATAATCGGATTCCGTAAGCCCTGCCTCCTTTGCCTTGTCCGAAAATGTCTTTGCATCCTCCGAAGTCAGGCGGTAATGCTTTACCACTTCCTTTGCCATTATCTCGCCCTCCCCTTCTCTGGCTCCTGCCTTGCCATGCTCTCACTGTCTGCCATTTTCTGAATGATTTCTTTGACGGCATCCACTCCCATTTCTTTTGCAACAATCTGTTCCACAAGCTTCTCATTTGCCCTGCCATACTTTGTCCGGGCAAACAGCCTGTCAAGGTTTTCACAATCTTCTGAAAGTGCATCAAAGGCTTCCTTATAATTACAGAAGTCTATGAAGTCATTGGGATTTTCCATGCCATGTCTGGCATCGGTTTTCAGTTCATAGTTCCATTCGCATACAATGTCTATCACATCGTCTATGTTATATTCCTGCATCTCTCCGGGCTGTTCTGCCACATCATGCCGGAACAGCTCCCCATTCTGCAGCACTAATTCATAATCATGCCCTGCCATATATCCTAAAAGTATTTCCGCATCCCTCTGTGTAAACTCTAAATCCGGTCTTACAAAATTTGCCCAGACCAGAAAAGTCTCTGTTTGGGTTATCGTTACTGTCTGAAGTTCCATTCCCGTCACACCTCCTCTTTATCTGTTCTTCTTATTCTGAAATATTTCCACGCACCTCCGAAGCCACCTGTGGCTTCGCCAGATACGCATTTTGTATCACAAAATGCCTCTGGTTAGGGGAAATTGTTCCCCTAATACCCCTTGTTACAGCCTCCGGCTGGATAATATATGGTATGCTTGCACTTCCCTCTGTTTTTCCTGCACTTTGCTGTCACTTTTGAATCCTGTACCTGCACTTTCTGCCGTATTACTTGCACTATGCTTGCATCAGTTCTCCGGCTAAAAATCAAATGATAGCACCTATGCTTGCACCAGTAGGGGTTTTGACTGCACCAGTGCCTGCACTTTTTCACATTCTGCCTGCACTCTGCCCACACCTGTCCTCTAGCGGTTTCTGTCATACCGGATATCCGATTCCGGGATACGGATGCCTTCCACCAGCCACTTGTTGTAATCTTTATATTCCTGCGGGGGTGCAACATCTTCCACCAGATAACCCTCTGCTTTATATTTTTCCATCAATTCTGCTGTTGCTTTCCTCCCATGCCTGTCATTATCCAGCCCGAAAGCGATTTCCTTTATATCCTGATGTTCTTTCAGGAATGTCCGTAGGGGTGCATCCGCAAGCATCCCAAGTGCCATCATGTTATCTTTCTGCATGGGGTAGATTGTCATATGGCTCATTAAGTCTATCGCTGCCTCAAATACCACTATCCGGCTGCTTTCTTCCCTTACCACATTAAAACCATACCTCTTGTCATTTCCTGCCACATCACACTTAAAGCCTTTTCCATTCTTGTCAAAAACGCCCCTCATGCTGGCAAAACGTGGTGTCCCTGTAACATCTGTGCCGACAAATATCATGTTATGATACTGTTTCGCTTCATAGAGCAGACCAGCTTCCACAAAAAAATCAATCACTTCTTTGCTGATTCCCCGTTCCTGTTCCAGATAATGGTACAGATAAGCATTACTGCCTGCATACTCCGGCAATACAAATGCTTTCTCCAGTTCCGGTTTCTCAGGCTTTGCTGCTTTTATTATTTTTACAAATTCCTGCCCTTTCCAGTAATCGACAAAATCAAGAAGCCACTGCACAGCCTCCACAAAATCCATGTTTCCAAACTCTTTTAAGAAATCAATCTGGCTTCCCCCTTTTCCTTCAGACCAGCGGTACCAGTGTGTCCGGTCATAGATGCGGATAGAATCCATTTCCTTTAAGGTGTGGCATTTTCCCACCCGCCTTACGGTATATCCCATAGAAGAAGCTACCGCACATAAATCCGCCTGTTTCGCAATCCCAATTTCGTCCTGTGTAAACCTCACCGCCCGCCAGCTCCTTTCCCTATAAGCCCCGCATCTTTCTCCCAGTCCAGATACTGTGTATTGGTTGCATAATTGATGCAGGCATTTTTCATAATGCCCTTTTCCCTGAAACTGAAATATTCCCTGTTATCGCCTCCGACAATGATGTGATCCATAAGAGGTATCCCTATCAGGCTGCATAGTTTCTGCATCCTGTCCGTTACCCTGACATCCTCCTTTGAAGGGGACAGACTTTTAGACGGGTGGTTGTGAACCAGCAGCATAGCGGCAGCATTGGAAAGAATGCTCGTCTTTAACAGTTCTCTCGGATGTACGGTAGCATAGTTCAATGCACCCATGCTGGCAAAATTACAGTTGATTGGTCTGCCGTCACTACTCAGATTCAGTACACAGACAATTTCCCTATCCATCCCACAGAGGGTTTCTCCAATAAGGCTTACCGCTTCTTCCGGCTTTTCTATCGCCACCTTGGAATAGAGGGGTATATCCTTTACAAGTCTTACCGATACCACATCCAGCTTAAATGCGTTCCGTCTGCCCATCCATATCCTCCCCCTTTCCAAGCGGCACTGTGATGACCACATCCTCTGGCATGGATTCAATCAATCCCCTCAAATCTTCTAGAGAGGCTACCATAACTTCCTCCATATCCACTCCCCCTTATCTCTTAAGCTCTGTGCCATAAATCAATTCTGGTTCTGCCACCACCCCGTCAAGACGCTGATTCGGAACCTGTGTTGCCAGTTTCAGTTCCCTTAAATCCTTGTCATAATGGTATACATTGTTAGAAAGTCTGTCCTCCAGCTCTACCACAGACATATTGGCTTCCTGTACCATTTCTGCCAGTTCCTCCGGATTGCCGTTTCCCATCTCTATAGAAACCGCAATCACTTCATGCACAGATGACGGCATGATATATAAATCTGTGCCAATCCTGTCTGCCAGTTTATTCAGGTTTTCTTCATACAACATAGACACAGCCCCATTGATTCCTCTGCTGTTACTGATTACCCACATGCTTTCCTTTGGATTTCTGTCTGTTTGAAATAAATCTGCCACTTCATCCGGAATGCCTTCTTCACCCATCATGCCAAACATGACATCTTCCATTCTTTTAATTCTGGGTGGGAACATCTTTTTGGTATTCTCTGCGGCATACTGAAACAACTCCTCTGGTGTCATTCCTGCCTGCTCCATAAGTTCATTCGTTACCTTAAATGAAGTCATCCCTTGTTCATTCTGTGATATCACATAACGGTAAATTACAGACAAATCCTGAAATTCCCTATGTGGCAAATCCGCAAGCATTTCCCGGTTCTGCTCTGTATTGATAAGCATCATTACCACCCGGTCTTTCATCTGAGACATATCAATTTCCAGTTTCTTTACGGAACTGTCAGCTATCCTGACATATTCCTCTGCCATATTGGAAAGTGCCATTTTCAAATCGTCAAATTCCCGATATGTCTTATAGAAATCATCCAGACACAGGTTTGGAACAATCTGCTCATCTGACTTCCGTAGAACAAGTGCATCCTTTATCCCATTAATTTTATTAACACTGATAACCTCCGCCACAGCATCTTTGTATTCCGGTGGCATATACTCCTTTATTTTTTCCTTTACAATCTCCTTAAACATCTCATAATTCATCATACAACCAATCCTCCTTATTAAAAAAGAGGGAAACCATCTGCCGGCTTCCCCCTGTCAGTTTTTCAATCATTATTCTGTTTCTGATATACTTTCTGCTATATCCTTACCCTGCGTCTTCTCCGATAAAAATATACCCCCGCACCAGCCAGTGCACCACCTGCCAGTGCAATCATCCACGGATGGTAATTTCCCCCGGTCTGTGGCAGTCCCGGTTTATTGGGCTTGTTTTTCAGTTTCAGTGTATAAGCAATCGTTTCCGTTGCACTGTCTTCATACCGTAACAGCACCTCATGAGGGGTATCGTCAAGAATATAACCATCTGCCGCCTTTGTTTCCACAATATAATAAGGAATATCCTCTTTAAAATTGCCTGCTTTATCATAGGTGCAGATATCAAGCAGCTCCGTTTCTGCATATCCCACCTTGTCCGTAGTGAGCTTTGCAAGAACCTTGCCAGTCTTATCACGAAGTTCAAACTCTACCCCCTTGATTGGCTTTCCCGTCTTGCTGTCTGTCTTATAAATCAGAATCTTTCCTTTCACTCTCTCATCGGACATTGCTACCTTTTGTATAACCGGGCTTCCATCGTCATTTCTGGCTTCCTCCACTGTAAAATCAACCTCGCCTGCAATCAGATAGCCATATGGGGAATCTGTCTCACGCAATGTATAATCCCCTGCTGGGATTGCTTCCAGATGGTAAGGTTTACCGTCCGTTTTCCATGTAGCATAGGTTTTACCGTCACTGTCAATAATCTCCAGTGTTGCCCCTTCCAGTTCCTTTCCTGTGGTAATATCCGTTTTTGACACCTCCACTATCAAAGGAGTATCTTTTACCTCCAGTTCTTTTGTAATCGTTGCCACCGTTGGTTCCTGATAACTAAAATCAACCGGGTATTCCGTTTCGTCTAACACATACCCCTCCGGTGGTTCAATCTCTTTTATCATATATTTCCCCAGCGGAAGATCGGCATCAAATACTGCCTTTCCATTTTCGTCTGTTTCAGCCACACTGACCAGACTGCCAGAAGCAACCAGCACTTCCCCCTTCGTTTTCTCTTCCATACTAGATTCTGTTTCAGGCGGCTGTGTGGTGCCTGCTTCTTCTGCCGCTTTCTCAGCATTATCAACCGCAGAGTCTTCAGCATCTCCAGAATCATCTACTTCCGTCTCATTTTCCGAAGTTTCTTCTTCCATTTCACTGTCTGTATTTTCTGATACTGCATTGCCTGATGCAGCAGCACTTTCCTCTGTACTGTCTACAGCACTGCTGTCTGTAGCACTACCGTCTATTTCTACCGCACTGCTGCTGGCTGCCTGTGCCGGTTTTAATTCCCCACTATTTACCTTGGCAATATCCTCTGCCGCATAAATTCCATATACCGCACCGGACACCGGATATGTTGTCTCGCTGTCTGTCTTTACAAGGGAAATTTCTGTTTTCACTCTTGCATTGACAAAATCCGCAGCCCCATACACAATTTCTGTATTTTGGTCTCCATAAGACAGTTCCACGCCCTGCGGTTCTTCACAAAGTGCAAATCCCTCCGGTGGATTGACCTCGGCAATCTGGTACTTTCCAAGAGGCAGACCATCTATCTTTGCCTCACCGTTTCCATCTGTGGTTAGTGTTGCCACAACCGCCCCCTTTACTGCCGGAATACCGTTAATAATAGCGGGCTGCCTTTCCCCATCCTCTCCTTTTTGATGGTCAGGGGTATAGACTGTTTCTTCCGCAATCACATGAAAAACTGCACCGGAAAGGTTCTGTTCCTCATAAACAAAACGGACTCCCCTCTCACTGCCCATCAGCCTGCTTAAAATACGGTCAATAATGGTTTCATACTCTGTCCCAACCAGAACCTCACCTTTCTTATGGATAGTAATACTCCCCTTTACCGGGGTGTTTTCTGCCACTACTTCAATGACAGGATCACCGTCAATATCTTCCTCCACTTTTACTGCCCCCTCTTTCGTGACAGTAAACGGGAAGTTGTCCCCACTGATAAGATAACCATCTGGTGCTGTGATTTCCTCCACCGCATAACTGCCATGCTTTAACATCAGAGGTGTCGTGATAGTACCTGTTTCATCTGTAATAAACGCACTTACCTTTTTGTCCCCTACTTTCTGCTCCACATAGACATTTGTTTCCATGTTTTTTATTTTGAACGTCGCACCGGATAGCAATACCGTTTTTCCGCTTTCAGCATCCCTTTTTACAATGCTGATATAGGCTTTGAACGGTGCATCGTTCAATATCCTCCATGCCTGTGGCTCTCTAGAATCCTCCGTAACCACGACTTCAAAATCATCCGTCTTGTAAAGCTCCAATGGCACCTTTGTCTCTTTGACAAGATAGGTTCCATATGGCAGTTCTTTTGACCTTGCATAGCCCTTTTCATCCGTAGTAAGCACATCATAGGTTTTAGCAGCATCCCATCCGTCCACTGCAATATCCGACTTGAGCTTTACGGTAAACTCTGCTCCCGCAATCTTCTCCGTTTCATTGTTATCCCCATCTGTTGATACCTTGATAATCTCAAAAGGCTGTTTCTTTACGGTTTCTACCACCTTGCAATCAAGGGAAATATCCTGATGGGTATTTTCTGCTTCCTTAAAGTTTACCGGATAGGCGTTTTCATCCAGCAAATACCCCTCACTGGCTTCAATTTCCTTAATATAGTATCTGCCATAATAAAGGTTCCCAAAGTCAAAGGAAAAATCTGCATCTGTCCTTACCGTTGCAAGCAGGGCATCTTTGTTTGCCGGGTTTCCTGTGCTGACAAAATCCGTTCCTTTTGTGGAGGTGATATTGTCTGGTCCTCCATAGGTGACAACCGCCCTGCCATCCGGATATTTGATTTCCTCTGCCGCATACAGCCCATACAAAGCTCCCGACAGTTTCGCATCCCCATCTTTTTCAAGACCAGTTTCCTTATCTTCTTTTGTTGCAGATACATCACAGCGGATTGGGGTATTTGTGGCATCCACTTTCTCAAATGCACCATAAACCGGAGAAACATTGTAAACTGTTCCATCGTCCCGGTAACCGTCCGGTATCACAACTTCTTTCACATAATAGGTTTCCTGCTCCTTCACAAACTTTTCGGAAGCCGCCATGTCTAAATCTTCATCATAATAAAAAATAGGAACCTCTGCCCCGGAACTGCCCTCTGTCAAAACTCTCTGTGTACAGCCCACATCTTTGAATACAGCAAACCCGACACCTGCTACAATGTTGCCAGAATCGGAATCCGTCTTATAGACAAACACACCAACTTTTTCTGGTGTTTCATTGACTGACATCTGCTTTCCCTGCTGTATCACTTTCCCGTTACTATCATACAGGGTAAAATACTCCAGACCAATGGGGTAAACTGTTTCATCTTTCTTGTAACCGTCTGGCTCAAGCACCTCTTTCAGATAATAGGTATCCTGTGTCAAAACCTCAACATCTGTGGCAGCCAGCCCCATGTCATTGGTTGTTGACAGCTTGCAGAACAGGTCATCACAATCCTTATCCTCATACAGATAATACTTTGCATCCGATACTGGACTGTGGGTAAACTTGTCCGTCTTAAACAATTCAAATCTTCCCAGCTTAAAATCGCTTGTGACCTTTACCGTTGCTTCATCCGACATTACATTAAATTCCTCCAGAAACGTAATCTTCTGCTGGGAAACCACCGTAGGTGTCCACTTCCTTCCACCTTTCTCATCTGCATAGGCTTTCCCTTTTACCTTGATGGTAGCCTTCTGTTCCTGAATCTTTTTCAATGCCTCCTCATTACAGAACAGATAAAAGTTAGAAGATTCTTTGCTGGCATCTGTCTGTGCTACACAGATGTCGTACTTCTTCAAATCATTTTCATCCTCTATGTCACTGGAATCCGTCTTAATCTCCCCCACGGTCAGTCCTGCCGGTGCACCTGTGATCGTGTATTTCACATCTGTGATTGCACCTGTTTTGGTACGGACAAACTTATCTGCACTCCGGTACAGACCGTCACCCATATCCTTCCACTCACTTTTCTTTGGCGAAATAGAGTAGGTCACCGACTTTGTAAGACCGTTGTCTGCATAATCATCCCCATGCTTCTTAGCATCTGCCACAAGAGCTGCTATTTTATTATAGGTTCCGCTTCCATTGTTGTAATAGGACAGCCCGACTTCTCCATTTAACACATGGATAGCAGCACTCGTAATAAAATAGTCCTGTGTGGCACTGCCGGAAGAATATTTGCTGTTATGGCAGGTTCCATTCAGCTTTCTTGCCCCGTTTACCAGACAGTAGGTAACCGTTGGCTTGATTTTGCTTGTGCTGCTGGAAGAAGAAACCGTACCGCTGGTAGTATTTTTATTCATATCCAGACAATACACTAGATGATGGTAATAATCCCCGGATTCCGAGATATACTTTACCCCGATGCTGTGCCCACAATATTTGGCATATCCATTAATGGATACCTTCATGGAATCCTTGCTGGAGGCTCTCGTTGTGGCTACATTAAAAGCTGCTGCCATCATGACAGCTTCTGATGTCAGCCGGAAAGTAACTGGATTATCCGTTGTCAGCTCCGGCATCTCGCCTTCTGCTAAATCCGGCACCTCTGCCTCTCCCGACTCCAGCTCATCCTCCCCGGCTCCTGTTTTAGCGAAATCAGAGGATATATCTGTTGTCTTTGCCGTTTCTGGTTCCCTGACTGAAATAGTACGGCAGATAAAATAAGGCTCTTTGCCACTTATCGGAACAACCTTATAATAGGTTTCATACTCTCCTGCCTTATTTCCATCAAAGCAGCCCCTGTCAGCATAATAAGATACACTGACTGCGTTCTCATTATAAGAAATCCCCTCAAAATCATGTTCCACATCAAACTCATATCCTGCTGCCACCACAATGTCCACCGCTGTGGCAATTTCCACTGCTTCCAGCTCCTTCCGTAGAGCACTGTCATACAGTTCCGACTCCCTGCTTTCCTCTGTAACAGCTTGCTCCGCTGTCTTACTCTGTGCATCTGCACCCGAAGCAAACGCAAAAGACCCTGCTGGTACAGCAGCACAAACTGTCAAAACCACCGCCAGCATCATGGCAGCCATCCGCTTTAATCTTTTTCTACTCATATATATCCTCTCTTTCCTGTTATTGTACATTTCCATGCGATATTCTTCCCTCCCATGCACCAAGCCGAAAAATGAATATCTTCCCAGCTTTTTGTGCAAGAAAAAAAGGCATACCTGACTGGCATACCTCTTTACCCATAAGCCGGGTACCGCTTACCCTGACTTCCCTTATTTTGTTGTAACTATCCGGATATGCTTATTCCACTTCATTTCCCGGAAATAACTCATCAACCTTGCTTTTCCTCTCTGTTCCACTTTCTCTCTTTTTTCCATATCCATCTTTTCCACCTTCTTTCATATAATTCATAGTGATTTATTCCGGTTTCGGTATTTTCCGTCTTTGCAGCCACTGTCCCTTGGAATGGTTTATCGAACTTTTCCCATAACGGGCTCCGTCTGGATATCCTGTTTTTTGTTGCGGCACTTCCACAATGCCATCGGATGTTCCTTGATCCTTTGCAGCTCAGCTCCATCAAATACAAATTGCGGCTGATATATTCCTTTCCCGAATGCATTCCAAAAAATCCGTTCATCTCCAGTTGGAATTAAGAATCCGGAAAGATACTTTCTTATCTCATTCTGGACTGCCGCCAGTTCAAATCTCTCCCCATGCCTGAGAACCGGATACAAATCTGTCGTAATACTGCGTCTGCTTACCCTTTCAACATTTTCCAAGGCAAATTCCTCCGGTGGATGCTCACCTCCGATTGCACTATAGAATACTGCACATTTTCTAAGCATATCCAATTCCGGTCCATCAAACAGATTATGTATAATCATGTTATGCACATCATATAAATCCCTGGTTGCCGTTCTTGATAACAATGCTACAATCTTTGCACCAAATATCTCAACCGGATCAACAGACAATATGGTAAGTTCATCTGTCATCCATGGAAGGTATACCTTTCTTCTGACCACAGGAAGCACATGACACCTGAGCATATAGTTGATTTCTATTTTCAGGTTATCTTTCATTCCTCCTGCATTCTGATATTCATAAACAAAGGAATCCAATGCGTGATGATTCTTTGATTTCGGACTCAGCCGGTATCCGTTTGCCTCCATATATTTGCTGATACGGCTGCCCAGCACTTCCCTTACCTCAAGCATTTCTTCCCGTGATATATTTTTCGAGAAATCCAAATCTATATCAACAGACAGTCTCGGTAAATCCAGTATGGTGAGATTAATGGCAGTACCGCCCTTTAATGCCAGATATTCTGAAAGCATATCATCGCCCTCAAAGAATTTCAATACATCTGCAAGTCTGCATACTTTTTCAAAGGTATCTCTTACAAATCCCAGCTCCTTTGCCTGTTTTCCCAGTGCTATTCTATCAAACTGCATCATAATTACCTCCCTTGTCAATCAAATGCATAAAATCTGCCGGAACATATAATTTCCACTTTGGATTCCATACATTTTTCCCGTTTTCTTTTATCAGATACCGTTTTCCATCAGCGGTATATCTGCCCAAATGTTCAAAAAATTCATTGCCCAGTCCCAGTTCATCCTGTAACTGTTCCAAGATATATCCGCATTTCTGATACAGGAATTTATTATCATACACAGACAATGCTTCCAGTATTTTTTCTCCTCTTACACTTGGAACAAGCATGATACACCGTATCACTTCTTCCAGTCCTGCTATTTTATTAAAATCTTTTATACTGTCAACAATAGTCTGCTCTATTCCGGTTACCTGCAGCTTTCCATTTGTTACGATGTCCATATGTGCATTTCTCTCCATGCGGTGATACCATATTCCATCGTATTCAAAGTCTCTGAATCTGGAATCTGTTGCCACATAAACTTCGTAAAACACTTGATTCGCATAACCAAATGTCTCAAACGCACTATGATGGGTTATGACTGCATCTGGAAACAACTGGCTTCCTATCTGGTATCTTGACAATACAGGCTGCTTCGTCTCCAGACTAATTACTGCGTATAAGTCCCTTTTTACTTTTTCAATATATCCTTTTTTCTGATAATTATAAAGAAGCGATTTTGCAGCCGCCTCAGAACCTGTCAGCTCTATCACTTTACTTTTATTAAAACATCCAAGCTCCAGCATTTTTTCATAATACTTCATCTTTATTCACCTGCCTCGTACCGATTTTATCACAAAGAGTTTCTTTTTTCAAACTTTTTGTGTATTTAGATTTTTATTTACACCTGCTTCCACGAAACACCAGCAGAAATATTTTCAGTACGCTACAGGTAAGAAGCAGGACGATTTTTAACGCCTCCAGTGCCATCTTAATCATCTGCAATATCAGATATTATGACCACTTGAACAGCTTGCTGATAAAAAACAGCAATCCCATAACAAAACGTCCTGCCATATCCTCCTAACTCCATTTCATAATGTCATCCATCATGTCTGCATTTTCAGATAAATCAACATCCCCCGTATATGTTGTATGCCCCGTCTGCTCTTCCGGCTTTTCTGCCGTTATTTCTGATGCAGCAGGCTTCCACTGGTTTCCTGCTACCGCCAAACCACTGGTAAACATACAGAATACATCCTTATAAATTTCCTTTCCTATTTCCTGCTTTATTTTCTGTACCTCTCCGTCCACATACGATTTCAGCCTTTCCTCCAGCATTTCATCTGACTTCCTGCTGGCAAGCATTTCATAATGTTCCTCAATGCACCGTATAATCAGTTTGTTTTGGGAAAGCGGATTGCTTCCTGCCTTGCACTCCTGTGCCATCTGCTCCAAAAGCCTTACATGATCCTGATTTAAAAGACTGAACCGTACTGTCACAGTCCTGCACATATCCTTATCTACCGGCATACCATACACCCCCTGTTATACTGCCCGCCTTTGCAGAACAGCCTTTAAGTAAGTGTTTCCAAGCATTTCATATCCCTTTGCATTAGCACAAATATCCTCTACATAGGTAATATTTTTCTGTGACAGCCCTCCATACTGTTTCATTACCCCTGCACCGCCACCTACAAAAATGACCGAGGTTAAATCCATGTTGTAGCCAAGTTCACGAATATGATGGTACACCTGCTGGCAATATGCCCGGATTTCGTTTTCCATGATTTATGCCCAGACGATAAATCGCAGGTGCTGTATCTTCATTCAAAATGTATGTCAGCCAGCGTGGTGTCAAAATAGCAAGACCATGACCATGCGTGATGTCATAATACGCAGAAAGTTCATGCTCCATTGCGTGGCAGGCACAGCCATGAACGGTTCCCGCATCGAGTATGGAGTTCAGTGCCATTGAGGATGCCCACATCAGATTTGCCCTTGCCTCATAGTTTTCCGGCTCTTTCATGGCAATCGGCGTCCATTTTACCACTGCACGCATCACTGCCTCCTGAAGTTCCAACACCATGTCGAAGGTGGCATCTCCGGCAAGATAGTAGTTATCCAACACATGATTAAAAATATCAAAAGCACCGCATGCCGTCTGATAGGTCGGCAGGGAATAGCTATACTCTGGATTTTCAAATGCCACTCTCGGAATCAGGGCATCCCCGCCCAATCCGATTTTTTCATTCGTATCCATGTTAGAAATTACTGCCCACGCATCCATCTCAGAACCTGTTGCCGCATTGGTAAGGACAGCAATAACCGGAAGCGCCTGCATTACCCATGTACCGCCAGATACCAGCGGCCATACATCCCCATCCTCTGTAAGAGCCGCAGCAGCAATGCCTTTGGCACAGTCAATCGTAGACCCGCCACCCACAGCAAGAATAACGTCAATTTTTCCTGTTTTGCAGATTGCAGCTCCTTTATTTGCAGTGGAATGTCTCGGATTTGGCTCGACTCCGGAAAGCTCAAAAAACTCAATGCCGTTCTCTTTCATAAGTCTTGTTACTGTATCGTACAATCCGTTTTTCTTGATGGAGCCACCACCATAAACCAAAAGCACTTTTTTTCCAAATTTCAATAATTCCTGCGGCAGATGCTTCATCTGTTTTTTTCCAAAATACACCTTATCCGGGTTGTAAAAAATAAAATCATTCATATTGTGTTCCTCCATTTTTATTTATTTTTAATTTAATATTTCTTCCTGTTTCACTTTGCGAATCTCCTTTGCTGGAACACCCCCGACAATCGTAAATGCCTCTACATCTTTGCTGACAACAGCTCCCGCTGCTACCACAGACCATCTGCCTATCGTAACTCCCGGCAGGATTGTTGCATTGGAGCCAATCCAGACATAGTCCTCTATAACAATCGGTGCATAATGGTTTTCCCTGTTTTTCAAAGGGTTCAAATCGTGGTTAATCGTTGCCAGTACCACATTATGGCCAATCAGAGAGCCGTCTCCGATGGTGATTCCTCCCTGGTCCTGAAAATGACAGCCGGAATTGATAAAGACATCCCTGCCAATCATAATGTTCTTTCCAAAATCGGTGTAAAAAGGCGGGAACATCCGGAAACTGTCATCTATCTTTTTTCCTGTCAGCCTGCCCATAATCTCCCGGATTTCTTCCGGTGTATGGTACTGGTTATTCAACTCCATACCAATGCGGATGGCATCCTGAAAGAGAATATCTGCATATGCATCACGCTCCGTATTTTTCCCAGTGTCCTCCTTAAAACCATCTATCACGTCTTTTACTGTCAAATCTTACATCTCCTTTTCCCTCAGTGTCTTGCCACCTGTTTCATAGCCCCGTTTTTCTTTTTTCACTTAATCGCCTTATTCTTCTTCAACCACTTTTTTATTCTCTTATCACTGACATCATTGGCTGTCAGCCCTGTTTTTACCTTTGCACCCTTACAAACTTTTCTAATATTTTTTACACTGCCACCTATTTTGGTTCCACCACTTGTACAGAATGGAATATGTGCTTAACGCCATTCATGAATAAAGTGTCCAGACAGAAAAAATATTTTTAGCCAATTTGTATATTCTGGCACTTTATGAATGAACCCGGCTGAACTCTTACACATTTTTATACAGTACCAGCCCCAATACATGCTATGAATGATTGACTCCTGTTCTTCTTACTTATTAGTTTAGCAAGTACAGTACAAAATATCAAATACATATATTAAATACTTTCCCATACTTGAAAGGTATTCCAAAAACTGTTATACTAATTTTCATATAACGTAACTGTTCAGAACCATGAACAGTTATCACACAATAAACAAATATGTGAAAACAGTATGGAGGGGAACGATGGATATCCGGGTATTACAATATTTTCTTGCTGTTGCCAGAGAAGCCAGCATAACAAAGGCAGCCGAATCACTCAATATGACTCAGCCGCCTTTATCGAGACAATTAAAGGAACTGGAGGAAGAACTCGGCAAACAGCTCCTAATTCGTGGAAACCGTAAAGTAACCCTTACAGAAGAGGGAATGATTTTGCGGAAACGTGCGGAAGAAATGGTGGCATTGATGGACAAAACCAAATCCGAAATCAGTTCTTCTGGTGAAAATATCAGTGGTGAAATCTATATTGGCGGTGGAGAAACAGAGGGGATGAGGCTTATTGCTAAAATTGCAGAAAAAATACAAAAAAATCATCCTGACATTTCTTATCATTTATTCAGCGGCAATGCTGATGATGTGACAGAACGTTTAGACCAGGGGCTATTGGATTTTGGAATTTTAATTGACCCTGCAGACATCAAAAAATATGATTTTATCAAACTCCCTACAAAAGACAGATGGGGATTACTTATGCGGCGTGACCACACACTTGCGAAAAAGCAAGGGATAAAGCCAAAAGACTTACAAGGAATTCCACTGATTGCATCCCGCCAGTCTTTGGCACATAACGAATTATCCGGCTGGCTTGGCAAGCAATATGAATCCCTCCATATCATTACAACCTACAACCTTCTTTATAACGCCTCTCTGATGGTTGAAGAAAATGTGGGCTGTGCCTTATGCCTTGAGCATATCATACCAGAATATGAAAACAGTCCTCTATGTTTCCGCCCACTAGAACCACAAATTGAGGTAGGACTTAATATTGTCTGGAAAAAATATCAAGTATTCACAAAGGCAGCCGAAGTATTTCTACATACACTACAGGAGGAAATAACAAAAAAAGTGAACTGATTACACTCAGAATTGTCCCTGTCCTATTTAAAGTGTAAAGAGCTATTGACAATAGAAAAATGTAAATTTTGATTGTTCTAAGCCCTTCGACCGAAGGCGAATTTTCATGATCCCTTCACCAGATTTTACTGATAGGCAGCAATTCGTGTCTGAACATTTTTCTGTAAATTGCGATAAAAGAACTGATAGTCATACAGATGATAAATACCATCCTCAAATATCTCAAGTCCGGCAGGATATTCCTCAGGCGTTACATCTGTTACCTTTAATGTGCCTCGGACATCATCAATGTATGCACCTGTAAGATTGTCGATTTCTTTTGTAATATTGCCGTCATAATCGGTAAAGCAGGCGCCGAGATTAAGACTTTTGTCTGCAATCGTTGAGTCTGTCTTCCAGTTAAGAGGATTGATTGCAAGGGTTTTTGTTCCCTTCGGAACAGTGAGCGAATCGTCAATGCTTTCATCCTCACTGTTGAAGGATATAATCACTCCTGTATCGCTTTCGCCTTCCGCAAATTTTAGCTGAGGATATTCCCTTGTTTCTTCTTCGGTAATACTCCATCCGATTGCGTAGCAGGCTATCAGCTGATTTTGTCTGTTCTCATCCGTAAAGCACTCCTTCATAAGCCTGATACACATATCCGCTCCCTGTGAAAATCCTACGAGAACAATCGGTCTGCCGTCGTTACAGTTTTCATAATAATACTCAAAAGCATTCTTAACATCATCAAATGCAAGTTCAAGATACTGCTCACGATCACTGGTTTCCATTGAGTAAACATTCAACCCAACCTGCCGATAATATGGTGCAAAGAAACGACTGTCATGGTCATAGATTTCTTTTTCCATATTAATTGCACCAAGAAAGTTTGCTTTTGTATCCTCATCTGTAAGATCCATATTGTATGAGTCATCTGAGCCAAAATAAACAGTCGGACATACAAAAAATGCGTCCGCCATCTTGTCTGTTGTATCCGTTTTAAAATATGCCCAGTTTGATTTATCTGAATAGTCGGTTGCATTTGTCTGATTTGAGCAGCCTGAAAGACTGATTGAAACTATCAGTATAAAAGCCAGGGGAAATGTCAATATTCTTTTCATTTTTACGATCATACCTTTCCGCTTTGCTACAAGGCAAAAAATGAAAGAGACTTGTAGGAAAGCAAAGTCAAATTTGTTGAAATACCCTTCTATTGGGCATTTGCAATATCATCAACTAATGTAGTGATGGTTTCATCTGACAGCCCCAACAGCCAGTCAACTGAAACCTTTGATGTGTACCAATGTTATATTCGTCTCCGTCTTATTACTCATCACATATTTTCCACTCCAATTTATATAAAAATATTCTAACACGAATAATTTTTATTGTACAGCCACTATTTTGCTGTTTCCTGTTCTATAAATTTCTTAATAGGCAACAAGAACCTGCATCATATCCTCCTCATCTAACTTCAAACCATCCTTACTTGATATACAAATACTAAATTAATTGCTATACTGGTTAGGCGATGCCAGCTTAAAAAATAGGTAACAGTTCAGCCGAGGGCTGACCTGTTACGGAATGAGGCAAGCTCCGCATGTAAATTGCCCCATTCCCAATCCTGTTTTAGTCTTTTTTACGGTCTTTAAAGCAGAGTGTGCAAGACCTGCCTGAACTGCTACAAAAATAGTTCAAATTAGCACCACCTAGCTTGTCATCCAGTATCATGATTTGCTTATTTCAGATTGTTCTTAAAAAACTTCTCCAGTTTATCAAATGGTATCACATCCATCTGGTCATATAGGTCTGTGTGGACGGCATCCGGAATCAACAGCAGTTCCTTATTATCGCCCTTCAGTTTCTGAAAAGCATCCTTACTAAAGTAGCAGGAATGTGCCTTCTCTCCATGAATTACCAAAACAGCACTACGGATTTCATCACTGTAACAGAGAATAGGCTGGTTCATAAAAGACATACAGCCAATCTTGTTCCAGCCGCCATTAGAGTTCAGCGAACGGGCATGATAGCCACGGGATGTCTTATAATAATCATAATAATCTTTAACAAAAAATGGTGCATCTTCCGGCAGAGGGTCAACAACTCCACCTCCCAGCTCATAACTGCCATTTTTGTAATCAATGATTCGCTGGGCATTCAGTGCCTTACGGATTTCATACCGGTCGTCGGTATTATCATTTTCATCAAAATATCCATTCGCATTAACACGGCTCATATCATACATCGTAGATGCAACGGTTGCCTTGATGCGGGTATCCAGAGCCGCCACATTTAGTGCCATGCCACCCCATCCACAGATACCGATGATACCGATTTTCTCTGCATCCACATTTTCCTGCACTGAAAGAAAATCTACTGCTGCCTGAAAGTCCTCTGTATTGATGTCTGGTGATGCCATATAGCGGGGCGTTCCTCCACTTTCTCCGGTAAATGATGGGTCAAATGCCAACGTGAGAAAACCATGTTCTGCCATTGTCTGGGCATACAATCCGGCAGACTGTTCCTTTACAGCACCAAACGGTCCGCATACAGCGATTGCCGCCAGTTTGCCTTCTGTCCCTTTCGGTTCATATAAATCTGCTGCCAAAGTGATTCCATAACGGTTATGGAAGGTTACTTTTCTGTGATTTACCTTTTCACTTTTCGGGAATGTCTTATCCCACTCCTCCAACAATTCCAGTTTCATAGTCTCTGCCATTTTACATTACCATCCTTTCTCTGCATTTCCTGCATTCTATTTTTCTATATATTCACTCTTTTTCATTTGCCTGACCAAAAAGTCGAGACAGTCCACTTTGCTCTGGCTTTCATGTAACTGCTCCATCAAATGGCAGCGATGCCGCCTTAGGACTTTCACAGCCTCCCGAATCTGCCCATCAGCATACAGCTTGCAAATCTTTGTAATGATTTCCCTATCACAGCCTGCATCTTTCATATTCTGAATGATATCCTCCGTATGACCGCCTCCCTTCCTAGTAACCCTTCCTGCTGTGATTTTAGTATAAGCGATTGACTTCTCTTTTGCTAATGGTTATAATTTATATCATGATATGAATTTTTAGAATATCACAAAAAGGAGAAAATCAATGGAACTAAGAACCATGCGATATTTTCTTGCTGTGGCAAGGGAAGAAAATATGACTCGTGCAGCCCAGCTTCTGCACGTTACCCAGCCAACACTATCCAAACAGTTAAAATCACTGGAAGATGAGCTGGGAAAGAAACTGTTTATCCGTCACAGCTTCCACATAGAACTGACGGAAGAAGGAGTCCTGCTCCGCAAGCGTGCCGAAGACCTTGTGTCGATGGCAGACAAAATTACTACGGAATTTCTCTCGCTGGATGATGTATTAGGCGGTGAAGTCTATTTTGGTCTGGCAGAATCCTATCAAATCAGACATCTTGCCGCTGAGATTAAGTGTTTCAAAAATTCCTATCCTGACCTGCGGTATCACATTACCAGTGGGGACACGGAACAGGTTACAGAGAAACTGGATAAAGGTGTCATTGATTTTGCTGTTCTGGCAGAGGAACCAAGTACAGATAAATACCATTATCTGACATTTCCGAAAGCAGATTTATGGGGTGTTGTCATGCCTGATGACTGCCCTCTTGCAAAAAAGCAGTCAGTCTCTGTTGATGATTTGACCGGACTTCCTTTATTCTGCTCGGAACAGGGTTGGAGCCATGACATTCCCAGATGGTGTGGAAACAAAATAGACAAGTTGCACTTGGAAGGCTCGTTTCGTCTATCCTACAATGGCTCTCTTTTTGTGAAAGAAGGACTGGGATATCTTCTGACCTTTGAACATCTCATTGATACAAGTCCTGACAGCGGTCTGGTGTTCCGTCCGCTCACACCCATACTTGAAACAAAACTGTATTTTATATGGAAAAAATATCAGATATTTACTCCCATTGCTGAAAAAATGCTTGAGAAATTAAAAGAGCGGTTTCGGTTTAATGCGTGAAAATCCCTTTCACATCCTATATACTTCTCTTTCTCCGGTCATGGTGACAGGTCCCACCTGTCACCAGAAGACCGCAATTACCCCTTGATACAGATGGTGATTTTTCAACAGATTCCTACCTTTTATTGTTATATCCTTGATTTATTGGAGTTTTGCAAATAAAAAGAACATTGCCCCATTTTTAGTGTATAATGTTAATCGCCAAACCAACCTATACAAATGAGACAATACTCATGAACATTAAACTTTATTTATTATCATTACTGTAACCACAAGTAGTCACCATAAGTATCAATAACATCATTAGAAAACAACTTAAAATCGTTTCATCTGTTTCATCTGGCTTCCTGCCGGCAAGCTTTGCATAGTGTTCCTCAATGCACTGTATAATCAGTTTGTTTTTGAAAAGCGGATTGCTTCCTGCCCTGCACTCCTGCTCCATCTGCTCCAAAAGCCTTACATGCTCCTTGTTCAAAAGGCTGAACCGTATATAAATGGTACAATAAATATGTACAAAAAATCCAAAATAAAAATGTACAAATGATATACTGTTACCTGGGAGGTAAACAGTATGATTTTAAAAAGCAACACTATTGTAGATTTAGAAATTTTATGGTTTCCGGGTCAGTCCATGCATGGCAGGAAGACCACAGACCAAGGCAAAAGTGGAAGCACCCATGAAGATACTGGATGAAATCCGTGCTTACAGCGGACGTCTTGATTATACGGAATTATGCGAACTTGTGGAACGTATCAATAACCGCACCAACAGCCAGGTGAACCAGGGCACGGGACGAATTCCGCTGTTATACTTTCAGAAAGAAAAAGCTTTCTTAAATCCCCTTCCAGCAGAAGAAATAAGAAAGCATTATCGGATTGACACATACCGTTCAAAGGTAAATCCATCCAGTATGGTAACATACAAAAATTCACAGTATTCCGTACCACCGGAATACATTGGAAAGGAGATGAAATTACAGGTATATGACAATTACATACATATTTATTATAACACAACTCTTGTAACATTGCACAGCCTGAGTGAAAAAAAATTAAATTATCATGAGAAACATTATATTGCCATAGCACAACAGTCCCATTCTTTCAAAAAAGAGGACATATTGTGTCACCAAATGGACTTTCCTTTTCAGAAGGGCTGTTGAAACTGACCAACTATGAGGCAGACTACAAAGCAGAAAATGCTGCACGTTCCATGGTGAAAGCAGGGGCTTTTCCACACCATAAAGAATTGAAAGATTTTGATTTTTCTTTCCAGCCGGGAATTAATCAGCAGGAAATCTTGATAAGGGCTTGCCGGATAAATTCGGCTTGGCTCATTTGACAGAGGGTGACACGCTCGGAAAACTCTGTGTATTCTTCCTCGGTCAAGCGTGTCTTGATTACCCGGCTTCGGTGGGGCATGTTGTATCTTTTCATGGTCGTAGACCTCCTTTCTTGGGTGGATTCATTCAAGCGGCGCAAGCCGCAATAAGGCGGGTTTGGGGTGGCAACCCCAACAAGATTCCCGCAGGACAAAATGAGTGATAAGCGAAATTTGGTACTGTGGTAAAATCTTGCTCTAAAAAAGTAGCGGCTTCCTCTGTGTGGGCTTCCGCTGATTTCCTCGACGGGCGGGGATTCTGACAGCTTATGCGGCGGTATTTCTCCCTCTGATACCTACAACACCACACAAAGCTGAATTGACGGAGATTTGCGGAAATTTCCTCTTATTCCTTACAAAACCACACAAGCCGGAATAGGCGGGAATTTGTAAAAATTTCTTTTCGCCGCCCTCCACGGATAACTTTGGATTTTGTCAACTCCAAAAGCTGATTTCCTCTTTTCACGGCATAATACTGACAATTTTCAAAAATGCCAAAAATGGGCACAAAAAAACAGGAAACCTTTTTGTGAGTTCCTTTTCGGTGTGCTGCCTGTTATGGGCGGCGGTTATTCAGTTTTCATGTAACTACAGTTCGACAAACTGAAAGTTGAATTACTCATTGTTAGAGTTGCTTTTTATATTTGTTTGTTCCCATATTTTCGGATATATAGAGCCAAAACTATAGGTTAAGAAAAAAGAGCAAAATTCTCTTTTTATAAATTCTCCGTTTGTAACCATTATTTCCTGCATTACGCCATTCAGCTTCATCATATATCCAGTTTCTTTATATCCATTTTTCATATAAAACGTTTTACGCCTTTTCCTTAACTCAATATCTGGAGCGATATCATCACAAGGCTCAATTGAAACAATTATCTTTTTATCAGGATATTTATTCTTTATTTGCTGCAATATCAAACTACCATAGCCTTTTGAGCGAAGGCATTTATCTACAGCAAAGAACATCACAAATACGATCTTCCTGTTAGAAGCTAAATATATAAATCCGCAGGGAATGTCACCGTCATAAAAGCCGAAAAATTTCGTATTCCACAATTTAGACATTGCCACCATCAGGGGAAATGGCATGCGCTCCCTTTTAGGAAAGGATTCAAAGTAAATGCGTTTTATATCCATGTTGTTTATTTTTACCTTCTGTGTTCCAAGTTGCATATTGATTCACTCCATAAATGTCGATTTGTCGCTGACTTTATTATATCTTCTTTTGAACCAAAATGGAATAGGCTTTTCACACTTATTATTCATCAAAACGGAACTGGAACAGTGCAGTGATAAGCCGCTGTTTTATGCTGTCCTCGGTGTCTTGGTTGATATGCCCGTTTTCAAGGGCGGCAAGCTCCCCATTGGCGAGGATAATTGTCTGACCGCAGATTGTAACGGGGTATTGTTCGTAAGGTGATTTGAGAGCTTCATCTGATGTGTTTAGAGGATAGAATTTTTCTTCTGTGAGGTATTCAAAGGATATTTCTTTTTGCCGCCGCCTGTTCCGGTCACGCCATGCGTTGATAGCGGCATAGCGTATGACAACTTTGCAGAAGCCGTTGAAAGTATACATAATGTGTTCTTTGTATGCTTCCGTGCAACCCATAGAAAATTCCCCCTTTCTCCCACATGGGGAACAAATTAATTACTTTTTAAGTAATTAGCAAAATACAACGAGCAACAGGAAAATATACTGTTTCCGCCGCCCATTGTAAATAGTTTGTGGTCATTTCGCCTTGTTATGCCCCATAATAATGCTGAATGGCATGAGCGACATATTCAGAACAGCCTTTTCCGAACTGGCTATCGGTTGCTTCTGCAAGTTTTTCGCCCTGTAAATATTCTTTTGCCAAATCAAGCAGGATATTTCTTGCATTATCAAGCACAAACATTGTTTTGTAATTCTCTGCAAGCATTTCAACAGCGGAATGTGCCATATCCATATTACCAGCTTCTTTTGCAGCCATAAACTGTTTATAGATTTTTGCATTTTCCTCTTGTTCCTGCTTTATTTCTTCGCTGCTCCCGGTTGACTGCATAACAGATTCTATTACTTTTTCTTTACTGCCATACCACTTCAATAAATCTGCGGTAGCCTGCTCATTGGCAAAGCCGGAAACCAAATGCTCTTTGTACTTATCCATACTTCCGTATTTCTGCACTTGCTCATCAAGGCTTTCTTTTGACATACATTCCAAAGTATGGTTTACCATTTTCTGTACTTCTTCGTTGCTAAATGCTCCAAAACTCATAGTATTAACTCCTTTCATTACATCTGTTATTAAC
Organism: uncultured Lachnospiraceae bacterium; assembly: GCA_964402925.1. Classification (GTDB taxonomy): domain Bacteria; phylum Bacillota; class Clostridia; order Lachnospirales; family Lachnospiraceae; genus Suilimivivens. Next base: position 563 of record CAYOED010000051.1, on the reverse strand, counting down.
TCAATAATCCCATTTAGCCGATTCCGTTTCTGCTCCAATAAAGATTTTTGAGCTAATAAAGCCTGTTCTTTATCATAATTAGGGTTATCCATGATTTTTTTTATGTCTGTCAATGGAATTTCCAATTCTCTAAAGAACATAATTTCCTGCAACTTTTCTAATGCTTTGTTGTCATAGAGCCGATAACCTGCTTCCGTTAATTCCGTTGGCTTTAATAAACCGATTTCATCATAATATCTCAACGTCCTTATACTTACTCCGGTTATCTCTGACACGTCCTTTACGGTTTTCATTATTTCCTCCTTTCGGTTCAATCGTAAACCGTTACGCCACGAGAGAGTCAATACCAAAATTCAAAAATTTTATATCTTTTCCATATACAATTATAAACAAATTTCTGCTTCATTGGAATAGTACTTTATTTGCCATTGATAAAAAAGATTGAATGAGGGAGATTCCGTCGTCGTCGGCATTGTGGGAATGTGTATAACTGGCTATCTCATGGAATTGTGAATAGAGTTATCCATGATTCCATAGCCTGTTATGCACATTTCCACAATGCT